>NZ_QXFM01000003.1 GCF_003584015.1 Aurantiacibacter xanthus
AGCGCCTCCGGCGCCGTCGCAGGCCCGCGCTGCCCAGCGTGACGGTTTCAACCGCTGGGCTGCTCGCATTCAGGAAGCCTATCCTTCGCGCGCCATCCGTCGCGAAATCGAAGGCAACGTGGGTGTTTCGGTGACGATCAATGCCGAGGGGCGCGTGTCGTCCTGCCGCGTGACGTCGTCGAGCGGCGAAGATGTGCTCGACCAGGCAGCATGTGAGGGCATGGAGCGTTATGCGCGCTACGAACCCGCCCTCGATGCGGCCGGCAACCCCATCTCCGGTAGCGATACGCTGACGATCGTCTACCGCCTGAGCTAACTCACCAGATACAAACCTAATCTCTTACGAAGAGGACTGATCCGCATGCTTATTAACATTCTTGCCGCCGCCGGTGATGCCGCAGCGCCCGCCACCGAATTCGGCTTCGTGCAGGCCCTCGAAGAAGGCGGCCCCGTCGCCTGGGCGATCCTGACCATCATGATCATCATGTCGGTTGGCTCCTTCTACATCCTGATCACCAAGTTCATGGAGCAGAAGAAGATCCTCAACCAGTACAAGGCGGTCCGTCAGGGCTTCTGGCGTGCCAACACCCTGAGCGAGGGTGCCGGCAAGCTCGAGAAGAACAGCGCATGGCGTCAGCTGGTCGACGACAGCCTCAAGGCCCAGGCCGAGCACGACAAGATGCCCAATAGCCTCGAAGCCCACGACTGGCTGCACGGTTCGCTGGGCCGTTCGGAAGACTCGATCACCTCGAAGCTGAACGGCGGCCTGTCGTTCCTCGCCACCGTCGGCGCGACCGCTCCGTTCGTTGGTCTGCTCGGTACGGTTATCGGTATCTACCGCGCGCTGATCAACATCGGCATGAGCGGCTCGGCCTCGATCGACAAGGTCGCCGGTCCCGTCGGTGAAGCGCTGATCATGACCGCGATCGGTCTGCTCGTCGCCGTGCCGGCCGTGTTCGCCTACAACTGGCTGCAGGCCCGCAACAAGAAGATCGGCGAACTGATGAGCGCCTTCTCGACCGACCTGCAGGCCTACATCACCTCGAACGGTGCCGTGAAGCCGGCCGTGACCGTGGCTGCCGCCAAGCCGGCTGCTGCCGCTGCCAAGCCCGCCACCACCACCGGTGGCGTGCCGCCGAAGAAGGCCTGATAGCCAAAAGCGGAAAGTCGGCGGCGGGCCTTGCGTGAACCGCACCAGCCCGCCGCCTCCGTCCCAATTCTGAGATAGGACAAGTCATATGGCTATTTCGACAGGCGGTGGCGTCGATAAACCGATGGCAGACATCAACACCACGCCTCTGGTGGACGTGATGCTGGTGCTGCTCATCATCTTCCTGATCGCCGTTCCCGTGGCCATCCAGACGGTCGAGAAGCTTGAGGTTCCGATTTTCGTGTCGCGCGAATCGGAGAACAAGGTGGAGAACCTGCTGATCACGGTCACCACCACCGATGCTGCGGGCCGTACCCCCAGCACGCTGCGCACTTCCTATGCCGGTGCCGATCGTAACGGCGATTGCCGCGTGTTCTTCAACAACACCACGCTGGTCGATTCGAGCGAGCTGTACGACAAGGCGTTCTCGCGTCTTGACAGCATCGTGCAGAAGGCTGGCGGCGTCGAGGCGATCATGGCCAACCCGGAAATGATCCCGCAGGTGCACATCCGCGGCGACAAGAACGCTCCGTGGCGCTGCGTGGCCGGCACCATCTTCAACGTCCAGGCGGCCGGTTATCCGACCGTGGGCTTCATCTCCAACCCGGTCGACCCCAACGGTTGATCGGCACGGCCAGGAATCAGGAGTAACAACCTATGGCAATGTCAGGTGGCAAGGATGATGGCGCCCCGATGATGGACATGAACATGACGCCGTTGATCGACGTCCTGCTCGTGCTCCTCATCATGTTCATCATCACCATCCCCGTGGCAACGCACGCGGTGAATATCGACCTTCCGGTTGCAAGCGACACACCGCCGCCGCCGAACCAGATCGATCCGATCAAGAACAAGATCGTGCTGACCCCGAACGGCGAAATCCTCTGGAACGCCACGCCGATCAACCAGGGCGAACTGGTTCGCAATCTGGAAGAGACGCTGCGCTTCTCGGTCGAGCCCGAACTGCAGTTCGAGCCGGAAGCCAACGCCAGCTACGATCTGTCGGCCAAGGTGCTGAACATCATCAAGGCCAGCGGCGTGACCAAGTTCGGCTTCGTCGGCAACGAGAAGTATCGCCAGTTCAGCAAGGGCTGAGCGCCCTCGTTGCACAAGCGAAAATGACATCGAAAAGGGGCTGCGTCGGCGGCCCCTTTTTTGTTGTCCGCGGCCTGCATTGACACGGCGAGGAACTCGTGATGTAATGTTCTAACATAGCTTGGGAGAGCGTCATGGCCTTTGCAATTGCCCGTGCCGACCGTCCGCTGGACGAACTCAACACCACCCCGCTTATCGATGTTCTGTTGGTGCTGCTGGTGATGTTCGTCATCACGATCCCGGTCGCCTCGCACAGCCTGACGGTCGACCTTCCGCGTGCCTGTGCCGACTGTCCCGCCATCGACGACGTGAAGAACAAGGTCACGATAGAGCCCAACGGTGCGATCCGCTGGAACGAACAGGCCGTGAGCGAAGCGACCTTGCGCGACCTTCTGCGCCAGACCCGAGCGATGCCGGTCGAACCGCAGTTGCAGTACGAACCCGATGGCAATGCGTCCTATGCCCAGTCCGCGCGGGTGCTGAACCTGATCCGGCAGGCGGGCGTGACCAAGCTCGGCTTTGTCGGCAACGAGCGCTATCGCAGCTTCGCCGCACAATAGCCTGCGGGCCGCCCCGGACTATCCGAGCGGCTCCACCCGCATCGCCGCGCCCTCCAGGCTTTCGGCCTCAAGCAGCAGCTCGTCGTCCTGCGCGCCCTGTGGCACGGCCTCACGCCCGATCATCACCATCACCGGCACCGCCAGCGGACTGACCCGTTCGAGCACCACATGCTCCAGCCGCGCAGCCGCCGTATCGAGCACTTCGGCGAGGCGCGCCACGTCGGTCATCTTCGCGCGCGCATCGGCCCAGGCCGCCTCGATCAGCACGTGGTCGGGCTCGTGCTTGCGCAGCACGTCGTAGATGAGGTCGGTCGAGAAGGTGACCTGCCGCCCGCTCTTGCGCTTGCCCGGCTGCTGGCGCTCGACCAGACCGCCGATGACCGCCACCTCGCGGAAGGCGCGGCGCAACAGGTGCGACTGGGTGACCCAGTCGCTGAACTCCTCGGCGAGGATGTCGGGCGAGAGCAGCGGTGCCGGATCATCGACCCGCTTCAGGCCCCAGACCGCCAGCGAGTAGTCGTTCGCCACGAAGCCGCCCGGCATCAGCCCGCGCGCCTCCATCCGCGCGGTGATCAGCATCCCCAGCGACTGGTTCGCGTTCCACCCGGCGAACGTGTAGTAGACCGCATAGTGCTGCCCCTCGTGCGGGAAGGTCTCGACCAGCAGGTTGTCAGGCCCCGGCAGCTGGCTGCGCCAGTCCTGCACCTCGAGCCATTCGCGCACATCGTCGGGGAAGCGCCCCCAACCGGCGCGGTCGGTCAGCAGTTCGCGCACGCGGCCCGCCAGATGGGTGGTGAGCGGCAGGCGCAGGCCGCCATAGCTCGGGATCATGGCTCCCTTGCTGCTGGCGCGCACCACCAGCTCCATGTCGCGCAGGCTCTCGACCTCGACCGTGACCCCGGCAAAGCGGAAGGTGTCGCCCACCCGCAGCGAGGCGGCAAAGCGCTCCTCCACCTTGCCGAGCGAGCGCCCGTTGCGGAAGCGCACATCGAGCATCTCCGAATCGACGATGATCCCCGCGTTGAGCCGGTGCCGTTGCGCCTGATCGGGATGGGTGAGCCGCCAGGTCCCGTCCCGCTCGCGCACGATCCGGCGGAAGCGGTCATAGGCCTTGAGCGCATAGCCGCCGGTGGCCACGAACTCGAGCACCCGGCGGAAGGCCTCGGCATCGATCCCCGCATAGGGCAGCGAGGAGCGCACCTCGGCCAGCAGCGCCGCCTCGTCGAACGGCCCTGCGCAGGCGCAGGCCATCACGTGCTGCGCCAGTACGTCGAGCGCGCCGGGCCTGAAGTCCTCGCCGTCGCGCTGGCCTTCGCGCACCGCATCGAGTGCCGCCATGGCTTCGAGGAACTCGAACCGGTTGCCCGGCACCAGCAGCGCGCGGCTCGGCTGGTCGAGCCGGTGGTTCGCCCGCCCGATCCGCTGCAACAGCCGCGACGAGCCCTTGGGCGCGCCCATCTGCACCACCAGATCGACATCGCCCCAGTCGACCCCCAGATCGAGGCTGGCAGTGCAGACCAGCGCGCGCAGTTCGCCGCGCGCCATCGCCCCCTCGACCTTGCGCCGCGCCTCCTTCGACAGCGAACCGTGGTGGATGCCGATCGGCAGGTTGTCCTCGTTGGCGTCCCACAGGTGCTGGAACAGGTACTCGGCGAGGAAGCGGGTGTTGGTGAAGACCAGCGTGGTGCGGTTTGCGGCAATCCGCTTGTAGAGCTGCGGGATCGCCCAGGTCGCGGCATGACCGCCCCACGGCACCCGCTCGCCATCGGGGAGCAGGATCTCCAGCTCGGGCGCAGCGCCCTCCTCGCCCTCGACCATGGCCACGCTATCGAGGTCGCCCCCCAGATCGCTTTGGGGCGCGAGCCAGCCGCGATAGCCCCCCGGGTCGGCCACCGTGGCCGAGAGGCCCACCCGCTGCATCTCGGGCGCAATCGCCTGCAAGCGCGAGAGCGCCAGCGCCAGCAGGTCCCCGCGCTTCTGGGTGGCAAAGGCGTGGATCTCGTCGATCACCACCCGCTTGAGGTCTGCGAACAGCGTGAGGCTGTCGGGGTAGCTGAGCAGCAGGCTCAGGCTCTCGGGCGTGGTCAGCAGCACATGCGGCGGGCGGGCGCGCTGGCGCTTCTTGCGGTCGGACGGGGTATCGCCGCTGCGGGTCTCGATGCGCAGGTCGAGCCCCATCTCTTCAACCGGGGTGATGAGGTTGCGCTGCACGTCATGCGCCAGCGCCTTCAAGGGCGAGACGTAGAGCGTGTGCAGCCCCTCGGGCGGCTTTGCGCCATCGAGCCGCGAGGGACAGAAGGCGGCGAGCGTGGGCAGGAACCCGGCGAGCGTCTTGCCCGCGCCGGTGTCGGCCACCAGCATCGCGTGCTTGCCGCTGTCGGCAGCTGCGAGCATCTCGGCCTGATGGCGACGCACCCGCCAGCCCCGGCCCGCGAACCAGTCTGCGATCTCAGGCGGGATGGCCGCGGGCGTCATGCGGGGCTCCCCGAGCGGGCAAGGTGTGACAGCTGTGACACTGTCCTGAGCGGAAAAACCTGCGGGCCAAAACTCGCCCTGCACCGTACACGGCGAAGAGCAAAGGGGAGTGCGGAACGCGCGTTCATACGCGCATCACAGCACAGGGTATCGGCTGTAGGAAAGCGCGAATGCCCCGACCCGCCACCGGCGATACGCTGGCCCTGACTGGCAATCGGATCAGGGCTTTGAGGCGCAAGGGCGGCGAAGGTCATGCCGCCAAGATGGAGCCTGCGCCGATCCGGCGAAAGGGCTGCCCGCCCTAATCCTCCTCAATGATCGTGCACTTCCTCGGCATCGACGCTGCTCATGTTCGCCTCGAGCTCTTCGCGGCTCATGCCCAGCACACCGAGCAGCTTGTCCTGCTCGGCAGGTTCGAGCTCTTCCCAGCTGCGCGGCGTGGCCAGATCGGCGGTGGCAGCTGTCAGTACGGCCTCCATATCGGCCATCCCGCCAAGGATTTGCGGCATGGCCTGCATCATCGCGCCAAGATAGCGCGGATCGGAGGCCATGGTGAAGCTCTTGCGAGCATAGATCGCGCCGCTCTCGGTCGAGAAGAACGCGTCGATGTCGGTCAGTTGCTCTGTGTCGAAAGACACCGCATAGACCTCCGCCAAGGCGGCCTTGAGCGTCGGCTCCAGCGCCGTCATCATGGCGCTCATCGCGCGAGGGACGGCGTCGATCTCACGCTCCCGCCGAAGCTCCCATTCGGGATCGAGAATGGCCACGGCACGGGCTGCTGTCTCAGAGTTAACGCTCGCCAACTGCTCGCTGGTAACGCCCAGCAGATCGGCCAGCGGCGGCATTTGCTCCCCCTCGCCCATGGACATCATCGGCCGGAGGAACCCCTCGAACATGCCGCCCATCATCTCACCCATCGTACCGTTGGGCACGATCTTGTCGATCAACGCGGTGGCGGCAGGCAGACGCGCTTCCTCCGCCTGGGTAAGCGGCGGGGGCTGGAAAATTGCCCCGATCAGTTCCATCGTCTCCGCATCAACATCAGCGCTGTCAGCTTGCGCGAACGCTGGTGCGGGCATGGCGGCGGCGGCAAGCGCCGCCACAAGCAGGGAAAAGCGCTTCATAGTCCCAGCCCTCAGTGCCCGGCCTGCGGGCCGCGTTCGAGGCCCGAGGCCGCGAGTTGCTCGTCGATCTGCGCCATCAGGCGGTCGAGGCCCTCGGGCGTATCGCTTTCGGCGCGGGCGACCAGCACGTCCTGCGTGTTCGAGGCGCGCAGCAGCCACCAGCCGTCAGCGGTGTTCACGCGCACGCCGTCGGTGGCATTGACCTCAACGCCCGTGGCAGCCGCAAGCCGTTCCTTCACTTCGTCGATGGCGGCGAACTTGCGGCTTTCATCGACCTGGAAGCGCATTTCCGGCGTGTTGAGCATATCGGGCATGGCGCCGCGCAGCTCGGTGACCGACTTGCCCAGCCGCGCCGAGGCGGCGATCAGGCGGATGCCCGCATAGAGCGCATCGTCGAACCCGTAATAGGTATCGGCGAAGAACACGTGGCCGCTCATCTCACCGGCCAGCGGCGAGCCCGTTTCCTTCATTTTGGACTTGATCAGCGAGTGCCCGGTCTTCCACATCAGCGGCTTGCCGCCGTTGGCCGAAACGCTGTCGAACAGCGCGCGGCTGGCCTTCACATCGGCGATAATCGTAGCCCCGGCGCGCTCTTTCAGCAGATCCTCGGCATAGATCATCAACAGCTGGTCGCCCCAGATCACCCGGCCCTCGCCGTCGATCGCGCCGATGCGGTCGCCGTCGCCGTCGAAAGCAATTCCGAAATCGAGGTTCTTCTCCGCGACAAGCTGGCGCAGATCCTCAAGATTGGCCTCGACAGTGGGGTCAGGATGATGGTTCGGAAAATTCCCGTCGACATCGGTATAAAGCAGGTGGTGTTCACCCGGCAGACGCGCGGCGAGCTTTTCGAGCGCGGGGCCGGCGGCACCGTTGCCCGCGTCCCAGCCGACACGGAGCGAGGAAAGCGCACCCTCCTCGATCCCGTCGAGCGCGGTCAGCATCCGGGCGATGTAGTCGTCGAGAACATCAAGCGTTTCGACCTCGCCGACGCCCACGTCCCAGTCGCCCGCTTCAGCCATCTCGCCCAGCTTCAGGATGTCCGCCCCGAAAAACGGGCGACCCTGAAATACCATCTTGAAGCCATTGTAATTGGCGGGGTTATGGCTGCCGGTTATCTGAATGCCGCCATCCACGTCTTCGGCTGAGGCTTCGGCATAGTAGAGCATCGGCGTCGGCCCCATGCCGACCTTGCGCACGTTCACGCCGGTGCTGGTGAGACCTTCGACCAGCGCATGCTCAAGCATCGGCGAGCTGACGCGGCCATCGTAGCCGACCGCCACCATCGAGCCGCCCGCGCGCCGGATCAGCGTGCCAAAACCCTTGCCGATCGCCCGCGCATCGTCCGCACCGAGGGTCTCTCCGATGATGCCGCGAATGTCGTATTCTCGAAGAACGGTGGAATCGAACGTGTACGTCATCAAGGGTTTCCTTCAGCTTGGGTCGCTATCGCCTGGCAGTTCTTCGAACAGCAGGTCACGCGCGTCATTGGCCTCGTGCACCTGCCCGCTCGTGCCGCCACGATCCGGATGGACCATGGCGACGAGCCGCTTATGCGCGACAATTATGTCCGATTTACTTGCATTTGCACCCACGCCAAGCAATTTTCTTGCATTGAACACGGCTTGCGCGCGGGTCGAAATGCGTTTCTGCCACGGCCAGCGCCCGGTGATCCAGCGATAGGCGATAATGCCTATGGCCGCGAGGAGCAGCAGGCGCGACATGCGATCAGGCGGCTTCGGTCACGGGCGGGGCGATGGTGTTGTCGCCCTCGGCATGGGGAATCGGCAGGTTGAGGTTGGCCAGCAGGCTGCGCAGTTCCTGCCGCGCGACCAGATGGCTGGTGCCGAGATCGCCCAGATGCCCCTTGTCGAGCAAAGTCAGCCCCGAGGGGAACAGCTCGCGATAGACCACGCGTTCGGACAGGCCCTGCACCGCGCGAAAACCCACGCGCTTGGAAAGCTCGGTCAGCGCCTGCTCGATGCGGCGCTGGTTGCGCGCGTCGGTAAAGCCGGTGCGGTTGCGCACCAGCACCCAGTCCATCTCGCGCCGCTGCTGCTCGATGGTGGCGCGGCTGCGCTTGATGCGCGCTTCCCAGATCGCCTCGGCGTAGAAGCTCAGGCGGCTGACCTTGAAGTTTTCCGCATCGACCTGGCCGATCAGGTCGAAGTCGACGAAGCTGTCGTTCATCGGCGTGACCAGCGTATCGGCTTGGGTGGCGGCGTGGCGGGCGAAAGGATCGTCGCGCCCGGGCGTGTCGAAGATCAGGAAGTCCATCCCCTCGCCGATGGCCTGCGCTTCGGCCTCCAGCTCCTCGACCGTGCTGCCGTGGCAGGTGTCGAACTTCGGCCCCGGCAGCGCGACACCGCGGCGCGCCTGCGTGGCGGCGCGGTTCTCGCAATAGCGGTAGAAGGTGCGCTGGCGCACATCGAGATCGAGCGCGGCAACCCTGGCTCCGCGATAGGCCAGCGCCACGGCCACGTGCACGGCAGTGGTCGATTTGCCGGTGCCGCCCTTTTCGTTGGCGAAGACGATACGGTGGGGTGCGCTCACGATGGCCTTTCTCAAATCGCTGCGGGCGGCTAGGCCCAGCCTCTTACTTGTATCTGAGGCCATGGATCATGCAAACCGTCAGCACACTGGTTGAGCTTCGTTTGGCTGTGGATGACCTGCGCAAAAGTGGCACGATTGCCCTCGTTCCCACCATGGGCGCGCTGCACGAGGGCCACCTCACACTGATGCGCGAGGCCCGCCGCCACGCCGACCATGTGGTCGCCTCGATCTTCGTCAACCCGACCCAGTTCGGCCCCAACGAGGATCTCGATGCCTACCCGCGTCGTCTGGCCGAGGATGCCGCGCTGCTGGAGGCCGAGGGCGTGGCGCTGCTCTGGGCCCCGACGGTGGAGGCGATGTATCCGACCGGCTTTGCCACCAGCATTTCGGTCTCCGGCGTGAGCGAAGGGCTGTGCGGGGCCAGCCGCCCCGGCCATTTCGACGGCGTGGCGACGGTGGTGTGCAAGCTGTTCAATCAGGTCCGCCCCGACCACGCGCTGTTCGGCGAGAAGGACTGGCAGCAGCTCGCCGTGATCCGCACCATGGCGCGCGATCTCGATCTGGTGCTGCCGCAGGTGAGCAACATCCACGGCGTGCCCACCGTGCGCGAGGCTGACGGGCTCGCGATGAGCAGCCGCAACGCCTATCTCTCGCCCGAACAGCGCGCCGCTGCCGTCACCCTGCCCCGCGCGATGCGCGCCGCCATCGAGGACATCGAAGCCGGCGACAACGTGGCCGGCGCGCTGATGCGGCTGCGCGCGGCGCTGGCCGAGGCGGGCTTTGGCCCTGTCGACTATGTAACACTGGCCGACGCAACCAGCCTTGCGCCGCTGGCCGAGACCCCGCAAGGTCCGGCCCGGCTGCTGGTCGCCGCACGGATCGGCGGCACACGCCTCATAGACAACATGCCGGTGGGGCCAGCCAAAGGAGAGGAATAGCCATGACCGAGGCCGATTTCCTGCGCTACATCGGCGCGTTCAACGCCAACGACTTCGAGGGCTTCGGCCAGTTCTATGCCGAAGACGTGGTGTTCGAGCTGGGTTCGATGAAGCGCATCGTCGGGCGCGAGGCAATTCTCGATTTCTACCGGGAGGTGGCCGCGCATATCGACGAGGAGGTCGTGCCGCTCGGCGTGCTGGTGGGGCCGAACAATTTGGCGATGTATTGCCGCACCACCTTCAAAACCCGTGTCGACTGGCCCGACTTCGAGATCTGGCCCACCAAGGCGGGCGACACCCGCGTGGTCGAGACCATCGCCTGGTACGAACACGATGGCGCGCGCTTCACCCATATTCGCGGCGGACGGTTCAAACCGTGACGAATTGCAAATGGCTACCTATATGGTCGCGACCATGCGCTCGATGCACCAACCCCTGCGGCTGACGGGAGCCCCCCGGTGAAGCCTGAGCGCAAGCTTTTGCTGGCCTCGATTCACGATGTCGGTCCGGGTTCGGAGCGGCAGGTGGACCAGCTCGCCACGCTGATCGAAAAGCAGCTCGGCAGCGCGCGCTTCGCCATGCTGGTCGTGCCCGAACACCACGGCGCTCATCGCCTCACCCCCGGCAGCGCCTTTGCCACCCGGCTGCGCGACTGGGCCGACAGCGGCGTCGAGATGTTCGTCCACGGCTGGTATCATCGCGACCAGTCGCAGCACGAGGGGCTGGCGAGCTTCAAGGCCAAACATATGACCGCGGGCGAAGGCGAGTTCCTCGGCTTGAGCCGGGACGAGGCCGCGCGCCGGATGCGCGACGGGCGCGCGCTGATCGAGGATATTACCGGCCGCGCGGCGGCGGGTTTCATCGCCCCGGCCTGGCTCTATGGCGAGGGCGCCCATGCCGCGCTGGCCGACTGCGGCTTTGCCATGGCCGAAGACCATATGCGCGTGTGGCAACCGGGCAGCAACCGGCAGCTGGCGCGCGGCCCGGTCATCACCTGGGCCAGCCGCTCGACCATGCGCACCGCCTCCTCGCTGGCCTTTGCCGCGCTGGCGCGCGTGGCGCTGCACCCGCTCGACGTGGTGCGCCTGGCCGTGCATCCCGGCGACACCACCAAAAGTTCGATCCTCGCCAGCATCGAGGCGACGCTGGCCTCCTTCGCAGGCCGCCGCCGCGCGGGCCGCTATGCCGAACTGCTCGGCTGACCCGATCATGACCCATCGCACAGGCCAGTCACACACGGTTCATCCGCGCACCCGCAATGGCCCCGCCACTGCTGGGCCTGTCGCTTGCGAAAAAGCGCAAGTTGAGCTACAGGCCCGCGCCATACGGAGGGCTGCTGCGTGACCGATCTGCACAGCCCGTCCAAGGATCGGCCCGAACGGCAGCGGCCCGAGAGTGACCAACCGAACGAAGGCCAAGCAATGCCACAGCCGATCCTAGCTCCGGTGGGCGGAGATGTTATTGCCCTGCAACCGCAGGATCAGAAAAAGCCGTTCAGCTGGACCAAGGCGATCAGCCTTGTGCTGTCGCTGCTGGTCATCGCCGCCTCGCTCTATTCGCTGCGCGAGATCGATCCGCGCGCGATCATCGCCATGCTGCCGGTATCGCCGGCGTTCTGGCTGCTGTTCGCGCTCGGCTTCATGGCCGGGCCGCTGTCCGAATACTTCATTTTCCGCCGCCTGTGGGGCGTGGGAATCTCGGCGCTCGGCGCGCTGACGCGCAAGCTGATCTACAACGAACTGCTGCTGGGTTACCTCGGCGAGGCCTGGTTCTACGCCTGGGCGCGCAAGAACAGCCAGATCACCACCGCCCCGTTCGGCGCGGTGAAGGACGTGGCCGTGCTCTCGGCCATGTCGGGCAACCTGATGACGCTGGTGCTGATGGCCATGGCCGCACCGTTCATCGGCATGCTCGACCTCGGCACCCATTCCGACACCGTCGCCTGGTCGCTCGCCTTCGTGGTCGGCACCTCGCTGATTGTCATGCTGTGGCGCAAGTCGCTGTTCTCGCTCACCCGCAGCGAGCTGAACATGGTGTTCTGGGTGCACATGGCGCGCATCGTGGCGACAACCTCGATCTCGGGCCTGCTGTGGGCCTTCGTGCTGCCCGATACGCCGATCGGCTACTGGCTGCTGCTGGCGGCGATCCGCCTGCTGATCAGCCGCCTGCCGTTCGTGCCCAACAAGGATATCGTGTTCGCCGGTGTCGCCGCGCTGACGGTGGGGCCGGAGCTGCAGATCGACGAACTTCTGGCGATGATGGCTGGACTCATCCTTGCAACCAACCTCATCGTCGGTTCAGGACTCGCACTCTACGACTTGCTGAAAGGAGTGACACGCAATGACGCTATTGACTAGCCTCGCCATCCTGCCGTTGCTCGCGCAGGGAGCGCTGCAAACCGGCCCCGATCTGGGCAAGGCCGAGGGACGCTGCCGTGCGAACGAGCAAGGCCCTGCCTTCATCGTTTCGGTGGTCGGGCTGAAGGACCGGACGGGCAATCTGAAGCTCGAAGTCTATCCCGCCAACGAGGAAGACTATCTGCAGGACGACAACATCCTGCTCAATGCCGGCAAGACCTTCCGAAGGGTGGAAGTGCCCGTGCCTGCCGGCGCCACGCCCGAATTGTGCATTCGCGTGCCCGGACCGGGGCGCTACTCGGTGGTGCTGCTGCACGATCGCGACATGAACCACCGCTTCAACTGGCAGCGCGACGGGGTCGGCTTTGCCAGCAACCCGAGCCTCGGCATGAGCCAGCCGAAATGGCACCAGACCGTGGCCACGGCGGGCAGCGGGCGCACGCGCATCTCGATCACGATGAACTACCTGCGCGGTCTGCGCGGCATGCAGCCGCTGAACTAGGCCATGCATATCGTCGACGTTTGCGGCTTCTACACTCCGCATGGGGGCGGCATTCGCACCTATGTGGACCAGAAGCTGCAAATGGCCGAACGGCTCGGCCACAATGTGACCGTGCTGGCCCCCGGCGCCGAAGCGGGCACCCGCGAAATTTCCGCGCAGGCGCGGATCGTCACGCTCGAACAGCCGCCCTTCCCGCTCGACAAGAAGTACTATTCCTTCGTCGACAAGGACGTGGTCCACGCCGCTCTGGACGAGCTGAAGCCCGATTTCATCGAGGCCAGTTCGCCGTGGAAGAGCGCCGATTTCGTCGGCGAATATGCGCCGCCCGTTCCGCGCTCGCTGGTGATGCATTCGGACCCGCTGGCGGCCCATGCCTACCGCTGGTTCGAAGGGATCGCGCAGCCCGCCTCGGTCGACAAGGCGTTCGACTGGTTCTGGCAGCGCCTGCGCCGCCATGGCCACCGGTTCGACCTCGTGGTCTCCGCCAATTCGAGCCTCACGGATCGGCTCGCCAAGGGCGGCGTCGTCAACGGCCCCGGTCTGGCGAAGGGCGTGACGGTGCCGATGGGGATCGAGCCGGGGCGGTTCTCGCCCGAACACCGCTCCGAGGCTCTGCGCGCGACCCTGCTGGCCACCTGCGATCTGGGTGAGGATGCGACGCTGCTCGTCTGCGCCGGGCGATTGGCGACCGAGAAGCGCATTCCGATGCTGGTCGAGGCGGCCACCATCGCCGGGCACAGCCGCCCGATCGGGCTGGTGATCTTCGGCGAGGGGCGCAGCCACAAGAAAGTAATGAAGGCGATTGACGGCAACCCGCATATCCGCCTTCTGCGTCCGGTGACCGACCGCGCCCACTTCGCCACCATCCTCGCCAGCGCCGATGCGCTGCTGCACGGCTGCGAGGCCGAGACCTTCGGCATGGCCGCGGCCGAGGCCTATGCCAGCGGTATTCCGGTGGTCGCCCCCGAAGGCGGCGGGGCGAGCGACTTCGTGCGCTATTACCCGCAATATGGCTTCCGCCCGACCGACACCGCCGATGCGGTGCGCGCGATCCTCGCCCTGCCCGAAGGCAGCCGCCCCGAACTGCCTGCGCCCGTGCCGCGCAGCATGGAAGTGCACTTCCGCGAACTGTTTGCGCTGTACGAGCAGCAGTCGCGCCGCGCATCCGTGGCGGCCTGAGCGGCGCTATCGTGCGGATCGGCCGGCTTGACCGTTACCTGCTCGGGCTGAGCCTCGGCACGCTTGGCGCGGTGATCGGCGTGCTGATGTCGCTGATGGTGCTGGAGAACATCCCCCGGCTGGTCGAGGTCACCCGGCTCTCGGGCGAGCGCGGCTATATCCTCGGCCAGACGATCCTCGGCCTGCTGCCCGAATATGCCGGGATCGGCATGGTGGTGGGGCTCTATTTCGCGGTGGCCATGGCCATCCGCAAGCTCTCCACCCGCGGCGAACTGGCGGTGATCGAGGCCACCGGCACCGCGCCCGCGCGCTGGATGCGCATGCCGCTGCTGCTGAGCGCATTGGGCGCGCTGTTCGTCTTCGCCAATCAGGGCTGGCTGCTGCCGGCGGGCGAAAAGCGGTTCGACGAGATCTACCAGAAGATGGAGCGCGGCGAATTCGGCTACCGGCTTGCGAGCGGCGAATTCACCGATCTGGGCTCGGGCTTCTCGCTCTATTTCGATAGCGTGGACAAGCACAAGGGGATGCTGGCGGGCCTGATCTTCGTCGATGGCGAGAACGTCTACAACGCGGCCAGCGGCACGCTGTCGCTGTCGCGCGAGGGCGAAGGCAAGATCACGCTCATCAACGGCCAGACCATCGTCGGGGCGGATAACGGGGTGCTGAAGTTCAGCGCCATGACCTTTTATCTCACCGCCGATGGCGTCACCACCACGCCCCCTGCCGAGCCGCAGAACTACAAGAAAATACCGATCGACCAGCTGATCTTCGCCGACGACCCCGGCGCGCGCGCGGTGGCCTATGGACGGCTGCTGTGGGTGGCGCTGGCGCTGGCGAGCCCGGCGCTGGCCTATGCCCTGGCGCGGCCGCCGATGCGCTCGTCGAGCCCGATTGGCCTGATCGCGGGGCTGGCGCTGCTGGTGTCGTTCCTCAAGTCGATCACACTGGTGGAAACGGCCAGCGGCACGGACCCGGCGGCACTGGCGCTGCTGGTGCTGGCCGGCTGGCTGCTGGTGGTGGCGCTGCTCTTGTGGTGGCAGCACCGCGCGGGAGCAGGCGCGCTCGATCAGGCGGTGATGAAGATCGGCAAGCAGGCCGCCAGGCTGGCCCGGCGGTTCGCTCCGAAAGACGCG
>NZ_QXFM01000016.1 GCF_003584015.1 Aurantiacibacter xanthus
CCGTGTGGGACCAGTCCGACCCGCGCCTCCAGCGCCGCGAGGGGGCCGACCACGCCTTCTCTGCCAGCGCCGACGCCGACTGGCTGCTTGCCCAGCTAGTCACCGCGCTTGACGAACAGGCTCGCGAGCTCGACGTGGATTGACCAGCGGAACTGGCCCACCGGGCGCAGCTCGGCCAGCTCGTAGCCCGCCTCGCGCAGCAGCACGCCGTCGCGCGCCCAGCTTGACGGGTTGCAGCTGATGTAGACCACCCGCTCCACCCCCGAGGCCGCGATCTGCTCGACCTGCGCGCGCGCTCCGGCACGCGGCGGATCGAGCACGATGCCATCGAAGGCGCGCAGCTCCTCCGCGCGCAAGGGGTTGCGGAACAGGTCGCGGTGCGCGGCCTCCAGCTGCAGGCCCGCCTTCGCCGCCGCCATGCGGCACGCGAGCAGGGCTGCCCGCTCGGCCTCGGCGGCAAGCACCTTGCGGCCCTCACCCAGCGCCAGCGCGAAGGTGCCGAGCCCACTGAACAGGTCCGCCACGCTGGTGCAATCGGCCAGCCACTCCTGCGCCGCGCTCACCAGCGCCGCTTCGCCGTCGTCGGTCGCTTGCAGGAAGGCACCGGGCGGACAGGCCACCGGCGTGCCCGACAGCGTGATCGTGACCGGCTCGGGCTCCCAGAACCCCTCCGGCCCGTAGCCCTGATCGAGCGACAGCCGCGCGAAGCCCGCCCGGCGGCACAGCTCGAGCAGGTCTTCGGTCTGCTCGAGCCCCTCGGGCATGAAGCCCGACAGCAGGCAGTCGACACCCTGATCGACCAAGGCCAGCTCCACTCCGATGGCGTACTTGCCCTTCAGCTTGCCGAAGTAGGCGGCGAGCGTGTCGCGCGCCGCCATCAGCTCGGGGCGCAGCACGTGGCACTCGCGCATGTCGACGACCTTGTGCGAGCCGCCCTCGTTGAAGCCGATCACGGCGCG
>NZ_QXFM01000017.1 GCF_003584015.1 Aurantiacibacter xanthus
CCGCCGCCACGCGAACCACGATCATCGTCGAACCGGTTGCCGCCGCCGAAGCGATCGCCGCCACCGCCGAAACCTCCGCGACTGCCGCTGTCGCCACCGCGCCAGCCGCCGTCCGAGGGTGCACCACCGTCAAAGAAGGGATCGAAGCCTTCGCCGCCAATGTTGTCCCGCTTGTCGCGTCCCCGTCCGCGACGTCCTCTGTCGTAACCCATCTAAACCAAAAACCCTAAGTTTCCGTCCTGAAACGATGCCGCGGAATTCGGACGAAGACCCCCGGCCGGAAGCGGTGGCGATGCCCCGCCACTTCCATTTGCTGTGTATAACCTAGAAATCCCGGTGACGCGAATGTTTTAAGATTACGACTGGGTTACGCGCGTTTTATAGCTGTCAGAGCCCGCTTCGCGCCGTTCGCTACGGTGCAAAGGACAGGCCCGGAGCCGGGCCTCGCGCAATTGTCGGAGCTGCCGGAACAGCCCGCTGCGAATCGGTTTGTCGGGCCGCTGGCAGGGCGCTGCCAGCACGCCGTCAGAGGGCGTGCTCGCCCGTCTCGCCAGTGCGAATGCGGACCGCGTCGCCCAGATCGAGCACGAAGATCTTGCCGTCACCGATGGTCTCGGTGTTGGCGGCAAGTCGGATCGTTTCCACGACACGCGGGGCAAGGTCGTCGGTCACGGCGATCTCCAGCCGCACCTTGGGCAACATGTTCACCGAATACTCGGCCCCGCGATAGATCTCGGTCTGGCCCTTCTGGCGACCGAAGCCCTTGACCTCGTTGGCGGTGAGTCCGGCGACGCCAATCGCGGCAAGCGCCTCGCGCACCGGTTCGAGCTTGTGCGGCTTGATCACCGCAATCACCATTTTCATCGCCTGGTTCCTCCGCTTTGCCGCAAGGTCGGCACAGTGCCCGCCCTGCAGACAAGCCCCTCTTGCACGGACGGCCCACAAAAAAAAGGGGGCCGGAGCGGGTAGCTCCGGCCCTTTCAAGGTGTTCGTTCGCAGGAGGAACGTCGGGAGGCGGGATCAGGGGGAGAGGAGGAAGAGCCTGACCCCGCCAAACTTGTGATCAGTTGTAGGCGCGTTCGCCGTGTTCCGAGATGTCGAGGCCGTTGACCTCGGTCTCTTCCGAAACCCGCAGACCCACCGTGAACTTCACGATCAGGCCAACGATCAGCGTACCGATCGCCGCCCATGCGATGGCCACGACCACGGCGATGATCTGGATCATCACCTGAGCCATCATCGAGCTGGCATCGCCATTGCCCGGCCCGGCAAACAGGGTGTTCACGAAGCCGGTGCCGATGGCGCCGACGATGCCGCCGATGCCGTGGATGCCGAAAGCGTCGAGGCTGTCGTCATAGCCGAGCGCAGGCTTGAGCTTGGCCACCGCGAAGTAGCAGACCAGCGACGACACGATGCCGAGCAGGACCGCGCCGAACGGGCCGGAGTTGCCAGCCGCCGGGGTGATGGCCACGAGACCGGCAATGATGCCCGAGCACAGGCCCAGTGCCGAACCCTTGTGGCCAGCCAGCTTCTCGATGACCATCCATGCGAGGCCGCCGGCAGCGGTGGCGACGAAGGTGTTGATCATGGCGAGACCGGCAAAGCCATCGGCTTCGAGTTCCGAACCGGCGTTGAAGCCGAACCAGCCAACCCACAGCAGGCCGGTGCCGACCATGGTCAGCGTCAGCGAGTGCGGCGGCATCGGCTCGGTCGGGTAGCCCTTGCGCTTGCCCAGCAGGAAGGCGAGAACGAGGCCCGAGACACCGGCGTTGATGTGCACCACGGTGCCGCCGGCAAAGTCCAGAGCGCCCATTTCGAACAGCAGACCGCCGCCCGCCCACACCATGTGCGCGATCGGGAAGTAGACCACCGTCAGCCACAGGATCGTGAACAGCATCGTCGCCGAGAACTTCATGCGCTCGGCCGTCGCGCCCAGGATCAGCGCAGCGGTGATCGCGGCGAAGGTCATCTGGAAGCTGACGAAGACATATTCGCTGATGACCTCATCCGAGAAGGTCGCCGCCGTGGTGTCCGGGGTGACCGAGGAGAGGAACAGCGAACCGCTGGAGATGAACGATTCGAGGCCCGGAACGCTCTCGGGGCCGAAGGCCATCGAATAGCCGTACATGATCCAGATAATCATCGCGAGCGCCGCCGTGGCGCCGATCTGGGTCATCGTGGAGAGCATGTTCTTCGAGCGGGTCAGGCCGCCGTAGAACAGCGCCAGACCCGGCAGGATCATCATCATGACCAGCACGGTGGCGGTCATCATCCAGGCGTTGTTGCCCGGATTGGGGACCGCAGCAGCGGCTTCAGCCGCTTCCTGTGCGAAGGCCGGCGTGGCCAGGGCCAGCGCGCCAAACGCGGCGGTGCCCAGTTTGAACAGAGTGTTTTTCATGGATTGCATCCCCCTCGTCACAGCGCGGTTTCGTCGGTTTCGCCGGTGCGGATCCGCGTTGCCGATGCGAGATCGAGCACGAAGATCTTGCCGTCGCCGATGCTTTCGGTGCTGGCGGTTTGCTGGATGGTCTCGACGACCTTCGGCATAAGCTCGGTGGTGACCGCGATCTCCAGCTTCACCTTGGGAAGCATGTTCACCGAATACTCGGCGCCGCGGTAGATTTCGGTCTGCCCCTTCTGTCGACCGAAGCCCTTCACTTCCGAGACCGTCATCCCGGCCACGCCCAGCCCCGCGAGTGCTTCACGCACCTCATCGAGCTTGAACGGTTTGATTATGGCGATGATGAACTTCATCTCAAACCCCTGTTGCCTTGCCGGGCACGCCCCCGGCCATGACACAGCCTCGCAAGCAGCGTGCCAGTTTCGACAATCGCAGGATTCAGGGATCGTTTACGGAGTCTGCCGCGTTGTTAAGCACCGCAGCTGCCTATTGCGTGGGCGCTGTGCCTAAATTTTGTGCATCGAGCGTGAGCCGCGCGCGGATCGGCAGATGATCCGAGGCCTCGCGTGCCAGTGGCGAGCGGAACACCTCCAGCTGCTCGCAGCGCCAGTGCGGGCTGACGATCATCCGGTCGAGCGACAGAAGCGGCCCGCGCGCCGGGAAACTGCGCCCCGGCGTCAGCACCGACCAGTAGTCATGCAGTCCGCGCAGCCGCTCGGGGTGAGCAAGCCAGGCGTTGAGATCGCCCAGCATCAGCGCAGGCTGTCCGCTGGCCCGGCCCGCCGCGCACAGAAGCGCCAGCTGCGCCTTGCGTCGCAGCCCCGACAAATCGAGGTGCATGGAGGTCACCCGGATCGGCTGGCCGTCCACCCGCAAGCTGGCGGTGAGCGCGCCGCGCGGTTCGAGCCTTGGCAAGTGCACGGCGTCGACCGCATCAATCGTCAGCCCCTCGCGCACCAGCAGCATATTGCCATGCCAGCCGAGGCTCGCGGGTTTCATCGGCACCGAGGCCAGTTGCCAGCCGAGATGTTCGAGCCGCGCGCGTTCGAACACGCTGGCGCGCGGGCCGAGCCTGAGGTCCACCTCCTGCAGGCCGACCACATCGGCGCCGAGTTCGTCGATCACCGCGAGGATACGCTCGGGATCGCGCCGCCGGTCCGCGCCGACCGCCTTGTGCACGTTGTAGCTGGCGAAGGTGAGTTCGGTCATTCGCCTGCGATGTAGCGGTCGGTCACGCGCGTGGGCAGGCCGTCGATGCTGCCCTTCGCCCGCATGAACTTCCCCTTCCATTCAACCGGATCGGCCTGCGCATGATACTTCACCAGCGCCTGCCGCTCCTGCTTCAGCTCCATCAGCGGGACACCGTAGCCGCAGCTCGTCTGCACGCTTTCGACCGCGATATCGAAGATCTGGCGGGTGCCGGGCAGCAGGGTGAAGTGCCCGGCCAGCTCGTCCCAGCCGCTTTCCCATGGCAGCACCGGATTGCCGCGCCCGTAGAGGCGCAGGATTTGCGCGGGCTGCTGGAAGTTGCAGAACATGATCGTGATGCGGCCGCCCTGGCCATTATCGTCGGCAAGCAGGTGGGCGTTGGTTTCGTTGCCCGAGCCGCCAAGGTCGAGATAGGCAACCCGGTTCGGGCCGAGCACGCGGAAGGCGTCATAGCCCTTGGGCGAGAGGTTGATCCGCGCGTCCGCCGCCGCCGTGGCGACAAAGAACACCGGCTGCTGCGCGATCATCGCGATATGTTTCTCGTCGAGCGCGTCGAAGAATGTGGCCATGGCCATGGTTATAGGCGCAGACCGGGCACTTTCCTACAGGCAGCGCCTTATGGCACGGCAGACGGGCTCTTTGACACGTCCGAACCCACCCTTTCGCGCGCGAATCCGCCCAAGTGTCAACTTCGGAGGACTGGCACAACCTTCTGATTACGAAACAAAATTGCCCGATCAAACCATCATCACGCTGTCAACTTCGTCAACCTGTCAGCGTTCCTTGGTGGCGGAGAAGGTCAGCTCGGGGTTCTTCTCCTGCTGATAGCCCACGTCCCACGAGGACTTGGCCATGAACACGAGATCGCCATCGCGGTCATGCGCGATATTGCCCTGGTTGAACTTCTCGAACGCGTCCTTCGCCGCATCGCTGCCCTTGAGCCAGCGCGCCGTGGCAAAGGGCGAGGCTTCGAGATTGGCCTCCACCTTGTATTCCGCCGAGAGCCGCGAGACCAGCACGTCGAGCTGCAGCTGGCCGACCACGCCGACGATGCTCGATCCGCCGATCAGCGGGTAGAACACCTGAATCACGCCCTCTTCCGAGAGGTCGTCGAGCGCCTTTCTGAGTTGCTTGGTCTTGGTCGGATCTTTCAATTGCACGCGGCGCAGGATTTCCGGCGCGAAGTTGGGCAGGCCGGTGAAGCGGACCTTGTTCGTCTCGCTCAGCGTATCGCCCACACGCAAGGTGCCGTGGTTGGGAATGCCGATGATGTCGCCCGGCTCGGCGGTATCGGCGATCTCGCGGTCCTGCGCGAAGAACAGGATCGGCGAGTGCACCGCAATCGGCTTGCCGAGCCCGCTCGGGGTCAGCTTCATGCCGCGTTTGAAGGTGCCCGAGACCTGCCGCATGAAGGCGATCCGGTCGCGGTGGTTGGGGTCCATATTGGCCTGGACCTTGAAGATGAAGCCGGTGACCTCGCCGTGATCGGTGCCGATCAGCTCCTCGCCCGCAGGCTGCGGACGCGGCGGCGGGGCGAAGTCGGCAATCGCGGTGATCAGCTCCTCGACGCCGAAGTTCTTCAGCGCCGAGCCGAAATAGACCGGGGTCAGGTCGCCGTTGCGGTAGGCTTCGAGATCGAACTCGGGATAGCCCGCCTGCGCCAGTTCGATTTCCTCGGCATAGCGCTCGGGGATCGCGGCATCGGTCTCGCGCTTGCCGAGAAATTCCTTGGACGCGCCTTCGGGGCGCGCCACCAGCCCGGTGCGGAAATCGAGCAGGCCTTCGAACAGCCCGCCCATGCCGATCGGCCACATCTGCGGGCTGACATCGAGCGCCAGCGCATCGGCCACCTCGTCGAGCGTCTCGAACGGATCGCGGCCCTCGCGGTCGACCTTGTTGACGAAGGTCATGATCGGCACCGAGCGCAAACGGCAGACCTCGAACAGCTTGCGGGTCTGCGGCTCGATGCCCTTGGCCGCGTCGATCACCATGATCGCCGAATCGACCGCGGTCAGCGTGCGGTAGGTGTCTTCGGAGAAGTCCTCGTGCCCCGGCGTGTCGAGCAGGTTGAAGGTGATGCCGTCCTTCTCGAAGGTCATCACCGAGGAGGTGACCGAGATGCCGCGCTGCTGCTCGATCTTCATCCAGTCTGAGCGGGCACGCCGCGCATCGCCGCGCGCCTTGACCTGCCCGGCAAGGTGGATCGCGCCGCCTTGCAGCAGCAGCTTTTCCGTCAGCGTGGTCTTACCCGCGTCAGGGTGCGAGATGATCGCGAAGGTGCGTCTGTTCGAAGTCATAAACTCAACCGATCGGGCTGAGCCTGTCGAAGCCCTGCCCTTTCTAGAAGTGAAAGCAGCCCTTCGACAAGCTCAGGGCAAACGGGTTTGTGATCAGCCGCGAATAAGGCCACCCGTTTGCTTGGAAACGGCCGTTACGATGCGATCGATAATGTCCTTCAGGTCCTGTTCGACGTAGCTCTTCTCGCCCGGCTGGAGCGTTACCTCCACCGCGACGCTTTTCTTGCCCTCGGGCACGCCCTGCCCTGCGAACACGTCGAACACGCGGGCATCGACGATATTCGCCTTGTCCGCGCCCTTGACCGCGCGCTGGAGGTCGCCCGCCGGAAGGTCGCGCGGCACGAGGAAAGCGAAGTCGCGCAGCACCGGCTGAAGCGCGGGCGGCGCGAAGTGCGGCTTGGCGAAGCTTGCCGCGCCCTTCTTGGCCGGAATCGCATCGAGGAACAGCTCGACCGCGACCACCGGGCCATCGACATCGAACTCCGCCAGCGTGCGCGGATGCAGCGTGCCGAAGCGCGCCAGCACGTTCTTCGGGCCCAGCCGCAGGGTCGCCGACTGGCCGGGGTGGAACTGCTCGCCCGCCTCGCCCATCACCTGCAACTTGTCGACCGGCGCCCCCGCCTCGGCGAGCAGCGCCATGGCCTCGGCCTTGGCGTCGAAGGCGTCGAAGCCCTGCGCCTTGCCACTTGCCCAGCCGCGCGGGGCCTTGTCGCCCGCCAGCACCACACCGAGCGTCAGGCGCTCGTCGCTCACGCCGCCCTTGCCGCGCAGGTAGCGCCGCCCGATCTCGAACAGCCGCAGCGAGCTTGCACCCCGATCGAGGTTGCGCTTGGCCGCCGAAATCAGCCCCGGCAGCAGCGAGGGGCGCATGCCCTTGAGGTCTTCGCTGATCGGGTTGTCGAGCACCCACAGCGGGCCCTCGGCGAACAGTTCGGCCTCGGCCTCGGGCAGGAACGACCAGGTCACCGCCTCGTTGAGCCCGCGCGCCGCCGCTGCACGGCGCACCCGCCGCTCCAGCGCCTGCGCCGGAGTGGCGGTCGGACGGGCCACACCGTCAGCGCGCGGCAGGGCAACCGAGGCCACCTTGTCGAGCCCGTGGATACGCACGACTTCCTCGACCAAATCGGCAGCGCCTTCCACATCGTGGCGACGCAGCGGCACGGTCACGTTCCAGCTTCCATCGACCGCGAAGTCGAGCGCTTCGAGGATGCGCTTCTGCTCGGCCTCGTCGACGCTCACGCCGCCCAGCCTTGCGGTCAGGCCCGGATCGAAGGCGATCACCTTGGGCTCGCTCGGCGACGAACCGGCGCGCGCTGCCGTGCTCGCCTCACCGCCGCACAGGCGCTGGACCAGCGAGGTCAGGCCTTGCAGCCCCTCGTCGAGCCAGGCCGGATCGACCCCGCGCTCGAACCGGGTGCGGGCATCGCTCGCAAGGCCGAGCTTGCGGCCCGTCACGCCGATGGTCTCGGGGTTGAAATAGGCGATTTCGAGCAGGACGTCGGTGGTGCTCTCGCTCACCGAGCTATCCAGCCCGCCCATGATCCCGGCGATATCGTGGACGCCGTTGTCGTCGGCGATCACGGTCATCGTGGAATCGAGCGTGTAGGTCTTGTCGTTAAGCGCCACCACCTGCTCGCCGTCCTTGGCACGACGCGCGACCACCGGGCCGGTCAGCTTGGCGAGGTCGTAAACGTGCGCCGGGCGCCCGAAGGCGAGCGACATATAGTTGGTGATGTCGACCAAGGCCGAAATCGGGCGCTGGCCCGCTGCCTTGAGCCGCGCCTGCATCCAGTCGGGCGACGCGCCATTGGTCACGCCGCGCACCACGCGGGCGTAGAAAGCGGGGCAACCCTCGGGATCGTCGGTGCGGATCTCGACCGGGCAGTCGAACGCCTCTTCGATTTCGAAGCTCTTCAGCGGCTTCAGCGCGCCAAGGCCCGCCGCCGCAAGGTCGCGGGCGATGCCGTAGACACCCATGCAATCGGGCCGGTTGGGCGTGATCGCCACGTCAAGCACCGGCGATGCGCCGTGGTACTCGGCAAAATCGGTGCCGATGGGCGCGTCTTCGGGCAATTCAATAATGCCGTCGTGATCCTCGCCCAGCTCCAGCTCGCGGGTCGAGCACATCATGCCCGACGATTCGACCCCGCGGATCGCCGCCTTGCGCAGCACCATGCCGTTGGCCGGAACCGTGGCACCCGGCGAACCGAGCACACCAACCAGGCCAGCACGCGCATTGGGCGCGCCGCAGACGACCTGCTGGATCTCGCCCGAACCGTTATCGACCGTCAGCACCTGCAGCTTGTCCGCATCGGGGTGCGGCTTTGCGGTGAGCACCTTCGCCACGCGGAAGCCCGCCAGCGCCTCGGAAGGGTCTTCGATCCCCTCGACCTCGATGCCGATTTCGTTGAGCCTGGCGGCGATGTCGGCAAGGCTTGCCTCGGTGTCGAGGAAGTACTTCAGCCATTCGAGCGAGAACTTCATGCCGCGATCTCCGTTCGTGTCGAGCGAAGTCGAGACACAGTGCCCATCGTCTCTCGACTACGCTCGAGACGAACGGTGGCAAGGGTGAGAAGCTCTGTCATGCGCGTTCTCCTACACCGGCGGACAGCGTCGGCTGAGCCAGCGCCGGGAAACCATAGTGCGACAGCCAGCGGGCATCGCCGTCGAAGAAGGCGCGCAAATCGTCCATCCCGTATTTGAGCATGGCGAGCCGATCGACGCCGACACCGAAGGCAAAGCCCTGCCACTGGTCGGGATCGAGCCCGCTCATTTCGATCACCCGGCGGTTGACCATGCCGCTGCCGAGCAGCTCCATCCAGCCATGCCCCGGTTCGTCACCACTGCCGCCGAGCACGCGCTTGCCCTCAACCAGCGCGAAGCCGACGTCGGCCTCGACCGAAGGCTCGGTGAAGGGGAAGTAGCTCGGGCGCAGGCGGATCACGATGTCCTCGTTCTCGAAGAAGGCCTTGAGGAAGGTCTCCAGCGTCCACTTGAGGTGGCCGAGGTGAATGCCCTTGTCGATCACCAGACCTTCGATCTGGTGGAACATCGGGGTGTGGGTGGCGTCGCTGTCGCTGCGATAGACGCGGCCCGGCGCGATGATGCGCAAAGGCGCACCCGCCGGGTTCTCCTTCACCACGTCCATCATCGTGCGCACCTGCACCGGGCTGGTGTGCGTGCGCAGCACCATGCGCCCGGCATTGCTGCCACTGGCAGCGCCACTGGGGGCGGGATCGGGGAAGTAGAACGTATCGTGCATGGCCCGCGCCGGGTGGCTTTCGGGCATGTTGAGCGCGGTGAAGTTGTACCAGTCGTCCTCGATCTCGGGGCCGGTGGCGACGGCAAAGCCGAGGTCGGCGAAGATCTCGGCCAGCTCGTCCATCACCTGACTGACCGGGTGGACGGAGCCGCGCGGAGCTTCGGGCGCGGGCAGGGTCAGGTCAAGCGTCTCGGCAGCGAGCTTCGCTTCCAGCGCCGCTGCTTCGAGCACGTCCTTGCGCGCAGCCAGTTCATCGGTGACCGCCTGCCGCAGGGCCTGGATCTCGGGCCCCTTGGTCTGGCGCTCTTCCGGGCTCATCTTGCCGAGCGTCTTCATCAGCGCCGAGACCGAGCCCTGCTTGCCCAGAAATTCGACGCGCAGCGCCTCAAGGGCAGCCAGATCGGCTGCTGCCGCAATGCGCGCTTTCGCGTCGTGTTCGATCGTGTGTGTTTCCGACATGCTCACTAGCAATTCTTTGGCAATTTGTTGGCCGACAAGCCGGGCCTGTTAGCGAG
The DNA here is from genome assembly GCF_003584015.1 of Aurantiacibacter xanthus. Classification (GTDB taxonomy): domain Bacteria; phylum Pseudomonadota; class Alphaproteobacteria; order Sphingomonadales; family Sphingomonadaceae; genus Alteraurantiacibacter; species Alteraurantiacibacter xanthus. Next base: position 9,685 of record NZ_QXFM01000017.1, read on the forward strand.
CCTGCGCCCGCCCCCCAAGCCCTATTTCGCCTTCTCGGCGCTGCGAGGGGCCTTTCCGCCGCCATATCGCAGGATCGTCGGCAGGTCGGTTTGCGCCACGGCGCCCTGATCGACCATGCGCTGGGCGATGATCCGGTCGAGAATCGGATGCGGCATTTCCGCATAGTCCGAGGGGGTCATGCCCATAATGGCCCGGAAATCCCGCACGAAATGGGCCTGATCGTAATAGTGCCGGTCAAGCGCATTGCTCCAGCTCCCGCGCGGTTCAAGCATGAACCGGGCGAGGCTGCGCAGAAACCGCTGGCGGCGCAGCAGCGTCTTGGGCGGGAAACCGAAATACTGGCTGCACAGGCGTTCGAGCGACCGGCGGCTGGTGCCGACCCGCTCGGCCAGATCGTCAACATCGTTGAGATCGGCATCCTTGATCGCCTCCTGACAGGCCAGCACCCGCGCCGGAACGGGCGGCGTGCGCGCATCGAGGTCAAGCAGAAAGCCGTTGATCGCCGCAGCGGCGGCATCGTCGTCGCCTCCCACCGCATCGATGAGGCGCAACAGCGGAGCAAAGACCTCGAAGCCGCAGGCCTCGCCGTCACCGATACGGTTCCTGAACGAGGCCGCCGGCTGGCCGATAAAGCGCGCCCAGCCCGCCGGATGGAGGCCAAGGCCGAAGATTCGCGAGGTGCTGAGCCGAAAGTCGATCGCCCGGCTGGTCGGCCCGCTGACCGCGAACGGCGGGCATTGCTCCATGGCAGAGGGGATAACGCAGGCAACCGGTGGCGTACCAGCATAGGTAAAGCGCATGGCTGCCCATTCGGGGTGCAGCGAATCGGCAACGGTCACCCCCTCGTCGCAGGTCAGGGCAAAGCGGTATAGCGCGGTGAAGTAGGGGGAGAGTTCCGGGGAAAGGTGAAAAAACCGAACCTCCAGAGTGAACGACGGCATCCCAGGATCACTCAACGCACAGGGCCTCATTCGCTGGCAGAGCAGGCGAAAGGGCCAGCGCGCGACCAGCCGTTTGCCTCACTGCAATTTTCGCCGCTCTCAGCAGCCACTCCCTGCAAACAATAATCGCCGTATTCTAACGACTTGGCAACCGAAACTTTCAAATTTCCGGTTCTGTCAGACAGGCCAGCCAGGTTCCTGCCTGACAGAACAAGACGTCAGACAAGACAAAGGGCGCGCCCGGCCAATGCCGAACGCGCCCTTTGTCTTGTCTGGTTTGGAAAGCAGCCGCCCGATCAGGCGGGCAGAGCTTCCTTCGCCTGCTTGATGATGAGGCCGAAAGCGGCGCTCTCGTTCATCGCGAGGTCGGCCATCACCTTACGGTCCAGCTCGATCCCGGCCAGCTTGGTGCCGTGGATGAACTGCGAATAGGTCAGGCCTTCGGCGCGCACCGCAGCGTTGATACGCTGGATCCACAGGGCGCGGAAGTTGCGCTTGTTCACCTTGCGGTCGCGATAGGCGTACTGGCCGGCCTTCTCGACGGCCTGACGGGCGACGCGAATCGTGTTCTTGCGACGGCCGCGATAGCCCTTCGCCTGATCCAGAATCCGCTTGTGCTTGGCGCGGGTGGTTACACCGCGTTTGATGCGAGGCATAGTATATCTCCTTTAGCGCGCAGGCTCAGTTGAGGCCGTAAGGGGCCCACTTCTTGATGTGCTTCACGTCCGCTTCGGACAGCACATCGGTGCCGCGGTTCTGGCGAATATACTTCGCATTGTGGCTGATCAGGCGGTGACGCTTGCCGGCGACACCATGCTTGACCTTGCCAGTGGCGGTGAGCTTGAAGCGCTTTTTCACGCCGCTCTTGGTCTTCAGCTTGGGCATTTTCATCTCCTTCAAACAGAGACACGTCCAACCGGCCCTGGCAGCCCTTTTCGCCAGGCAGGCAGATGAATCACGTGTCGGTGAAGCGGGGGCTCTTAGACAAATGCCAGCAAAAGGCAAGCGGCGCGATTGCCCGGCAGGCCTTAATGGTGATCGTGCCCCTCATGGCCCGCCATGGCCTCAAGCACGTCTTCCAGCCGCGCCGGATCGCCCAGCGCCAGCACGGTGCCATCGGACCCGGCGTGGAGCGGCTCGCCCGCCCAGTCGCACATCAGCCCGCCTGCACCTTCGACCACCGGCACCAGCGCGGCAAAGTCGTGCAGCTTAAGGCCCGCTTCGCACACGATGTCGAGCTGGCCCGAGGCGAGGCAGGCGTAGTTGTAGCAGTCGCCGCCCATGACCATGCGCTTGTGGTTGGTCTTGGCGGCGAGTGCCATGAACACGTCACCCTCGGCCTGGCTGAAATAGTGCGGGCCGGTGGTGGCGATGGCGGCCTGCGACAGTTCGCGGCAGCTGCGCGTAGTCACCGCTTCGCCGTTGAAGGTGGTGGGCTTGCCGGTCACACCGAGCCAGCGCTCGCCGGTGATCGGCTGATCGATCATGCCGAGCACCGGAAAGTCATCGACCAGCAGCGCGATCAGCGTCGCAAAAATCGGGCGACCGGCGAGGAAGGCGGTGGTCCCGTCGATCGGGTCAAGCACCCAGACCCGGCCCGACTTGCCCTCTTTCACGCCATATTCCTCGCCATGGATACCATCGGCGGAGAACTCGGCCTCGATCAGCTTGCGCATCGCCGCCTCGGCGTTGCGGTCGGCAATCGTCACCGGCGAGGCGTCGGACTTGGCCTCCGAATCAAGCGCGGTGCGGAACAGCGGACGGATTTCCGTCCGCGCAGCCTCGGCCAGACGGGCCGCGAGGGCAATTTCGGCGTCGAGTCGCATCAGGGCAGGGTCACCGGATCGTCGGCCAGATGCACACGGACCACAATCGCACGCACGCCTTCGGGCCCGGCCTTCGGGGTGTGGACCACGCGCGGCGGGATCACGAAGGTCTCGCCGGGAGAGACCGCCAGCGGCTCGGCACCGGGCAGGCCGACCAGCGCCTGACCTTCGATGACATAGAGGAACTCTTCCCAGGGGTGCGAATGGGGCTCGCCCACCGCATCGGGGCCGAGGTTGAGGTCGGTGACGATCAGCCGGTGCCCCGGCGCAGCGGCAGGCTCGGTGTCGAACACGGGGTTCGGGCCGATCGGCGGGGTCCAGCCCGCCTGCGGAGCAGCCTCCTGCGCGAAGCCGGCGCTGGAGGCGGCAAGGGCAACGGCCAGCAGCGGCAGGCTCAAACGGGTCCGGATGGCTGCTGGCATGACGGTCTCCCTCGCCGAATGGTCCTTAGTCGAACAGGCTCGACACGCTGCTTTCGTCGGCGATACGGCGGATCGCCTCACCCACCAGCGGCGCGACGCTCAACACCCGGATGCGGTCGGACGCCATGCTCGCCTCGGTCGGCAGGATCGAATCGGTAATCACCAGCTCCTTCAGCGCCGAGCCGTTGACCCGCGCCACCGCACCGCCCGACAGCACGCCGTGCGTGATGTAGGCGGCGACGCTCTTGGCGCCATGCTCCAGCAGCGCGGTGGCCGCATTGCACAGGGTGCCGCCCGAATCGATGATGTCGTCGATCAGGATGCAGTGGCGGTCCTGCACGTTGCCGATGATGTTCATCACTTCCGATTCGCCGGGGCGCTCACGCCGCTTGTCGACGATGGCGAGCGGCGCGTTGTCGAGTCGCTTGGCCAGCGCACGGGCGCGCACCACGCCGCCCACGTCGGGCGAGACCACCATCAGATCCTCGTTGCCATAGCGCGCCTGAATGTCCGCGGCCATGACCGGCGCGGCATAGAGGTTGTCGGTCGGGATATCAAAGAAGCCCTGAATCTGACCGGCGTGCAGGTCGACCGAGAGCACGCGGTTGGCGCCCGCCTCGGTGATCAGGTTGGCGACCAGCTTGGCCGAAATCGGGGTGCGCGGGCCGGGTTTGCGGTCCTGCCGGGCATAGCCGAAATAGGGCACCACGGCGGTGATCCGGCGCGCCGAGGCACGGCGCAGCGCGTCGATCCCGATCAGCAGTTCCATCAGGTTGTCGTTGGCCGGGAAGCTCGTCGGCTGGATGATGAACACATCCTCGCCGCGCACGTTCTCGTGAATTTCGACGAAGATCTCCTCGTCGGCGAAGCGGCGCACGCTGGCGTCGGTCAGCGGCACTTCGAGATAGCCGGCAATGGCGCGCGCCAGCGGCAGGTTGGCGTTGCCGGACATAATTTTCATGGTGCAGAACCCTCGAGATTGCGCAGGCGATTGTTCAAGCGCCACGCTCTAGCGGCGCGTCACATGATTGCAACCTGCGAAAGAGCGAGAGACCGGGGAAAGCTGCGGATCGACCGGCCTCAGTCGATCCGATGCTCGCCCTTCACCCAGCGCGATGGTTTGGCCTTATGGTGCGCGCGCCGTCGCGCTGAAAGAAAGACCTGCTCTGGTCGACCTCAGTCGATCCGATGCTCGCCCTTCACCCAGCGCGATGGTTTAACCTTATGGTGCGCGCGCCGTCGCGCTGAAGGAAAGGCTTGCTCCGCCCGACCTCAGTCGATCCGGTGCTCGCCCTTCACCCAGCGCACCGTGCCCGAGGAGGCGCGCATCACCACGCTTTCGGTGGTCATCACGCTGCCGCCCGCCGGACGGCGCAGCGTCTTCACGCCCGCGAGCAGCGAACCTTCGGTCACGCCGGTTGCGGCAAAGATGCAGTCGCCGCTGGCGAGGTCTTCCAGCTTGTAGATGCGGTCGAGATCCTCGATCCCCCACTTGCGCGCGCGGCCCCGTTCATCGTCGTTGCGGAACAGCAGCTTGCCGTTGAACTGCCCGCCCACGCAGCGCAGCGCGGCTGCCGCCAGCACACCCTCGGGCGCGCCGCCTGAACCCATGTACATGTCGATGGTGGTTTCCTGATCGGTGGTCGCGATCACGCCGGCCACGTCGCCGTCGCCGATCAGCACCACGCCGCAGCCGATTTCGCGCAGCTCGGCGATCAGCTCGGCATGGCGCGGACGGTCGAGCACGCAAACGTTGATCTCGTTCGGCTGCACGCCCTTGGCCGCGGCCACGGCCTCGACATTTTCGCGCACGCTCTTCTCGAGGCTGATCACGCCTTCGGGATAGCCCGGCCCCACCGCCAGCTTCTGCATGTAGACGTCGGGGGCGTTCAGCAGGCCGCCCTCTTCCGCTGCCGCCAGCACGGCCAGCGAGTTCGGCCCCGCCTTGGCGCAGATCGTGGTGCCCTCCAGCGGATCGAGCGCGATGTCGATCTTCGGGCCCTTGCCCGGCGCGCCGCCGACCTTCTCGCCGATATAGAGCATCGGCGCTTCGTCGCGCTCGCCCTCGCCGATCACCACGGTGCCGTCTATATACAAGGTATCGAAGGCCTCGCGCATCGCTTCGACGGCAGCGGCGTCGGCAGCCTTCTCGTCGCCGCGACCGATCAGCTTGGAGGCGGCAATCGCAGCAGCCTCGGTCACCCGGACCATTTCGAGCACGAGGACGCGGTCGAGAACACTTTCGATATCGGCGGACTTGTCTGTCATACTGGGTTCATCCCTCGTGGCCTTACTGCCAATCGCTTAGGTGGGGATCGAATCTATGTCGAGCCGGAGTGTGGCCCTAACGGCGATCTGTTGCGCAATTGCGGCAGTGCCGGTGTCGCTCTGGGCGCAGGACCGCCGCGCAGCCAGCGCGGCAGAGCTGGCCGCGCGGCAACGGGCACAGCTGCGCGAGGATCTCGCCCGGCCCGACGAGTGCCAGCCCGACGCGATGCAGCCCGACACCATCGTCGTCTGCGGCCCTGTCGAACGGCGGCGCGAGCAGACGCGAAGGGCGATGTCGGTCCTGCCGCCGCCGATCGAGGCGCAGGTGAACCAGCTCGATGGCCTGCGGGAACCGCCATGCTGGGTCAGCGGCAAGGCGACGGCCTGTTTTCGCGGAGGCTGGGCACCGCCGCCGATCTACCTGATCGACCTCGACGCCATTCCCGAAGCGCTGACACCGGAACAGGCCGAGCACGTCTATCGCGCCGAAGACCTGCCCCCACCATAGAAGCGATCTCCGGGGAACCAGGCACAAGCCGCAGCTCCTATTACGATTGCGTCTCATTTACATACGGAGTCCTTCAGGTTAGGTGGTCGACCTCGGCTTTCGGGGAAGGGAATGATGCTCGCTATCGCAGGCTTTGGAGCGCAGATGCTCGGCATCGGGGCCTGGTCGCAGGCGCAAGGGTCACAACACAGCCGCCTGCTGTTCTGGACCGGCCTTGCGCTGCTGTTGTGTTCAACCGCCCTGATGATCGCCCGCTTCGGCACGGCACCGGGGATCGCCTGGGCCTTTCTCACCATCTCTCTTGTCGCCTATGCCCGCTTCGTGCCGCAGCTGGTGCAGGTGCCGCATATCGGCCGTGACGCATTCCGCCGCCAGCGGGCCAGCGCCAGGGCGAGCAGAGGCGGCAAGCTCGGGCTGGCCCTGCGACTTGTCGCTGCCGGGCCGCTCTATCTGATTGCGGCGCTGGCCGTGGGCGCGGTGGCGGCGACCAAGCTGCCGTGGGCAGAGGTCAACCGCCTGATGTTCGGCGGGCTGATCGTTCCGGTGATCTGGGCCACGGGCGCGCTTCACGCCACCGCCGACCTCAGGCTTGCCCGCGTGCTGGGCGCGCCGCTGCTTATCACCGCCATCTTTGCCGGGATCTTCTTCGCCCTATGAACCAGCAGACCAAGGCGGCGGCAGCGAACAAGCCCGCGAACGGCCGCTTCGTATCGCGAATGATCGAATCGCATTCGATTCTCGGGCTCGCCTTTGCCGCGCTGATCTACATCGTCTCGCTGACCGGGGCCCTCACCGTCTTCGCCGACGAGATCGCACTGTGGGAGAACACCGGCACGCCCACCGCCGCAGCCGCCACGCCGGAAGCCTATCAGACCGCGCTCGAATCCGCCTATGCCATGCGCACTGTCGGCCAGCGTGTGCAGAACGTGGTCGCCTACGGCCCGAGCGACTTCGCCCCCGCCCTGCTGATCAGGCTGAACCAGCGCGATGCGGACAAAACCCTCCACCAGTCCAACTGGTTCGCCGATCCCACGACGGGCGAATTGCTCGGCGAGGCGCAGATGCCGCTTTCGCACCTGATCGAGGAACTGCACGTCGCGCTCCACCTGCCCGATCCCTGGGGACGCTATCTTGTGGGGCTGCTGGGGGTGTGCATGTTCAGCCTCGTCCTGTCGGGCATTCTCGCGCATCCGTCGATCGTGCGCGACGCGTTCAGGCTGCGCATCGAGCGCAACCGGCGGATCGCCTGGACCGACGTGCACAACCGCCTCTCGGTCTGGGGGCTGCCGTTCCATCTGGTGCTGACTTTCACCGGCGGCTTTCTCGGCCTGTCGGGCCTGATCGTGGGCGCGGTGGCGATGATCGCCTACGATGGCGATCAGGACCGGGCCATAGCCTCGGTTCTCGGCCTGCAACCCGTGGTCGCCGAGCCGCTCGACAGCTTCCCGCCGGTTGCGAAAATGGTGCGCGAGGCACGGACCACCGGCAAGCCGGTCGAGACGGTGATCGTCGGCAATGTCGACAATGCCGGCGGCGTGACCCAGATCAGGCTGGCCGAAGACGCCGCCCTCGACGGGCGCTCGGGCCTGATGTTCCGCAATTCGGGCGCATTCGTGGAGACCCACAGCGGCGAAGGCGCGCCCGGCGGCATCCGCGCGCTGGCAATGGTCAGCCCGCTGCACTTCGGCACCTTCGGCGGCTATCCGGTCAAGCTGTTCTACTTCGTCATGGCGCTTGCGCTGACCTGGGTGACGAGTTCGGGCATGAAAATCTGGTTCGCCCGCCGCGAACAGCAGGGCCGCCCGGTCCCGCGTCTGCGCGCCGCCTGGTGCGGGATGACCG
>NZ_QXFM01000004.1 GCF_003584015.1 Aurantiacibacter xanthus
GCGCTATCGTGGAACAGGTAGCGCGCGCCTGCCGCCCGTGCCGCCTCGATCTCGGCGCTGATCTTCGTGTGGGTGGCGACCCGGTAGGACTTCTTGAGCCCGCGCGCGGCCAGATCGGGCAAGGCCTCCAGCGCCGCCTCGGCAGTGCCGTAGCGTGCCAGCAGCTGGCGATAGGACACCGGCCCGACATTGGCCGAGCGCAGCAGGCGGATGCGGGCATAGGCCTCGGCCTGCGAAAGCGACCTCGCCTCGGGCCGCTCCCCGCTCACTTCTTGCTGCCAACCTTCGGCTCGGTCCCGGCCTTGAGGCGGGCGATGTTCGCGCGGTGGAGCCAGATCACCAGCACAGCGATCACCGCCAGCACCGGCAAGAACCGGTCATAGCCCAGCAAGGCCGCCGCCAGCACCGCCGCCAGCACCGCGCCCATCCCCGCGACCGAGCTGATCCGCACGCTCGCCAGCAAGCCGAGCCACACCAGCGCATAGGCCAGCCCCACCGGCCATCCGATCCCGAAGGCAACCCCGGCGTTGGTGGCGACGCCCTTGCCGCCCTTGAACTTCAGCCAGACGGGGAAGCAATGCCCCAACACCGCGCCCAGCGCCGCCAGCGGCACCGGTCCGAAGGCACCGGCGGGCAGCGCGCCCTCTTCGCCAAACAGCGCGCGCGCAATCAGCACCGGGGCCAGGCCCTTGAGCAGATCGAGCAGCAGCGTCCCCGCCGCCAGCCCCTTCGAGCCGGTGCGCAGCACATTGGTCGCGCCGATATTGCCGCTGCCGATAGTGCGGATGTCACCCTTGCCCGCCGCCTTGGCGAGCAGCAGGCCAAACGGGATCGAGCCCGACAGGTAACCGATCAGAAATGCGAAAAGAGAATCCAAACCACAACTCCGTTCGCCCTGAGCTTGTCGAAGGGCCGTCTTTGCTTATAGCGCGGCGCTTACGGGAAAGGACAGGGCTTCGACAAGCTCAGCCCGAACGGAATTGGAGCGAATATGCGTACCGATGCCCCCATCCTCATGTTCGACTCGGGCGTCGGCGGGCTCACCGTGCTGGCGGAAACGCGGGCTTTGCTGCCCGATGCGCAATATATCTACGTCGCCGACAGCGCCGCCCTGCCCTATGGCAACAAGAGCGAGGCCGAAATCGCCGCGCGCGTCTGCGGGCTGCTGGGACGACTCGCAGAGCGTTATCACCCGCGCCTGATCTGCATCGCCTGCAACACCGCCTCCACCATTGCGCTCGGCATGGTGCGCGAAGTGCTCGAAACGCCGATCGTCGGCACCGTGCCCGCCATCAAACCCGCCGCCGAGCTTACACGCACCGGCGTAATCGGCCTGCTCGGCACGGCTGCCACCGTGCGCCAGCCCTATGTCGACCAGCTCGAAGCCGAATTCGCCACCGATAAGGTGCTGCTGCGCCATGGCGCGCCCGAACTGGTCGTCGCTGCCGAACGCAAGCTGCGCGGCGAGACACCCGATCCGGCAGCCATCGCCGGAGCCGTCGCCGGTTTGCGCAACCAACCGGGCGGCGACACAATCGACACCGTTGTGCTCGCCTGCACCCATTTCCCGCTGCTGACCGACGAACTGACCAGGGAATTCGGACCGGGTGTCACGTTTATTGACGGAGCGCAAGGAATCGCCCGCCGCATCGCCTACCTCACGCGCGGTCAGACCTTCACACGGCCCGACAGCGACCTCGCAATCATCACAGGTGACGCCAGCCATGACACTGCCCTCCACCAGGCTCTCCGACACTACGGGATCGGCAGAATTGCGGGGTTTTAATGAGAACCCTTCGCAAACATCGCCCTTTCAAAATTGCGCCGGGTTGACTAATTCCGCGCATGAGGATTGCCGCAGCAACAAGCGCGGCGCAGATTGGACCGGTACGCTGAACTACAATCACATCTTCGATCAGGCGATCGACCGTCTCCACGGTGAAGGCCGCTATCGTGTCTTCATCGATATCCTGCGCAACAAGGGAGCCTTCCCCAATGCGCGGTGCTTTGCCGGTCACAACGGCCCGAAGCCGATCACCGTCTGGTGCTCGAACGACTATCTTTCGATGGGTCAGCATCCCAAAGTCGTCGCCGCGATGGAAGAGGCGCTGCACGATGTGGGCGCTGGCTCGGGCGGCACGCGCAATATCGGCGGCAACACCCACTACCATATCGAGCTTGAACGCGAACTGGCTGACCTCCACGGCAAGGATGGCGCGCTGCTGTTCACCTCGGGCTATGTCTCGAACGACGCCACGCTATCGACGCTGGGCAAGCTGCTGCCCGGCTGCGTGATCTTCTCCGACGAGTTGAACCACGCCTCGATGATCGCGGGCATCCGCAACTCGGGCTGTGAAAAGCGCATCTGGCGGCACAACGATGTCGCCCATCTCGAAGAGCTGCTGGCCGCAGAAGCGCCCGACGTGCCCAAGCTGATCGCTTTCGAGAGCGTCTATTCGATGGACGGCGATGTCGCGCCGATCCACGAGGTTTGCGATCTGGCCGAGAAGTATGGCGCGCTGACCTATCTCGACGAAGTCCACGCCGTCGGCATGTACGGCTCGCGCGGCGGCGGCATCTCCGACCGTGACGAGGCCGCCCACCGGCTCGACATCATCGAGGGCACGCTGGGCAAGGCTTTCGGCGTGATGGGCGGCTATATCGCTGCCGATCAGCGCATCATCGATTGCATCCGTTCCTATGCGCCCGGCTTCATCTTTACCACTTCGCTCAGCCCCGTACTGGCGGCGGGCGTGCTTGCCGCGGTAAAGCATCTGAAGCAGTCGAGCGTCGAGCGCGATGGCCAGCAGGCCTCCGCCGCCATGCTCAAGGCGAAGTTCCGTGAGGCCGGCCTGCCGGTGATGGATTCGACCACACACATTGTCCCGCTGATGGTGGGCGACCCGGTGCGCGCGAAGAAGATCTCCGACATCCTGCTCGCCGAATACGGCGTCTATGTGCAGCCGATCAACTTCCCGACCGTGCCGCGCGGCACCGAGCGGCTGCGGTTCACCCCCGGCCCTTCGCACTCCGAAGTGATGATGGACGAACTGACCACCGCGCTGGTCGAGATCTGGGAACGGCTGGAGCTGCAACTCAGTATCGCAGCTTAAGGACCGCATGACGGCTAACGCCAATCCCGGCTTTCGCCACGCTACGCCTGAAGAGATCCAAGCGCTGCTCGAAAGTGACGCGACTCTGGCAAGAAGCTGGGAGGCGCTGACCCCTCTCGCGCGCAACGAGTGGATCTGCTGGACTATCTCGGCAAAGCAGGAAGCGACACGCGCCAAACGGCGCGCTCGCTTGCATGAGGAAGTGACCGACGGGAAGAAGCGGCCCTGCTGCTGGCCAGGCTGCCCACATCGCCGCGAGGCGGCGCGCAAGTGGATAGAACCTTGATGCCGATTAAGGCTTCTCGCGGCGACCGTCGATAGCCAGGCCTGTTGCTGACCCAACTACCGACTTGTCAAAAGGTAAGGGTCGCCGCTCGTAGTCTTTCGCCGCTCAGGCCGCGCGACGGCGGCGACGCAGGAAAAACAGGCCAGCCAGCGCCGCACCGAACAGGCCCATCAGGCCCGGTTCGGGCACCGGCGTGCCGCCACTCGACGACGACGAGGAACCACCCGGAGGCGTGCCGGGGTTGCTCGGCGGGGTATAGCCGCCCTTGTAGGTGCCCACGTGCATCTCGCCGTTTTGCGTCAGGCTGCCGAACACGGCCGACCCCTGAATGTAGTTGGCGGTTTTCGCATGGGCCTTGGGGGCCAGAACCGACCCGCCGAACGCCGTGGTGAAATTGAGGTCCGTTGCCTCGGGGAAGTTCCAGATCACTTTTTCGCCGAGCTGCTGCGTCCCGCCGAGGAAGTTGTCGTTCAGCAGGACCGACGAACCGGTCACATTGACGACCACCGTCTCGGCACCGTTGAGGCGGAAGTCGATCTCGCCGATCTTGCCAAGATCGGAGGCATCGATCGTGAACACCGCCAGGCCGTCGGCACCGGGAGCGGCATTGAAGATTCCGCGGTTGCCGGCGATCTCCAGCGCGCTGTTGGAGCTGAGCGTGCCAAGGTCATGCGACAGATTGAGCATGCTGCTCTCGATCAGGCTGGCATCCTGCTTCAGGTTCTGCACGAAGGCCGGATCGCTCGCGGCAAGGCCGCTGGTGACGACATTCGAGTTGATATTGGTTTTCGACAGGGTGCCGCCGACCTGCACGGTCTGCTGACCGTTGAGGTTGAACCCGCTTTTCACGTCGCCACCAACGATCGCGCCCGAACCATTGTTGAGGTTCTTGTGCCCGCCGGTCACATCGCCGACCACGATCAGGCCGGGCTTGCCGCTCGGCGAGGCTTCGTCGGGCTTGATGTTGTAGTTCGACGAATTGCCGCTGAGATTGCCGCCGACGAAGGTGCGCCCTTCGACTTCCGAGCTGGAGGTGAGATCGCCGAGGACCACGAGGTTCCATTCGCGCAGAATGCCAGTGCCGACGGGAACATCCGCCAGTGCCGCCGTGGACGACATCACTGCCCCGGCAACCAATGCCGATGCGACCAGATACTTGCTGCGAATCATGGGAACTCCAAAAGATCTTGCCGCGTGCGCCTAAAGCACCATCTGCCCGCAGCTAAGCGAACAGATGGACTCGTCCCATAACGGGAAACTATTTTGCAAATGGTTACGCAGAGCCATCCAGGCTAGCGCAGGCTGACCACGTTGTCAGAAACGCGATCGTCTTTGCGGCCAAGGTAGAGGCTCGCCATCGGCTCGTCGTCGACCACCGAAGCCTCGACCGCGCCGAAACCGTTGAACCCGGTCTTCATCGCCGCGCCATAGGCCCCGAGCATGCCGATCTCGATGTAGTCACCCGCCTGAATATCCTCCGGCAGGAGGAACGGGCCTTTCATGTAATCGGCATCGTCGCAGGTCGGGCCGTAGAAGGCGAACTCGGCGAGCGGCTGGGTGAGGTCGTCCTCCAGCGCGCGGACCGGGAAGCGCCAGGCCACATGGGCGGCATCGAACAGTGCGCCATAGGCACCGTCGTTGATGAACAGCTCGTCGCCGCGGCGCTTTTCCACCTTGACGATGATCGACGAATATTCGGCACACAGCGCGCGACCCGGCTCGCCCCACAGCTCAGCCGAATAGGAAATCGGCAGCGCCTCGAAGTGGCGGTGGATCAGCGCGAAGTAGTCCTCCAGCGGAGGCGGCTCCATGCCCGGATAGGACGAGGGGAACCCGCCGCCGACATCAACGATATCGACCGTGACCGCCGCCTCGGCAATCGCCGCGCGCACACGTTCGAGCGCCTGGACATAGGCGAACGGGGTCATCGCCTGGCTGCCGACGTGGAAGCAGATGCCGAGCGCGTCGCAGTGCTGGCGGGTCGCCTGCAGCAGCGGCGCGGCATCGACGAGATCGACCCCGAACTTGGCCGCCAGCGACAGTTCCGAATGCTCGGACGACACGCGCAGGCGCACCAGCAGACGCAGATCGGTTGCAGCGACACCGGCTTCGTCGGTGGTCGCTGCGACCACCTTGGCCAGCTCTTCGATGGTGTCGAGGCTGAAGGTGCGCACGCCGTGGGTGAAATAGGCCTCGCGCACGGCGCTGGCGGTCTTCACCGGGTGCATGAAGCACAGCTCGGCCTGCGGCAGCAGCGCACGCACCATGCGCACCTCGCCAATCGAGGCGACGTCATAGTGGGTGACGCCGTTGTCCCACAGGATGCGGATAAGATCGGGCGAGGGATTCGCCTTCACCGCATACATCGCGGTGCCGGGGAAATGCTCGACAAAGAAACGCGCCGCCCGCGCAGCCGCCTGCGGCCGCGTGAGAATGACGGGTTCGTCCGGCGAAAGGGTGCGGACTACAGCTCGTGCGTCAGGAAAATGGTGCAATTCAAGGGACCCCCTAAGGCTCTAAACCGACAAGAAGCTGCCTTGCGGTGGGAATCCCTTGGGGCAGCGGAAGGGCGCATATAATCCGCCGAGAATGAACTGCAAGTGAAAATGGACGACTAGAACTGCACAGTCGGCACAGCGTCCACAGAGCCCTTCTCGCTATCGTCGAGACGATGAAAATCCGCCTCCGAAAATCCAAGGATTCCAGCGAACAACACCGCCGGAAATGTCTCCCGCCCGGTGTTGTACCGGGCAACCGCTGCATTAAGCGCTCGACGCGCGGCAGCCAGCTTGTCCTCGATAACGGAAAGTTCGCGCTGGAGTTCCTGAAAGTTCGTATTGGCCTTCAGGTCGGGATAGGCCTCCCCCAGCGCCAGCAGCCGGTCGAGCGCGGAACGCAGCTGCTGCTCGTCGCCCGAGGCGAGCGAGCCTTGCGCGGCCGCGTTGCGCGCGGCGATCACCTGCTCGAGCGTGTCCTGCTCGTGCGCGGCATAGCCTTTTACGATATTGACGAGATTGGGAATGACATCATGCCGCTGGCGCAGTTGCGCATCAATGTCGGCCACGCCCTGCCGCACCTGCTGCCGTAGCGAGACGAGCCGGTTGTAGATGCCGATCACCAGCAGCAACAGCACGCCAACGATGGCCAGGCCGATAATCAGGTCCATGCGCGCAATTCTCCCCTATCCCGGTCGCCGTTCAATGTGCCAGTAATCGTTGCACAGGCAAAGGGGTTTGGGTGCAATGATCGCAAGGCCGGACGTAGAGGCGCTGATGGCCGGCGAGCTTGGGCAATGGCTGGAGGCGCAGGTGAGCGTGCGCGAAGAAGCGCGCGTGAAGACCAGACGGCGTTTCCTGTGGCTTGGGGCTGGTCTGCTGGCCCTGATTGGCGTGCTGTCCATCACCCAGGTATCGGATCAGCTGCGCCTCTTCCTCATCTTTGCGCCAGCGATGTTCGGCGCGGTCTGGGCCTGGCGACCACGGGCTGAGGCCGTCAAGGCGGTCAAAACCGGCATTAACGAGGCCATCGCCCGCGCTCTCGGCATTGCCTACATGCACGACTGCGCCCCCGGCACCGGGTTCCTGCGCGCCCGCGCCCACAAAATGGTGCCGCTCTATTCGCGCTCGCGGTTTGAAGACTTATGGCAGGGCGATCTGGGCGGCCTCGCCTTTTCGCTGTGCGAGGTGCATCTCGAAAGAAAGCAGAAAAGCGGCAAGAACAGCCATTATGTGACCGTCTTTCGCGGTCCGGTCATCACCATTGCCGGAGCGCGCCCCTTTCACGGCGTGACCTTGCTCGAACGCGCGGGCAAACATCAGAACATGTTGTGGTTCGGTGAGAAAGACGAGATCCTGCTCGACGGCGTGACGCTCACCCGCGCCGCCATGGTGCATCCCGATTTCGAGGATGCCTTCAGCGTTTACACCAGCGATCAGGTTGAAGCGCGCTGGCTGGTCCACCCAGCCTATATCGAGCGGCTGATCGCGCTTGAGGAGGCTTTCGACGGCAAAAAAGTGCGCGCGCTATTCAAGGATGGCGAGCTGACCATTGTGCTCTCATCCGAAGATATGTTCGAAAGCGGTTCGATCGACGCAGCACGCGACCGTGCCAACATCGAACGAACGGTCGAACAGTTCATGGCAATGGCCGAGCTGGCGACGAGCCTCAACGAGGCACCGCGCTAGCCCGGCCATTTCCCGTGTTCTTACTGGTCGAACAGCTTGGCCCAGCGGCGCGGTTCGCGCTTCTTCCAGTGCTCGCGGTGGTAGGCGTCGGACGCCAGCAGCGGCATCACCGAACCGGCCTCGGCGAACACCATCTGCTCAATCGCGGTGTTGACCTTGCCCCAGCTCGCCGCTTCCTGCAACGTCGAGGACGAGCAGGCACCGTCGCGGACGTCGGCGACGGTGACCTGCACCGCATATTTGTGAACGTCGACATTGTCATGGCCGAGAATTTCGGCGCAGACCACAGTGTCCTGAATGAAGTTCTTGGGCACGCCGCCGCCCACCATCAGCAGGCCCGAAACGCCCGCTTCGATCTTGATCTGGGTCAGCTCGCGGAAGTCGGCAATCGCGTCGAGCACCATGTAGGGCTTGCCAGCCTTCATCGCATCGACCTGATGCTTGACCAGCCCGAACCCGGCCGAGCTGTCCACAAACGCCGGGCAGAAGATCGGCACGTCGTTCTCGTAGGCGAGCTTGACGAGACTGTTTTCCTTCTTGCCGTGCTTCACGAGATACTTGCCCATCTCGCGGATGAAGGCGCGGCTCGAATAGGCCTTGGGCTCCAGCGTTTCGGCGATCTCGAAGATCGTGTGGTCGACGTTCTGGAGGTCTTCCTCGTCGATATAGGTGTCGTAGATGCGGTCGATGTAGAGCGAGCGCAGCGTGTCGTCGTCCGGCACTTCGAGCGCTTGGTAATGCTTGTGGCCGAGCCCCTCGAAGAAATCCATGTCGACGATGGTGGCACCGGTGGCGATCACGGCGTCGACCATGTTGTTGCGCACCAGCTCGGCATAGAGGTCCATGCAGCCGCCCGCGCTGGTCGAACCGGCGATGACGAGGAACACGGTGCAGTCCTTGTCCGACAGCATGTCGTTGTAGATGCCGGTGGCGCGCGCGAGGTCGCGGCTGGTGAAGCTCATCTTGCCCATGGCGTCGATGATCGGGCGCGCATCGAAGCTGGTGATGTCGATATGCTCGACCTGCGTCGACAGCAGTTCGGCCTTGCGGTTGCTCTTGAGGGGATCGTTCATGAGGAGAAGACTCCGGGAGGGTGATATAGGTTGAGCCGCCAGATAGCCGCGTTCGCGCCAGGGATAAAGCGCAGAACGCACATGCAGCATCCAACCCGCTGGCCACGCCCGTTTGCAAGTGCAATAGGCCTGCGCATGACCAAGACAGAACCCCGCATCCCCACCCGCCAAGGCGTGCTCGAAGCGGCCCGCAAAGTCGCTGCCATCCTGCCGCCCACCCCGCTTCTCCCGCTTACGATCGACGGCCAGCAGGTCTGGATCAAGGCCGAGTGCCTGCAACCGGTCGGGGCGTTCAAGATTCGCGGCGCATGGCACCGGCTCTCGGCCTTGAGCGAGGAGGAACGTGTGGCGGGCGTCGTGGCCGTGTCGAGCGGCAACCATGCACAGGGCGTGGCCTGGGCCGCGCACAGGCTGGGCATGGCGGCGACCATCGTGATGCCCGCCGACGCGCCGCCGATCAAACTGGAGCGCACCCGCGAACTGGGCGCCGAGGTGGTGACCTATGATCGCTACAATGAAAGCCGCGAAGAGATCGCCGAAGCCATCGCCGCCGAGAAAGGTGCGACCTACTGCCACGCCTTCGCCGATCCGTGGGTGATCGAGGGTCAGGGCAGTGCCGCAATCGAGATCGCCGAGCAGCTCGCCGCCGTCGGCGCACCGCCCGTCAGCCGCATCGTGGTGTGCTGCGGTGGCGGCGGGCTGACCGCCGGGCTGGCCCTCGCCTGCCCCGAGGCCGAGGTGGTTCCGGTCGAGCCCGAAGGGTGGGACGATGTCGGACGCTCACTCGCCGCGGGGGAAATCTGCCGCGTGGCCGACAATGCGCCGCCCACCGCCTGCGATGCATTGCAAACGCTCGCCACCAGCCCGCTGAACTTCGCCGTGCTGCGCGAGCGCTGCCCGTTTGGCCTGAGCGTGAGCGAAGCCGAGGTGCAGGACGCCCAGCGCCTCGCCTTCGCGCGCCTGCGGCTGGTGCTGGAGCCCGGCGGCACAGTGGCGCTGGCGGCGGCGCTGGCCGGCAAGGCGAAGTGCGATGGCACCACCGTCATCATGGCCACCGGCGGCAATGTCGATCCGCACCAGTTCGCGCGTGTGCTGGAGGCCAGTCCGCGTTAGGCTGCGCCCGACAAGGGAGACAGCCAATGCAAACCGAAATTCTTGCTCCGGCAGCGGTGCTGATCATCTGGTCGCTGGTGATGCTGCTATGGATGGCCGCGGTGCGCCTGCCTGCCCTCGCCCACGCGCGAATACCGCGTGACAAGCGCCGGGGCGGCCGGGGGCAGGATCTGGAAGGCGTGATTGCGCCGGAGATCAACTGGAAGGCGCACAACTACGCCCACCTGATGGAGCAGCCGACGCTGTTCTACGCCTGTGTGCTGATCCTCGCCATGGTCGGCTATGGCCCGGGGGTGCTGGCAGCGGCGTGGGTCTATGTGGGCCTGCGGATCGTCCATTCGCTGTGGCAGGCGCTGGTCAACACCATCCCGGTGCGGTTCGCGCTGTTCCTGCTCAGTTCGCTGGTGCTGACCTACATGGCGATCGAGGCGCTGCTGGCCACGATCTGACGCAGGCGGGCTAGTCCAGCTCGATAGCCGCGAGATCGCCGACGAAGTTCTCCGTCCACCAGTGGACGTTATCGTCGCGCACGGTGCCGATCATCCGCTCCCACCGCGCCTTGCGCTCTTCCAGCGGCATATCGAGCGCGAGGCGGATATTGTGCGCGATATCGTCGGAGCTGTGCGGGTTGATCATCAGCGCGCCCTCGCCGTCGCAATCGAGCTGCGGCGCGGCACCGGCAAACTTCGAGAGGATCAGCACGCCCGGATCGGTTGCGTCCTGCGCCGCGACATATTCCTTGGCGACGAGGTTCATCCCGTCGCGCAAGGGGGTGACGAGACCGATCTTCGCGCCGCGATAGAAGCCGAACAGCTCCTCCTGGCTGTGCCCCCGGTTCACGTAGCGGATCGGCACGATGTCGACCTCCGAGCGCGCACCGTTGATCTGCCCGGTCTTCTGTTCAAGCACGGCGCGGATGTGCTGGTAGCTTTGCACGTCTTCGCGGCTCGGCGGGGCGATCTGGATGAACACGAGGTCGCGCACCCGCTCGGGGTAATTGTCGAAGAAGCGGCCGATCCCGTCGAGCCGCTCGGGCAGGCCCTTGGAATAGTCGAGCCGGTCGACCCCGATCATGGCCGTGCGGTGGCGGGTGGATGACTGCAAGCGCTGTTGCGCCTGCCTTGCTTCGCCCGTCTCGCCCTTGCTCATGAAGTGATCGTAGTCGATCCCGATGGGATAGGCCTTGGCGATGGTCTTGCGCCCGTCGAGCACTACGGTGCCCGTCCGCTCATCGACCTCGGCGCCCAGCTCCTTGCGGCAATAGTGCAGGAAGCTGTCGAGCCACGTACCGTTTTGCAGCCCGATCAGGTCATAGCGCAGCAAGGCCCGCACCAGACGTTCGTGGAACGGCAGCGACACCAGCAGGTTGGTCGGCGGCCAAGGGATGTGGAGGAAAAAACCGATGCGGTTCTTCACGCCCTTTTCGCGCAACTGTTCGCCCAACGGCATCAGGTGATAGTCGTGGACCCAAATGTCGTCGTCGGGCGCGATCAGCGGCACCACCGCCTCGGCAAAGCGCTCGTTCACCCGTTCGTAGCCGACGCCGAATTCGTTTTCGTAGCGGGTCAGATCAAGCCGGAAGTGGAACAGCGGCCACAGCGTCGAGTTGGCATAGCCGTTATAATATTCGTCGACGTCCTGATACTCGAGGTCGATGGTGGCGGTGGTGACGCCGTCGCCAGACCGGGCATAGTTGATCGAGCCGGTGAACTGATCCACCCCCTGCCCCGACCAGCCGAACCAGATCCCGCCATTCTTGCGCAGGGCCGCGTTAAGCGCCCCGGCAAGCCCGCCCTGCGCCCCCGCAGCGCCGCGCGCCTTGGGGACCGCAACGCGGTTCGAAATCACTACCAGTCTGCTCATTATTGCCCCCGTTCGGCCCTCAGCTCATCGCAGCGAATTCCACGGACGCGATAGCAAAGCCGCACAATTGATTACTCCAACCAGCGAATAGGTCTGCGGGAAGTTCCCCCACAGCTCACCGGTTTCGAAATCCATGTCCTCCGACAGCAGCCCCGACCCGGTGCGATGGTCGAGCATGGTGTTGAACAATTCGCGCGCCTCGCCCTTGCGGTCGGTCATCGCCAGCGCTTCGATCAGCCAGAAGGTGCAGATGTTGAACGCGGTCTCCGGCGCGCCGAAGTCATCCTCGGCGGCATAGCGCAGCATGTGCTCGCCCCGGCGCAGCTCCTTCTCCACCTGTTCGAAGGTCGCCACGAAGCGCGGATCGTCGGGCGCGCAGTAGCGCAATTCGAGCAGTTGCAGCAGGCTTGCATCGAGGTAGTCGCTCTCAAAGCTGGCGCCATAGTGCCCCGCCTCTTCCTTCCAGGCCCTGGCCTCGATAGTGGCGCGAATGGCGTCGGCGCGGGTGCGCCAGTGCTCGGCACGGTCGGCCTTGCCGAGATGCTCGGCGCTGTTGGCGAGGCGGTCGCAGGCGGCCCAGCTCATCACTGCGGAGTAGGTGTGAACCTGCTGCCGGGTGCGGAATTCCCACAGGCCCGCATCGGGCTTGTCGTGCATCTCCCAGGCCTTCTCGCCCACCTCCTCCAGCGCCTCGAAGTCGTGATCGTCGGCGATCCTCAGCAGCCGCTTGTCGATAAAGCCCTGCACTGTGGGAAGCACGATCTGGCCATAGCAGTCATACTGCACCTGTTTGTAGGCCGCATTGCCCACGCGCACCGGGCCCATCCCGCGATAGCCCGCCAGCCATCCGGCGGTGGTCTCGTTCAGCTCGCCCTCGCCCATCACCGAATAGAGCGGCTGGATATGCCCGCCCTTGGCTGCATCGACAATGTTGCGCAGATAGCCGAGATACTTCTCCAGCACGTCAAGCGCGCCAAGCCGGTTGAGCGCCTGCACCGTATAATAGGAATCGCGGATCCAGCAGTAGCGATAGTCCCAGTTGCGCTCCGAGCCGGGCGCTTCGGGGATCGAGGTCGTGAGCGCGGCAACAATCGCGCCGGTCTCCTCGTGCTGGCACAGCTTCAGCGTGATCGCACAGCGGATCACCTCTTCCTGCCACTCGTAGGGGGTGGCGAGGCCCCGCGCCCACAGCTGCCAGTACTTGCGCGTCTGCTGCTCCATCGAGCGGACCTGTTCGCGCAGGTTTCCGTTGAACGGCTCGTCCGGGCCGAGGAAGAAGTGGGTGTCCTCCTCAAGGCGGAACCAGCGCTGTTCGAGCACATAGCCCACCGGCGCATCGGTTGAGAGCCGCAGGGCCTGCCCGCTGGTGAGATAGCGGATATGGTTGGTGCCGTTGGTGGTTTCGGCGAGCGTGGCGCCGTGATCCTTCATCGGCCGCAGCACCACCTTTATGCGCGGCGTTCCCGCCACCGGGCGCACGATGCGGGCATAGGCGACCGGGCGATACATCCGGCCCGAGCGTTCGAACCGGGGGCAGAAATCGAGCACCTCGACCGCGCTGCCATCTTCGGACTCAAGCCGGGTGACGAGGATCGGCGTGTTGCGAATGTAGCTTTGCGAAGCCGAAACCTGCCCGGCGATCTCGAACCGCCATACGCCCACGTCCTGCGCATCGCCGTTGACCAGCGCGCAGAAGGTCGGATCGCCATCGACGCGCGGCACGCAGCCCCACACGATGCCGCCGCGCCGGTCGATCAGACCGGAGACCTGACAATTGCCGATCGGCCACAGTTCGAGCGAAGGGGTATGTGTCATTCAATCTCCAGCCATCGGTAAACATCGGCGGGCCGGTCCAGCCCGTAGCGCGCTTGCGTTCCCTTGCGGTCTCCTACCAGCACGCCAAAGCCGCCCAGGTTCCCGGCGGCGCGAAAACCGTCTTCGTCGGTGACGTCATCGCCCACGAACACCGGCGTGGCCCCGGCGAAGGGCCGCTCGGCCATCAGCGCTGCGACCGCCCAACCCTTGTCCGCCCCGCTGGCGACGAATTCGATCACGCACTTGCCGCGCTTGACGCCAAGCCCATGGCGGGCGGCGAAGGTTTCGGCGAAGGCCAGCCCCTTGGCCTCCAATGCGGGATCGTGGCGATAGTGCAAGGCGCCGCCATGCGGCTTGTCTTCGCGGACAAACCCCTCGGCCTCGGCAAAGGCGGCAAGTTCCGCCAGCGCTGCTGCGGAAAGGCCGGTCGGGGCCGCGCCCAGCACCGTGCCGTCGGCCAGACGGCAATCGGCCCCGTGAGAGCCGGCGCGCGCCAGCGCCAGCGGGCCGAGGTGCTTCTCCAGATCGACAATTGCGCGCCCGCTGACCAGCGCCAGACGGCCAGCAAGCCGCTCCGACAGCGCATTCAGCGCCGCAACCAGCCACGGCGGGACGACGATCTGATCGGGACCGGGCGCGAGATCGACCAGCGTGCCATCGAAATCGAGGAACAGCGCGAGCAGCCCGCTATCGCTCAGATCGCGCAGACTTGGCGGCGCAGGCAGTGCTGCCTGCCGGGGGTCGCCATCGACCCCGCGCATCTCGGGATCGCCCGCTATGCCTCTTTCTCCGGGGCCTCGACGCGGGCGAACTTGCCGTCATGGAACAGCAGCGGCGCGGCATCGCCCCGCGCGAAATGCTCCACCCGGCCAAGGAAGATCACGTGATCCCCGCCCTCGAAGCGGTTTTCCAGCGAGCACTCGAAATGGGCCGCGCATTCCTCGAACAAGGGCACGCCGTGCAGCCCCGCATGAACATCGAGCCCCGCGAACTTGTCGACCGAGGAGGCGGCGAACCGCATGGCCAGCTCTTCCTGATGCGCGCCGAGGATATGGACCGCGAAAGCGTCGCAGGCCTCGAAGGCCGCGATCGAGCGCGATGTCTTCGCCAGCGACCACAGCACCAGTGGCGGATCGAGCGAGACCGAGTTGTAGCTGTTGGCCGTCACGCCATAGCGCTCACCCGCGGCATCCACCGTGGTGACGATGGTTACACCAGTCGCAAAGCGCCCCAGCGCGCTGCGAAATTCGAGGGCATCGAAGTCGCTCATGGTCAGGCTGGCTGCATCCCCGTTTCAAACTGCGTGTTGCAATGCGGTATCCCCGGAACGGCGCGGGTTCAAGGTCAGCCTTGTGCAAACGGCGCTTTTGCCCCCGATTGCAGAGCCTGAGCCGCCCGATGAGCCAATTAACCCGGCCTGCGCCTTGCCAGAAATCGATCCTGCCCTATATGGTCTGCCGTCAGAACGGCGGGCACAACGATATGAAATCGCACAGCTTGTCCGCGCAAATAAATAATTAATTTTATCGCCCTTGTCCCGAAGTAATACTTGGTTGTTCTATGGCTCACAAAAGGATTGTCGTAAAAATCGGATCCAGCCTTCTTACGGATCAGACCCGCTTGACCCCGAGATGGGGTTTCATGCAGCGAATAATGGAAGATTTCGCTCTTCTCCGCGATCAGGGATACGATATTCTTTTGTGCTCTTCGGGTTCAGTTGCGCTGGGCATGAAGATGATGGGGGTGACGCCCGAAAATGCCGGGCTGCGTGACAAGCAGGCCTCCGCCGCTTGCGGGATGCCGCTGCTGCTGAATGCCTACAAGCAGATCGGCCATGAATACGATCTCAATATCGCGCAAATTCTGGTGACGCTGGGCGATTTCGAAATCCACTCGCGCTTCCTCAACACCAAGAACACGCTGGTGCGCCTGCTTGAGGCAGGCGTCGTTCCGATCATCAACGAGAACGACACCATCACCACCGAGGAAATCCGCGTCGGCGACAACGACCGGCTGGCCGCCAAGGTCGCGCAGATGGTGCTGGCCGAACACCTGATTATCCTCACCAGCGTCGATGGCCTCTACGATCAGGACCCGTCGAACCCCGATGCAAAGCTGGTGGAAGAGGTGCAGGACGTTAGCCAGTATCTGTCGGTGACCGAGGGCGTCTCCACGCTCGGCAGCGGCGGCATGCTGACCAAGTTGCAGGCCGCCAACATGGCGCAGAATTCGGGCTGTCACACGATCATCGCCAATGGCGAGGCCGATAGCCCGATCTCTTCGGCCTTGTTTGGCGACCGCCCGCGCACGATTTGCCCGGCCCATTCGGAGCCGCTGGCCACCTGGCACGCCTGGCTGTCGGAGCGGCTGCACATTGCCGGCTCCATCGTGATCAACAGCGATGCGGCCGATGCGGTCGATGCGGGGGAGCGCGGCGTTCACCGCGAAGACGTGATCCGCATCGAAGGCTCGTATCACAAGGGCGACGTGATCCACATCTACGACGAAGCGGGCAAGGAGCGCGCCCGCGGGATGAGCGACTTCACCTCCGAGGAGACCGAAATCCTCGTGCGCAACCTCGACATTCCGGTCAAGCAGCTGCTCGGCTACCATTCGCGCGCGGTGCTGGTCGAGCACACCAACCTGACCACGCTCGACGAACGCCACCTGCCGTGGGAACGGCCCGAACCGGCCAAGCAGGCCAGGTTCGAACCGTTTCCCAACGAAAGCCGCTAGCTGAGCAGCGACACGTTGCCACCGGCAGCGGTGGTATCGATGCAGATGTGCCGCTCGACCAGGCACCGGCTGGCGAAGTCGGGCGTGGTGAACAGCGGCACAATAGCTCCATCGCGGCTGGCAAGCGCCTTGCGGATCTCCTTGCGGTCCTCAGTATCGCTGAAGCTCACCACCACCTTGAGCGGCTCGGCCTCGGCCAGCAGCGCACGGTCGAGGAAGCCGTCAATGGCATGCTCGCCCGTTGCACCGGGAGCCACGGCCAGCGCGGGGCAGCCGAGCGCACGCAGCTCTTCAGCCTGATGCACCGCCTGATCGCCGTCGGGGCCAAGGCACAGGATCGGCCCGCGCGGGTGCAGCGAGAGGACATTGCTCTCGCCGGTAGTGCCCGGCATCTCGGTTTCCTCGATCTTGCGATCTGGCGCCTGCGGCAGCGCGGCCAGCGCCGTGTTCAGCTCTTCCAGCGAGACTGGACGGCCGGTCGTGACCGGATCGTTTGCCACCTCGTCGGCATAGAAGCGCGGCAGATAGTGCGGTCCGCCCGCCTTGGGGCCGGTGCCCGAAAGGCCCTCGCCGCCAAACGGATGGGTGCCGACCACCGCGCCGATCTGGTTGCGGTTCACGTACATGTTACCGACGTGGATGCGGTCGGAGATGAAGGTCTGCCGCCGCTTGATGCGGGTGTGCAGGCCTGCGGTGAGGCCATAGCCGCGCCCGTTCACATCGTTGATGATGTCCTGCAACTGCTCCTGCTTGCCGAACAGCGCCAGGTGCAGAACCGGGCCGAACACTTCGCGTTCCAGCTCGTTGATGCCGTTCACGCGGATCACCGCCGGGCCGACGAAATGCCCTTCCTCGGGCGTGGCGATCTGCTTGATCAGCCGCCCCTCGGCCTTGGCCTTGGCGATGTAGTCGCGGATATTCTCCTGCGCCTTGGCGTCGATCACCGGGCCGAGGTCGGTCGAGTGGAACCACGGGTCGTCCACCGTCAGTTCGTCCATCGCGCCCGACAGCATCTCGATGAACTGTTCGGCCACGTCCTGATGCACGTAGAGCATGCGCAAGGCAGAACAGCGCTGCCCCGCCGACTGGAAGGCCGAGGTAATCACGTCCTTCACCGCCTGTTCGGGCAGCGCCGAGCTGTCGACGATCATCGAGTTCAGCCCGCCCGTTTCGGCGATCAACAGCGCATCGGGCGAGAGTGCCTCGGCCATGCTGCGGTTGATCACCTGCGCGGTGTCGACCGAGCCGGTGAAGCACACCCCATCGATCCGCGGATCACCGCTCAGCAGCCCGCCGACCTCGGCGCCGGTGCCGGGAAGCAGCTGGATCGCCGTTTCCGGTACGCCTGCAAGATGGAACAAACGGGTGGCCATGAAGGCAACCAGCGGCGTGGTCTCGGCAGGCTTGGCGATCACGCCGTTACCCGCCGCCAGCGCCGCCGCGATCTGCCCGGTGAAGATAGCGAGCGGGAAGTTCCACGGGCTGATACAGGCGATCACCCCGCGCGGCTTGCGCAGGGCGACTTCGGGCCGCTCGCACTGGCTCGCGTAATAGCGCAGGAAGTCCACCGCTTCGCGCAGTTCGGTCACGGTGTCGACCGGGCTTTTGCCCGCCTCGCGGGTCAACAGGGCATAGAATTCGCCCTCGTTCGCCTCGTAAAGATCGGCGATCCGGCGCAGCACTTCGGCGCGCTCCGCAGGAGATGCATCCCAGGGCCGCGCCGCGCCCAGCGCATTCTCGACGGTCTCGGCCTCCGCTTCGATCACATAGCCGACGATCCGGTCGGGATAGGCCGGGTTACAGATGACGATTTCGTGCCCGGCATTCGCCCCTTCCGCGGCCAGTGGCCCCGCCCGCCAGATCTTCTCCGCATAGGGCATGCGCAGTTCCTGATAGCGGTTGAGGTGCGCGCGCACTGCCAGATCGTAACCGCGTGAATTGACGCGCTCGGGCTGATAGATATCGGCCGGAGCTACAACCTTCTCCTTCGCCTTTTCGCGATCCTCCGCCAGCGTCTCGAACGGGTCAGCAGCGATCGCCTCGGTCGGAATCGCCGGGTTCGAAAGCTGCGCGACAAAGCTGTTGTTCGCGCCGTTCTCCAGCAGGCGGCGCACCAGATAGGCGAGCAGCTCGCGATGGGCACCCACGGGCGCATAGATACGCGAGCGCACATCGCGGTCCTTGAGCAGGAAGCCGTGCAGCCCCTCGCCCATGCCGTGCAACCGCTGGAACTCGAAATCGCGGCGATTGCCCGCCAGTTCGAGAATGGCGGCCACGCTGTGGGCATTATGGGTGGCGAACTGCGGATAGATGCGGTCGGCCAGCTTGAGCAGCTGGTTCGCACAGCAGATATAGCTGATGTCCGTCGCCGACTTGCTGGTGAAGACAGAAAAGCCCTCCACCCCGTTCATCTGCGCCAGCTTGATCTCGCTGTCCCAGTAAGCGCCCTTCACCAGACGCACCATGATCTTGCGGTCAAGCTGCGTCGCCAGCGCATAGAGCCAGTCGATCACATAGCTGGCGCGCTTGCCGAAGGCCTGCACCACCACGCCGAAACCGTCCCAGCCAGCCAGTCGCGGGTCGGCCAGCACCAGCTCGATCAGATCCAGCGAGAGGCCGAGGCGATGGGCTTCCTCGGCATCGATGTTGAGCCCGACATTGGCCTCGGCCGCCCGGCGTGCGAGCACGCTCACCCGCTCGGCCAGCGCGGGGATGGCGCGCGACTGCTGGCTCATCTCGTAACGCGGATAGAGCGCCGAGAGCTTGATCGAGAGGCCGGGATTGGCGCGAATGTCATCGGATTTCGCGGCCGCCGCGATCTCGTCGAGCGCGTGGAGATAGGCCTCGAAGAACCGCTCGCTGTCCTTGGCGGTGACAGCCGCCTCGCCGAGCATGTCATAGCTGTAGGTCGCGCCCTGCTTTTCCCATTTGCGCGCTCGCTTCATCGCCTCGCCGATGGTCTCGCCGAGCACGAACTGCCCGCCCAGAACACGCATCGCCTGCTGCACCGAAGCGCGCACCACGGGCGCGCCGAGGCGCTTGGCCGCGCTCTGCACGGCGGACAGCGGCCCGGCATGTTCGTGATCGTCGAGCAGCGTGGCCGTCAGCCCCAGCGCCATGGTCGAGGCATTGACCAGCGCATTGTCCGAAGCGCCGAAATGCTCGCTCCAGTCGGCCTGGACGATCTTGTCCTCGATCAGCCGGTCGACGGTCTCGCTGTCAGGCACGCGCAGCAGAGCTTCGGCCAGCGTCATCAGGCCCAGCCCCTCCTCGGTCGAGAGGCCATATTCCTGCAGGAAGCTTTCCATCATGGTCGGCTTGGTGTGCTTGCGCACCCGGTCGATCACGCTCCACGCGGCCTCGCCAATGGCCTTGCGCTGCGCGTCGGTGGGGCCATGGCTGGCGATGAGATAATCGAGCACCATTTGCTCGTCCGCGAAGTGGTTGGTGCGGATCTGGGCGCGGTATTGGGATAGAGGCTGGTAAGGCAATTTGGGTCTTTCCTGCGGCAGTATTCCTATCGGGAATGGAGCCTCCGCAACAGCAGCCGTCCATTCCTTACTTGCAATAGGTATCCTACGAACCCCCTCAGCGCTTGTTCCGACAAACCCGCCGGAACTGCACCCGGGACGTCACGCAGAATCGCGCGCAGCGCCAGACAGCCTATCCGTTGGAGGCTGCCGCGTCGGGCTTGCGCTTCCAGCCCCAGGCGAGGCGGCAGGGCAGGATATTCAGCGGTTCGAACCCGCTGTCGACACGGTCGAAATGCTGCGCGGTGAGATTACGGGCCGCATTGCTGAACTGGTAGGTGAGAAAAGCGCCGCCCGGACGGATCACGCGATAGGTGGCCGCCGCAATGCGCGGACCAAGGCCTTCCGGCAAGGTGGAGAACGGCAGACCCGACAGCACATAGTCCGCCTGTTCATGGCCATGCGCGCGGACGATCTCCTCGACATCCTCCGCCGAGCCATGAACCGCGACGAAGCGGCTGTCGTGGATCGTGCGGTTGAGATATTCGATGAACAGAGGGTTGGTGTCGATCACGATCAGGCTCGCATCGCGCGGCAGCCTGTCGAGCACCGGCTGGCAAAAGGTGCCGACGCCCGGACCATACTCGACGAACAGCTGGCAACGCTCCCAATCGACGGGGCGGAGCATCTTCCTGATCGTGTAGCGCGAGGACGGGATGATCGAGCCGACCATCACCGGATGCTCTACAAAGCCCTGGAAGAAGACGCCCCATGCTCCGAAGAACCTGCGCATTTTCTGCTTCAATCGCGTGGGTTTGCGTTCGGCCAAAGCCTCGTAACCGGCCATTATCGATCAGTATCCCTTGCCGTGCTCCCGGGGTGGGAGCCCATGGAAGCCGCGCGAGGTCGCAAATTCACCGGCGATTTGCAAGGCCTTGCTGAAACGCTCCCCTGCACCTTCGCCTTGAGCCGATCAAGATCTCTCGGCGCAATGGGCAATCCGCATGTGCTCATGCCTCTGGCGCGCTCAGGTTGCCGCTCGCGTCGAAGCCGCCGAGAGGCGTCCGCAGATGAGGTCGATGGCACGGCTATGGCGCGGGTCGGGCGGTGTGGACAGGCTTGTCACCATGCACCGCATCCCTCCCACGAAGGAAAGCGGAAAACGGACGAGATCGCCCGCCGCCACGTGCGCACGCGTATCATCGTCGAACAACAGGCCCACCCCGCGACCGGCCAGCACGAGTTCGAGCTGATACTCGCTATACTGCGACCGCGCCGCGACCATTCTGGGCCGCACCCCGACCGCCTCAAGCTGCTGGCGCTGATAACGCTCGGCATCGCTGCCCACTGGCGACAGAATGAAGGGGCACGCTTCTAGGTCGGCGGGCAAATGGCGGACCTTCGCCGCCAGAGCCGGTGCCGCACACAGGCCCACGGTCGTATCGCGCAGTTTGCGCGTGGCGAAGCCGCTCGTCGGCACCGCATCGCCATGATAGAAACCGCAGTCGGCCTCACCCGCGCGCAGGAGCGCCCGCACGGCATCGCCATCCTCGGCGCTCGCGAACTGAATTTCCGGCAGTTCGTAGTGCGGCAGAAGGTCGCGTACGATCGGCCGCAACCACTGATCGAGCAGATAGGCACCGGCAGCCAGCCTCAGCGGCGGCAAAGCCTGGCTGCCGTCGCGCATCTTGCCCGCCATTTTCAGCATCGAATGCGCGCGGGCGAGCATATCCTTGCCCAGCGGTGATAGCCGGGCCGCCGAGCCGCGCTCTCGCGTGAACAGCACGCCGCCAGCGGTGCGCTCCAGCGCCTTGATGTGCTTGCTGATCGACGGCTGTGCGATCCCGAGCCGGTCCGCCGTCTTGCGGAAGTTCTCATCCTTCGCCGCTTCGACGAAAATCTCAAGCTGGCGCAGGGTAAAGGACATCGAGCGGAACCGTCAAAGTAATAGCCTATCAGGCATCATTGATAGCCTGTCGAGTCGTTGCTTTGCAAGCTGACCCCGGCGATGTGACCGCAAAAGATCACATAATGAGGATTTCTGATGATGGCGGCCCCAACCTTCCGCTCGGGTGCGACCCGGCTGCGTCGTGCACTTGGCAGTTCTGCAATGGCACTGGCGCTGGCCAGCACTGCCGGAACTGCGCTCCATGCCCAGCAGACGGTCGACGCGCCGGCACGCGCCGACGGCTTCCGCTACTTCCCCAAGCCCGCCGAAGCTCCGGCGGGCGCGCCCAACGTGCTGGTGGTGCTGACCGACGACGTGGGCTTTTCCGCCGCCAGCGGTCTTGGCGGCCCGATCCCTACTCCGGCCTTCGATTCCGTGATGCAGAACGGCATCACCTACACCCGCTTCCACGTCACCGCGATGTGCTCGCCCACCCGCGCCTCGCTGCTGACCGGGCGCAACCATCACGCGGTCGGCTTCGGGGCCATCGCCAATGTCGCGGTGGACGAGCCGGGCTACACCTCGGTCATCCCCGAAAGCGCCGCCACTATCGGCGACGTGCTGAAGATGAACGGCTATTCGACCGCCTTCTTCGGCAAGAACCACAATACGCCCGAATGGGAGACCGGCCCGTTCGGTCCGTTCGAGCGCTGGCCCAACGGCTTCGGGTTCGACTATTTCTACGGTTTCAACGGCCCTGCCGCCGACCAGATCAACCCCGAGCTGGTCGAGAACCGCAACACCCTGCGCCGCGATCCGACGGACGAGACCTATTTCCTCGACCGCGATCTGGCCGACCACATGGTGGACTGGATCCACATGCAGGATTCGTTGCAGGAGCATAAGCCGTTCCTGCTCTACTTCGCGCCGGGCACGATGCACGCCCCGCAGCAGGCGCCGAAGGAGTGGATCGCGAAGTTCGCCGGTCAGTTCGATCAGGGCTGGGACGTGCTGCGCGAACAGATTTTCGCCCGGCAGAAGGCGATGGGGATTATCCCCGCCAACGCGGAAATGGCCCCCCGCCCCGAGCGCATGCCCTCGTGGGACAGCCTGACCGACAGCCAGCGCCACAACTACGCCCACCTGATGGAGGTGGCCGCCGCGCAGATGGCCTATATGGATTTCCAGTTCGGCCGCGTGCTCGATGCGCTGCGCGAGACGGGCGAACTCGACAACACGCTGATCCTCTATGTGCAGGGCGACAACGGCGGCGCGATCCACGAACTGGCGGGCTCGATGAACGCCTATGAGGGCTTCGCGCAGATCGAGAGCACCGACGAGGAACTGACCGCCCGCATGGGCGACGCCGGGGGCGAGAACAGCTTCGGCAATTACCCTGCGGGCTGGGCCTTCGCGCTCAACACGCCGTTTCCCTGGGGCAAGGCCGTCGCCTCGCACCTTGGCGGCACGCGCAATGCGCTGGCGGTCTCGTGGCCCTCGCACATCGCCGAGCGCGGCGCGATCCGCACGCAGTACACCCACGTCATCGACCTCGCGCCAACCATCTATGAAGCCATCGGCATTACGCCGCCCGCCGTGGTCGACGGGGTCGAGCAGCAGCCGATCGACGGCAAGTCGTTCGCCGCCAGCTTCACCGATGCCGCTGCGCCCGAGGTGCGCCACGAACAGTATTACGAGATGCTGGGCAGCCGCGCCTACTACAAGGACGGCTGGCTCGCCGCCACCGGCGTGACCTGGGATCCTTGGCGTATTCCCGATTACGACCCGAACAGCCTGCCGTGGGAACTCTACAACCTCGACGCAGACTTCTCGCAGGTTCACAACATCGCCAGCCAGCACCCCGACAAGCTGGCCGAGCTGCAGGCGGACTTCGACACCGCCGCCCGCCGCTACAACGTGTTCCCGCTGGCCTCGGACTATCTCGCCCGGCTCAGCCCGAGCAATCGCCCGCATGCGGTCGAACCCTCGGACAGCTACACCTACTATCCCGGCGACGCCCGCTATCCGATTGCGGCCTGGCCCAATGTCACGCCCAACTGGGAGGCGACCGTGCGGCTCACCACCAACAGCGCTGCCGACAGCGGCCCGGTGTTCGGCATGGGCATGCGCTTCACCGGCTATCGGCTGGCGCTGGAAGAAGGCGTTCCGGTGTTCACCTACGATCCGACCGGGCGCGAGGAAGAGCGCATGACCGTGCGCGCGGCCAGCCCTCTGCCTGCGGGCGAACACACCGTGGCGGTCCGCTTCGCTCCCGAGGCTGGCGGCGTACGGCTCGCGCTCTCGGTCGACGGGCAAGAGGTCGATACGGCGAACGACGACCGCTTCTACCGCGTGTTCAACGGTGCCGCACTAATCGGCCGCCCGCTGATCGACGACCGCACCGGTCCGCGCGCCTGCGAATGCTCCATCGAGTCCGTAACGATAAATCCGCGCTGAAGAGGCGGAGAAACAGTTTTTTGGGAGGGAAACCACATGACATATCCGGAGAAATTCACCGGCATCTCACTGGCGGCTGTTGCTGCTTCGACGCTCATGGCGATGCCCGTTGCGGCCTCGGCGCAGGAAGAGGGCGAGCGCGGCAATAACACCATCGTCGTCACCGCGCAGTTCCGCGAGCAGAGCCTGCAGGATACGCCCATTGCGATCACCGCGATCTCGGGTGACGATCTGGCCTCGCGCAGCCAGTCCGACGTGTCGCAGATCGCCGGGCAGGCGCCGGGTGTGAACCTGCAACCCGGCTCCGGCGCCTTCGGCCCCTCGCTGGCGGTGTCGATCCGCGGCGTGGGCCAATACGACTACAACCCGGCGGTCGAACCGGGCGTCGGCATCTATGTCGATGACGTCTACTATCCTTCGCTGACCGGCGCGGTGTTCGACCTGCTCGACCTCGACCGGGTCGAGATCCTGCGCGGCCCGCAAGGCACGCTGTCGGGCCGCAACTCGATCGGCGGCGCGTTGAAGCTCTATTCGAAGCGCCCGACCGGCTCCAACACCGGCATGATTTCGGGCACCTATGGCAGCCGCAACCGCATGGACCTGCGCGGCAACTTCGACTTCGGCCTCGCCGAGGATCTGTCGGTGCGTATTTCCGGCTCGGCCAAACGGCAGGACGGCTTCATCGACGTGCTCGATTTCGGCTGCGTCAATCCGCAGGGCAGCGCCAACAATCCCACCACCGGCGGTATCCCCGCCCGCACCGCCAGCGACAGCTGCCTGATCGACCGCGATGGCGACGTGAATTATCAGGCCGTGCGCGGCCAGCTGCGCTACAATCCGAGCGATGCGGTCGATCTGATGCTCTCGGCCGACTATGTCAGCGACAGCCGCCGACCCAGCCCGGCCGTGTTGCGCTCCACCACGCCGCTCACTCCGGCTCAGCTTGCCCGTGTGCAGGGTGCCTACACCGGCATAAACTGGGACGACCGCTTCATCTGCGGTCCCTATTGCAACTATGCGACCGGCTTTGCCCCGGCGGACCCCGCCCACGGCTTCCAGTTCGACACCACGCGCGATCTCATCACCCGCTACAGAGGCTTCGGCATCTCGCTGCTGGGCGAGTTCGATCTGGCCGACAACCTCCAGCTCACCTCGATTTCGGGCTACCGCGACTTCAGTTCGCAGTTCTCGAGCGACACCGATCTTTCGCCGCTGGTGCTGAACAACGCCTACAACGATCTCAACGTCTCGTTCTACAGCCAGGAACTGCGGCTCGGCGGCTCGCTCGCCAACGACCGGGTGTTCTGGACCCTTGGCGGCTTCTACTCGCA
This sequence comes from Aurantiacibacter xanthus, assembly GCF_003584015.1. Lineage (GTDB taxonomy): Bacteria > Pseudomonadota > Alphaproteobacteria > Sphingomonadales > Sphingomonadaceae > Alteraurantiacibacter > Alteraurantiacibacter xanthus. Next base: position 25,330 of record NZ_QXFM01000004.1, read on the forward strand.
GCAGGATACCGATTTCCCCTATGTGGCAGACCTGCGCACTTCCGGCTTGCAGTTTGCCAGCCTTGGCGAGGTGGTAAACGCCAAGTCGCTCGCATTCTTCGCACAGGCTTCCTGGGAACTGCTTGACGGTCTGACGCTGAACGCGGGCGTGCGGCGGACGGACGAAAGCAAGGACTATCAGTTCTCGCGCCGTTATATCGACGGCACGCCCGGGGTGCCGCGCGTGGGCGGGCTCGACGGGCTCGTCGGCAGCTATCAGGAGGTCCGCTGGGACTATCGCGCCAACATCCAGTATGAGATCAGCCCGGAAATCATGGTCTACGGGCAGTATTCGACGGGATACAAGGGTGGCGGCATCAACCCGCGGCCCTTCTTCACCACGCAGGTCACTTCGTTCAACGCGGAATCGCTGAAGGCCTGGGAACTCGGCCTCAAGAGCGATCTGTTCGGCGTCCTCCGCCTGAATGCATCGGCATATTTCAACGACTACAGCGACATCCAGCTGGTGCTGAACTCGTGCCCCAACTTCACGCCGGGGGGTGCCCTTGCCCCTTGCGCGATGACGGCCAATGCCGGCGACGCGGAGGTGCTCGGCTTCGAGGTGGAAACGCAGATCGAGCCGGTTGCCGGCTGGAACGTGGAAGCCACGCTAAGCTATCTGGACTTCGACTACACCAGCCTCAATTCGGCGGTAAGTGGCGTGACGCTGGACGACGTTGCCCCGTTTACCAGCAAGTGGAAGTACTCGCTCGGCACTTCGTATGAGCACGAATTCGCCAACGGCTCGACCCTCACCCCGCGCCTCGACCTGTCGTACCAGTCGGAATTCTGGGCGGACTCGGGCAACACGGTGGGGGCCTATGTCGATAGCTACACCCTGCTCAACGGGCGCCTGACCTGGACCAACGGCGAAGGCGATCTCGATCTGTCGGTGGCGGTCACCAATATCACCGACGAATACTATTTCGTCGGCGCGTTCGACAACAGCCCGTCGGGCTTCTCGCTCGGCCAGCCCGGCCGTCCGCGCGAGTGGTCGGTGAGTGCTACCAAGCGGTTCTGATCCAACCCGCTATCCCCTGACCCTGCAACTGCACCCCTCCCAAAGCGGGCGCAGTTGCAGGGTTGCTATCCGCCGCTGCATGACAGGATCAGCGGCCCCCTGTTTCGCTCTGGCTAGGAAGTTCGCATGACATCAGCCCTCGGCAAAGCCATTGGTGGCCTCGCGCTCGCCCTCGCACTGGCAGGCTGCGGCAGCGGGCAGAGCGCCGATGCCGAGTGGCCGCTGCACGGTCTCGACGACACGGCCCAACGCTTCACCGACCTTGAACAGATCAATACCGGGAACGTGGACCGGCTCGGCCTCGCCTTCGCCCACGACCTCGGCACCGACCGGGGGCAGGAAGCGACCCCGATCATGGTCGACGGCGTGCTCTATCTCGTCAGCGCCTATGACGTGGTGCAGGCGGTCGATGCCGTCAGCGGCGAACTGCTGTGGGAATACGATCCGCAGGTGCGCGCAGCTTCGGCGCGCGGGTGCTGCGGGCCGGTCTCGCGCGGGGTGGCGGTGCACGAGGGCAAGGTGTTTCTCGGCGCGCTCGACGGGCGGCTGATCGCGCTCGATGCGAAGAGCGGGCAGGTCGTGTGGGAAGTTCAAACCATCGACGAAGCCGACCCGCTGGCGGTGAACTACACCATCACCGGCGCGCCGCGTGTGGTGGGCGATCTGGTGCTGATCGGCAATGGCGGCGCCGAGTTCGGCGTGCGCGGGTTCGTCACCGCTTACAAGGTGAACAGCGGCGAGCAGGCCTGGCGCTTCTACACCGTGCCCGGCAAGCCCGGCGTACCCGACCATGCTGCCAGCGACAACGCCATGGATATGGCCGCCGAAACATGGGCCGGCGACTGGTGGAAATACGGCGGCGGCGGCACCGCCTGGGACGCCATCGAATACGACCCCGAACTGGGCCTCGTCTATATCGGCGTGGGCAATGGCTCGCCGTGGAACCACCAGATGCGCTCCGATGGCAAGGGCGACAACCTGTTCCTTTCATCCATCGTCGCGCTCGATGCGAAGACCGGCGCATACCGCTGGCACTTCCAGACCACCCCCGCCGACAGCTGGGACTATACCGCCACCCAGAACATCATCCTCGCCGACCTCGAAATCGACGGCAAACCGCGCAAGGTGCTGATGCAGGCACCCAAGAACGGATTTTTCTACGTGCTCGACCGCGAGACGGGGGATTTCATCTCGGGCAAGCCCTTCGTGAATGTCACCTGGGCCACGGGGCTCGATCCGAAGACCGGACGCCCGATCGAAGCGCCCTCCGCGCGCTACTACCGCACCGGCGAGCCTTCGTTCCAGTTCCCCAGTTCGGGCGGCGGGCACAACTGGCCGCCGATGGCCTTCAGCCCCGATACGGGGCTCGTCTATATCCCCGCACAAGATGTCGGCATGCCCTATGCCGCCGCCGACGAGGAGCAGGTGATCGGCGCCTATACCTCGGGCGTCGCCATGGATGGCGGCGGCGCGATGACGAAGGAACAGCGTGACGAACTCTATGCCGGGATGAAGGGCTACCTCATCGCCTGGGATCCGGTACGGCAGAAGGAAGCGTGGCGCGTCAATCAGGTCGCTCCGTTCAACGGCGGGGTGCTGGCGACCGGCGGCGGGCTGGTCTTCGCGGGCAACACCGCGCGCGAACTGGCCGCCTATGATGCAAAAAGCGGCGCGAAACTGTGGTCGTTCGATGCGCAGACCGCCGTGATCGCCCCGCCGATCAGCTATGCCATCGACGGGGTGCAATATATCGCCGTGCTGTCCGGCTGGGGCGGCGGCTGGCCGCTGACCGGCGGCGTGATGGCCTTGCAGGCGGGCAAGGTCGTGGGGCCGAACCGGCTGCTGGTGTTCAAGCTCGACGGCAAGGAGGTGCTGCCGCCCTTCACCCCGCCCGCAGGCCCGAGCCGCGCCATCGTCTCCGCTCGCCCTGCGGACGAGGCCTCCATCGCGCGCGGCAATCAGCTTTACGCCCGCTACTGCCTGCGCTGTCACGGCACCGGCGTGGTGAGCGCTGGCGCCTACCCCGACCTGCGCGCCTCGGGCGTGGTGCCGGGCGAGGCCTTCGCCGCCGTGGTGCTGAACGGTGCGCTCGCCGCCAACGGCATGCCGAGCTTCGCGGGCAAGCTCACGCCCGCGCAATTGAACGATATTCGCAGCTTTATCGAAGCCCGGTCCTTCGAGGATCTGGCGCAGGAATAACGAGGAGAGATCATGTCCGACCAACTAAACGAAGTGCTCGCCGAACTCGCCGCCCTCAGACAGCGTCAGGCAGAGCTGGAAACCGAAGTGCAGCAGGCGCGCGACTTCCAGTCGGTGCAGAACCTGCAAGCGGCTTACGGCTACTATGTCGACAAGGGCCTGTGGGACAATGCGTCCGAGTTGTTCGCCGAGGATGGTTCGCTCGAACTGGCCGGGCGCGGTGTGTTCGTGGGCCGCGAGCGGGTGCGCGAATATCTCCACCACCTCCCGCCCTACGGCAAGGGGATGCTCTATAACCACATGCAGTTGCAGCCGGTGATCCATGTGGATAGCGCAGCGGGCACGGCCAAGGCGCGGTGGCGCAGCTTCATGATGGTCGGCTCGCTCGGCCAGGAGGCGCGCTGGGGCGAGGCGACCTACGAGAACGAATACAAGCGCGTCGATGGCGAATGGAAGATCGCGCTGCTGCACGGCTACATGAACATCTATGTCGAGTTCGACCGGGGCTGGAACAAGGAAGGCGTGCCGCTGCTGCGCTCGATCGAGGGCCTCCAGCCCGATCTGCCGCCGACGATGCAGTACGAATGCTATCCCGAGCCGCTGATCGCGCCGTTCCATTACGACAAGGTGTGAGCGGGATGACGAAGATCACCCAGCTGAAGCCCGCCGCCGAAGCCGTCGAGGGCTTTGCGCCGCCGGTGGTTGCGGTCGACCATGAAGAGCTGCTCGCCAGCGACGATCCGCAGATCGCGGCGAACAAGCGCTTCTGCTACGATATGTACCGGACGGTGTTACAAGCCGGGCGTGCCGACCGCGTGCGCGATTTCATCGCCGACGACTATATCCAGCACAACCCCAACGCTGCGAGCGGCGCAGCGGCACTGGAAGAGTTCGTCCGCAACTCGCGGCCCGAACGTGAGATCGAGCCGACCATATCGCTGCCGCTGGTGTCGATCATGGCCGAGCGCGACATGGTCACCTTCGTCTTCGTCCGCCGCGAGGAGAACGAGGAGACCGGCACCTACTACACCAGCTGGTTCGACACCTTCCGCCTCGAAAATGGCAAGATAGCCGAGCACTGGGACCCGGCGCTGTGCACCCCGCAAATGGCGCGCATCGACCCCAACTCCAAACGGCTCGAACAGTAGGCCTAACGGCTCCCGCACCTCGCGCGCGGGAGCCGCAGGTTACCTAGAACGCGATTGTCGCCGAGGCCTTCACCGTGCGCGGTGTGCCGAGTTGCAAGTCCGGGCGGAAGCTGTCGAAGGCCGAGGCCCAGTAAGACGCATCCGTCACGTTATCGACATTGACGCGCAGAGTAAGGGCACTGTCACCCACCACGGCGACGTAACGGGCACCCACATCGAGCCGGGTCCAGTCATCGAGGAACAGCGTGTTGGCGAGGTTTGCCGCCTGCTCTCCGGTATGAACGACGCGGCCGGTCAGCGTCAGCGCGGGCACGAAGGGCAGATCCCATTCGACGTTCGCATTGAGCATGTACTCCGGCACACCCACGGCCTGATTGCCTTCGTTGACGCCGTTCTGAGTGTGGCGCAGCTTGGCATCGATCACCGACCCGCCGCCGATCAGCCGCAGGCCTTTGACGATCTCGCCGGCAAGGGTGAATTCGATGCCGCGATTGCGCTGCACACCGTAGGGTCCGAACTCAAGCATCGCCGCGTCATTCGGATCGACCCGCAGGATCGCGGTCTCGCGGTCGATCTGGAACAGACCGAGCGAGAGGTTCATCGGCCCCACGGCAAGCTTTCCACCGACCTCGTATTGGGTCGAGACGAACGGCGACAGCACCTCGCCGGCATTGCTCACCGGAACCGTATTGCCGCCCTCATCGGTGCCGCTCAAAGGCGCGGTCGCCCCGGGCACGAGCGCTTCGATGCGGTTGGCATAGAGCGAAAGCCCCTCGACCGGCTTCACGACCAACCCGACCACCGGGGTCCAGGCATCCTCCGAGTGTTCGCCGCTGAATAGGCCCGTATCAGCGGCATAGGACTTGGTGGTGATCTCCTGCAACCGCACGCCGCCGGTTAGCAACACCCGGTCATCCCAGAAGCCCAGCGTATCGGAAACGAAAGCGCTCTTCAGCAGCGTGCGCGAGATCGGGAACGGATGATCGAGATTGCCCCGCCCAACCGACACCGTGGTCGAGCGCGGCAATGTCACCGGGTCATAGAGGTTATTGGTGCCGGGCGAAGCGGTGTAGAATTCGTAGGCGTTGCGGTTCACCTGCCAGGTCATCGCCCCGCCCACATTAAGTTCGTGCGACAGGCTGCCGGTCTCGAAACGGGCACGCAGGCCCGCTGTTGCCGCCTCGTTGTTGTCGGTGCGCGGGATGAACGAACTGCTGACCGACATGTCGCCGGTGCTCGCATCGAGCAATGTCGGCGTGCTGTAGATGCCTTCTTCCGAACCATCGCGCGCGCCGAAGGCCGCATAGACCGTCATGTCCTTGGCAAGGTCGTATTCCGCGCGGAACTGGCCGAACACATCGCGCAGATTGGTGTATTGCCACGGCTGACCGAAGTTGGTGTCGGCATCGGGCACGGCGGGAATGGGAAGGCTGTTTATGCGCAGCTTGGGTCGGAAATGCGAGACCTCCACCCGCTGATAAGCCACGTCGAGCGCGAGGCGCAGCGGGCCGGAATTGTAGTCCAGCGCACCGCCCAGAACATGCGCACTGCGGAACTCGCCGTCGACCGACACGTCGCCGCCGCGCACCGCGCCGTTCACGCGCAGGCCCCACTCGCCATTGGCACCGAAGCGCCGTCCAACGTCGAAGCTCGCCCCGATATGCTGCGACGAGGTGTAGCCCATGGTGGCGCGGGTGATGTCGCGCGTGGTCGCACGCTTGGGCATCAGGTTGACGCTGCCGCCAATCGCCGTCCCGCTCGGCGCGGCTCCATTGAGGAACGCGCTGGAGCCGTTGAGCACTTGCACCGAATCGTACAGTTCCGGCGCGACGAGTTGGCGCGGCAGAATGCCGTAGAGACCATCGTAACCGATATCGTCGCCAGCGAGCGCGAACCCGCGGATCACGAACAGTTCCCCCGCAATACCGAAGCCGGTGGTGGTGCGGATGGTCGGATCGTTTTCCAGCACCTGCCCCAGCGTTTGCGGCTGCTGGTTGAGGATCAGCGCGGAGTTGTAGCTGCGCAGGCTGAACGGAAGGTCTGCGGCGTCCTTGTCACCCAGCACACCGGCCCTGCCCTTCTGTTCAACACCCGACTGGTTCTGGCGCTGCGCGGTCACGACAATTGTTTCATCGGCCTGCGCACTGGCCGGAATGGCCAGGGCGGGTACGGTCAGCGCGCTGGCGATAAGCAGCAGCGGGCGCAGGGAAAGGCAGGTCATCAAAAGGTCCTTTGCAGGGAGAGATGGAATTTCAGGAACGGCGGAAGCGCATGGCCCAGCCCGCTGCGAGCACGGGGATCCCAAGGCCGACCCACGAAGCCGCATCGCGCCAGCCATCGCCGGTCAGCGCGATCACCAGAGCAGCAAAGCAGATGACGAAAATCACCAGAGGCAGCGCGAAGATCGCGCCGAGCGAGTTAGGGCTCTTGCGGGAGGGCCGCCGGGAGACGGAGCGCTGACGGGTCATTCGGCGGGCTCCGCCATCTGTTCAATCCGGTGAAGCCGCATACTTGGCGACGATACCGAGCGCGCCATCCACAAGTAAAGCCCACTGCCCAGCACCACGATGGTGAACAAGGTCAGCGCCGCCCACAGCAGCTTGAGCGGCAGACCGCCATAGTCGCCGAAGTGGAGCGGACGCGACATAGACAGCGCCATGTAATACCACGGCATTGGCCGTGCATCGGTGAATTCGCCGGTCTCGGCGTCGATCAGCGCCGGGGTCAGCAATCGCTCGGTCAGCGGCGTGTCGCCCTGGAAGAACACCGCATAGTGGTGCTTCGAACTAAAGGTGCCGCCGGGAAAGCCGATGAACTGCGGATTGTTGCCCGGCAGTGCTTCGCGGGCCCGCACCATGGCCAGATCGAGCGAGCCATACCGCGCCGGATCAAGCGCTTCGCGGCCATCGTATTCGCGGGTCATGTCGGCCAGTTCGTTCGCCTGCCACATATCCTCGATCGGCACCGATAGCGCGTTGATGACCCCGGTGAGCCCCACCACCAGCATCCATGCCAGTGCCACCATCCCGAGCAGGTTATGGTAATCCAGCCACTTGAGCCGGGCGCTGCGTGTCACCCGCAGGGTGCCGAAGTCGAGCTTGCGCATGAAGGGCGCGTAAAGCACCACGCCCGAGACCAGCGCGGCAACGAACAACACCCCCATCGCTCCCAGAAACAACATGCCTGGCAAGCCGAGGAACATGTCGGTGTGCAGTTGCAACAGGAAGTGCATGACCCCGCCATCGCTTTCCGCTTCCATGCCGATTTGCTTGCCGGTTGAACGATCGAGCGACTGGATGGTCATCTCCGATCCGGGCGAGTCCGGGCGTGGCGCCGTGGTGACGGTCATCGATGGCTGATCGTTGTCGAAGGCCATGAACACCGGCACTTCACCCGGCCGGTTGGCGAGCGCGATCCGCATCATGTCGTCGAGCGAAAGAAAACCCTCGGCCTCACCCGAGGAGCCGACACCGGGCATGCCCAGCTCCGGGCGGTCTTCGGTCAGATAGTCGATCTCGTCGTGAAAGATCAGCGGCAGGCCGGTGATACAGAGCATGAGGAGAAAAGCGGTGCAGACAAGGCTGCTCCACTTATGAACAAGAAACCAGAGCCGGATCCCCCGAGGAGTCAAAAATCAAACCCATTTTTGCAACGAATTATCATTAGCGACGCCTAGAGCGAGACAAACGCAATTTCAAGTCCTGTCAGTTGTGAGCGGAGACACTGGCCCACAATCCAGCTCCTTCAGTGAAAGTGAATGGGAATGGTGAACCCGAGCCGCTCATCGGAAATTGCTCCATCGGGCGGCGGGAACGGGGCCGCCTGGCGCACCATGCGCAAGGCCAGCCGGTCGAGTTGCACATCGCCGCTGGAACGCATGATCCGGGTATCGAGCACCTGCCCGCTGCGGTCGATCCGGAACGAAACGACCGCTTCTCCCTCCTTGTGAAGCCCTCGCGGGGCCCACGCCATGATCGCAGTGCGAAGTACGCCTGCATAGCGTACAAGCAGGTCGGGCTCGCCCGGAGCTGGCGGTGCGATGGAGGCTGGCTCAGGCAAGCCGGCGCGAGGTGCAAGCGCAAAGGGCGTCACCTCAAGCGGTATCGCAGGCCCCCTCACAGGCTGGACCATAGCCACCGTGACTGGCTCTGCGCCACCGGAGCCCGATGCGCCCGATGGCGCGGATGGCATGGCGGGTGGCGGCGGCGATGGCCGGGCGCTTGCCGGCTGTTCGGGTCGCGGCGCGGCAGCGGGTTGCACCGGGTCCTTCTCGAACAGCGCGACCAATGCCGGGGTCTCGCGATCGATATGCGTGAGCGAGGTGCGAAAGGCGCTCGCCGCGACCGCCAGCAGAACACAATGCCCTGCCACGATCGCGGCAAGAACCATCGGGTGCCAACCGCTTCGGATATCTCCATAAGCCATCAGCTTCAGGCCCTTTTTCCGTTCTGGCTGGCGGTCGCAAGCAGCGATCAGAAGCGGGTCGACAGACCCACGTTGAACGAACGCCCGCGACCGGGAACCGGACGCAGCTCGCCAGTCGCTCCATAGTCGCCCAGCGACACCCCACCCAGAGGCAAGGCATAGCCGGTGTCGAACAGGTTCTCGACATCGAGACTCACCCGCACCCCGCTGACGGTGTAGGCCGCGCCAAGGTTGACCAGCGCATAATCATCGGTGCGCGGTTCGTTGCGGGTTGCATCGACACGGGTCTTTTCCGCCACCCATTCAAAGTCGGCAGCGAGTTCCAGCGCCCCGCTGCGATGGGCAAGGCCCAGCTTCACGTCGAGTGGCATCTGCCGATAGACCGGCCCGCCATCGCTGAGGTTTCTCGCTTCGAGCCACGACAGCGAACCGGTCAGCCGCGTGCTTCTCGCCGCCGTGCCCGCGCCCAGCTCGACCGCGCCCGCCACATCGATCCCGTAAAACTCGGCATCCTGATTGGCGAACTGGAGCTGCACGAAGCCGCCAGGCGCGCCCATCATGTCGGTAAACTCCTGCACGAAGGCCCCGTCGATATAATCGTCAACGCGCGTGTAATAGGGCGCGATCCGCAGGCTCCACCCCGCCTTGTCGCCGCCAAGGGCAAGCGCCGCACTCACCGTGTCGGCCCGCTCCGGCTTGAGATCGAGATTGCCGACATAGCCGTTGCCATCGCCATACCAGCCGATCATCCGGCTCGCCATCGACCCGCGCCCCCAGCTGTAGCGCTCGTAAAGGTTCGGCGAACGCGCCTTGTGGGCATAGCCCAGTTCGAGCGCAGCAAGATCCGACAGCTCGTAGACCAGCAGGGCCGATCCGCTCCAGTTGTCATCGGTGCGCTTGCGTTCGGCCGCGTTGAAGGCGGCGGCGGCCATCACATCGGCCATCTGCATCATGCCGGTGCCATAGGGCTTCACCTCACCGGTGTTCATCGTCACCCGGTCATAACGCAGGCCCGTGATGGCCGAGAGGCGGTCGCTGAAGTGGCGCTCCCACTCGATGAAAGCCCCAATGCGGCCGCGCTTGCCGCCGTTGACGTTCACGAACTCGCCCGGCCCCATCATCATGCTGCCCGCAACCGGCGGCCAGTAATCGTCGAGCCACTGGTGATGAAACTCGGCTCCGATCCGCAGGGTGTCGTGCATCGACATCGGAAGCGACAGCTTCACCGACCCGTCAAAGCTGTGCACCTCGGTGTTCATCGGCATCGAACCGGGCTGCTTGTCTTCGAGGAAGTCCATCTCGTGGTCGGTGTCGCGGTAGGCGGCGCGCAAGGCGAGATCGCCCCAGTCGAAGTAGCCGTCGTAGCTGCCATTGAGGAACCAGCTCTTGTTGTCGACCATGTCCATGTACTGATTCGGGAAGCCCTCGTAAGGCGAGCGCTGGATGCCGCCCTTCAGTTGCACCAGCCCCGTCGCATGCTGCCATGCCAGCGCCAGCGCATGATCGGTCTTGGCAAATTCAGTCGAGCGCACGAGGCCATCGCCGCCGCCGCCTTCGTACTGATCGGACTGGGCATAGGAGCCGGTATAGGTCGCGCTGAGACTGCCCGTCGCAACGGTCAGCCTGGCCGCACCGCCGAAGCCATCGCCGTTCGAGCGATAGAAGCTAGACAGTTCGCCCGTCACCAGCGTCTTGCCAGCGGCCGCGAATTGCGGCGGCGTGCTTTCGACCGAAATGACCCCGCCGATATTGTCACCGCCACTGCTGACCGGGGCAATCCCCGTCAGCACGCTGATGGAGGAAATGGTCTGCGGGTCGGTGTAGGAGAGCGGCGAATTCATGTCGTTCGGGCAGGCCATGTCGATCGTGAAGCCGTCGACCAGCACCGTCACCCGCTGCTCCGAGAGGCCGCGGATCGAGGGCATCGACGAGAAGCCGCCGCCCGAACTGGCGCTGACGCCCGGCAGATCGGCCAGCAGCCTGCCCGTGTCGCTGGTGCTCGCCTGCTTGCGTGCGAGGCTGTCGCGCTCGACGCGTGCTCCGCTCAGCGGGGTAGCGGCGATGCTCTCGCTGCTCTGGCCGGATTGCACGTCGATGGCTTCGATGGGCGTGCTTTCCTGCGCATGGGCGACGAAGGGCACGAGGGTGCAGCTACTGATGAGCGCGATGCGAAGAGAGTTGCAGAACCTGGTCATTGGTCTTGGTCCTTATTTGAATCTGTGCGGGGGAAGGCGGTCAGCCCAGAGCCGGGCCGGATGCGGCGACGATATCGGCATTCGGCACGGCGTCGTCGTGCGGGGCCGGCGTGCCTAGTGCGGCCAGATGCACGGCCATCAGCGCAGCGATCGCGCCCCAGGCCAGCCAGCGTATCCGCATGAGAACATGCGCGGTGCGCGGAGAGATTGCCGCGATGCTCATGCCCCTGCCTCCCGCACATGTCTGGCGATCAGCGGAATAACCGCGCGCTTTTCCGCAAGGCTGAGACAGCGGCCGATTTCGATCCGCACAGCGCGGCATTCGAGAAACAGCCTCAGCCGCGCGGGCGAGGCTTCGTCGCGAAGCAGCCTTGTGGCGTGAAGCGGCAGCACGACCGGTGCGGTATTCCGGCTGGTCCAGCGCAGGCTGTTGCCGGTGATGGTCAGGCACTCGGCAGCGGGCTGCGACCGTTTGTGCCATTCGAGCGCACCGACGAGCAGCGCCATCGTGGTGAGGGCATAGACCGGCACCAGCACCTCGCCCTTTGCCGCAAACAGGATCGCCATGGCCATGAACAGGCCGATGAGGATGGTGAAGACGATGCGCCCGTCCTGCGACAGCGACGAGCGATTCTCTCGCAGATGCAGGACGATGCTCTGGGCGCGCTCAGGATCGGGCGCAAACGACTGCTCATCGGGGCAGTTCTGGACTGAATACATGTAAGGAAACTCCGACAGCGCGATGCACGCAACGCAGGCGCGCATCGGCAGGGCCGACAAATCAGGCTAGATTGTCAGGCAGCAGCCGGAGGCCCGCGCAGCGGCGGGCGCAGATGCGCCAGCTCGCCGAACGGCAGGCGCGGTGAAGGCGCGAGGCCAAGCACGAGGATAAAGGCAAAGGCCAGCGCGAGCAGGAAGCCGTCGGCCCCGCCAATCGCCACATGGCCCAGCCCGGCAAAAGCGCAATGTTCGCTCTTGGCCCCAGCCTCGGAATGTTCCGGCCCGGCGGGCTTGCCCGGAACGGTCAGTTGCATCTGCTTGAAGCCCTGACTCACATCGGAGCAGATCGTGATCGTCAGCACCTTGTCCGGCGAAGACGACACCATGTAGCCGGCAGGCATCAGCGCCTTGATGCAAAACGCCAGCACGACAAGCACCAGCGCAAAGCTGTGACGTCGATCGAGAAAGGCGCGCAAGGGTTGCATCGGACCTATCCGTTAGGCCCGCGATTGCAAAATGTCAGCCCGGAATGTCGGGCGACCGGCGAGCGGTCGCCCTCCCTGCAGCCATCCCGCGAGAGGCAGCTCGCGTTCTGCCTTCACGCTTATGTCGCGTCCTGCCAGCCACCACCCAACGCCTTGAACAGGTCCACCCGCGCCAGCGACAGCTGCCGTAGCGAGGCAGCATAGGCGGCGCGCGTGGCCAGCAGATCCGACTGTGCCGTCAGCACGTCGAGCCAGCCGACAGACCCTGCACGATAGCGCCTGTCGGCAAGCGCATAGGCGCGTTCGGAGCGCTCCTGCGCCTCGCTCAGCGCCACAAGGCGGCGCTGCTCGCTATCCACGAGGGTGAGCGCCTGCTCGACCTCCTTGAGCGCGGTGACGACCTTGCCGTCGAACGTGGCCAGCGACACGTCGCCCTGCGCCTCGACCTGCCGCAACCGCGCCCGCGCCACGGAGACATTGGGGAAGCGCCACGAGAGCAGCGGCCCGAGCGAGAACGAGAAGGAATCGCTTCCCCGCACCTGATCGTTGCGCAGAAAGCTGCCCGAACCGCCCAGGCTGATGCTCGGATAGAGTTCGGCGGTCGCGACGCCGATCCGTGCGGTATCGGCGGCCAGACGGCGCTCGGCTTCGCGCAGATCGGGGCGTCGCCGCAGCAAGGCCGCGCCATCGCCGACCGGAATGGTTGCCGCGGGTTCGGGCGGCATGGCGCAGC
>NZ_QXFM01000018.1 GCF_003584015.1 Aurantiacibacter xanthus
GACGAGCTGGCCGCCGACCCCGAAGCAGTCGCCCCGCACCAGATCCCGGCCAGCAACGGCGCGATGCTCGCGGCGATGTGCGCGGGGCTGGTCAGTGGCATCGACCGGCTCGGCCCGGTGCCCGACACCATGGAGGCCATGCGCAAGGCGCTCGCTCAGGCGGGCGCGGCCGATGTGCTTGTGACCAGCGGCGGTGCCTCGGTGGGCGATCACGATCTGGTGCGTCCGGCGCTGGAGGAATGGGGGGCCGAGATCGCCTTCTGGCGCATCGCGATGAAACCGGGCAAGCCGCTGCTGATCGCGCGCAAGGGGGCGCAACTCGTGGTCGGCCTGCCGGGCAATCCGGTCTCGAGCATGGTAACGGCCTACCTGTTCCTGCTCCCCTTGCTGCGGCGGCTGGCGGGCGCGGCGCAACCTCTGCCCCGCGCGATCACCCTGCCCACGCTCGACGCCCTGCCCCCGACCGGTAGCCGCGCCGAGTTCGTGCGCGCACGGATCGGCGATGGCGGGGTGACGCTGCTCGGCCAGCAGGACTCCTCGGCGCTGCGCGCTCTGGCGGCGAGCGAAGCGCTGATCGCGCGGCCCGCGAATGCCGATGCGACGAAGGCGGGGGACATGGTCCCCGTCTATCTGCTGAGCGGCGGCGGATGGACTTGACTTGGGCGCAATCGTTCCATAGATGTTCCGCATTGGTTCCCGCTTTGGGACTGTTTGACGGGAGTGGCCCATGTTGACCGCGAAACAGCACGAGCTTTTGCTCTTCATCCACCAACGACTTGAGGAAACGGGCATTTCGCCCAGTTTCGAAGAGATGAAGGAGGCGCTCGACCTCAAGAGCAAGTCGGGCGTTCACCGCCTGATCTCGGCTCTGGAAGAGCGCGGCTTCATCCAGCGTTTGGCCAACCGCGCGCGCGCGCTCGAAGTGGTGAAGATGCCCGAGAATGTGGTGGCAGGGCGCACTGCGAAGGATGCGGTGGCGAAGGCGACCACGCCGCCGGTTGCCGCCCCTGCTCCGGCGAACGACGTGATCGAGATCCCGCTGCACGGCAAGATCGCCGCCGGACAACCGATCGAGGCTCTGGAAGACAGCCGCACGCTGCCCGTCCCCGCCGCGCTGCTCGGCTCGGGCGATCACTATGCGCTGGAGGTCTCGGGCGACTCGATGATCGAAGCGGGCATCTTCGACGGCGACTTCGCGCTGGTGAAGAAGACCAACACCGCCCGCGACGGCGAGATCGTGGTCGCGCTGATTCGCGGGGAAGAGGCAACGCTCAAGTACCTGCACCACGATGGCGGCAAGATCCGGCTCGATCCGGCGAACTCGGCCTTGCAGCCGCAGGTCTATGCCGATGCCGAGGTTGAGGTTCAGGGCAAGCTCGCAGGCCTGCTGCGGCGCTACCACTGAGCCGATCGGTGACGCGGCGGGGCCGCTCAGTCCCCGTCCTCGCCGCGCCACCAGCCATGCTCGCCCTGCCCCTGCGCCACGGTGGTCAGTTCGGGCGGGTCGAGCTGGATGGCAAGCCCGCCGCTGACCGAGAGCATGCGCCGGTCGGCCTTGAGCCAGCGCGGACGGCATGAGCGCGGCAACCAGCGGTCTGCGACGACGATGTCGGCGCGCTGGCATGCGGCGGCAAGCGCCCGCTCCTCGACCACGAGATCGCTGCGGGCGAGCAGCAGATGCCATGGCCGCCCGTCGCGTTCGAGCGTGACCGAGCAGAACTCGGGGCTACAGCGCGCGCCGGGCCAGTCGGCCAGCGCCACCGGCTCGGCCTCGACTCCGGCGAGCTGCATGAGGTTGTCGCGGGTATAGGCGCTGTCGGTGTCGCGCAGCATGATGAGGCGCCGGTCGGCGGTGGTGATGCCAACATGCCGCCCGTCGCTCGATACGAGCACGTCGGGCACCGGTGTGGCGAGCATCAGCGCGCTTGCGAGCGCAACCGGGGCCAGCCCCCAGGCCCGCGCCCGCCCCTGCCACAAGGCGAGCCACAGCCCACCCGCGACGAACAGGGCCATGGTCCAGGGGCCCGGATGCGGGAACAGCTTGACCGCGCCCGGCTGGGCAGCGGTGAAGTGGGCGATGGCGAGCATCAGGTCGAGCGACTGTCCGGCCAGCCACCAGACCGGCGCTCCGGCACCGATCAGGTCAAGCGCAAGGGCCAGTGCGATGAGCGGCATGGAAACGAAGGTGACGAGCGGAATGGCGATGACATTGGCCAGCGCGCCGTAGAGCCCGGCGCGGTGGAAGTGGAACAGCACGATCGGCATCAGCGCCAGCTCGATCACCAGCCCGGTGATCAGCAGCATGGCGGTCTGCCGCGCCAGCCGCGCCATGCGGGGCTCGTCACGCGGGGCGAGGAAGGCTCTGGCCCAGCCGCCGTTGTGCAGCGCAACGATGGCGATGACGGCGGCAAAGCTCATCTGGAAGCTCGGCCCCACAATCGACTCGGGCCACAGCAAGAGCACGATCACCGCCGCCACCGCC
>NZ_QXFM01000019.1 GCF_003584015.1 Aurantiacibacter xanthus
CCGCTCGATCAGGCCGGTGAGCTGCGGGTCGCCGAACTGGTTCCACCAGGCCGGGGCCACCGGGCCGCTGGCGGCAGGTTCGACCCACTGCTCGGCCACGGCCCTCTCGGGCGCGGCATAGTCCGGGCCGACGGTGGTGCAGCCGCCAAGCAGCGCGAGGAGGATAAGGGGATGCAAGCGGGTCATGGGGTTACTCCATCCGGGCGCGGAACAGCCAGGCCGAGGTGGCCAGCGTGGCAAGGGCGATCAGGACCAGCGGCCACAGCTCCGCCAGCACCACCGAAGCCGGTTGCGCCTTCAGGAACTGGCCGAGCGAAATCTCGAGGAAATAGCGCGCGGGATTGGCATAGGTGACGATCTGTAGCCATTCGGGCATATTGTCGATCGGGCTGGAAAAGCCCGACAGCAGGATCACCGGCACCGTCGCCACGAAGCTGCCGAGGAAGGCCTGTTGCTGCGTCATCGACAGCGACGAGACGAACATCCCCACCCCGATGAGCGCCAGCAGATAGGTGACGAGGCCAAGGTAGAACAGCAGCACCGACCCAGTGAACGGCACCCCGAACACCAGCTGCGCCACCACCAGATAGACGGTCGCGTTGATGAAGCCGACGATGAACGGCGGCACCATCTTGCCGACGAGGATCTGGCGCACCGACAAGGGGCTCACCATCAGCTGGTCGAAGGTGCCCAGCTCACGCTCGCGCGCCACGGTCTGCGCGGTGATCGAGAGGCCCGCCACCGAGACGATGACCACGATCAGACTGGGCAGGTTGAACCAGATATATTCGAGGTTCGGGTTGAACCAGTTGATCGCCACGGCCACCGGCGGCGCGCGCTCGGTTCCGCGCACACTGGCGCCCGCCGCAGTGACGATCTGCTGCAGGTAGCCGCCCACGATCTGCGCCGCGTTCGAGCGCCGTCCGTCGAGCACCACGCCCACCTGCGTCGGCTGGCCACTGGCGAAGGCGCGGTCGAAGTCGGGCTCGATCACCAGCGCGGCGATCACTTCCTGCCGGTCGATCGCCTCGGCGAGATCAGCATGCGAGCTCAGCCGCCGGATCGAGCCGATGTTGGGGCTGCCCGCCAGCCGGTTGACGATCTCGACGCTGGCCGTGCCGGTGGAGCGATCGAGCAGCCCGATGTCGACGTTCTTCACCTCCAGCGTGGAGGCGAAGGAGAAGATCACCAGTTGCAGCAGCGGCGGGATCACCAGCACGATGCGTGCCTTGGGATCGCGCAGCAGCGCCCAGATTTCCTTGATCGCGATCGCCCGCAATGCGCTCATTTGTCGAGACTCCGGCGCGTGGAACGGAAACACAGCAGGAAGAAGATCGCCCCGAAGCCCAGCAGACAGGCGACCGCCGGCAGGATCACCGCCCAGATGTCTCCCGCCAGAAACACCGTTTGCAGCGCCGGAATGAAATAGCGCGCAGGCACGATATAGGTGATCGCCTGAATCCACTTCGGCATCGAGGCAATCTCGAACAGGAAGCCCGACAGCAGGAAGGTCGGCAGGAACCCGCTCAACAGCGCGATCTGGCTGGCGACGAACTGGTTTTTCGTCGCCGCCGAGATGAACAGCCCCTGCCCCAGCGCAGGCATCAGATAGGCCACGGTCAGCAGCAGCAGCGCAGGCAGCGACCCGCGCAGCGGCACGCCGAACACCAGGGTCGCCAGCAGCGTGCACATCGCCATCGACGCCAGCGCGAGCAGGAAATAGGGCACGATCTTGCTGATGAGGAATTCGCTCATCCGCATCGGCGTTGCCATCATCGCCTCCATCGTGCCGCGCTCCCACTCGCGCGCGATCACAAGGCTGGTGAGCAAGGTGCCGATCATCGTCATCACGATGGCAATCGCCCCCGGCACGAGGAAATTGCGGCTGGCCAGCGACGGGTTGTACCAGAACCGCAGCGACATGTCGGTCGGCAGCGGAGCGCGCAGCCCGGCGGCCTCCGCCTCCTGCGCAGCCCAGGTTTGCGCCACGCCGCGGGCATAGGCGGTGGTGAAGTTGGCTGCATTGGGCTGCGAGCCATCGGCGATGATCTGGATCGGCGGGCGGTGCCCGCGCGCTGCCCCGCTGCCGAAATCCTGCGGGATCACCACGATGCCCCGGATCTCGCCCGCGATCATCCGCGCGCGCAAGGGGGCCACGGTGCGCGCGGTGGTGACCGCGAAATAGGGGCTATGCTGATAGGCCAAGGCCAGCGACTGCGCCGCCGCGCTATCGTCTTGCACCGCAAGGCCGATATGGGTGCGCGCATTGTCGAGGTTGATGGCATAGCCGAACAGGAACAGCAGCAGCACCGGCAGCGCCAGCGCGATCAGGATGGTCGAGGGGTCGCGCAGGATCTGGACGCCCTCCTTCACCACCATCGCGCGCAATCGGCGCGGGTCGATCTGCCCGGCGCTCATGCTGCGGCCTCCCCGGCTTCGCGCTGCGCGTCGCTGGCCTCGATCATGGCGATGAAGGTATCCTCCATCGTCGGATCGTCGAGCGCGGCCATGTCTGCGGCCTGCTGCTTGAGATCGTCGGGCGTGCCGCTGGCGATCTGCTGCGAGCGATAGATCAGGGTGATCTGGTCGCAATATTCGGCCTCTTCCATGAAGTGCGTGGTGACCAGCACCGCCACGCCCTTCTCCACCAGGCCGTTGATATGGGTCCAGAACTCGCGCCGGGTGACCGGGTCGACCCCGCTGGTCGGCTCGTCGAGGAACAGCACCGGCGGCTCGTGCATCACCGCAGCGGCGAGCGCGAGGCGCTGCTTGAAGCCGAGCGGCAAGGTGCCCGCATTGACCTTGAGCACGTCGCCCAGTTCGAACACCTCGGTCACGCGGGCGATGGCGTCGCGCGCGCCGCCGCGGGTGAGGCCATAGGCGCCGGCGAAAAAGTCGAGGTTCTGCGCCACCGACAGGTCGCCATAAAGCGAGAACTTCTGCGCCATGTAGCCGAGCGCCGCGCGCGCCTTGCCGCCCGATGTGCGCAGATCGTGCCCGGCCACCGCGCATTCGCCATGGCTCGGCGTGAGCAGGCCGCACAGCATCTTGAAGGTGGTCGACTTGCCCGCGCCGTTGGGGCCGAGCAGGCCGAAGATCGTGCCATAGGGCACCTCGAAACTCACATCGCTCGCGGCGGTGAAATCGCCAAAGGTCTTGGTCAGCCCCCTGGCGACGATGGCCTTGCCGCTATCGGCGGGGACCTCGCGATAGGCCTCGGCGAGGCGGCTGGTGCCCTTGGGGCCGCCGCCCAGCCGCTCGATAAAGCCGTCCTCGAAGCGCGGCGTGGCAGGCGCAAGCTGGAAGCCGCTGTCGCCCGCCAGCCGGTCCTCGCGGTCGAGCAGCAGGCGCACCGAGCGGCCCTGAATGGTGCCGTCGATCACGCCCTCGCGGTCAAGCATCTCGGTCAGCAGACGGCGGCGGCGCTGCGCGAAGCCGGTCAGCCGCACCACCCGGTCAGCCACCGAGCCGGTCAGTTCGGCCGGGTCGCCCTCGAACAGGAGCTTGCCCTCGTTGAGCAGATAGACCCGGTCGCACTTCTCGGCCTCGTCGAGATAGGCGGTCGACCAGAGCACGCCCATGCCGCCATAGTGCGCGTCCGCCGTCAGCTCCTGCACCATGGCCCACAGCTCGCGGCGGCTGATCGGGTCGACGCCCACGCCCGGTTCGTCAAGCAGCAGCAGCCGGGGGCGCTTCACCAGCGCGCAGGCAAGGCCGAGCTTCTGCTTCATCCCGCCCGAAAGATTACCCGCCATCCGGTCGCGGAACCGCGCCAGATCGGTGAAGTTCAGCAGCCGGGCGAAGGTCGCTTCGCGCTCGTCATCGGGCAGTTCGCGCATGTCGGCATAGAGCGTGAGGTTCTGCTCGACCGACAGGTCTTCATAGAGGCCGAAGCGCTGCGGCATGTAGCCGAGATCGGCCAGCTCCTCGCCCGGTGCCTGCCCCAGCACTGCGATATCGCCTTCGTCCGCCGCCATCAGCCCGGCGAGGATGCGGATGAGCGTGGTCTTGCCCGCGCCATCGGGGCCGACAAGACCAGTCACGCCGCCGGTGCAGATCGTCATCGAGACGCCGTCCAGCGCCGGGGCGGCCAGCCCCGCGAAGCGCTTGACCACGCCTGTCGCAATGGCGACCGCGTCGCCCATGCTCAGTCCTCCGCCGCGGTGCGGGCCTGCGGCACGCTGACGGTTACAGGCTGGCCCTGGCGCAGGCCGTTATCAGGATCGCTGACCACGATGCGCAGCTGGTAGACAAGGTCGGTGCGCAGGTCTTCGGTTTCGACCGACTTGGGCGTGAACTCGGCGCGCGGCGAGATATAGCCGATAGTGCCTTGGTATTCCTTGGGATTGCCGTCGGCGCGCACCACCACCTTCATGCCCGGCGCGATGCGCGACAGGTCGGGCTCGGCGACATAGGCGCGCACGCGCAGCGGACGGTCGATGGCGATGGTGAAGGCAGTCATGCCCGGCTGGACAAGGCTGCCCGGCTCGATCGCGCGGGTTACGACAGTCCCGCCGACCGGCGCTGCCAGCTTCGTATCGCCAAGGTCGAGGTCGATGCTCGCACGCTGTGCGCGGGCGGCCTTCACCTGCGCCTCGGCGGCGGCAATATCCTCGCGGCGCGCTCCCGCACTGGCGAGCGAGGAGGCCTGACTGGCTTCGGCCAGTTGCGCCTCGGCGCGGCGCAGTTCGGCGCGGGTCTGGTCCCACACGCTGCGGCTGACCGCG
>NZ_QXFM01000020.1 GCF_003584015.1 Aurantiacibacter xanthus
ACAATCGCGCCGGTCCCCCTCAGCAAAGCCGAAGTGCTCCCCGAGCCAGCCCCGCCTGCCGCCGAGCCGCGCGTTATCGGCGACATCATCGACCGCATTGCGACCTATCGCAATGCCCGCCGCACCCCGGTGCTCGCGCCGCGCCTGCCGCTCGGCGATGCGCCCGAAACCACCAGCGTGATGGCCTTCGATGCGGTCACCGATGCCGAAGGGCGCGTGATGGCGGCAAGCGATCCGGTGCTGTCCGAGGTGCTCGGCATGCTGCTAACCAGCGCGCATCCCGGCCCGCTGACCGGCTTCGGCGACGGGCTGAGCCCGGCCTTCCGCCTGCACCAGCCGGTCCATGCCGGCCGCATCACGCTCAAGGGCCCCGGCCGCCTTGGCGGCGACTGGCTGATCGAGGCCGCGCCCATGTTCGCGCAGCCGCGCGGGAACTTCGCCGGCTATCGCTGCCGCCTGCGCCGCCCGCCGCGCGAGGCCGCCACCGAGACACGGGCACCGGAGAATGCCGCCGCAGACCGCATGCGCCAGATCCTGCACGAGTTGCGCACCCCGGTCGGCGCAATCCAGGGTTTTGCCGAGGTCATCCAGCAGCAGGTGTTCGGCCCCGCCCCGCACGAATACCGCGCCCATGCCGCCGCCATCTCGGTCGATGCGGCGCGCCTGCTCGCCGGGTTCGACGAGCTTGACCGGCTGGCGCGGCTCCAGACCGGCGCGGCGCAACTCGACAGCGGCGAGAGCGATCTGGCCGAGGTCTTCAGCGAAACGCTGCGCCGCCTGCGCCCGGTGCTCGAACCGCGCGACGCCACCATCGAGCTGGTCGCGGATCATCGCCCCTACCCGCTGGCCATCGCGCGCCACGAGACCCGGCTGCTCGCCTGGCGGCTGCTGGCCACCCTGGCCGGCGCCCTCGCCCCGTCCGAAACGCTGACCCTGACGCTGAAGCAGCGTGGGCAATCGGCGCAGCTCACCGGCGCCCTGCCCCAATCGCTGCGCGATCTCGATGCTTTCGACGACAAGCGCCGGGGCGCGCTTAGTTCAGGCGTATTCGGCCCCCGCTTCGCGCTCGACCTTGCCGCCGCCGAAGCTCAGGCAGCCGGTGGGACGCTCGCCTTCACCGAAACCCATGTAAACCTTCACCTGCCGCTAACCGATGGCGGGTTATTGACCCCTGAAGCGCAGGCCAATAGCACGCGTTAGGCAACCGGCGCAGAGGGACGCCGGAGCATCAGGAGTAGCGACGGTGGCCCTACGAAGCCTGTTAGACCCGCCACCATCGCACGCTCTCGCCCGCTTTTCCGATCGCAAGACCCGCTACCTGCTGACCGTCGATACCGAAGAGGAGTTCGACTGGGACAAGCCGCTCCGGCGCGAAGGCTACGGGCTCGATCATATTCCTCGCCTCGCCCGGTTTCAGCAGTTCTGCGAAGGCATGGGCGTGGTGCCGATCTATCTCGTCGACTGGCCGATTGCCACCTCGTCGCTGGCGGGCGAGATCCTGCGCGAACCCATCGCCGCCGGACGGGCGGAAGTGGGAGTCCAACTGCATCCATGGGTCAGTCCGCCGTTCACCGAGGAGGTGAGCGAGACCAACAGCTTTGCCGGAAATCTGCCCCATGTGCTCGAGGCCGAGAAGTTCGCCCGCCTGCGCGACCGGATCGAAACGCAGTTCGGCGCGGCTCCCCTGATCTATCGCGCGGGGCGCTATGGCCTCGGTCCGCGCACGGCAGAGATCCTTCAGGCCAACGGCATTGCAATCGATAGCTCGGTGCGGTCGAAATTCGACTATTCGGCAAGCGGCGGCCCTGATTATCGCCGCCACCCGCTGGGGCCCTACTGGCTCGACGAGGACCGCACGATGCTCGAATTGCCGCTGACCACCACCTTCTGGGGCCTGCTGCGCGAACTTGGCGACGCGATCTATCCCCGCTTGTGGCGCATGCCGCAGGCGCGTGGAGTGCTGTCGCATCTCGGGCTGCTCGAACGCATTCCGCTCACCCCCGAGGGCGTGGGAGTCGAGGAGGCCATGCGCGGCATCGACATGGCGCTCGACGCGCAATTGCCGGTGCTGGTGTTTTCGTTCCACAGCCCTTCGCTGGCGCCCGGCCACACGCCCTACGTCCGCACCGAGGGCGATCTCGACCGGCTTTACGACTGGTGGCGACGCATCTTCGCCTATTGCGCGCTGCGCGACGTCAAGCCTTCCTCGGTGGCCGATGTGCTGGCGGCGGTGGAGCGTTGAACAGGTGACAGCGCGTAGGTCTTGCCGTGCGGGCTTGCACAAGCTATCGGCCCATTTCGCGCTGACAAGGCGGGGCCTGTAGCTCAGTTGGTTAGAGCTGGCCGCTCATAACGGCTAGGTCGCGGGTTCGAGTCCTGCCGGGCCCACCAGCCTTGTTGTCAGCCGCGAACGATCCCGGTCGGGGAGTGGCGCAGCCTGGTAGCGCATCTGTTTTGGGAACAGAGGGTCGCAGGTTCGAATCCTGTCTCCCCGACCAATCGTTGTTTTTCCAACCTCATAGCGCGCGGCGCAGCACCTGCGATGCAACAGAGTGATGTTGCAGACCAATTGGCGCGCGCCATACGGTCCTGCCGTGACGCGCCGTCGCGGCAGCGGCGACGCACTGCGCCCGCCCCAGCCAACGGCCAAACAATATCGTACACCGTGGACCGGATCCCCCGTCAACCGGCCTGATCACGCGCGCCTGGATCAAACATCTAAACGCAACGATATCAGGACTCCAGACCAATTGGTATGACAGTTATTTCCAAAAAAGGTCCGCGAATGGACAAAACTGGTTGACGAAATTGCCTAGACAATTAATTTCCCCAAAAAACGACGGATGGGAGAGTGTCAGATGGCACGGAATAACGGTGTTGGGTGCAACTTGTTGGCTGGCAACGGCTGGGCGCGGCTGCGTTGCGGCGTGGCTTTGGCCGCGATCGCGTGGCCGCATGTGGCGATGGCGCAGGATAGCCAGACGGCTCCCTCCTCCAGCGAGCAGCCCGCCACCGAGATCGTGGTGAGCGCCATTCGCGCCACCATTCAGGATTCAATCGAGACCAAGCGTGAAACCACGGCCATCGTGGATTCGCTGTCGGCCGATGACATCGGCGACATCCCTGCCCTCTCGGTCGGTCAGGCGATCCAGACCATCACCGGCGCAACGACCCACCGCGAAAAGGGCGACGCCTCGGAAATCGCCCTGCGCGGCCTCGGGCCGTTCCTGAGCAATTCCACCTTCAACGGGCGCGAGGCCAGCAACGGCAGCGGCGACCGGTCGGTCAATTTCAACCAGTTCCCCTCGGAACTGATCAACAAGATCACGATCTACAAATCGCAACAGGCCAACCTCATCGAAGGCGGCGTCGCGGGCACCATCGAGCTGGGGACAGTGCGCCCGCTCGATTACAAACGCCGCCGCATTCAGATGGAAGGCAAGGTCAACTACAACCCCTATCAGGACCGGGTCTACGGCGACACTGGCCTTGGCTGGCGCGGCACGATCAGTCTCATCGACCAGTTCTCGCTCGGCGGCCTGGGGGATATCGGTGTCTCCATCGGCTACCAGCGGCAGCGCACCGCCAATCCCGAAGAAACCCTGGCCGGCAGCTCGACCTGGAGCGCCTGCGACGATTCCGTCGATGTGCTGACCGGAAACTGCCGCAACGTCACGAACGCCCAGGTGAATGACGGCACGCCGTTCTACATCGTGCCCAACGCCATGACCTATCGCCAGATCAGCGAAAACGATCAGCGCGATGCGGTGTTCGGCGCTATCCAGTGGCGACCGTCACCCACCGTCGAGATCAACCTCGACGTCGAGTATTCGGACCGCTCCTTCGCCGAAAACCGCAGCGACCTGACCTTCTCGGAAATGCGGCTCGGCCTGAAAAACCGCGAGGTCGATCCGGCCGGGTTCCTGCGATACGTCGAGGGCATGACCTCGCTCGAGTCCAACTCGACGCTGACCGAGCGCTCGGAGGAGTATCTTGGCGGCGGGCTCGAAATCGCGGTCGAGGCCAGCGATCGCCTGCGCCTTGTGGCCGACGTGTCCTATTCGGATACCACCCGGCTCGATCGGTCGCGCAGCACCCGTCTGCGCACCGACCCGCTCGACATTTACGGCAATCGCACGCCGGTCGGCAATCAGCGCGTGGCCTACACCTACGACGCACGCGACAGCTTCGCGCCGGTGTTCACGATCGATCCGCGCTTCGACCTCAATGACTGGTCGCTGTTCAGCGACGATGCCCGCCTGCGTCGTGACGAGCGCGAGCGCAGCAACACGATCTGGGCTGGCCGGCTCGACGCCAGCTATGAACTTTCCGGCCTGATATCCGCGCTGCACGCCGGGGTTCGTTACAGCCATCAGACCTATAACGACTACACCGACCGGGTGGAGATGACCCAGGGCGACCGCAATGTGGATCGCGATGCGAACCTCGCCTGCCGCACCCGCTTCCCGCAGCGCGACTACCTGAAGGATGCCCCCGGCGACCAGATTTCCAGCTGGGCTACCTTCGATCCGCTGTGCCTGTTCGATGCCTATCTCGGCACCGAGGATCCGGGCCCCAACGACGACCTGCGCGCCATCACCAACACCGATGTGCTCGAACAGGTCTGGGCAGGCTATGTCATGGCCGACTACGAAGGCGACATCGGTTCGCTGCCCGTGCGCGGCAACGTGGGTGTCCGCGTGGTCAGGACCGAGGTGGAATCGAACGGGCTGCGCAGCGCTCTCGATATCGTCAACAACGGCGACGGCACGATCCGGCTGGTCGAAACCGGCGACTTCGAGACGGTGACCATCAAGCACGACACCACGCGCGTTTTGCCCAGTGCGAACATGATCTTCGAACTCAAGCCCGAGCTGTTGCTGAGAGCGGCTGCCTATCGCGCAATGTCGCGTCCGGCACCCAGCGCGCTCTCGGCAGGCCGCTCGATCCAGCTCGATGACGGCACGGCCTTCACCGACGTGGCCGATGCCATCCGCAACATTCAGGCGGCGGGCAGCCCCCGTCTGGAGCCGCTGATGTCATGGAATGGCGATCTGGCGCTGGAGTGGTATCCCAATCGCGACACCATCCTGTCGACGACGGTCTATTACAAGCGCTTCTCCGGCGGCTTCCAGCCCGTCCGCATCAACGAGGATTTCGTCCTCGGCGGGCAGCAGGTGAATATCCCGGTCTCGCAGACCCGCAACAGCGACGACAAGTCGACCGTCTATGGTCTGGAACTCACCGCGGCGACGCGCTTCAGCTTCCTGCCCGCACCGCTCGACGGTCTCGGCGCGAAGGTGAGCTACAACTATGCGAAGTCGAACTTCAAATCGCACGATATCCTGCTCGGCGACATCTACGATCCGGTGACCGAGGAAGTCGAGCCGGGGATCATTCCGCCCGCCAACCTCTCGGGCTATTCGAAGCACGTGCTGTCGGCGCAGGCCTATTACGACATCGGCCCGGTCTCGCTGCAGGGCATCTACAACTACCGTTCGCAGTATTATCAGGACTTCGTCGGCGGAAACAGCCAGCTGCGCTATGTCGGCGACAACCAGACCTTCGACCTGCGCGCATCGCTCGACGTGATGCCGGGCGTGTCGCTGCGGGTGGAAGCGCTCAACATCTTTAACGAACCGAAGGTGACCTACATGCCGGTGGTCGGAAGCACGCGCCAGTATCACTACTATGGCTCCAAGTACTTCATCGGCCTGCGGGTGAAGCTGTGATGCGCCCGGCTCTGCGCACGAGGCGCGCCTGCCGCAAGCTGGCAACGGCGCTGATGGCCTCGACGGTGATGCTGGCAGGCTGCGCCTCGGCGCAACCGGCCGGCACACAGGCCCCCGCCTCGGTGTCGGCACGGCCATCGCCGGAAGCGACCGGCCCGGTGGCGGCGGTCTACAAGGATCTGGTCTATCGCTCCATCGACGGGACCGACCTTCACCTCGATCTCTACACCAGCGCCCACGCCAATGGGCAGCCCTCCCCCGTTCTGGTCTATTTCCACGGCGGAGCCTGGGCGCGCGGTCAGCGCCCGGAAAGCTGGCGCGGCTATTCGCGGTTCCTCCAGCGCGGCTACGCGGTGATTACCGTGCAGTACCGTCTGGCGGGCGAAGCGCAGGCTCCGGCGGCGGTGCAGGATGCCCGCTGCGTGCTGCACTGGATCGGCGCAAATGCCGACCGCTACGGCTTCGATGTCGACCGGATTGTCGCCCACGGCACATCCGCCGGTGGCCACCTCGCCCTGATGGCGAGCTACCTCGAAGCGGCAGACGGGCTTGATACCCCCGACTGCGAGGGCGTGCCCAGGGTTGCCGCCGTGCTCGACTTCTACGGACCGACCAACCTTGCCCAGCCCTACAACGGCGCTGCCTCGGGTCGCCACCCCTCGGTCGTGCGCTGGGTTGGCGATGGCCCCGGCGCGCATGACATGGACGTGCGAATGTCGCCGCTCACCTATGTCGGGCCGGACGTGCCGCCGACCATGATCGTCCACGGCGACAGCGACGATGTGGTGACGATCGACCAGTCGCGCGAACTTTACGCTGCTCTGCAACGGGTCGAGGTGCCCACCGACATGGTGATCGTGCCGGGTGGCGGCCACGGCAAGTTCCCCGACGCCGAGAAAGCGCGCGTCGCCGGAGAGGTCGATCGTTTTCTCACCACAATCGGCCTTCCGTAAAAGGCCTGCGCGCAGCCAAGACCGCGCGCACAATCTGCCTGCTGAAACGAATTGCGCCGCCCATTCCCCGGAAATGGGCGGCGCAATCATATCCCGGTCAGGTATCGAAGTTCAGGGTCGACAGGCGGACGCTGCAATCGCCTGCATTCTGGAGGTAGCAGCCCGTTTTGAAATACACCGACTTCGACGACTGGGTGTAGTAGCTCATGTTGTCCGACCAGGTTTGCACGTCATTATCGCCGAGCTTCGCGGTGATCGTGCCATTGTCGTTGTAGACGAGGTCGAGCTTCGTGAAGCTCGTGGGTGCCGGCCCCAAAGGCTTGTACTGATACTGCGGCGAAAGCCCTGCGTTCGTGCGGTAAATACCCCAGAGGTAGTTGCTCAGGCCGCTGCGCGAACTCAGGAATTCGACCCGCAGGATCGGCTGGCCGCCAGTCTGCCCGTAGATCTGCGCGACGGTGAAACGGGTGGAGTAAGACCCGCCATATCTCAGGCTCAGCCGCAGGTTCATGGCCATATCAGTGCGACTTCCGGCAAAGGAATCGCCCCTCAACTCATTGCGTTGCGAAGAGCCCCCGCCCTCGATGGTGAACTGCATGTTGGTATTGTCGAGATACCAGTTATCCGGATCGTAATAGTAATTGATGATATTGCTGTTCGTTATGCAGGTGCTGGAGGTCGGAAGCTGCAATTTGGCATGTTCCAGCGCATTCTTGAACTTCGCCTCGGAATAGGGCGATCCATTGGTGTCCTGCACCGGATCGCAGGCGAATGCAGCCCAGGCCGGCGACGCCAATCCCATGCTGAGCCCCACTGCCCCGGCAAACGTGATGCATTTCTTACGCATATTCCTCTCTCCCTTATGATATTTGCAAGAGGTATGCATATAAAGTGTATATTGGCAATACAAAGAGGATTGCACTTGAACGGGTGCGCAGCGTGGGGATCCTTGCCGCCAGCCCGGTGGACGACATGGCGTGCCAGAGCGAACTCAGCGACGTTGCGCTAGGCGATATGGCCATGCCAATTCATCGGTGCTAACAATGGTTTCGCTTACCAAGGATACGGATTCACAATGGGTCAAATGTCGACAAAGAGGCTATTCCAAACGGTTGCCAAGCAGATTGAAGACCTCATCGACGAGGGACTCTATCCGGCCGGAACGCGCCTCCCCGGCGAGCGGGAGCTTGCGGAGAAACTGGGCGTAAGCCGTGTGACCATTCGCGAGGCGGAGATTGCCTTGCAGGCCATGGGCCGCCTCGAAATCAAAACCGGATCAGGTGTTTACGTCAGCGACACACCTCCGGCGATGAAGCACACTCTGCCGAAGGTCAGCGCGTTCGAGGTGACCGAGGCGCGCCTGCTGATCGAATCGGAAACGGCAGCCCTCGCCGCGCTCAATATCGACGAGGCCGGCATCGAACATCTCGAAGATCTGGTCGCCAGGATGCGGTCAGGCAGCGAGAAAGAAGCCAACGAGGCCGACGAACTGTTTCACCTGAGGATCGCCGAAGCATCGAACAATGCCGCCATGGTCCATACCGTGAAGGCGCTCTGGCAGATGCGTGAAGACATACCCGAGGTAAAACAGATATATGCATCCGTCTGCGTACACGATGCGCAGTCGCGGACCGAAGAGCACAAGGCAGTGTTCGATGCCATCAAGGCGCGCGATCCCGCCGGCGCACGCGCTGCCATGCGCGACCACTTCCACCGCCTGATCGACGCCATGCTCGATGCAGCGGAACGCAAGGCCATCGACGAGGCCAGGCAGCAGGCAAGCGCCAGCAGGCAACGGTTTGCGGCGGCCACCCGCATGTCCTGATTTGGTATTATATCGTTTTTCAAATTATCATACCAAAGTGATTGACACTTTGATCGCCCCTCGGCTAGCCCATGCTCTGCGAACATGGCCAAAGGCCGGGAGAGGACTATGCTCAGGATATGCCTGCTAGCGGCCGTAACGCTATTGCCTGCCACCCCGGCCTGGGCAGAGCACTACTACGTCCGCAACCAGGGCGAGTACGCACAGGCGCTTCGCGGCGTTGAAGCTGGCGATGTTATCATCCTAGCCAATGGCGAGTGGCGGGATGTCAATCTCGTCATCACCGGCCAGGGGCGCGAAGATGCGCCGATCACCCTGATCTCGGAGGAGCCGGGCAAGGTTGTCCTCACCGGGCAGTCGAGCCTGCGGATCGGCGGGGAGTACATCCTCGTGACCGGTCTTGTGTTCAAGGACGGATACAGCCCGCGCAGCGAGGTCATCTCGTTCCGGCGCAACCGGGACGATCAGGCCCGCAATTCCCGCGTGACCGAAGTGGTCATCGACGGCTTCAGCAAGCCCGGCCGCGATGACACCGACATCTGGGTGGGCCTCTATGGATCGAACAACCGGTTCGATCACTCCTTTCTTGCCGGCAAGACCAACAAGGGCGTCACCCTCGCCGTTCGTCTCGACACCGAGGAGAGCCGCGAAAACGGCCACCGCATCGATCACAACTACTTCGGCCCGCGTCCGCCTCTGGGCTCCAACGGTGGCGAGACTGTGCGGATCGGCACCAGCACCTATGCGATGTTCAATTCGAACACGCTGGTGGAGAACAACGTCTTCGACCGCTGCGATGGCGAGGTCGAGATCATCTCGTCGAAATCGGGCGGCAATATCTATCGCGGCAATGTGTTCCTGCAATCGCAGGGCACGCTCACACTCCGCCACGGCGACAACAATCTGGTCGAGCGCAACATCTTCCTCGGCGGCGGCAAGGAGAACACCGGCGGCATCCGTGTCATCAATCGCGGGCAGACCGTGCGCGACAACTACCTCGAAGGCCTGCGCGGAACCGGCTTTGCGAGCGCCCTGACGGTGATGAACGGCGTGCCCGATTCCCCGATCAACCGCTATGTGCAGGTCGAGCGGGCGAGCATCACCAACAACACGATCGTCGACAGCGCCCGGATCACGCTGGGCGCGGGTGCCGACGAGGAGCGCTCTGCGCCGCCCATCGCCAGCACCTTCGCGCGCAACCTGCTGGGCGGGATCGAAGGCAAGGCGTTCATCGCGGTCGATGCGGATATCTCGGGCATCGCCATGGCGGACAATCTCGTGGTCGCGGGCGAGATCGGCGCCGCACTGCCGGATTTGCAGCGCGCCACCCCTCAGGCCGACCGCGCCGCAAACGGCCTGCTCTATCCGCTCGACCCCGCGCTGGCGCAGATCGGCGCGCCGCGCGATCTCTCGCCGGTCAGGCTCGATGAGGTCGGCCCTGCCTGGTACGCAAAGCCCTCCGCCGATGTCGCCTTCGGTTCATCGGGACGCGTGATCGCGGTGACGAGCGAACCCGATGCCCTGGCCGATGCGGCGGATGCGGCTGGCACCGGCGACATCCTCACCCTCACGGCTGGCGAGTATCTTGCCAACCGGCCCGTTGCGCTGGACAAGGTGCTGACCATTCGGGGTGTACCGGCAAATGAAGGCGAAAGCGTGATCCGGTTTACCGGCCCGACGCTGATCGAGCTGCGCGAGGGCGGCAACCTCCAGCTGGAAGACCTCGTGATCGACGGCAGCCTTGCGCCTGCGACGGCGGGCAATGCCGTGATCCGCACCGCAGCCGAGCCGATCCAGTCGAACATGCGCGTGGACATGGACCGCGTGAACGTGCGCAATCTCGACAGCGCCGAGGCGTTCAACGTGCTCACGCTGGGCGAAAGCACCCACGCCGACCGCGTGGCGATCCACGACAGCGCCTTCGCCGGGATCACCGGCACTGTCGTTTCCGCAGCAGCGGAGACCGGCGATGTCGGCTGGTACAACGTTGAGCATCTCGAAATCTCGGGGAGCAGCTTTGCGCAGGTCGGCGGCCCGATTGCCGACATCTATCGCGGCGGGCGCGATGAAAGCACCTTCGGGCCTTCCGTGGCGATCACCGACAATACCCTGTCCGACGTGGGTCTCGCTGGGGGTCGCGCCGGGAGCCGCGAGCAAGCCGCCTCCATCCGCCTGCACGGCGTGCAGACCGCGCAGATCGCGCGCAACACCTTTACCGCCAGCGCCCCGCTGATGATCGCACACACCGCCGGCACGCCCGACAGCGCCGTGATCGGCAACACCTTTTCCGCCACGCCCCGGCCGCTCTACGCCGAACTGGTTTTCAACGGACAGCCCCGCGTGCGGGAGCGTGACAACACATTCGCCGAGGGGAATGCGAAATGATCAGGCGCGCGCTCATCGTATCGCTGGCGCTGGCGGGCTGTGCCCCGGTGCACGCCCGGCAGGCCCCTGCCTCGCTGCCCCCGGCCCTGCCAGCCGCCGACCTGCCCCCGCTGTTCGCGGCAGAGGTGGAGGATGCGCGCAGCTTCGTTGACGCGATGATGGAACGCGGCGTCGTCGTTCCGGTCCCCAGGGATCCGGGCGGCGGCTACACCCACGAACAGCACAAGCGCAATTACAAGGCGATCTACCTCGGCGGCCAGCTCTACCGCGTGACCGGCCAGCAGGCCTATGCCGACTATGTCCGCGACCTGCTGCTCGCCTATGCCGAGCTCTATCCGACACTTGGCGATCATCCGGCCAGAGCCAACCAGAACCCCGGCCGCCTGTTCTGGCAGGTGCTCAACGATGCGGTCTGGCTCGTCCATTCGGTGCAGGGCTATGGCGATATCCGCGATACGCTGAGCGAGGCCGACCGCCAGCTGATCGACGATCAGGTTTTCCGCCGCGCGGCGCAGTTCCTGTCGGTGGATTCGCAGGCGACGTTCGACCGCATTCACAATCACGCCACCTGGGCGGCGGCGGGCGTGGGCATGACCGGCTACCTGCTCGGCGACGACGATCTGGTCGAACGCGCGCTGATGGGCTCGGACAAGAGCGGCACCACCGGGTTCCTGCGTCAGACCGAGCTGCTGTTCTCGCCCGACGGCTATTACACCGAGGGACCGTACTACCAGCGTTATGCCCTGATGCCGTTCATGGTGTTTGCCGATGTCATCGCCAAACACGACCCTGATCGCCACATCTTCCAGTGGCGCGACGGCATCCTGCTGAAGGCCCTGCAAACGACGATCCAGCTGACCTACGACGGCTATTTCTTTCCGTTCAACGATGCCCTGCGCGACAAGAGCCTCAACACCGACGAGCTCTACCACGGCGTCGCCATCGCCTATGCGGAAACGGAAGATTCGGGCCTGCTCGACATCGCGCGCTCGCAAGGCCGCACCATTCTCACCGACGATGGCCTGAAGCTCGCGCGCGATCTGGCCGCGGGCAAGGCGCGGCCTTTCCCGTTCCGCTCGCTGCTGCTCTCCGACGGGCCGGAAGGCGATCAGGGCGCGGTGGCGATCCTGCGCCATGGCGAGGGCGACGGGCATATGGCGCTGGTCGCCAAGAACACCTCGCAAGGCATGGGCCACGGCCATTTCGACAAGCTGAGCTGGCAGCTTTACGACAACGGCCACGAGATCGTGCGCGACTATGGTGCGGCGCGCTTCCTCAATATCGTCGCCAAGGAAGGCGGGCGCTATCTGCCCGAGAATGAGAGCTGGGCCAAGCAGACCATCGCCCACAACGCGCTCGTCATCAACGGCGAGAGCCATTTCGGCGGCGACCAGAAGCTGGCCGATCTCCACGCCCCGCAGCAGCTCTATTACGACGCGGGGGCCGACCTCCAGATCAGCACCGCGACCATCGACAGCGCCTATCCCGAACATGGCGTGACCATGACCCGCTCGCTGGCCCTGCTTGATGTGGCCGGTCTCGATGCGCCGGTGGTGATCGACCTGCTCAATGCCTCGGGCAACGGCTCGCTCACCTACGACCTGCCGCTGCACTATACCGGGCAGATCATGGAGACCGGCTTTCCGGTCAGCCGCAACCTTGCCGAACGGCCCGTGCTGGGCGAGGCCAACGGCTACCAGCACATCTGGGTCGATGGCACGGCAACGCCCACTGCCGACAACGCCTTCATGACCTGGATTCTCGGCGGGCGGTTCTACACCTACCGGTTCGTGCCGCAGGACAGCCTGAGCGTGATCCTCGGCGAAAGCGGGGCGAACGACCCCCACTTCAACCTGCGCCGCGAACCGATGATCATTCAGCGCAAGAGCGGCGGCACCGCGGCAAGCTTCGTCAGCGTGCTGGAATCGCACGGCCTTTACGACGGGGCCGCGGAAGAGACCGTCGGCAGCCGCAGCCAGATCGCATCGTTGCGGCATGAAACGCGCGACGGCTACGACTTCGTAATCGTGGAGACGACAAGCGGCACCCGGACCGCCCTCGCCCTCTCCTACGACCGCGATCCCACCAAGACACACAATGCGAAGATCGACGGCACCGATGTGCGCTGGACGGGCTTTGCGGCGCGCATTGCGCTCGATGGAGAGAACGACTGATATGGGCACGCCAGTTACCGACCAGAGCCAGGCCTTCGTGTTCGCCGATGCGGTGGAGAAAGAGGAGCTTGGCGGCGGCGTTTCGCGCCAGATCCTCGGCTATGGCCCCGATCTGATGATCGTGCGCGTGTGGTTCGCCGAGGGCTCGGTGGGGCCGGTCCACGCGCATCCGCACAGTCAGGCGAGCTATGTCGAAAGCGGCCGCTTCGAAGTGTTCGTCGACGGCGAAAAGCGCGAGCTGGGCGCGGGCGACAGTTTCTACATCGCGCCGCATCTCGATCACGGCGCCGTGTGCCTCGAAGCGGGCGTGCTCATCGATACCTTCAGCCCGGTGCGCAAAGACTTCCTTGGCAAGGAGGGCTGAGCGATGAAGGCGGGCAAGCTGCGCTACTGGATCGTGGGCCTCGTCGCCATCGCGACGATCATCAACTACATCGACCGCGGCGCGCTCGCGGTGTTCTGGCCGGAGATTTCGCAGGAGCTTGGTCTGACCAAGGCCGACTATGCGATCATCATCAACATCTTCACCTTCGCCTACGCCTTCGGGCAGACGATCTTCGGCAAGATCTTCGACTGGATCGGCGTGCGGCTGGGCTTCGTGCTCTCGATCGTGGTCTGGTCGGCGGCGACGATCCTGCACGCGCTGGCCACCCAGATGGCGAGCTTTGCGATCTTTCGCGGCCTGCTGGGCGTGGCCGAAGCCGGCAACTGGCCGGGCGCGACCAAGGCCAATGCCGAGTGGTTTCCGATCAACGAGCGGGCGCTCGCGCAGGGCATTTTCAACTCCGGCGCGGCCATCGGCGGGATCGTCTCCGCGCCCGTGGTGGGCCTGCTGTTCGTGTTTCTCGGCTCGTGGCAGGCGACCTTCATCGCCATCGGCGCGCTCGGCTTCCTGTGGCTGATCCCCTGGCTGATCGTCTACAAGTCCGGCCCGGACAAACACCCATGGATCTCGGAGGAAGAGCGCCAGTTCATCCTCACCGGCCAGCGCAACAAGGATGTCGACGAGGTCGCCGACTATGCCCCCGGCTCGGGCGAGATCCTGTCGCGCAAGGAAAGCTGGGGCGTCATTATGGCCTCGTTCTTCCTCGACCCGATCTGGTGGCTGTTCGTCGGCTGGCTGCCCCTCTACCTGTTCGAAACCTACGGTTTCGGGGTTGAGGAAATCGCCACCTACGCAGGCATTCCCTATGTCGGGGCGATGTTCGGCGCCTGGTTTGGCGGATTGCTGGCACAGAACCGGATCAAGGCCGGCTGGACGGTCAATCGCACCCGCAAGTCGGTGATTGCGCTGGGCGGTGTGATCATGCTGGTCTCGCTGCTGGCGACCACGCAGGCGGCCACGCCCCTGCTCGCGGTGCTGCTGATGGCGGCGATCCTGTTCGGCTTCCAGACCGCGGTCGGCAATATCCAGACCCTGCCCAGCGACTTCTACAGCGGCAAATCGGTCGGCACCCTGTCGGGCTATGCCGGAACGGCGGCCAAGCTGGCGGTCGTCGGGCTCAACTTCCTCATCCCGGTCATCACCGTGAATTCCTACGCCCCGGCCTTCATCGTCGGTGCCGGCCTCGCGATTCTGACCGTGCTCTCGGTGCTCGTTCTGTGCCCCGAAATCAAACCCCTCAAGCCCAAAGCCGCATAACGCGGCCAACCCTCGAAAGAACGAAAGACAAGATCATGAAACTCACAGGCAAGACCGCAATCGTCACCGGAGGCAGTCGCGATATCGGACGCGCTATTTCGGTCAAGCTGGCCAGCGAAGGCGCCAATGTCGTCGTCAACTGGTTCGATAACGAGAGCGACGCCGATGCCACGCTGGCCCTGATCGAGGCAGCCGGCGGCGGCAAGGCGATCAAGGTGCATGGCGATATGACCAAGGGTGCCTCGGCGCAGGCACTGGTCGATGCCGCGCGCGAAGCCTTCGGCGGCGAAATCCACATCCTCGCCAATGTCGTTGGCGGTCTGGTCGCACGCAAAACACTCGACGCAATGGACGAGGATTTCTTCAACTTCCTCATGCAGCTCAACATGACCTCGACCTTCCTCGCCACCAAGGCCGCCGTGCCGCACATGCCCGCTGGCGCGTCGATCGTGAACTTCGCTTCGCTCGCCGGGCGTGACGGCGGCGGTCCGGGTGCCAGCGCCTATGCCACCTCCAAGGGTGCGGTGATGACCTGGACCCGCGCGATGGCCAAGGAACTGGGCCCCAAGGGCATTCGCGTGAACGCGCTGTGCCCCGGCATGATCGCAACCAGGTTCCACGACGACTTCACCAAGGACGAAGCCCGCAAGTACGTCGCCAACGCCACCGCACTGCGGCGCGAGGGGCTGGCCGAGGAATGCGCCGACACCGTCGCCTATCTCGCCTCCGACGAAGCCTCGTTCCTCACCGGCGTCAATCTCGACATCAACGGGGGTCTCGCGTTCTCCTGATCGCGAAGATCTGCAACAACAGGCTGCAATGAAAACCTTTATCTTCGGCGAAGCGATGCTGGAGTATCATAGCCATGGCGGAGCCGGTCTCCGCTATGGCGGCGATACGCTCAACACCGCGATCCATCTCGCACGGGCCGGGCTCGACGTGGCTTACGTTACGGCGATAGGCAGCGATCCCATCAGTGATGCGCTCGTTGCCGCCTGGGCTGCCGAAGGGATCGATACCCGCCACGTGTTGCGCCACCCGCAGCGCAACCCTGGCATCTACGCAATCCACGTCGATGCCCACGGCGAGCGCAGCTTTCTCTACTGGCGCGATCGCAGCGCCGCGCGGAAAATGTTCGAGCTGCCGGGGATCGATGCAGCATTGGCTGAGGCCGCGCCAGCGAAGCTGGTTTACTTCAGCCATATTTCGCTGGCGGTCATCTCGCCGGAAGGTCGAGAGCAGTTGCTGGGGCTTTCGGAGAAGCGCAAGGCCGATGGCCGCGCTGTCGCTTACGACAGCAACTATCGCCCCGCCCTCTGGCCGGACCAGCACGCCGCCCGCGCCCTGTCGGAGCGGGCCATGGCAGCAGCGACAATCGGGCTACCCACCAACAGCGACGAGCGCGAGCTGTGGCAGACCAGCGAAGACGAACTGGAGATCGCCAGACGATGGCTTGCGTTCGGTCAGGATATGGTCGCGGTGAAAGCGGCCGAGCGTGGCTGCGTGCTGGGCACGGCCGATGAGGCCCCGCGCCTGATCCTGGCCCAGCCCGCCGAAGTGATCGATTCGAGCGGCGCTGGCGATGCCTTCAATGCGGGTTTCCTGGGCGGCTGGCTTGGCGGGCAACCTTGGGTCGATTGCGTCGAGGCGGGGCAGGCATTGGCGCGCAAGACGCTCTCGCATCAGGGCGCGATCAAGCTCGGGTAACGGCAGCGTTGCCCCCGGTCACGCTGGCGCGGCGGGTAGTGTTCCCGCGCGGCAGCGAGACCTATCGCTCAGGCGCCTGCCAGCGATAGCCCAGCGCATAGAGCGGTGCCGCGCTATCGGCCGGAGCACCGGGGCGCTGCGCCTCCACCGCCTGCATCGACACCGGCAGTTCGAACGGCAGCTTGCCGCGCGGGGTCACCGCACCGGTCAGCACATCGAGCAAGGCCGCATCGCTTGCGCCGAAGCTCGCCAGCAGCACATTCGCGCGAGGGCGGAACGGGGTGAGGATCGCGGGCCGGTCCAGTTGCACATCGGCCACCAGCGGCAAGCCTTCGGGAAGGCTGGCCATGAATTGCAGCGCCTCGTGATCCTCGGGGAAGGCAAGGCTCCCCTCCTGATGCATGGCCCCGAACACATAGCCGGGGTGCAGCATTTCCGACGGACTGCGGGTGCGCAGGATCGCAAAGTCGGCCTCGGCAGGATCGCTCACCGGCACCAGCCCCGCCGCTTCCGCCGCCTCATCCGACAGCCCGAACAGCACCACCTTTGCGCCCTTCTGCACCGGCAGCGAGCCATCGTTTTCGAGCGGCACCATGCTTAGCGCCATGGCCTCGCGCCCGCGCGCCTTCTCTTCCGCCGTACCGACCTCGGCCTCG
This sequence comes from Aurantiacibacter xanthus, assembly GCF_003584015.1. Taxonomy (GTDB): domain Bacteria; phylum Pseudomonadota; class Alphaproteobacteria; order Sphingomonadales; family Sphingomonadaceae; genus Alteraurantiacibacter; species Alteraurantiacibacter xanthus. The sequence continues at coordinate 17,075 of NZ_QXFM01000020.1, forward strand.
GCACGCGCCGCATCGACATAGGGGTTCTCGAACAGGCCCAGTTCGAAGCTCTGCTTGAGGATGCGGCGGACCGATGCGTCGATCCGCTCCTCGCTCACCAGCCCCAGCCGCACCGCCTCAAGCAGAGGCGCGGGATCGTCGACCCCGCCGAACTGATCGACCCCCGCATCGAGCGCCTTGGCGAAGCGTTCGGGCCGGGTCAGCTCCTGCACGCCCCAGCCGGTGGAAATATCGGCGAAGCTGGGTGCCTCGCCCTCCGGCGAACCCTCGATGCAGCGTTCGTTGCAATCGTTGGTGATGGCCCAGTCGGACAGGACCACGCCATCGAAATGGAGCTGGTCGCGCAGGATGTCGGTGACGATCACCTTCTGGTAGGCCACGCCCACCGGCTCCAGCTTCTGGCCGCGCAGTTCCAGCTCCTCGATGATCGAATAGGCCGGCATCACGCCCGAGGGCTTCGCCTCCAGCGCGGCAGTGAACGGGATGATCGCCTGCTGCCACTCGGTGATGTTCAGCTTCGCCATCCGGCCATAATAGTTGTGCGCATCGAACCCGGTCGACGAGGCGGAATAGCCGGCAAAGTGCTTGATCACCGCCGCCACCCCGCCCGGCTGCACGCCGCTCGCACCGCCCTGCAAGCCTTCGACCAGAGCCCGCGCCACGCGCCCGGAAACCTTCGCGTCTTCCCCCAGCGTATCGAAGTTGCGCGGCCAGCGCGGTTCGCTCGCAAGGTCGATCTGGGACCCGAGCAGCATGGCAAAGCCCACCGCGCGCAAATCATCGCGGACCAGTTCGGCATAGCTGCGGGCAAAGTCGGGATCGTCGAGCGCGCCAAAGGCCACGCCGTTGGGCCACTGGCTGAACTGCCCACCCGCCACGCTCGCTCCGGCCAGCTCGGTATAGCCGTGGCGCGGGTCGGTCATGATCAGCGCAGGCACGCCGAGCCGGTGCCCCTCAGCCGCTTCCTGCACCGCGTTGTTGGCCTCGGCCAGCGCCCGGTTTTCGGTGGCGAGGCGCGAGATGAAGTGGGTCGCGCGGGTCTTGCCCATGGCCTCGGTCAGCGCCGCGATGTCGTAGCCGGTGGCAGGCTCTCCCGGAGGCGCATTGCCCGGCAACGTGGCGACGATCATCAGCCCCGCCTTTTCCTCCAGCGTCATGCGCCCGGCAAGATCGGCAGCGCGTTCGGCAGGAGTGAGGCGCCAATCCTCGTAAGGCGTCAGTTCACCATCGCGGTCGAGATCGCGGAAGGCGATGCCGTCATCCTCGATGATCGGCACCACCCGGCTTTGCAGCTCAGGGGCCGGAATGTCCTTCGCACAGGACGCCAGCAACAGTGCGACCGTGGCTACAAGCGCGCTTCTACCCAAGACTGACTCTCCCTTTACCGTTTGCCCCTCTTTAACACGGCGCAGATCGGTAAGGGCAAGCCTAATGCCCGGTATAGCGGCCCGGACGGTGCCAGGCGACGAGGATCATGTTGATCGCCACCATGCTCAGAACCGACCAGCCGAAGGCAGCCAGATCGAGCGAGGTCAGCGCCACCAGCAGGATCGCCGCATCGAGCGCCATGTGCATCCGCCCCACGCTCCATCCGCGCGAGTTCTGCATCCACACGGCAATGATGTTGACCCCGCCAACGCCCGTCTTGTGCCGCAACAACGCCAGCAGCCCGAACCCCGCACAGGTGCCGCCTCCCAGTGCCGCAAAGGCCGGGTGAATGCTCGCGATTTCCAGCGAATTGCGGGTAATGGCGGCAAAGATGAAGATCAGGCCGCAGGCGATGATCGTGCGCAGCATGAACGGACGGCCCAGCTTCATCAGTCCGATCAGGAAGAACGGGATGTTGATGAGGAAGAACAGCAGCCCCACCCCCATGTGCACGTGATAGCTCGCCAGCAGAGCCAACCCGGCCACGCCCGCGGTGACGAGCCCCGCAGCCTTCATCAGTACCAGCCCGAAAGCGATCAGCCATGCACCCGTCACCAGCGCATAGGCATCCTCCAGCAGAGTGTGGCGGGTCCGGTCGCGCGGAGGTGATATGGTTTCATTTGACACCACATGCAAATAGACCGCACAGCCCACCCTGCGCAAGCACCTTGCCGAGCGGGCGATCTGCCCCTATTTCGCGCCCCAACTCATTCCCCGATAACACCGAGCTCGAAGGACCCCAGATGGCCGCCCAATACGCATTTGTCATGAAGGACATGACCAAGACCTTCCCCGGTGCGCAAAAGCCGGTGCTCTCGAATATCAATCTCCAGTTCTATCAGGGCGCCAAGATCGGCATCGTCGGCCCCAACGGCGCGGGTAAGTCGACCCTGATCAAGATCATGGCCGGCATCGACAAGGACTTCACCGGCGAGGCATGGCCGGGTGAGAACATCACCGTCGGCTATCTCGAACAGGAGCCCGAACTCGACGAGAGCAAGACCGTGCTCGAAAACGTCAAGGACGGCGCACGCGAAGTGGCCGACCTGGTCGAGCGTTTCAACGCCATCTCGGCCGAAATGGGCGACCCCAAGGACGACACCGATTTCGACGCGCTGATGGAGGAAATGGGCGACCTGCAGGCCAAGATCGACGCGGTCGACGGTTGGACGCTCGACAACCAGCTCGAAGTGGCGATGGAAGCGCTGCGCTGCCCGCCGGGTGACTGGCCCGTCACCGATCTTTCGGGTGGTGAAAAGCGCCGCGTGGCGCTCACCCGGCTGCTGATCCAGAAGCCCTCGATCCTGCTGCTCGACGAACCGACCAACCACCTTGACGCCGAAAGCGTGAAGTGGCTCGAAAACCACCTCAAGGAATATGCCGGCGCGGTGCTGATGATCACCCACGACCGCTACTTCCTCGATAACGTGGTCGAATGGATCCTCGAACTCGACCGGGGCTCCTACTATCCCTACGAGGGCAACTACTCGACCTACCTCGAAAAGAAGGCCAAGCGTCTTGAGCAGGAAAGCCGCGAGGAAAGCGGCAAGCAGAAGGCGCTGGCACGCGAACTCGAGTGGATCCGGCAGACCCCCTCGGCCCGCCAGACCAAGAGCAAGGCGCGTATCCGCAAGTTCGAGGAGCTGCAGAACAGCCAGGACAACCGCGGCATCGGCAAGGCGCAGATCGTCATTCAGGTGCCCGAGCGGCTCGGCGGCAAGGTGATCGAGGTGAACAACATCTCGAAGGCTTATGGCGACAAGCTGTTGTTCGAAGATCTTTCGTTCATGCTGCCGCCGGGCGGGATCGTCGGTGTGATCGGGCCGAACGGCGCGGGCAAGTCGACGCTGTTCAAGATCCTCACCGGCAAGGAAGAGCCCGATAGCGGCACAGTCGAAATGGGTTCGACCGTGCGGCTGGGCTATGTCGACCAGAGCCGCGATCACCTCGATCCGAAGAACAACGTGTGGCAGGAGATTTCGGACGGTCTCGACTACATGAAGGTCAACGGTCAGGACATGAGCACACGCGCCTATGTCGGCGCGTTCAACTTCAAGGGCGCGGACCAGCAGAAGAACGTCGGCAAGCTGTCGGGCGGTGAGCGCAACCGCGTGCATATGGCCAAGATGCTGAAGCAGGGCGGCAACGTGCTGCTGCTCGACGAACCGACCAACGACCTCGACGTGGAAACGCTGGGCGCGCTGGAAGAGGCGATCGAGAACTTCGCCGGTTGCGCGGTGGTGATCAGCCACGACCGCTTCTTCCTCGACCGTCTGGCGACGCACATTCTGGCCTTTGAGGGCAACAGCCACGTCGAGTGGTTCGAAGGCAACTTCGAGGCCTACGAGGAAGACAAGCGCCGCCGTCTGGGTGATGCAGCCGACCGGCCGAGCCGGGTGGCGTACAAGAAGCTGACGCGCTGAGTTTAAGCCCAGCCCCGGATCAGGTCCGGGGCGACGTAAAGTGGTACGTTCTCTATCTCGTCGCCCCGGCCTTGAGCCGGGGCTGGGCTACTCTTTCGAAAACCAAACCTCCCACAGGTCACGCCAGTCGGGGTTTTCCTCCTCGATCAGCGCAAACTTCCACTCGCGCCGCCAGCGCTTGATGCGCTTTTCGCGAACGATGGCCTGTTCGATCTCCTCATGACGTTCGGCATACACCAGCATTGTTTTATCGCGCTCAGCCACATGTGCTGAGCCTTCGCCCGTCCGGTGCCGGTGAACCCGCCGAATAAGATCAGCCGAAACCCCGACATACATCCCGCCCCGATAGCGGTTTGCCATGATGTAGACCCAGCCGCCCTTTTCCATGCGGCAAAGCTATCGCTGCGTTAGATCGAAGAATAGCCCGATCCCGGCGCAAGGCCGGGATGACGTTGTGCTCAGTTAAATCCGTCGCCCCGGACCTGATCCGGGGTGAAGCTTATAAAGCCTTAGCCTCGCCCTTCGGCAGGAAGTCCTTTGCCAGAGCGTGATAAAGCCGCTCCTTGCACACCTTAGACCCGGCCCAGTCGCCGATCAGCGCGGTGGCGAACAGCGGCACAATCGCGCCGCTCATGCCCGTGGTCTCCGAGAGAATAATCACCGTGGTCAGCGGCGCGCGCACCACCCCGGTGAAATAGCCCGCCATCCCCATCAGCACGATCAGCCCCGCCTGATCGCTCGGGAACAGCACGGTCAAAAGCTGCCCGAAGCCCGAGCCCGCAGCCAGCGACGGCGCGAAGATGCCGCCGGGAATGCCGCTCACACTGGTCGCCAGCGCGGCGACGAATTTGGCCGGGCCGAACCACAGGTCACCCTCCTCGCCCGCCAGCAGCGCCCGCGTCGCCTCGTACCCGGTGCCCGAGACCTGCCCGGCGGTGAGAAAGCCCAGCACGCCCACGATGATCCCGCAGATCAGGGCCGTCACCAGCGGCCGCTTGCCGAGCCGCGCAGTCCAGCGCCCATCGGGGCCGCGCATGGCGAGCATCAGCCGCGAGAACAGCCCGCCCAGAATGCCCCCCACCAGCCCCGCCAGCGGAGCCGCGATCAGGATCGAGGTCACCGGCAGCGAGCCTTCGATCTCACCGAAATAGATGTAGTTGCCCGCCAACCCCTGCGCGGTGAGGCCGGCGATCATCACCGCACCCATCACCAGCACCGCCACCCGCTGCTCATAGGCCACGGCCAGCTCTTCGATAGCGAAGGCGATCCCCGCCAGCGGGGTGTTGAAAGCCGCAGCCACGCCCGCCGCGCCGCCCGCGATCAGCACCCCGGCGCTCACCTTCACGCGCAAGGCACGGTGCACGGCCACCATCACCGCCCCGCCCAATTGCACGGTCGGCCCCTCGCGCCCGACCGAGGCCCCGCCGAACAACGACAGCACGGTCAGCACCATCTTGGCCACCGCCGCGCGCAGCGACACCAGCTTCAGCGTCTGCTCGCTATCGGGGTGACGCGCAGCGGCGATCACCTGCGGAATGCCCGAGCCGCGCGCCTCTGGCGCCAGCTTGCGCGTCAGCAGCGCGATCAGCACGAACATCACCGGCGTCAGCACCAGCGGCAGCCAGCTGTGTTTCGCGGTGAGTTCGAGGAACATATCTTGCGCACGGTCGCCCGCATTGGCGAAGACCAGCGCCACCAGCCCGATCAGCACCGCCGAAACGATTGTCGCCACCCGCCTGGCCCAGTCGTCAACCCGCCCGAGATCGTCCGGCACTTTCTTGCCGAGCCAGCGAGCGAGCGAAACGAATGGATGCATGGGCCCGCTCTATGATCTGTGCGGCCTGACGTCCAGTTGCAGGCGAAAAAGACCGCAGGTGTTGCAATGCGACACGCCCATGGCGGCGCCCTTCGCGCAGATGAACGTTAAGGTTATCAGCCGGTTCAGTTAACGGACAGGCCGAATCGGTACAACGCAGTCATGAAACACCTCGCCGCGGCACTCGGGCGGCATGGTCCATACGGGAGCCATACCATGCTTATCGCCAGACTACTGAGATCGAGCGGCCTTGCCGCTGTCGCCATTGCGCTGGCCCTGCCTGCGCTCAGCGCACCTGTGGCCGCGCAGGATCGCCAGTGGGAGAACCGCCCGAACAATCGCGGCACCAACGCCGACCGCTCGGGCACGAACCGCCGTGAGGCCAACCGCGGCAATGCCGGAAATCGTTCTGCATCGGGCTGGCGTCAGGAGCGGGAAGCCGCCTCGCAAACGATGCGCGATGCGCGTCAGGAAGCCCGCCGCATCGACCGTAGCTCCGAGCGGCAGGCGGCCCGGATCGAAAACCGCGCCGAGCGGCGGGCCGACCGCATCGAGCGTCAGGGCGACCGGCGCGCGGCCGAAACCATCCGCGAAGCGCGTCGCGACGCCCCGCCCAACGTCAACGACTGGCGCGAGCGCAACAACACCCGCTGGCCCAATAGCGATCGCCGCGATCGCAACGACACCCGCTGGCGCGACAACGAGCGGCGGGACCGGGATGCCCCCCGCTGGCAGGACAATGATCGGCGGGATCGCGATACCCCTCGCTGGCGCGAAACCAATCGTCGGGACTACCGCGACAACAACCGTTATCGCGAAGCCCGGCGCGACTATCGCCAGTGGAACCGCCAGAACTGGCGCCGCGACCGGCGTTATGACTGGAACCGCTATCGCCGCGACAACCACAGCCTGTTTCGGCTGGGCCGCTACTATTCGCCCTATCGGAACTACAGCTATCGTCGCCTGAACATCGGTATCCGGCTCGACAGCCCGTTCTACGCGAACCGCTACTGGATCAACGACCCGTGGCAGTATCGCCTGCCCGAGGTCTACGGCCCCTATCGCTGGGTCCGCTATTACGACGACGTGCTGCTGGTCGATATGTACACCGGCGAAGTGGTCGACGTGATCCACGACTTCTTCTGGTGAAACTTATCCCACATGGCCGGAGCGAGTGACCGGCGATGCGAGCCCCTCATCTTCGGATGGGGGGCTTGTCTGCATCAGCGCGGAGCTTGCCTTCGCCGCATGACTTGGGAATAGATTGCCCGCGATGACCCAGACCAACAGCCCCTACGCCGAAAACGCCGACCTGCCCGCACTGCGCCGCATCGGCGCGCAGGTGCGCGAGCGGCTGGCGGCCAACCCCACCGTCTACAAGGTGCCCACCGACAAGGCCGAGCTGTTCGCCGTGGGCGACTTCATGAGCGCCGAGGAATGCGCGAAGATGCGGGGCCTGATCGACGCCGTGGCCAAGCCCTCGGTGGTGTTCGACGTCGACTATTCCGAAGGCTATCGCACCAGCTATTCGGGCGATGTCGATCCGAACGATCCGTTTATCCGCAAGATCAGCCGACGGATCGACGACCTGCTCGGGATCGACCCCGAGTTCGGCGAGACGATCCAGGGCCAGCGCTATATGCCGGGGCAGGAGTTCCAGCCGCACTGCGACTGGTTCCATCCGCACACCAGCTATTGGGATCTGGAAATGTCGCGCGGCGGGCAGCGCAGTTTCACCACCATGGCGTTCCTGAACGAGGTCGAGGCCGGCGGCACCACCGACTTTGTCGAGCTGGATATCGCAATCGAGCCCAAGCCGGGCGTGCTGCTGATCTGGAACAACGCCAAGCCCGACGGGCACACCAATCTCGATACGCTGCACGCGGGTCGCCCGGTGATCACGGGCTGCAAGTATGTGATCACCAAGTGGTATCGCACCAAGCGCTGGACCTGAGCCTCACGCCCGTTCGTACCCTCCTCAGGACGAACGGAAAGTTGGCACCGATCAGGCCCGCGCCAGCGCCTCGGCGATCAGCTTGCGCGAGTTCTCCACCCCGTAAAGCGCGATGAAGCTGCCCATGCGCGGCCCCTGCGCCGATCCGAGCAAGGTCTCGTAGAGCGCCTTGAACCAGTCGCGCAGGTTCTCGAACCCGAACTGCTCCAGCTTGCCGATCTCGTAGACCTGCGTTTGCAGATCCTCGGCGCTGGTGGCCGGGTCGACCTCGGCGAGGTAGGCATCGAGCGCCCGCAGGGCCTCGGCCTCATTCGCGCTCGGCGCCCGCCGCGACAGCGTCGGCGCGACGAAATCGCGGTTGTAGGCCAGCGCCGCCGCGACCAGCCGCGCGAGGTCCGGGTGGCTCTCGGCGCTGGCGTTCTCGACATAATTGCCCAGGTACGACCAGACCTGCTCGTCGGTCGCCCCGGCCCCCAGCACGCCCACCAGATTGAGCAGCAGACCGAAAGTCACCGGCAGGCCGTCGCCCGCGCCGTGCGGCGGCTGGACCTGATCGGGGCTCGCCGCGCGCAGCAGGTGCCAGGCCGGGTTGCCGAGCTGCTTTTCCACCGCCTGACCGGGGATCGCGGCGCGGAACTGCCAGTATTCGTCCACCGCCTTGGGGATCACCCCCACGTGAAGCTGCTTGGCGCTCTTTGGGTTGGCATAGAGATAGTGCCCGAGGCTCTCCTCGCTGCCATAGGTCAGCCATTCCTCGATGGTGAGGCCGTTGCCCTTCGACTTCGAAATCTTCTCGCCATTGGCATCGAGGAACAGCTCGTAGATCATGCCCTCGGGCTTGCGCCCGCCGAGCACCTGCACGATCTTGCCCGACTGGGTGACAGAATCGGTCAGATCCTTGCCGCACATTTCATAATCAACGCCGAGCGCATACCAGCGCATCGCCCAGTCGACCTTCCATTGCAGCTTCGACTGCCCGCCGAGGATCGACTGCTCGATCACTTCGCCCTCGTCCTCGAAGCGCACGATCCCGGCCTCGGCATCGACCACTTCGATCGGGACCTGCAGCACGATCCCGCTCTTGGCGCTGATCGGCAGCACGGGCGAATAAGTCTGGCGGCGTTCCTCGCGCAGCGTGGGCAGCATGATCGCCTGAATGGCGTCATACTTGCGCAGCACCTGCCTCAGCGCCTCGTCGAAGCCGCCGGAGTTGTAACGGTCGGAGGCGGCGATGAACTCGTAGTCGAAGCCGAACTGATCGAGGAATTCGCGCAGCTTCGCATTGTTGTGATGCGCGAAGCTCTCGTACTTCTCGAAAGGGTCGGGAATACGGCTCAAAGGCTTGCCGAGGTTTTCCTCCAGCAGCGCCCGATTGGGCAGATTGTCGGGCACCTTGCGCAGCCCGTCCATATCGTCCGAGAAGGCAACCAGCCGCGTGGGCGCAGGCGTACCGTCTTCGCTGGCGGCGACGATCTCGTAAGCGCGGCGCACCAGCGTGGTGCGCAGCACTTCCTGAAAAGTGCCGATATGCGGCAGGCCGCTCGGGCCATAGCCGGTCTCGAACAGCACGGGCTCACCACCCGGCTTGCCGTTCGGGAAGCGTTTGGCGAGCCGCTGCGCCTCCTGAAACGGCCAGGCTTTGGACGAACGGGCGGCAGCGATGAGATCGGGGCTAAACATAGGCCAAGGCCCTTTGCGGATTACACGCGTTTTCGCAAGCGCGAAGGCCATCTTGCCCTCTGCTGGCGAGCCTTTTCGGAACTCGCCCATGGCCGCCTCGTTAGACTCAGGAAATCACCACCGATCACAGGGGTTGCAGTTGAATTACGTCAAGACGATCACGGACCAGGTAGAAGCCATGTGGATGGGGTTTATCGCCATCCTGCCCAATCTCGTATTGTCCATCATCGTACTGATGGCGACCTGGGTAGTCGCCAGATTTGCCGTACGGATCGCTGATCGCATCGTCGGGCACACGAATGTGCGCACCGATCTGAAGAACCTCACCGCCACGGCAGTCCGCTTGCTGATCTGGATCGTCGGCATCCTGATCGCCGCAGCAGTGGCTATTCCCGGCTTCACTCCGGCGGGGATGATCGCGGGCCTTGGCGTCGGCGCGCTGGCCATTGGCTTTGCCTTTCAGGACATCTTCGAGAACTTCCTTGCCGGCGTGCTGATCATGCTGCGCGACAAGATGAACATCGGCGACTGGGTCGATGCCGACGGCGTGAGCGGCACGGTTGAGAAGATCACCCTGCGCGAAACGCATATCCGCCAGTTTTCGGGCGAGCTGACGATCCTGCCGAACTCGATGATCTTCAAGAACGCGGTGAAGATCCACACCGACCAGCCGGTGCGCCGTTATGACCTGATGGTCGGCGTCAGCTACGATTGCAGCCTGCCCGAGGCGGAAGCCGCGATCCTGCGCGCCCTCGAATCGGTCGAGGGCATCTACAAGGACAAGCCGGTCGATGCCTATGCCCGCGAATTCGGCGGCAGCTCGATCGACTTCCTCGTGCGCTGGTGGGTCGATACCGACAAGGAAAGCCACTTCATCGTCCACCGCGATGTGGTTTACGCGATCAAGCGCGAGTTGGATGAGGCGGAAATCGACATCCCCTTCCCCATCGTCACCAATATGTTCCCCGAAGTCCTGCCGCTCGAACGCGCGCGCAAGGACGAGGAAAGCGGCAAATTGGCGGCTGCCAATTAAAAGTGGCGCCTGGCGTTTCAGCCGGGTTGGCCTCGCGGGTAAGGTGTGCCATTTCTGCCGCCGAAACCCGCGCCAGCCGGCACCGCCTTGGCTGGTGCGAACGGGATGAGCGCCTCGCCTCGGCGGGGGAGCCAGCGATTGGGACCAGCACCGCATGAAGAAACTCGCCGCATCGATCAGCCTTGCCGCCCTGGCCCTGTCGGCCTGCTCGCAGGGTGATCCCGATGGGCAAGGGTCGGGCATGATCGCTACCAGCGCCGACGCCTGCGAGAATTTCGATGTGGCCACGCTCGGCACCGGCAAGGGCAAGGCCAGCTGGGTCGAAGCGGCAGAGGGCATTCCCGCCCATTGCGAAATCAGCGCCACGCTTGCGCCGGTGGAAGGCTCGTCGATCGGCGTGGTTTACCGCCTGCCTGCGGAATGGAACGGCAAGCTGCTGGGCATCGGTGGCGGCGGCTGGGCGGGCAACGTCACCATCGAGGCCGCACGCGATGGCCTCGCCAGGCACTTCGCCACCATGCAGACCGATGGCGGCCATGCCGGAACCGATGTCTGGGCCAACGGCTGGGTGGCCAAGAACCCGGTCGCGGCGGAGGATTTCAGCCACCGTGCGGTCCACGAGATGACGGTGGCGGGCAAACGGGTCGCCGCCAGCCTCTATGGCACCGAACACCGGAGCGCCTACTTCAACGGCTGCTCCACCGGTGGGCGCATGGCGCTGATGGAGGCGCAGCGCTACCCCGAGGACTACGACGCGATTATCGCCGGAGCCCCGGTCTATACCTTGCAGGTGCAGACCAGCGCGGTGTTCCGCAACCAGACCTTCGCCACCGACAACGGCGCCGCCGGGTTCAGCCCCGCCGATCTGCAACTGGTGCAAACCGCCGCGCTCGCTGCCTGTGATGGCGACGACGGGCTGGAAGACGGCCTGATCAACGATCCGCGCGCCTGCACGTTCGATCCCGCCAGGCTGCAATGCACCGGCGACAAGGACGAAAGCTGCCTCAGCGGCGAGCAGGTCGCGGCGCTCAAGCAGGCCTATGCCGGCCAGCGCGCGTCCGACGAAAGCTGGTCGATGTTCCCGATGAGCCGGGGCGGCGAAGCCGGCTGGTCGCTGTTCATGGCCACCGATGGCTCGGGCAAGGATGCCACCGGCGGCGGCGGGCTTGGCAATCTGTTCCCGCTGTTCTTCGAACACGGCGAACACCCCACCCTCGCGAGCTTCGACAACAGCAGCTATCTCGCCATGCGCGCCAGCCCCTTTGCCGAGATGTATGAGGCGAAGAACCCCGATCTTTCGGCCTTCTTCGGGCGCGGCGGCAAGCTGATGCTGTGGCATGGCGAGAGCGATCCCGGCCCCAGCCCGGTCGGCTCGAACGACTATGCCTTGCAGGTGATCGGCGCGAACACGCAGGCGAAAAGCCAGTTCCGCTACTTCCTGCTCCCCGGCGTGGCGCACTGCCGCGGCGGACCCGGCGCGGACGTGGTCGACTATCTTGGGGCCATGGACGAATGGGCCAGCAGCGGCACTGCGCCCGACCGGCTGATCGGAACGAGGGACGACGGCTCGATGACCCGCCCGCATTGTGCCTGGCCCAAGGTCGCGCATTACAAGGGCGAAGGCGATACCAACAATCCGGTCAACTGGACCTGCGAACAGCGCAAGAGCTGACGAAAAAGGCGCAACCGGCGTTTACCATTCGTTCCGATTGCCGCTAGGGTCTGCCTGATGGCCGAGCCGCTTCCCCTCCCCGCGCTGCACGCGAGCCATTCGGGCTGCTGGCAGCGCGGCGCCCATGGCGACACCGCGCAGATCGGGCGCGGGCAGGCGGTGATGGCGGCGGCCGACACGCCCAACCTCGTGCTCAACGCGCCGCTGGTGGCAACGCGGCTGGGCTACCCGGACCTCTCGGGGCTGGACCTGCTCGAACTGTTCGCCTTCGTCCACCCGGCGCGCTTCTGCGTGCCGACCCCGCGCGGGCTCGCCCATGCGCTGGAACTGGACGAACCGGACAGCGATGCCGAGGTCCCCGCCTTTCTCCAGCGCGCCGCAGGTGCCTTGCTCGCCCGCTGCGAAGCGCCCGACTGGGCGGAGCGCGAGGGGGCGTGGAGCGTGCTGCAATCGCTGGCGCGGCTGCGCTGGACCTGGGCTCCGGTGCTTGGCCCCCACGTGGCCCGGCCCGAACGCGCCGAACGCTGGCTGTTCGCGCGCCTGCCCGAATGGGAGGAAGCCCCCGAACGTCCGCAACCCGCGCAGGTCACGCTGGCCGAGGACGCGGTCGAAGCGCGGCTTGAGGAACTGACGGGAAATCAGGCCGAGCGGCGCGAGGGCCAGCGGCTCTATGCGCGAGGGGCCGCGCATGTCTTCGCGCCCCGCCCCGCGCGCGGCCAGCCGCACCTGCTGCTCGCGCAGGCGGGCACCGGCATTGGCAAGACGCTGGGCTATCTCGCCCCCGCCTCGCTGTGGGCGGAGAGCGCCCACGGCACGGTCTGGGTCTCGACCTACACCAAGAACCTTCAGCGTCAGCTGCGCGAGGAAAGCCGCCGCGCCTGGCCCGAGCGACGCCCCGACGGCAGTCAGCCGGTGGTCGTGCGCAAGGGCCGCGAGAACTACCTGTGCCTGCTCAATCTCGAAGACGCCTTGCAAGGCGGATTCTCGGGCCGTCCGGCAATCCTCGCGCAACTGGTGGCGCGCTGGGCCGCCTATAGTCAGGACGGTGACATGATCGGGGGCGATTTGCCCGGCTGGCTCGGCACATTGTTCCGCCAGCGCGCGATCCGCTCGCTCACCGACCAGCGCGGCGAGTGCATCTATGCCGGGTGCCCGCACTTCCGAAAGTGCTTTATCGAGCGCGCCTCGCGGGCCAGCGCCCAAGCCGATCTGGTGATCGCCAACCACGCGCTGGTGATGATCAACGCCGCGCGCGGAAGAGACACCGCCCAGCGCCCCACGCGCATCGTGTTCGACGAAGGGCACCACGTGTTCGACGCCGCTGACAGCACCTTCTCCGCCGCGCTCAGCGGGATGGAGGCGATAGAGCTGCGACGCTGGATCATCGGCCCCGAGCGCGGCTCCAAGGGCAGGCGGCGCGGGCTGTCCGCAAGGCTCGCCGATGTCGCCAGCTACGACGACGAGGCCGGAGACGCGGTGGAGGCAGCGCGCCATGCCGCCGAGGCCCTGCCCGGGTCCGGCTGGCTCGAACGGCTGGCCGAGAATGCCCCCTCCGGCCCGATCGAGACGCTGCTCGGCGCGATCCGCGCGGTCACCTATGCCCGCGACGAAAGCGGCGGGCAGGAAGCGGGCTACGGCATCGAGACCGAGGCCGCCCAGCTCGACGGCCCGCTGGTGGAGCTGGCGCAGGAGGGCGCGGCGGCGCTGGCCGCAATTCGCCAGCCGCTGATCAAGCTCGGCCTCAGGCTGGAGGCGCTGCTGGAGGAAGGCCCCGACTGGCTCGACGGGCAAGGCCGCGCACGGATCGAGGGTGCGCGCCATTCGCTGGTCTGGCGGATCGACACGCTGGCCTCGTGGCAGGCCATGCTCGAGCGATTGGGCGGCCCGACCGACCCGCAATTCGTCGACTGGCTGGCGGTGGCGCGCGGCGATGCGCGCGAATACGATGTCGGGCTTTACCGCCACTTCCTCGACCCGATGCAGCCCTTCGCCCACACTGTGCTCGAAGGCGCACACGGAGTGATGCTCACCAGCGCCACCCTGTGCGACCGCGGTGCCGAGGGGCCGGACTGGGACGAGGCCGTGGCGCGCTCGGGCGCCACCCATCTCGGCCTCGCGCCCGAGCGGATCGCTGCCACCAGCCCGTTCGACTATGCGGCGCGGGCCGAAATCCTCATCGTCACCGACGTGCCCAAGGGCGACCTTGCCGCGCTCGCCGGAGCCTATGCGCGGATCATCGAGACCACCGGCGGCGGCGTGCTCGGCCTGTTCACCGCGATCCGCCGTCTGCGCAGCGTCCACGGCCGCATCGCCGACCGGCTCGCGCGGGCAGGCCTGCCGCTCTATGCCCAGCATGTCGACCCGATCGACACCGGGACGCTGGTCGATATCTTTCGCGACGATCCGCACGCCTCCTTGCTCGGCACCGATGCCCTGCGCGACGGGGTCGACGTGCCGGGTCAGTCCTTGCGCTGCGTGGTGATGGAGCAGGTGCCCTGGCCCAAGCCAAGCATCCTGCACCGCGCCCGCCGCGCGGCAGGCGGCGGCAGCGCCTACGACGACCGCGTGATCCGCGCCCGCCTCGCGCAGGCCTTCGGACGGCTGATCCGCAGCCGCGACGACTTCGGCCACTTCGTGATGCTCTCGCCCGCTTTCCCCTCGCGCCTGCTGACCGCCTTCCCGCCGGGCGTCCCGGTCACACGCCTGACGCTTGAGGACGCTTTACAACGGCTCGGAGAGGGTCTTTTGTCGCCCGATGCAACCATGCCGCAGCCAGCGGCAGAGCAAGGAGAGTGGCCAGGGTGAAGCGGCTGGGTCTGTTCCGCCATGCCAAGTCCGACTGGGACGACATGAGCCTGCGCGATTTCGACCGCGGGCTCAATGCGCGTGGCCGGCGCGGGGCCGCGCTGATGGGCCGCCATATCTCCGAATACGGCGCGAAATGGGATCGGATGCTGGCGAGCCCCGCCAAGCGCATCCGGCTGACGCTCGAATCGAGCGCGCTGGAGATTCCGGTCGATTTCATCGACGCCGCCTATCTCGCTGACAGCACCACCCTGATGAGCCTGCTTGCCGCGATCGAAGGCGATCCGGCAGCGGTGATGCTGGCCGGGCACAACCCGGGCCTGCAGGAACTCGCGCTCGATCTGGTCGGAGAAAATAACGAGAATGCGCTGTTTGGCGAAGTGCTGGCGAAATTTCCTACGGCAGGCTTTGCCGTGCTCGATCTCGCCATCGACAGCTGGGCCGACTGCGCGCCGGGCTGCGGGCGCATCGTGCATTTCGCGCGGCCACGTGATCTCGACCCCGAACTGGGGCCGCTTGGCGTAGGCTGAGGGCGACTGGCCTAGTTGTCGAGGCTGCGGGCGAGCTTGGCGCGAACCGCCTGCAATTCGCCCAGAAGATCGTCACCAGCCGGAGCTTTCCGCGTGGACGTGCGCCGCCGTGAACCCGTGTCATCTGCATCGGGCTGCTTGCCCTCAAGCACGCTGCGCGCGCCCTTGAGGGTATAGCCTTCTTCATTGACCAGCTTGTCGATACGACGGACCAGCGCAATATCCGCGGCGCGGTAAAGCCTGCGCCCGCCACTTCTCTTCAGCGGGTTGAGCATCGGGAACTGCTGTTCCCAATATCGCAGCACATGCGGCTTGAGGCCCAGTGCTTCGCAGACTTCGCCGATGGTTCGCATCGCGCCCGGAGCCTTGCCATCGCTGAAAAAGACCTGTCCGTGCATATCGTTCATCAGCTCGAGGCGATCCTGTCCTTCAGCTTCTGACTGGCCCGGAAGGTCAGCACCCGCCGAGGAGTGATCGGCACTTCGACACCGGTTTTCGGGTTGCGGCCGATGCGCTCCTTCTTGTCGCGCAGCACGAAGCTGCCGAAACCGGAGATCTTCACATTCTGCCCGGCAGCCATCGCATCGCACATCTTGGCGAGGATTTCCTCAACCAGCGCGAGGCTCTCCGCCCGCGAGAAGCCCATCTTGTGGTTGATCGTTTCTGCCAGATCGGCCCTGGTGAGGGTGCCGACGGATCGCATATTTACCATGCGCCCAATCCTATCGCTACAGTTGACTACCCCGAGCGCCTCTTGGGGCAAAGGCAAACCGATAGCAAGGAAAAGCGCAGGAAATTTCCCCCGCTTTTTCCGTCACACCCGCAGCAGGGATGCCCCCCAGGTGAAGCCGCCGCCCATCGCTTCCACCATGACGAGCTGTCCGGGCTTGATCCGGCCATCGCGACGGGCCACGTCGAAAGCCAGCGGAACCGACGCCGCCGAGGTGTTCGCATGGCGATCCACGGTCACCACCACCTGCTCCATCGGCAGCCCGAGCTTGCGCGCAGTGGCATCGAGGATGCGCAGGTTGGCCTGATGCGGCACCACCCAATCGAGCGCAGTAGCGTCGATCCTGGCCTCCGCCATCACCTCTTCGAGCACGTCCGCCAGGTTCTTCACCGCGTGGCGAAACACCTCGCGCCCCTTCATCCGCAGATGGCCGACCATGGTGCTGGTCGAAGGTCCACCATCGACATAGAGCAATTCGTTATGCGCGCCGTCGGCATGGAGACGGCTGGCGAGTATGCCGGGACCGTCTTCGGCCACCTCGCGCGCTTCCAGCACGAAAGCGCCCGCGCCATCGCCGAACAGAACGCAGGTGGTGCGATCTTCCCAGTCGAGCACACGACTCATGGTTTCCGCGCCGATCACCAGCGCGCGGCGGGCCATGCCGGCGCGCAGCATCGCATCGGCGGTGCTCATCGCATAGAGGAAGCCGGAGCAGACCGCCGCGACGTCGAAAGCGGGAAAGCCCGCTCCGCCCAGCGCATGCTGAACCTTGGTGGCAGTGGCAGGAAAGGTCTGATCGGGCGTGCAGGTGGCCAGCACGATGAGGTCGATGCCGTCGATCTCAACGCCTGCATCGGCCATTGCGGCACGCGCGGCGGCAGTAGCGAGACTCGCGGTGGTTTCCCCCTCACCCGCCAGATAGCGCTGCCGGATACCGGTACGCTCGCGAATCCACTCGTCGCTGGTATCGACCCTGGCGGCCAGCTCGTCGTTGGTGACACACCGTTCCGGCAAAGCCGAACCGGTGCCAATCAGAACCGAACGGATCATTGCTGCCCCTGCGCTGTTGTGGTGCCATTGGCCTTCAACGCGCCGTCATCCAGCGCGGCGAGATCGGCCGCGATGCGTGTGGTGAGATCGTCTTCCAGCAGACGCGCAGCCACGGCTACGGCATTGGCCACGCCCTGCGCGTTCGCGCTGCCGTGCGATTTCACGATCACGCCGTTAAGCCCGAGGAAGACGCCGCCATTGTGGTTGTTGGGATCGAGATGGTGGCGCAGCAGCTCGGTGGCCGGGCGCGAGATCAGGAAGCCGATCTTCGAGCGAATCGACGAGCGGAACGCCGTCTTCAGCAGATCGGTCACGAAGCGGGCCGAGCCCTCGATCGCCTTCAGGGCGATGTTGCCCGAGAAACCGTCGGTCACCACCACATCGACATCGCCGCGGTTGATCTTGTCGGCCTCGACATAGCCTTCGAAGCGCATGGCAAGGCCCGTAGCTTCACGCAGGAAGTGACTGGCATCCTGCAGCTTTTCGGTGCCCTTGGTGTCTTCGGTGCCGATGTTCAGCAACCGCACGCGCGGCGCATCGTTGGCACAGACAATGCGGGAATAGGCGGCACCCATCACCGCGAACTGGACGAGATTGCGCGCATCGCACTCGGTGTTGGCACCGAGGTCGAGCATGATCACGTCGTGCTCTTCAAGCGTAGGCATGAGGGCCGCGAGTGCCGGCCGGTCGATGCCGGGCATGGTGCGCAGGGCAAGCTTGCTCATCGCCATCAGCGCGCCGGTGTTCCCGCCGCTGACAGCTGCGCCGCACTTGCCGTCCTTCACCGCCTGAATCGCCAGCCCCATCGACGTGGTCTTGGCCCGGCGGAGCGCACGGCTGGGCTTTTCATCGCCAGCGACGACATCCTCGCAATGGAGGATTTCGGACGCTTCCCGCATGTTGGGGTGCGCCTCAAGAGCCTTGCTGATGCGGGCTTCATCGCCGACCAGCAAGAACTTGAACTGCTCATGACGGCGACGCGCAAGCGCCGCGCCTGAGACCATCACGCGCACGCCCTCGTCCCCGCCCATCGCATCAATCGCGATACGCGGAAGACTCATGCCGAAAACCCCTGTTACTCGTGGGTGGCTTTACAGCCCGACCGAAACGATCTCGCGACCGTTGTAGAAGCCGCAGTGCGGGCAAAGGTTGTGCGGGCGCTTGAGCTCGCCACAGTTGTTGCACTCGTGGAAGGCCTCGACCTTCAGCGAATCATGAGCGCGCCGATTGCCACGGCGATGCGGCGAAACTTTTCTCTTAGGGACAGCCATGGCGGCACCTGTTCCTTAAATCATCAATAATGTTGCCAGCGCACTAGGCCAAGCATTCATCCCACGCAAGCGTGAGAGAAATGAAGATGCCTGGCAGTGCGGCGAAGGCGCGCGCTATACCGGTTTCTGGCGATGTTGCAAGCACGGCTTGCGCGGATTATTGCCAGCTCACCTCGGGGGATTCACAAGAATGGCACAACTGCACGTCTCGCTCGCTGCAATCGGTCTGGCCGTCCTTATCAACATGTGGCTCGCGTCGCGCTGCATCCGGCTGCGTCTCTCAGATGCGGTCCTTCACGGCGATGGCGGCAATCCCCTGCTGATGAGGCGGATGCGCGCGCAGGCGAATTTCGTGGAATATACGCCACTTGCACTGCTCCTCGTGCTTGGACTTGAGCTTTCAGGCCATGGCGGATGGCCTCTTGCCCTTGCCGCCGCCGTCTTCCTGCTGGCGCGGATAAGTCACGCGCTGGGAATGGATTCGGAGGTCGCCAACCCCTTGCGCCAGGCAGGAATGGCGCTGACCTTCCTGCCGCTGCTGGGACTGGCGATCGCTGCGCTGCTGGCCGCCTTCGGGCTTATCTGATCGCCGCGTCGCCCACATAAGGGTTGCTCTGGCGTTCGGCCCCGAAGGTCGAGTGCGGGCCGTGGCCGGGCACGAAGGTGACATTGTCGCCCAAGGGCCACAGCTTGCCGGTAATCGCATCGAGCAGGTCCTGATGGTTGCCCATCGGAAAATCGGTGCGCCCGATCGAGCCCGCAAACAGCACATCACCGACAAAGGCGAAGCTGGTGTCGCGGTGGAAAAACACTACATGGCCGGGAGTGTGGCCGGGGCAGTGAATCACCTCGAAGGTGATCTCGCCCACGCTGACCGTGTCACCATCCTTCAACCAGCGGGTCGGCTCGAACACACGGGTTTCCATGCCGAAGCGCGGGCCATCCTCGTCGAGCCGCGCAATCCAGAACCGGTCGGCCTCGTGCGGGCCTTCGATGGGCAGGCCCAGTTCCTCGGCCAGCATTCCGGCCTGACCGCAATGATCGGCATGGCCATGGGTAATCAGGATTTTTTCCAGCGTGACGCCGGCGCGGGCAACCGCGTCCTTCAGCTTGTCGAGATCGCCGCCGGGATCGATCAGCGCGCCCTTCATGGTCTGCGAACACCAGACCAGCGAACAGTTCTGCTCGAACGGGGTAACGGGAACGATGGCGGCGCGTAGCGGGGCTTCCTTGGTCATGCCCCCGATGTGCGGCCTCGGCGGGCCATAGGCAAGCCCCGCGCTAGACGCGCCCGCTCTTCCACACCACGCGGCCAATGATCGCGAAGTCCTCGGCATCGACCGAGATCGGCGGATAGGCGAGGTTCTGCGACAACAGCGAGAACCGCCCCCCGCCCTGGCTCGCCACGCGCTTCACCAGCAGCGTATCGTCGAGACGCACCACATAAATGCCGTCGCGGAACGGCTGATCGCGCATGTCGACCAGCACCTCGTCACCCTCACGCAGCAGCGGCTCCATCGAATCGCCGATGACCCGGATCGCAGACAGCTTTGCCCCCTCCAGTCCGTTTTCGGCCAGCCAACGGCGGCTGAAGTGAAACGCATCGAACGACTCCTCGGTGTGGTGGAGAGCCCCGGGGCCTGCAGAAGCATCGATATTGAGACGCGAAAGCTCGACCCAGTCCCCCACCCGCTGCGATACCAGCTCCGATGGAGCGCCAAGTTCGGATTCGGCTATGCCGAGGAACTGGGCCAGCTTGCGCCGGTCTTCCTCTTCGAGCTTTCGCGGCGAGCCCTTTGTAATGTATTGCTGGAGATAAGTGGGATTACGCCCTAACATGCGCGAGAGCGCAGCCAGACTCGATCCCCGCTCTCGGGCAACTTCGGCAAGTCGTCTTCTGGCTTCCATTATCGTTTTCCTGCGATCATTCGAAAATCCTTCCTACACGAAGTATTTTTCCTAGACAAGAGCCGAATTTTCCGTATCGTTGGCGGCACCGAATCGCGATCGGGTCAATGCTGGAACAAAACAAGAACTGAAAAGGGAATCAGGCTGTGCTCATCCGCAAGATCGAGATCTTCCTGCGCCGCTATCGCATGGCGCCCACCACCTTTGGCCGCCTCGCAGCGCAAGACCCGCGCTTCGTGCTCGACCTGCGCAACGGACGCCGCCCTCGCGCCGAAACCGAAGGGCGCGTGGAACATTTCATGAACATGTACGTACCAGCTGCGCCGGGAGTGTTTTGTCATGCATGATGCCGCCGTCGCGCACCGCCCTGCCCGCTCCCGCCGCACCGGCACCTCGGGCAAATTGCTTGCGGCGCTCGCAGACCTCGCCTGTAGCAAGGCCCGCGTTACGCATCATCAGGAGGCCAGCTGGGCCAGCATCACCTTTGCCGGCACCCGCCACCGGGTGACGCTCGAATTCCGCGGCGACGAGGCCATCGAGGCAGGCGAGTGCTTCATCGCGTTCCTGCCCGAGCACGAGTTCGCCATCCCCGGCCAGCTCGTGGCCGACGCGGCGGTGGTCGAAGTCGACCATTGCCTCGACCCGGCGGTGCTGACCGTCACCTGCGAATTGCTGCTGTTGGAAGAAAGCTGACCTTCCCCAGCGCAAGGGGGCAGCGCGGCTGCGGACAAGGCCTCCGTCCGCAGCCCCACTGCCCCCGCTTTCTCTAGACGCGCCGGATCACGAGGTTCCTGATTTCGGTCATATCTTCCATCGCGAAGCGGATACCTTCACGGCCCAGCCCTGAATCCTTCACCCCGCCATAGGGCATGTTGTCGACCCGGTAGCTGGACACATCGTTCACCACCACGCCGCCGACCTCAAGGATGTCCCAGGCATCGAGCACCTGCTGGAAGTTGTTGGTAAAGATGCCCGCCTGCAAGCCGAACCGGCTGTCGTTCACCTGATCGAGCGCCTCGTAGAAGTCGGTGAACTTCGAGAGGTTGGCGAGCGGGCCGAACGCCTCTTCCTTGCTCGCATCGCAGTCATGCGGCACGCCTTCGAGCAGGGTCGCCTCCAGCATGTTACCGTTCGAGAGCCCGCCGCCGCACAGCAGCTTGGCCCCGGCCTTCACCGCATCGTCGATCCAGCCCTTGAGGCGCTGGGCCTCCTTGTCCGAGATCATCGGGCCGATGAAGGTATCGCGGTCTTTCGGGTCACCCGCCACCAGCGACCGGGTCTTCTCGACCAGCATTGCCTTGAACGTATCGTAGATGTCTTCGTGGATGATGATCCGCTGCACGCCGATGCAGCTCTGCCCGCTCTGGTAGAAGGCGCCGAAAATGATGCGTTCAAGCGCGTGATCGAGGTCGGCGTCCTTGTCGACCACCACCGCTGCATTGCCGCCCAGTTCGAGCACCACCGGCTTCTTGCCCGCCTTCGCCTTCAGCGCCCAGCCCACCTCGGGCGAGCCGGTGAACGAGAGGAACTTGAGCCGCTCGTCGGTGGTGAAGAGGTCGGCCCCGTCGCGGCTGGCGGGCAGGATCGAGAAGGCGCCCTCGGGCAGAATGTCGCATTCGGCCAGAACCTCGCCCATGATGATCGCGCCGAGCGGGGTCATCGAAGCGGGCTTCATCACAAAGGGACAACCGACCGCGATGGCGGGCGCGATCTTGTGCGCGGCGAGGTTGAGCGGGAAGTTGAACGGGCTGATGAACGAGCACGGCCCGATCGGCACCCGCTTCCATATCCCCATATAGCCCTTGGCCCGCGCCGAAATGTCGAGCGGCTGGACCTCGCCATAGTTGCGGGTGGCCTCCTCCGCCGCGATCTTGAAGGTGTCGATCAGCCGGGTGACCTCGCCCTCGGCATCCTTGATCGGCTTGCCCGCCTCCACGCACAGCGCATAGGCCAGCTCGTCGAACCGCTCGCGGAAACGGCTGACGCAGTGTTCGAGCACGCCCTGCTTCTCGAAGCTCGCCAGCTTCGCCATGGCCGGAGCCGCCCTGGCCGCCCCGGCAATCGCCTGCTCGATGATATCGGGCGTGGCGAGCGCGGTGCGGAAGGCAAGCTCGCCGGTGAACTTGTCGGTTACGGCAAGGTCGGTGTTGGGCTGGGCGGCCTTGTTGTTGAGGTAAAGCGGATAGGTATCTTTGAGCTGCATTCGGTCATCCCCGCAGTTGCATGGCTTCCGGTCACTTGCCGGGTCACGCTATGCCAACGCAGGGGGGACCGCTAGTATCCGAGCGCGAGGTCGACCTCGGCGGTGAGCGGCGCGCCATCCTTCCAGGCACGGCAATTGGCGAGGAAGCGCTGCGCGGTCGCTTCGCGGATCTGCGGCGTGGGCAAGCCCGCCTTGTGCATGGTGATGCGGATGTTCGGGCAATCCCACAGAAAATGGTCGGAGGGCAGTGGCTCGGGATCGGTGAGGTCGAGGATCGCCCCGCCCAAACGCCCGCCATGCAGCGCCTCGGCCAGCGCGCGCTGGTCGATAATGTCGGCGCGGGCATAGTTCACCAGCACTGCCTCGCGCTTCATCGCGGCGAGTTCGGCAGCGCCGATCATTCCGGCGGTCTCGGGCGTGCCCGGCATGGCGAGCACCACCCAGTCGAAGTCGCCGAGGCGGTCGCGCCATTCGTCCGGCCCCAGCGCACCATCGCGCGCCGAGCGCCGCATCGGCGTGACTTCGACCTGCAAGCCTTCGAGAATGCGCCCGATGGTGCTGCCGATTTCGCCGTAGCCCATGATCAGCGCACGGCTGCCCTTCAGCTCGCGCATGGCGCTGGGCCAGGCGGCCCACTCCTTGCGATCGTGCGCGCGGATCAGGTCGGCATAGCCGCGCGCCTCGGCGAGCATCGTCATCACCGCGAATTCGGCCACGGCATTGGCATTGAGGCCCGAGCCATTGGTGAGCCGCACCCCGCGCGCCGCCAATGCATCAAGCGGCATCCAGTCGACCCCGGCGAACTGGCTGTTCAGCCATTTGAGCTTTTCGGCCCGCTCCAGCGCCACCAGTGCATCGGTCTTGTCGAACATGTCGAACCAGCCGATCTCGGCCTCGGACGCGAGGGCGATCAGTTCCTCGCCGTTCTCCCAGAAGCGCGGCTCGATCCAGTCCGGCAGATGCGGCGCGATCAGCTTGCGGTAAACCTCTGGAAGAACTGCGATTGTCATTTTTCCCCTCTCCAATTTCCGTCATTGCAACACCGGCCCTGAGCCGGGGGAAGCAATCCAACTTCCGATGACTAGCTTGGTCGACAATCTCCGCGATGGATTGCCACGTCGCCTTTGGCTCCTCGCAATGACGAGCTAAGAGCCAAGCTTCCACTCCCAGCCCAGCGGATCGCCGTCCATCACCTCGACCCCTTGCGCGATCAGTTCGTCGCGCAGCGCGTCCGAGGTGGCAAAGTCCTTGTCCGCGCGCGCAGCCTTGCGGCGGGCGAGCATGTCTTCGATGTCCGCCGCCGTGATCGTGGCTACCTGCGGTCTGATACGCAGCTCGGCGCGGGTGAGGGTCAGCAGGTCGAGCCCCAGCACCGCATCCATCGCCGCGATCACCTGCGCCTTGTGCACCGGATCGAGCTTCTTTTGCGCCAGCACCTCTTCGAGCACGGTCAGCGCCTGCGGGGTGTTGAGATCGTCCTCCACCGCGCTTTCGAACCGGCCGAGGAACGGGACGAAGGTTCCGCCCACTGCGCCGCGCGCTTCGGCAAAGGTCCAGCCGCCTTGCGGAGCCTCGGGCAGTGCATCGAGCTTGGCCTTCAGCACCTCGACCGCGATCAGCATCCGCTTCAGACGGGTGAGCGCAGCCTCCAGCCCCTCCCACGAGAACTCCAGCTCGCTGCGGTAGTGCGCCTGCAGGCACATCATCCGGTAGGCGAGCGGGTGAAAACCCTTGTCGATCAGCAGTTGCAGCCGCAGGAACTCGCCCGAGGACTTGCTCATCTTGCCGCTGCGCTCGACGAGGAAGTTGTTGTGCATCCACACGCGCGCGCCGCTGTTGGCGGGCTCGGCCAGCGAGCCGCAGCCGCAGAAGGCCTGATTCTGCGCGATCTCGTTGGGATGGTGGATCTCGCGGTGGTCGATGCCGCCGGTGTGAATGTCGAACGGGAAGCCCAATAGCTTGCCGCTCATCACCGAGCATTCGAGATGCCAGCCCGGAGCGCCCCGGCCCCACGGCGAATCCCACTCCATCTGGCGCGTCTCGCCCGGCGGGGTCTTGCGCCAGATCGCGAAGTCGGCGGCGTTGCGCTTGCCTTGCACCGCCTCGATCCGGCCCTCGCCCTCTTCGGTGACAGCGCGGGCAAGGCGGCCATAGTCGGCCACGGTCGAAACGTCGAAATAGAGCCCGCTGTCCAGCTCGTAGCAATGGTCAGCGGCGATGCTCTTGGCGAAGTCGAGCATGTCGTCGATGTAATCGGTCGCCACCGACCAGTGCGCTGGCGCGCGGATGTTGAGCGCCTTCACATCGGCCCAATAGGCCTCAGTATAGTGCCGCGCGATATCCCAGATCGACTGCGCCCGTTGCGCCGCCATCTTCTCCATCTTGTCCTCGCCCGCATCGGCATCGTCGGTGAGGTGGCCCACATCGGTGATGTTGATTACGTGCGTGAGCTTGAGCCCGCGCGCGCTCAGGGTGCGGCCCAGAATGTCGGCGAAGACATAGGCGCGCATGTTGCCGATGTGCGGGTAGTTATAGACGGTCGGGCCGCAGGTATAGACCCGCGCCTCGCCCTCGTGGACGGGAGAAAACGGCTCGAGTTGCCGGGTGAGCGAATTGAACAGGACCAGCTGCGTCATATGCCGCGCCTGATGCGCGAAGCGTGGCGACTAATCAATGGCTGGCTTGCCACTGGCCTGTCAGCCCCCCTCGTCAGATTTCTTCACTTTGGCCGGGAGCCTTTTCGCGCGATCAGGAGTTAACCCGATGCGACCCTGAGGGGCTGGCTCCCAATGCGCCAGTTTCTCGCCTTGGCCCCGCCGCTTTCGGGTGGCGGGGCTCTTTCGCGGCTTTCGCCCTTAAAGCTCCATCGCCACCACCTGCCAGCCGAGCCCGCGCCGTTCGAACACCAGCACCGGGCCGGGCGTGCCGCTGTCAGCGTAGGTGCTCACGCCGCGAAAGCGGGTCAGGCCCTCATGCTCGACGCTCCAGCTCAGCTCGCGGCCGCGCATTTCGGGCGGCAGCAAGGGGCTGGCCACCGCGCCGGTGGTGATGATGGCGACCATGCCCTCGGGCGTGATCATCGCCTCCAGCGCCGTATCGCCCACCGCGCCGAGGATCGCCCCGCCGATGCCATCGACCAGCCCGTTGCCGGTGGGGCGGATCGAGCGATCGAGCTGCGCGCGCGTGTTCTCGCGCAGTGCGGGAAAGTCGATCGCCGCCTCCAGCTCGGCGGTGTTGCGGGCCTCTGCCGCATCGGCGACGTTCTTCATCGCCAGCCATGGGGAGACGAAATACCAGGCGGGAAAGGCCAGCACCAGCAAGGCCACGAACAGGACAATCTTGCGCATCGTAAGTCTGCCTTTCGCAGGGCTGAGCCGCTAGTCGACCTCGAACAGATCGGCCAGCTGCTCGATGATCGTGCCGCCGAGTTGCTCGACATCCATGATCGTCACCGACTTCTTGTAATAGCGCGTGACATCGTGGCCGATCCCGATGGCGGCCAGCTGCACGGGCGAGCTTTTCTCGATCCAGTCGATCACCTTGCGCAGGTGCTGTTCGAGATAGCCCGCGCTGTTCACGCTCAGGGTCGAATCGTCGACCGGTGCGCCGTCGGAGATCACCATCAGGATGCGGCGGTCTTCGGGGCGGGCGAGCAAGCGCTCGTGCGCCCACAGCAGCGCCTCGCCGTCGATGTTCTCCTTCAGCAGTCCCTCGCGCATCATCAGACCCAGCGAGCGGCGCGCGCGGCGCATCGGCTCGTCGGCCTTCTTGTAGATGATGTGCCTGAGGTCGTTAAGGCGGCCCGGAGTGGTGGGCTTGCCATCGGCGAGCCACTTCTCGCGGCTTTGCCCGCCCTTCCACGCGCGGGTGGTGAAGCCGAGAATCTCGACCTTCACCCCGCACCGCTCCAGCGTGCGCGCCATGATATCGGCGCTGATCGCGGCGATGGAGATCGGACGGCCCCGCATCGAACCCGAATTGTCGATCAGCAGCGTGACGACGGTGTCCTTGAACTCCTGCTCCTGCTCGACCTTGTAGCTGAGCGACTGCCCCGGCGAGATCACCACGCGGGCGAGCCGCGCGGCATCGAGCAGGCCTTCTTCCTGATCGAAGTCCCAGCTGCGGTTCTGCTGCGCCATCAGGCGGCGCTGAAGCCGGTTGGCCAGTCGCGTCACCACGCCCGCAAGGCCCGCCAGCTGGCTGTCGAGATAGGCGCGCAGCCGGTCGAGCTCGTCGAAGTCGCACAGTTCGGTCGCCTCGACCACTTCGTCGAACGAGGTGGTGAAGGCCTTGTAGTCGAAGCCCTCGGGCAGGTCCTGCCACGGCGCGTTGCGGCGCTGGGGGACCATCATCTCCTCGCCGTCGTCGCCGGGATCGCCCTCGCCGATCTCCTGTTCGCCGGAATCCTGCTCCTGCCCTTCGCCCTCGCCTTCCTCACCCTCGGCGCCTTCGGCGGCGACCTCGGGCTGGTCGGACGGGTCGGCGCCGTCCTGCTCGTCGGTTTCGTCCTGCTGGTCGCCCGATTCGTCGGGGTTGTCCTCTTCCTCGCCGCTGTCGTCGGGTTCCTGCTCGACCGGCACCATGTCGAGATGGCGCAGCATGTCGAGCGCCAGCGACTGGAACGCGGCCTGATCCTCCAGCGCGTCGGTGAGGCGTTCGAAATCGTCGCCGATGCGGCTTTCGATATGTTCGCGCACCAGTTCCACCCCAGCGCGGGCAGCAAGCGGAATGGGCTGCCCGGTCAGCTGTTCGCGCAGCATCAGGCCGAGCGCGGTCTGCATCGGCACTTCGCCTGCTTCCTCGGCGCGGGTGATTGCGTCGCTGGACAGGCGCTGCTCGGTCATGGCGGCGAGGTTCGCGCGCATTCCCACATAGTCGCGCTCGCCCAAAGCCTCGTAACGGGCGCGCTCGATCGCATCGTAACAGGCGCGCGCTTCCAGATCCTCGGGCATATGCGCCTTGTGCAGGCGCGCATTGTGGTGCCGCATCTTGAGCGCAAAGCTGTCGGCAAAGCCGCGCACCTCACGCGCCTGCGCGGCCGGGACTTCGCGCCCCGGCGAGGGCACGCGCATCATCTTGCCGGCAGCGAAAGGCGCGTCGGCGGTCCAGTTCACCTCGGTTTCCGGGTCACGCGCAATAGCGCGGGCGGCGCCCGTCAGCGCGAGCTTGAAGCGATCGAGGGGGGATTCGTCTGCCATTGCTCCAGCCTATATGAGCAGCGAAGCAAAAGTGCCAAGCCCGTCCGGGTGCAACAGCGGGGCAGAGGCCGTGGCCTGCCATGAAAAGAGCCAGGAGCGTGAACTTTTTTCGCGCAGGCCACAGGCTGTCACATCTGTGTCATAACGAAGACCCAGATGCGCCACGAAAACGTCACAAACGTGGTTCGATATCAGTGCCGTTACGAGGAGTTACCCTGCGCATGTTCCGATCTGTCGTCCTGTCCGCGAGTGCCGCCCTTGGCGCGGTCGCCGCTTGCAGCGCGCCTGCCTCTGCCCAGGATCAGGATACGCAGTACTGGCTCTATCTCACCGGCACCTTTCCGGTTGCCAACGGGGTCAGCAACACGACCGAGATCTCCCCGCGCTGGCGTGAGAGTTCCAACATCTTTCAGGTCCGCACCACGTTCGAAACGCGGGTGGCCAAGGGCATCAAGCTGGGCGGCGGCGGCGCAGTGATTAACTTTGCCGGAGGACACGAAATCCGCCCGCATCAGCAGATGGTCTTGTCATCGGGCCATTTCTCGGCCCGCACCCGCTTCGAGGAACGCTTCTTCGATGGTGCCGACCGTGTGGAATTTCGCCTGCGCCAGAACGTCCAGTATTCGCAGCCGATCGTGCCGGACACCGACCTGTGGGTCGGCGCCGAAGCGCTTTTCATCCTGCAGAACCACGATGACAACACCACCCAGCGCGGCGATCAGTGGCGCGGCGAGATCGGCCTACGCCACCATCTCGACGACGAATTCACGGTCAGCGTCGCCTATCGCGGCATCTACACCGTGAAGGAAAACCGCGAGGATACGCTCAACAACGTGGCCATTCTCACGCTCGCCTGGAAACCCTGACCGAACCGGTCAGAGCTGCGCGCCGACGCCGAACACGCTGATCAGCACCGGATCGTTGGTCTCGCGCGGATTGGCCCGGATCGCGCTTTCCTCGCCGCCGATCTCGCCCCAGATCGCATCGTTGATGCTGGCGGAGAAATTGCGCGCCACGCCCGGCACGTCGATCCCGGTCAGCCCGGCGAGCAATTCGCCCACCAGCGGATCCTGCGCATAACGCATCGCCTCGCCCAGTTCGGGCACCATGGCCTCGATCAGGGCATTGCCCATCTGCCCGCGCAGATAGGAGGTGGCCGCCGTCGGCCCGCCGCGCACGAGCGCCAGCGCGTTGCCGACCCCGATGGTGCGCACCGCATCGGTGACGAGCGGCGCCGCGCGGGCAGCCGCATCGATGGCGATATCGGCAAAGCTGTCGTTGAGCCGCTGCTTGAAGATGCTGGAGGTGAGGATCGAGGCGAGCACATTGCCGCGCGTGCCCAGCAGCCGCTCCAGCCCGATGGTGTCGACGGCGTTGTCCCAGTAGCCGCCATCGTCGGTCAGCCGCGCAAAGGCGCGTTCCGACGAGAGGAACAGCAGCCTACGCACCGCATCTTCGAGGCTGAACTCGCCCATGCTCGCACAGCCCGGCAGCATCAGCACCGCGCCGCCCACGGCAGTGCCCAGAAACAGCCGCCTGCCAAGCACCGGCCCGCCGGTGGAAAGAACATTATCGGTCATAGTCGCACTCCTCGCCCTTGCCCGCCTCGTGGGGCTGCTCCCATATTGCCTGCGTGCCTGCAAAACGTGTCCGCCTGCTGATGATGAACGCCGCATTGGGTCCACTGGATTACCGGGTGCCCGATGGCGTGGAGGTGAACGCAGGTGCGGTAGTGGTGGTTCCACTGGGGCCGCGGCAGGTGCTCGGGATCGTGTGGGAGGAAGACCGCCTCCCCGCCGAACGGATCGACGATTCGCGCCTGCGCCCGCTGATCGGGGTCTGCGACGTACCGCCGATCAAGGCCGAACTGCGGCGGCTGATCGAATGGTGCGCCGACTATTATTGCGCCCCGATGGCCTCGGTGGCGCGGATGGTGATCGCCAGCTCGGCGGCGCTGCGCGGGGCGGCGACCATGACCGAATACCGACTCACCGGCGGAATGCCCGAACGCATGACCGCCAAGCGCGAACAGGCGCTCGCCGCGCTGGAGGGCGAGCAGGCCTCGCTGCGCGAACTTGCGGGCATGGCGGACGTAAGCGAGGCGGTGCTGCGCGGGCTCGTCAACCAGGGCGCATTGGAGCCGGTCGCGGTCGACTGCGACCGGCCCTACCCGCAGGCCCGCGCCGACTATGCCGTGCCCGAACTCAGCCCACAGCAGGCCGAGGTCGCCGCGCGGCTGGTCGCGGCGACCTCGGGCGGCGGGTTCGCCCCGTTCCTGCTCGACGGCGTGACCGGCTCGGGCAAGACCGAGACCTATTGCGAAGCCATCGCCAGCGCCTTGGAACACGGAAAGCAGGTGCTGGTGCTGCTCCCGGAAATCGCGCTGACCGAGGCCTTCCTGCGCCGGTTCGAGGAGCGGTTCGGCGCCGCGCCCGTGCAGTGGCACTCATCGCTCAAGGCGACCGAGCGCCGCCGCGCCTGGCGCGCCATTGCCGCTGGCACAGCGCAGGTGGTGGTCGGCGCGCGCTCGGCCTTGTTCCTGCCCTATGCGCGGCTCGGCCTGATCGTGGTCGACGAGGCGCACGAGATCAGCTTCAAGCAGGACGATGGCGTGCGCTACAATGCGCGCGACGTGGCGGTGATGCGCGCCCGCTTCGAGCGTATTCCGGTGGTGCTCGCCTCGGCCACCCCGGCGCTCGAAAGTCTCGCCATGGCCGACAGCGGGGTTTACGAGCGGCTGGTGCTGCCGAGCCGTTTCGGCGGGGCGCAGCTGCCCGATATCCAGCTGGTCGACCTCACCGAGGAACCGCCCGAGCGCGGCGAGTGGATCGCCCCGCCGCTGCGCCGCGCGCTGTTCCAGCGGCTCGAAAAGGGCGAGCAGTCGCTCCTGTTCCTCAACCGGCGCGGCTATGCCCCGCTTACGCTGTGCCGCGATTGCGGACACCGCTTGCAGTGCCCAAATTGCAGCGCGTGGATGGTCGAGCACCGCTTTTCCGCGCGGCTCGCCTGTCACCATTGTGGCCACGAGATGCCGCCGCCCAAGGCGTGCCCTGAATGCGGCGCGGCGGACAGCCTTGTCCCCTGCGGCCCCGGCGTCGAGCGGATTGCCGATGAAGTCGCCAAGATCCTGCCCGATGCGCGGGTGACCGTGGCGACATCCGACACGCTCAACTCGCCCGAACGCGCCGCCCAGTTCGTGGCCGAGGCCGAGCACGGCGCGATCGACGTGATCGTCGGCACCCAGCTGGTCACCAAGGGCTTTCACTTTCCCGAACTCACCCTCGTCGGCGTGATCGATGCCGACCTCGGCCTCGAAGGCGGCGATCTGCGCGCCGCCGAACGGACCTATCAGCAGATCGCGCAGGTGGCGGGCCGGGCCGGACGCGGCGCCAAGCCGGGCGAGGTGCTGATCCAGACCCGCCACCCCGATGCCCCCGTCATCGCCGCGCTGGCCGCAGGCGACCGCGACGCCTTCTACGCAGCCGAAACCGAGGCGCGCCGCCATGCCCATGCCCCGCCGTTCGGACGCTGGGCGGCGATCATCGTCTCCTCCGAGGACGAGGCCGAAGCGCGCATGGCCGCCAACCGCATCGGCGACACCCGCCCGCGCCTGCCCGACCTGCAAATCTACGGCCCTGCGCCAGCCCCGCTCGCCCTGCTGCGCGGCCGCTATCGCTTCCGTCTGCTGGTCAACGCGCGGCGCAGCGCGCAGCTGCAACAGACCATCCGCAAATGGCTCTCCGAGGTGCAACATCCGCCCGGCGTGCGCGTTGGCATTGATATCGACCCTTATAACTTTGTTTAGTGCACGCTCATGCAAAGCCCTCTAGGCGCTAGGCAATTATGACCCTAGAAAGCTAATTTCAGGCTTTTCAAACGACCGGAAATTGAACGAGATGGACGACGCTCCGCAGGGCAAAAACAGCACCAACGGCTTCGACCATACCAATGCGCCCCCCGTTCCCGAGGGCATTTCGCGCGATACGATGGACTTCCTCCCCTTCGCGCTGGTGATCGCCGATGCGCAGTTGCCCGATCTGCCGCTGGTCTATGTCAATCGTGCGTTCGAGCGCATCACGGGCTTCAACCGCGAGTTCGTGATCGGAAAGAACTGCCGCTTCCTGCAGGGCAACGACACCAACCCCGCCGACCGCCAACTGATCCGCGAGGCGCTTGAAAGCGGACGCGAGATTACGGTCGATATCCTCAACTATCGCGCCGATGGCGAGCCGTTCGTAAACCGGCTGCTGATCTCGCCCCTGCGCGATGGCGATACCGTCACCCATTTCCTCGGCATCCAGTCGGAGCATCCCACCGACAGCGCCTTTGCCGAACGCGCCGCCCGGCTCGACGAGCAGTTGCGCGAAGTTCAGCACCGGGTGAAAAATCACCTCTCGCTGCTGCTCTCGCTGATCCGGCTCGAATCGCGCCGCACCACCGACACCAAGGATTCGCTCGGCGTGCTCGCCAACCGGGTCGAGGCGCTCAACATGCTCTATGACGAGTTCAGCCGCTCGGGCAGCGAGGGCAAGGGCTCGATTGCGCTGGGCGCCTATGTCAGCCGCGTGTGCAGCGCGCTCAACATGATCGACGGCCACCGCGAGGTGCGCATGAACCTCGAAACCGACGAGGTGCGCGCCACGCTCAACAGCGCTTCGCAGGTGGGGCTGCTGGTGTCGGAACTGCTCACCAATGCGCTCCAGCACGGCTTTGCCCAGGATGAGGCGGGCGAAGTGGCCGTGCGCCTGTGGCGCGACGACAGCGGCGACCATGCCTGCCTGCAGGTCGCCGACAACGGGCGCGGAATCCCCGAGGACATCGACTGGCCCAACACCGGCAACCTCGGCGCGCGGATCGTGCGCGACCTGACCACCCGGATCAGCGGCACATTCGCTGTCGAGACCGGCGGCGATGGCACCACGGTCACGATCACCATTCCGCTGAGCGCTCTGGGTTCGCAGCAGGCGGACGCGTAAGCGCGGCGCTCCGGCGGCTGGCCTAGGCCTTGCGCTCGCGCCGCAGCAATTCGCGCTTGATCGCCTCGCCATAGGCATAGCCGCCCAGCGCCCCGCCGGCCTGCACCACACGGTGGCACGGCACCAGCACCGCCACCGGGTTCGCCCCATTGGCGCTGCCCACCGCGCGGCTCGCCCCCGGCTGGCCGAGCGCGGCGGCAATCTCGCCATAGCTGCGCGTCTCGCCCGGGGGAATCGCCCGCAGCTGGTCCCACACGCGCTGCTGGAAGGCCGTGCCGACAACGTCGAGCGGAATGTCCGGCCCCGTCCCCGGCGTCTCGACCGCCGCCACGACCTGCTGCACCAGCGCGGCAAAATCCGCTCCGCCCGCGATCAGCTCGGCGCGCGGGAAGCGGGCGCGCAGATCCTCCTCGCCCTCGTTGAACGAGAGCCGGCACACGCCCTTGTCGCTCGCGGCCAGCAGCATCGGGCCGAGGCTCGTCTCCACCACCGCCCAGCTGATCGCCACACCCGCGCCGCCGCGCGCCCATGCCGATGGTGTCATGCCCAGTGTTCCTTCCATATCCGCATAGAACGTGCTCGGCCCTTCGAAGCCTGCCGCATAGATCGCCTCGGTGACCTTGCCCTCTTCGCTCAGGCTGGCGCGCGCGGCCTCCTGCCGCAAGGCCCGGCCATAGGCGGCCGGTGACAGCCCGGTCGCACGGGCGAACACACGCTGCAAATGGGTGGGCGAATAGCCGCAAGCCTTGGCCAGTTCGGCCAGCGCGACGGGCCGCGCCTGTTCTCGCAGCATCGCCAGCGCCCTGTTCACCGCCGCCTCATCGCGCGCGACATCGCCGGGGCAGCAACGTTTGCAGGCCCGAAAGCCCTCGCCCTCCGCCTCGTCGGCCCGTGTGAAGAAGCGGCAGTTCTCAGGACGCGGACGGCGCGCCGGGCACGAGGGGCGGCAATAGATCCCGGTCGACACCACACCCACCACGAAGCGCCCGTCGAAAGCGCGGTCGCGCCGGGCGAAGGCTTCGGCCATCTGGGTATGCGAAAGATCCATGCCCGCTATCTAAGCAGAGATTGGGAGCTATGCTTCCCGAATCTTGCGCTCGAAGCGTGAAGAGGCGAAAGGAGCGCCATGATCCTGCACACCACCCGCATCCTCGCGCTGGCGCTGAGCCTCCTGTTCGCCGCCATGGTTCCCTCCGCACCGGCCCAGGCCGACGAGGCCGATATCGCCGCCGCCGCGCGCGGCGTGGTGCGCGTGGTCATCATCGGACGCGATGGCGACGAGATCTTCCCCATCGCCCACGGCACCGGCTTCGTGGTCGCAGGCGAGCGGATCGTGACCAATGCCCATGTCATCAATCCCGCCATCGAGGACAAGCGCCTCGCCATCGGGATCGTCCCGCCAGAGGGTGGCGACGCGGTCTATGCCCGCCCCATTTCGGTCAGCCCGCGCAACGATCTGGCGATTCTCGCCACCACCAAGCCGATGAACCTGCCGGTGCTCACCATCGCGGGCAATCCGGCCAGCGGGCAGAGCGCCGTCACCGCCATCGGCTACCCCATGAACGTCGACCGCGCGCAGGGGCTCGACCAGAACGACCTGTTCCGCGCCACCCCGCCCGTGCTCAGCACCGGCTTCCTTTCGGGCCGCCGCCCGAGCCGCGAGATGGACACCCTGCTGCACACCGCGCCCATCGCGCGCGGCAACTCGGGCGGTCCGCTGGTGGATAACTGCGGGCGCGTGATCGGGGTCAACTCGTTCGGCGCCGAAAGCGAAGGCACCGAGGCCGAATTTTTCTTCGCGGTGAGCACGCGCGAACTGCTGCCGTTCCTGCGCGCCAACGATATTCAGCCGCAGCTCAACGCCCTGCCCTGCCGCTCGCTCGCCGAGCTCGACGCCGAGGACGAGGCACGCCGCCAGCAGACCCTCGCCGCCGAGCAGCGTCGCACCGCCGCCGCCGAGGCTGCGCTCGCCATGCGCCGCGACGAGCTGCGCCGCGACATCACCTATCGCACCATCGATGCCCGCACGAACCAGATGGCGCTCGCGCTGCTGCTGTTCATCATCGCGCTGGCGGCGGGCGGCACTGCCTACCTTATGCATCTGCGCGCCGATATGCGGATGCGCGCCATTTCCGGCAGCGTGGCGATTGTGGCCCTGGTCGCAGCACTCGTCGCCTGGCTCACCCGCCCCGCCTTCGCCGATATCGAGAACGAGCTGGAGGCCGCTCTCAATGCCGAACAGGCCGACGGTGAGGCCGGCGCCGATCCCGGCGACAAGCCGAGCGGCGCGATTCTCTCGCAGGCAACCTATTCCTGCGTGCTCGACCAGCAGCGCAGCCGCGTGACCAGCGCGCCCGAGCAGGACGTCGAAATCGGCTGGACCGCGCAGGGCTGCGTCAACGGGCGCACCCAGTATGGCCTCAACGCCGGCGACTGGACCCGCGTGCTCGTCCCGTCGTCCGAGGCCGCCGTGTCGGTCAACCGGTTCGATCCCGAAGCGCGGGAATATGTGGTCGAGCGCTATCTGCTCGACCGTGATGCGATGAGCGAAGCGCGCGAACGGCGCGGCAAATACGAGGCCCCGCAGTGCGGCGCTGGCGATCAGGCCGCAACGCAGCTGGGAATCGATCAGAGCACCGTGGTTTCGGCCCTGCCCGACCGCCCGAACGAGCGGCTCGTCTACACCTGCACGCTGGCCAAAGCCGGTGCGGACTGACGGCGGACACACTTTCCGCCCCAAAGCCTTGCCCCCCGGCCTTGCATCCAAATCCACCCGATGCTAGGCGCGCGCCGAGTTTGCCGGGGGGCGCTCTAAGTGCCCTAATTCTCCGGCGAAACACACATCGTCTACTCGGACAGTTTGAAGGATATTTCGCGCGTGGAGCTTTCCGCCGGTATTCAGGCCAGCCTGGCAGGGCGTTACGCCTCGGCCCTGTTCGATCTCGCCAGCGAGGCGGGCACCGTGTCGTCGGTCGAATCCGACCTCGACAAACTCGATGCCGCACTGCGCGAATCGGGTGAGCTGCGTGCCCTGATCCGCAATCCTGAGATCAAACGGTCGCAGATCGCAAACGTGATGGCGGGCATCGCCGATCACCTTGCGCTCTCGCCCCTCACCAAGAATTTCCTCGGCGTGCTGGCGAGCAACCGCCGCGTGGCCGATCTGCCCGGCATGATTCGCGCCTTCGCCGCCATCGCGGCGGCCCAGCGCGGCGAAGTGCAGGCCGAAGTCGCCTCGGCGCACCCGCTCAGCGACAGCCAGCTGGGTGAGCTGGAAAGCCGCCTGCGTGCCCGCGAAGGCCGCACGGTGAAGCTGAAATCCCGCGTCGACCCCGACCTTCTCGGCGGGCTCGTCGTCACCATTGGTTCCAAGCGCATCGATAGCTCGATCCGCACCCGTCTCAACTCGCTTGCCCAGGCCATGAAGAGCGCCTGAAACGCCGATTACCGAAAGGCTCAATGATGGAAATCCGCGCCGCAGAAATCTCCAAGGTCATCAAGGACCAGATCGCCAACTTCGGCACCGAAGCCGAAGTCAGCGAAGTCGGTACCGTGCTGTCGGTTGGTGACGGCATCGCCCGCATCCACGGGCTCGACAATGTGCAGGCAGGCGAAATGGTCGCCTTCGCCAACGGCATCCAGGGCATGGCCCTGAACCTCGAAGCGGACAACGTCGGCGTCGTGATCTTCGGCTCGGACGCCGAGATCAAGGAAGGCGACAGCGTCAAGCGCACCGGCACGATTGTGGACGTTCCCGTCGGCAAGGGCCTGCTCGGCCGCGTGGTCGACGCGCTCGGCAACCCGATCGACGGCAAGGGCCCGCTCACCGACGTGACCCGCGAGCGCGTCGAGAAGAAGGCCCCCGGCATCATCCCGCGCAAGTCGGTGCACGAACCCGTGCAGACCGGCCTCAAGGCGATCGACGCGCTCGTTCCCGTCGGCCGCGGCCAGCGCGAGCTGATCATCGGTGACCGTCAGACCGGCAAGTCCGCCGTCGCCATCGACACCTTCATTAACCAGAAGGGCTGGAACAACGGCGACGACGACAGCAAGAAGCTTTACTGCATCTACGTCGCCGTGGGCCAGAAGCGCTCGACCGTGGCGCAGATCGTCAAGCAGCTCGAAGAGAACGGCGCGATGGAATATTCCATCGTCGTGGCCGCCACCGCTTCGGAGCCGGCTCCGCTGCAGTACCTCGCGCCCTACACCGGCGCTGCGATGGGCGAATTCTTCCGCGACAACGGCATGCACGGCCTGATCGTTTATGACGATCTGTCGAAGCAGGCTGTCGCCTACCGTCAGATGTCGCTGCTGCTGCGCCGCCCGCCGGGCCGCGAAGCCTATCCGGGCGACGTGTTCTATCTCCACAGCCGCCTGCTCGAGCGTGCGGCCAAGATGAACGACGAAAACGGCGGCGGCTCGCTCACCGCGCTGCCGATCATCGAGACCCAGGCTGGCGACGTGTCGGCCTACATCCCGACCAACGTGATCTCGATCACCGACGGCCAGATCTTCCTCGAAACCGACCTGTTCTATCAGGGTATCCGTCCGGCCATCAACGTGGGTCTGTCGGTGAGCCGCGTGGGCGGTTCGGCGCAGACCAAGGCGATGAAGAAGGTCGCCGGTTCGATCAAGCTGGAGCTGGCGCAGTACCGCGAAATGGCGGCCTTCGCGCAGTTCGGTTCGGACCTCGACCCGGCGACGCAGAAGCTGCTCAACCGCGGCGCGCGCCTGACCGAGCTGCTGAAGCAGGCCCAGTTCTCGCCGATGCCGGTGGAAGAGCAGGTGGTGTCGATCTTCGCGGGCACCAACGGCTATCTCGACAGCATTCCGGTGAACCGCGTGAACGAATACGAAGCCGCGATGCTCAGCTACATGCGCCAGCACCACGCCGACACGCTGTCCTCGATCCGTTCGAGCGGCAAGTTCGAAGGCGCGGACAAGGATGCCGTGGTCGCAGGCCTCGACGCCTTCGCCAAGCAGTTCGCCTAAGAGATAGAGGAGCTAACCCCTCATTCCGCTCGTGCTGAGCCTGTCGAAGCGCCGTTCTTCTTCAAGCGCACCGTGACCAAGTAAGTGCAGCCCTTCGACAAGCTCAGGGCGAACGGATCAGGGGACTAGAACATGGCAAGTCTCAAGGAACTCAAGGACCGCATCAAGTCGGTCAAGTCGACGCAGAAGATCACCAAGGCGAAGCAGATGGTCGCCGCGGCGAAGCTGCGCAAGGCTCAGGCCGCAGCCGAGGCCGCGCGTCCCTATGCCGAGCGTCTCGCTGGCGTCATGGGCTCGCTTGCCAGCAAGGTGAGCGGCTCGGATGCGCCGCTGCTGCTCTCGGGCACCGGCAAGACCGACCGGCACCTGCTGGTGGTGGTCAACACCGACAAGGGCCTGTGCGGCGGTCTTAACGCCAACATCGTCAAGGAAGCCAAGCGGCAGGCCAAGGCGCTGGAAGCGGCGGGCAAAAAGGTCACCTTCTACCTCGTCGGCAAGAAGGGCCGCGCGCCGCTCAAGCGCGACTATGCCAGCCAGATCGGCGACGGCTTCGACACCAGCGAAGTGCGCAACGTGGGCTTCCCCGAGGCCGAAGCGATTGCCGACGATCTCGTCGCCCGGTTCGAGAAGGGCGAGTTCGATGTCGCTCACCTCGTCTACCCGGTGTTCAAGAGCGCGCTGGCGCAAGACCCCACCACCGTGCAGATCCTGCCCGTCCCCGTACCCGAGACGGTCACCGACACTGGTGCCGTCGTCGAGTACGAGCCGAGCGAAGAGGAAATCCTCGAAGAGCTGCTGCCGCGCTACATCAAGACCCAGCTGTTCGGCGCGCTGCTCGAACGCGAGGCATCGGAGCAAGGCGCCTCGATGACCGCGATGGACAACGCCACCCGCAACGCGGGCGAGCTGATCGACAAGCTGACCGTCCAGTACAACCGCAGCCGTCAGGCCGCGATTACCACCGAACTCGTTGAAATCATTGCCGGCGCGGAAGCGCTCTAAGAACCCGAGGTAAACAATGGCTACCGCACCCGTCCTCAATCAGACCACCAATGGCTCGATCAGCCAGGTCATCGGCGCTGTCGTCGACGTGACCTTCCCCGGCGAGCTGCCCGCAATCCTCTCCGCGCTGGAGACGAAGAACGGCGACACCACGCTCGTCCTCGAAGTCGCCCAGCACCTCGGCGAGAACACCGTGCGCACCATCGCGATGGACGGCACCGACGGCCTCACCCGTGGTCAGGAAGTGATCTCGACCGGCAAGCAGATCTCGGTGCCGGTCGGACCCAAGACGCTCGGCCGCATCATGAACGTCGTCGGCGAGCCGATCGACGAACTCGGACCCATCGGTGCCGAGCAGACCGCCCCGATCCACGCCGAAGCCCCGCCCTTCCTCGAACAGTCGACCGAAGCGGCCATTCTGGTCACCGGCATCAAGGTCATCGACCTGCTCGCGCCTTACGCCAAGGGCGGCAAGATCGGCCTGTTCGGCGGTGCCGGCGTGGGCAAGACTGTGCTCATTCAGGAGCTGATCAACAACATCGCCAAGGGCCACGGCGGCGTCTCGGTGTTCGCGGGCGTCGGTGAACGCACCCGCGAGGGCAACGACCTCTACCACGAGTTCCTCGACGCCGGCGTTATCGCCAAGGACGAGAACGGCGTTGCCACCTCTGAAGGTTCGAAAGTGGCGCTGGTCTACGGCCAGATGAACGAGCCGCCGGGCGCACGTGCCCGCGTCGCGCTGTCGGGCCTGACCATGGCGGAATATTTCCGCGATCAGGAAGGCCAGGACGTGCTGTTCTTCGTCGACAACATCTTCCGCTTCACGCAAGCCGGTTCGGAAGTGTCGGCGCTGCTCGGCCGTATTCCTTCGGCGGTGGGCTACCAGCCGACCCTGTCGACCGACATGGGCAACCTGCAGGAACGCATCACCTCGACCACCAAGGGCTCGATCACCTCGGTGCAGGCGATCTACGTCCCCGCGGACGACTTGACCGACCCGGCTCCTGCCACCTCGTTCGCGCACCTTGACGCGACCACCACGCTGAACCGCGCGATTTCGGAGCTGGGCATCTACCCGGCGGTCGACCCGCTCGACTCAACCTCGCGCGTGCTGGAGCCGCGCGTTGTCGGCACCGAGCACTACGAGACCGCCCGCCGCGTTCAGGAGATCCTGCAGAAGTACAAGAGCCTGCAGGACATCATCGCCATTCTCGGCATGGACGAGCTGAGCGAAGAAGATAAGCTGACCGTGGCCCGTGCCCGCAAGATCCAGCGCTTCCTGTCGCAGCCGTTCCACGTGGCCGAGGTGTTCACCAACATTCCGGGCAAGTTCGTCCAGCTCGAAGACACGATCCGTTCGTTCAAGGCGGTTGTCGACGGCGAATACGACCACCTGCCCGAGGCGGCCTTCTACATGGTCGGCGGCATCGAAGAAGCGGTCGCCAAGGCCAAGAAGCTGGCCGAAGAGGCGTAAGCTTTCTCACTCCCCTCCCGCCTGCGGGAGGGGTCGGGGGTGGGCATGGGCCCGCAAGGGCCCACCCCGCTGCGACTAGGCCCTGCCACGGCAGGACCAAGTCTCACTGCCCCTCCCGCAAGCGGGAGGGGGTAAGGATGGAACAATGGCTCTGCATTTCGAACTCGTGACGCCGGAAAAGCTGGTCCGCTCCGAGGAGGTCCACATGGTGGTCGTCCCCGGGAGCGAGGGCGAGTTCGGCGTGCTTGAGGGCCACGCGCCCTTCATGTCGACGATTGCCGACGGCACGGTGCAGGTCTTCAAGACCGCCGGCGCGCAGCCCGAAAGCATCATGGTCCGCGGCGGCTTTGCCGAAGTGGGCGACAAGGGTCTGACCGTGCTCGCCGAGCATGTCGACGACTGACGAAGAGGCCGGGGCGTGAACACGCGCCCCGGCGTCTGCGCCCGCAAGCGGCGCTTTTCCAGCGAGGCCGAGGCCATCGCCGTGGCGCTCAAGGCCGAGATCACCTTGCGCCCCTATCGCTGCCAGCTGTGCCGCGACTATCACCTTACCAGCCGCACCAAGGGCATGAAGAGCCTGCCGCGCCGATAAGGGCGGAGCTTTCCTACAGACACGCGAACGTGGCACAGCTACGCACCTCGCCGCCATGTATCGAAGAGGAAAGCCGCGCGTGAATTCCGCCCAAGTGTCAACTTCGC
The DNA here is from genome assembly GCF_003584015.1 of Aurantiacibacter xanthus. GTDB lineage: Bacteria > Pseudomonadota > Alphaproteobacteria > Sphingomonadales > Sphingomonadaceae > Alteraurantiacibacter > Alteraurantiacibacter xanthus. Next base: position 57,919 of record NZ_QXFM01000020.1, read on the forward strand.
CCCGCCGCATCAAGTTACTGATACAACTGGATAATCTGAGCAATGCCGGGACGGTCGCGCTGTCAACTTCGTCACCTTCGCTGACGGCGGGTGGGCGCGTGAAAGTCGGGCGGCTTGTCGGCAATCCAGCGCAGGAACTTGGCCACCTCCGCGTCAGCTACCAACGGCTCCCGCGCTCCGCCCAGACGCAAAAGCTGAGCGTTGGTGAAGCAGGCGTGGATCGTGCGATGGCAGATCGGATGGACCGGCACGGTTGTTTTGCCGCGCTTGGCCTTGGGCACGACATGATGGAATTGAACCCGCCGCCCGAGCGGTCGCTCACACAGCCAGCAGGTTGCATTGGCGCCAGTGGGCTGTTGGCTGGCAGGCTTCACCAGAGTAACCAAGCGCCTTCCCAAGGCTACGACAAGCCCGTTTCCCGATGAGAAAGACCTCGCCCGTGGCCATCCCGTCAAACCTGCAACACCGCAGCACCGGCCTTGGCGCCTACCTGCGCCACAACGGGCCCGGCCTGCTCGCGCTGCTGGCAGTGGTGCTGGCGACGCGCGTCATGTGGTTCGGCGATCCGGTGGCCGACTACGACGAGCAGCTCTATTCGTTCATCGGCTGGCGCTTGCAATATGGCGAGCTTCCTTACGTCGACTGGTGGGACCGCAAGCCGTTCGGCCTGTTCGCCATCTTCGGCCTCGCGCATCTGCTGTTCGGCCCCGGCCCCATCGCCTTTCAGATCGCTGCGGCCCTCGCGGCCTTCGCCTCCGGCTGGCTCACCTATGCCAATGCGCGGCTGATCGGCGGGCGGCTGGCGGCCACCTTTGCCGGGATGGTGACGGTGACGCTGCTGGCGCTCTACGGCAGCTACTCAGGACAGAGCGAGGTGTTCTTCACCCCGCTGTTGCTGGCGATGGTGCGGCTGCTGGCCGAACCCGACCATCGCGCATTCACCCGCCGGGCCGCGCTCGCCATGTTGATCGGCGGGATCGCGCTGCAGGTGAAATACACCGTCATTCCGCATTGCCTCGTGTTCGGGTGCTATGCGCTGTGGATCGAATATCGGCGCGGGGCGGATCTGGTAACACTGGCGAAGCGCGCGCTGCTGTTCGTCGCCCTCGGCCTGCTGCCCACCGTGCTGGTGGCCTTGCTTTACCTTGCCGCAGGCGGTTTCGATGCGTTTTTCTTCGCCAACTTCGTCAGCTTCTTCGACCGCCTGCCCGCACAGCAGGGGCGCTGGAAAAGCGGCTATCGCATCCTCACCGCACCGGTGGCGATCTTCACTATCGGTGGCATCTACGCCGCCTTTCGCATGTCCCGCCCGCGCGACTGGGCGGCATGGCGCCTGTTCGCGCTCTTTGGCGCTGCGTCGGTCGCCTCGGTGTTTCTGCCCAGCACGGTCTACGGCTACTATTTCGCCGGGTTCGCCGGCCCCGCCGCGCTGCTGGCGGTGCCGCTGTTCGACAGCAGGGCCGTGTTGCGCATCGCACTCAGCCTGCTTTTGCTGGGAAGCCTTGCCTACCTTCACAACATTCCCAACCGCAGCGAGCGGTCGCAGCAGGAACGGCACGCCGCCGACCGATTTGCCGCCGCCATTGCGCCCCACGTCGATGCGAAGAGCAAGTGCCTGTGGCTGTTCGACGGCCCCACCTCGCTTTACCGGATGACCGGCTCATGCGTGCCGACCCGGTTCGTCTATCCCGATCACCTCAACAACGCGCTCGAAACCGAGGCGCTCGGGATCGATCAGACCGGCGAGGTCGCGCGCGTGCTCGCCACTCGGCCCAGCGTCATCGTGACCGCCAATCGCCCCGTGACCCAGCAGAACCTGGAAGCAAATGCGCTGGTCAAGGCGGCGATCGCAGCCGATTACCGCGCTATCGCCACGGCCGGCATACAAAAGCGCACGCTCACCGCCTGGGTCCGCAAGACCGGGGAATGACCTGCTAGGCAGGTCGGCGCGTGCGCCCGTCGTGCCAGAGGTAGAGCCCGGCGCCGATAATGATCGCCGCACCCACGACGGCGAGCCCGTCCGGAACATCGTCGAAGAACACCCAACCCATCGTGATGGCCATCAGCAACTGGCCGTAGGTCATCGGCGCAACGGTGCCCGCCCCGGCCTTCGCCGTGCCCATGTAGATCAGCCATTGCGCCAGGGTCGCGGTGAATCCGATCAGCGCGCAGCGCGCCAGCACCGTCCAGTGCGGCCAGGTCAGCACGAAAGGCTCCAGACCACTGAGGTGCCCTGCGACCGTCACCGTGAGGAGGATAATCATTGCCGTGACCGACATGTAGTATTGCATCGCCAGCACGCTGGCGCGCCCGTGGACCTTGCGGTTGGCGATGATCGTCACCGCCATGGCGCAGGCGGCCATCAGCGGGAACAGCACGCCCCAGCCAGCAGCCTCGAAATTGGGCCGCAGCACGATAATCACGCCGACAAAGGCCATGCCACAAGCGATCCAGGTGCTCTTGCGCGCCCGTTCGCCAAGGAACATCATCGCCAGCAGCGCCGTGATCACCGGCTGGGTAAAGGCGATGGTGGTCGCCTCGGCCAGCGGCATCACCCAGACGGCGAAGAACATGCCGATGGCGGCACAGCTGATCGCCATCCCGCGCACCCATTGCAGCTTGTCGCGCGGAAGGGCGAGCGCCTTTACCCCTTCGCTGCGCGCCAGCAGGAGGGCCAGCAGCGCGCTGCCCACCACATAGCGTGTGGCCGCCATGGCCGGCGCGGGCCAGGTGCCCATCATCCCCTTCACGATCGCATCGCCGATCGAAAGGGTGCAGAAACCGGCAAGCGCATAAAGCAGGCCGGCGCGATCCGAATTGTGCATGAAGGTTCCGTCCCCGCTGATGCGCCCGCCTAGGCGGACGACGACGGCCATGCAATCGTTGGCGACTGGCGGCAACCATCTTGCGACCACCCGCGCACAAGCAGCCAATACCTTTGCGAAATCTTTACCAAGATTGCCCAGAAGCTGGCTGATTTCGTTAGGCAGGCGCGGGAATCGCGCGGCCGGACAGACAAAGAGGGACGGCAATGAGCGCATTCGGACGCAAGAACGGCGTCGGTGGACCGGGCGGCGGAGCGGGGTCTCGCCCCAGCTTCGGCATCGCCAAGCCGATGCGTACAGGCGCGCCCCCTTCCCCGACCGACCGCAACGCCAGCCAGACGTCAGGCGGCGAGCAGTTCCCGCCCATTCCCAACAGCGGCATTCCTCTGGAGCCCGGCGCCGAACCGGTCATCGTCAGCCCCCACGCCGATGCCATGAGCCGCCTCGCCGACCGCGTGAACGCCTCGGGCGAGGCTGGCGTCAGCGAAGTCGGCGGGTTCGAACAGTCGGTTCACAAGATCAAGGAACAGGTGCTGCCGCGCCTGCTCGAACGTGTCGACCCGGAAGCGGCGGCCACCCTCTCGAAGGAAGAGCTGTCGGAAGAATTCCGGCCGATCATCATGGAGGTGCTGGCCGAGCTGCGCATCACGCTTAACCGGCGCGAACAGTTCGCGCTGGAAAAGGTGCTGATCGACGAGCTGCTCGGCTTCGGCCCGCTCGAAGAACTGCTCAACGACCCTGACATTTCGGATATCATGGTCAACGGCCCGCAGCAGACTTACATCGAGCGCAAGGGCAAGCTGCAGATCGCGCCGATCCAGTTCCGCGACGAGGCGCACCTGTTCCAGATCGCCCAGCGCATCGTGAACCAGGTCGGCCGCCGCGTCGACCAGACCACGCCGCTGGCCGACGCCCGCTTGAAGGACGGCTCTCGTGTCAACGTGATCGTGCCGCCGCTGAGCCTCAAGGGCACGGCGATCTCGATCCGTAAGTTTTCCGAGAAACCGATCACCATCGACATGCTCAAGGGCTTCGGCTCGATGAACGAGAAGATGGCGACCGCGCTGAAGATTGCGGGCGCGAGCCGGATGAACATCGTGATCTCGGGCGGTACGGGCTCGGGCAAGACGACGATGCTCAACGCGCTGTCGAAGATGATCGATCCCGGCGAACGCGTGCTGACGATCGAGGACGCGGCCGAACTGCGCTTGCAGCAGCCGCACTGGCTGCCGCTCGAAACCCGCCCGCCGAACCTCGAAGGTCAGGGCGCGATCACCATCGGTGATCTGGTGAAGAACGCCCTGCGTATGCGGCCCGACCGGATCATCCTCGGCGAAATCCGCGGCGCGGAGTGTTTCGACCTCCTCGCCGCAATGAACACCGGCCACGACGGCTCGATGTGTACGCTGCACGCCAACAGCCCGCGCGAGTGTCTTGGCCGTATGGAAAACATGATCCTGATGGGCGACATCAAGATCCCCAAGGAAGCGATCAGCCGCCAGATCGCCGAATCGGTCGACCTGATCGTGCAGGTGAAGCGCCTGCGCGACGGTTCACGCCGCACCACCAACATCACCGAGGTGATCGGGATGGAAGGCGACGTGATCGTGACGCAGGAATTGTTCAACTTCGAATATCTCGACGAGGGCGAGGACGGCAAGATCATCGGCGAATACCGCAGCTCTGGCCTGCGCCCCTACACGCTGGAAAAGGCGCGTCAGTTCGGGTTCGATCAGGCCTATCTGGAGGCCTGCCTCTAGGCCTAGCCCTTCAGCCAGCCGCTGATCGCCAGTGCCATCAGCAGCAGCCCGAGCAGCGACGTCAGCGCGGCAATATCGCGCCAGGGCAACACGCCCACCGCATCGATATCGCGCCGGTTGCGGCGGCGACGCTCGCCCATGAAGGCGATGAACGAAAGCACCAGCATCGCCAGCCCCGCCAGCCCGATCAGGGTCGCGTCGCTGGCGAACAGCAGGAAGTCGGGCTCTTTCATGGGCGGCCATATGGGCATCGCTTGCCACCTGCGCAATCACCTCTAAGGCAGGCCCATGAGCGATAGCAATCTTGACCGGCCGATGCTGGCGCTGGCCATGCGGCTTGCCGGCATCATGGGTTTTGCCCTGATGGCGGCGCTGATCAAGCTGGCATCGCAGCGGGGCATCCATCTTGCCGAGATCATGTTCTGGCGGCAGTTCGTCACCCTGCCGCTGATTGCCGGCTGGGCCGTCTATGCGGGCGGGTTGCACCTGCTCGCCACCAAGCGGCCCAAGGCGCATCTGGCGCGCAGCCTTTATGGCATCGTGGGAATGCTGTGCAATTTCGGCGCGGTGATCCTGCTGCCGCTGGCCGAGGCGCAGACGATCAACTTCTCCGCCCCCATTTTCGCCGTGATCCTGTCGATGGTGCTGCTGCGCGAGCAGGTCGGGGTGTGGCGCTGGTCGGCGGTGCTGGCGGGCTTCGTCGGCATCCTCATCATCGCGCGCCCCGGCGATAGCGACATTGCGCTCGACGGCGCGCTGGTGGCGCTGGGCGGTGCCTTCATGATCGCACTGATCTCGATCCAGATCCGCGATCTCGGCAAGACCGAGAAGCCCTATGTGATCGTGTTCTGGTTCGCGCTCACCACCGTGGTGCTGACCGCACCGTTTCTGCCTTTCACCATGAAAGCCCACGGATGGCAGGACTGGCTGCTGCTGCTCGGCATCGGGCTGAGCGGCACCTGGGGGCAGCTCCTGATCACGATGGCGCTGCGCTATGGCAAGGTCGCGAGCGTGATCGTGATGGACTATTCGGCCATCGTCTGGGCGACGCTGCTGGGGTGGCTGATGTTTGCGAACCTGCCGCCCGCAACCACTTTCATCGGCGCACCGATTGTGATCGCGGCGGGGCTGGTGATCGCCTGGCGCGAGCGGGTGCTGTCACAGCGGGCATTTGTCGATCAGCGGCAGGCTACCGGAACCTGAAGCGCGTTCGGCGGTTTCCCCTGCAATCCCTCTCGGAGGCAGAAAAACGCCGTGAACCGAGGGGCTTCAGGAAAGGAATTGTCATGACCCGCAAGCTGATTCTCGCCGCCGCTACTGCCGCGCTCGCCTTTGCCGCCACCGCCTGTAACACCGTGAGCGGCGCGGGCGAAGACCTGCAGTCTGCATCCGACACTGTGAAGAACGAGATGTAATCCAACCCGGCGAGCACTATCGCAACCGGTCGTCAGCCTTCGCGGCGATAGACCAGCATCAGGTTGTTCGCCGGCATTGCGTGCCGCGCTGCGAGGGTCAGTCCCTCGGCGCGGCATAGCGCATCAAGCCACGCACGTTGGCGCAGCCCCCATGCGGGATTACGCGCCTTGAGGCTGGCGTCGAAGGCAAGGTTGGACGGCGCGGTTTCAACCTCCTCTTCGAGCCACGGCCCGTATAGGATCAACGGCGCGCCCGGGCCGAGCAAGCGGCCCGCCGCCGCTACCAGCCCCTCGGTGGCCGAGGTTGGGCTGATATGCGCCATGTTCGAGCAGAAGATCGCATCGGCGCGGTTGAGCGGCCACTGCGCGGCGCTCGCATCGAGCTGGACCGGTGGCAGGAGGTTCTCGCCCGGATAATCCTCGCGCCATGCCGCTATCGAGGCCAGCGCTTCGGGATCGGGATCGCTCGGCTGCCAGGTGATCTGCGGAAACAGCCCCGCGAAATGCACGCCATGTTCGCCCGTACCGCTCGCCACCTCAAGCACCAGACCGGACGGCGGCAGCTCTTTCGCCAGCACCTCGGCAATCGGCGCGCGGTTGCGCGCGGCGGCGTAGGCTTCGCGTTTCATGCCGACCTCGCCTGCGCAAAACCGCGCGCAAGGCGCTGGATCGCGTCGTAATCGTGAACGAATGTGCCGCGCGCCGGAGTGCGCACCGCCTGCAACAGGGCAGCCGCTGCATCCTGCGCCCTGACCGAGCGATAGCGCCGCTTCGATCCGTGCAGAAACAGGTCAGCCACCGGAGCCATGACCTGCCCGATCCCTTCGAGCACCCGCCGCTCGCCCTCGCGCTGGCCGCGCAGCAGACCGGGTCGCAGGATATCGAGCCGCGCAAAACCGAGCTTGCGCAGCCCCTCTTCCGCCTCGCCCTTCACGCTGAGGTAGTGCGCCTTCGCATGGCGATCCGCCCCCACCGACGAGAGATGCACAAACTGCCGCGCCCCCGCCTGCTGCGCCGTCTCGGCCACACGCAGCACCAGCGTGCAATCGACTTCGCGCAAGCCCTCACGGCCCGCCTTCGCCTGGGTCGTGCCAAGCGTGCAGATCACCGCATCGGGGGCAATCGTGGCGATGGCTTGCGGCCAGTCCTCGACCGGAGCGAGCATCATCTCCATCCGCCCGCCGCGCGGCAGCGGCACCTCGCGCCGTGCCAGCGCCAGCAGCGACAGGCCCGGCACCCCGCGCCCCTGAGCGATGACCTCGCCTCACACCAGCCCGGTCGCACCGACCAGCAGGACACGTGTGGGCTCAGACATTGGTCAGCCTGGCCGGGACTTCACCGAGGATGCGGCGGTATTGCTCGATGGCATAGCGGTCGGTCATCCCGGCGAGGAAGTCGGCGATATGCCTTGCGCGCTGCGGCTCTTGCGGCGGCAGGCTGGCGGTCCAGCCGGGCGGCATCAGCGAAGGGTCCTGATCATAGGCGGCATAGAGGCCGGCGATCACTTCGCGCGCGACACCGGCGGTCTGCAATTGCTCCTCGTGATAGTAGAGCCGCTGGTACATGAACTTTTTCAACCTGCGCTCGCGCGCTGCCATTTCCGGTGAGAAGGCCGCGATGGGCCTCCCGGCGGCGCGGATTTCGTCGGCGCTGGAAATGCCCGCAAGATTGGCCCGCGTGGTTTCGAGCAGGTCGTTCACCATCAGCCCGATCTGGCTGCGCACCAGCTCGCGCAAAAGCTGTTTCTCGTCGGCAGCGGGGAAACGGCGCTCAATGGCGCGGAACTCTGCCTCGATAAAGTCGAGCGTCAGCAGATCGTCGAGCTTGAGGAACCCGGCGCGATAGCCGTCGTCGATATCGTGGTTGTCGTAGGCGATGTCGTCGGCAAGCGCCGCCACCTGCGCTTCGAGCGAAGGCCACTGATCAAGATCAAGCGGAAAGGCCGCGTTCAGTTCCTGCAAGGCCCAGCGCGGTGCGCTCACAGGGCCGTTGTGCTTGGCTATGCCCTCCAGCAGCTCCCATGAGAGGTTAAGCCCGGGAATCCCGCAATAGGGGCTGTCGAGCCGCATCAGCACCCGCAAGGCATGTTCGTTATGGTCGAACCCGCCACGCGGCTCCAGCGCCGCATCGAGCGCTTCCTCGCCCGAGTGCCCGAACGGCGGATGCCCGAGATCGTGCGCGAGGCACAGCGCCTCGGTCAGATCCTCGTCGAGCCCGAGCTGGCGCGCGACCACCCGGCCGATCTGCGCCACTTCGAGGCTGTGGGTGAGCCGCACCCGGTAGTGATCGCCATCGGGCGCGACGAACACCTGCGTCTTGCCCGCGAGACGGCGGAAGGCGATCGAGTGGATGATGCGGTCGCGGTCGCGCTGGAACACGCTGCGCGGGCCGCGCGCGCCGTCTCCTTCCTGAGCGAATTCGCGCCCGCGCGAGGCGGCAGGATTGGCGGCATAGGGGGCAAGAGGCATGGGCCATGCGCTAGTGCGCGCGCCCTGCCCCCGCAACCGGAACATTTGCCGAACCTCGCCGCAGGGGGCGTGCTGCGCGCCGATTTCCTCCGGCGCGCGCCCTCCCTAGTCGGCAAGCGCCTTGTTGATCTCCTCGACCATCTTCTTGGCATCGGCGAGCAGCATCATGGTCTGGTCCATGTAGAACACGTCGTTGTCGACGCCCGCATAGCCCACCCCGCCCATCGAGCGCTTGATGAAGAACACCTGCCGCGCCTTGTCGACATCGAACACCGGCATCCCGTAGATCGGGCTCGACTTGTCGGTCTTGGCCGCCGGGTTCACCACGTCGTTCGCGCCGATGATGAAGGCGACGTCGCACTGGGCGAACTCGGAGTTGATGTCCTCCAGTTCGAACACCTTGTCGTAGTCGACGCTGGCTTCGGCGAGCAGCACGTTCATGTGCCCCGGCATCCGGCCCGCGACCGGGTGGATCGCGAACTTCACCTCGACGCCCTGTTCTTCGAGCAGGTCGGTCATCTCGCGCAAGGCGTGCTGCGCCTGCGCCACGGCCATGCCGTAGCCCGGTATGACGATGACCTTGTCGGCCTGTTTGAGCATGAAGGCGGCGTCGTCGGCGCTGCCCTGCTTGTAGGGCCGCTGCTCGCGCGCCTCGCGTGCGGGGCCACTCGCCTCGGCCCCGAATCCGCCCGCGATCACGGCGAGGAACTGGCGGTTCATCGCCCGGCACATGATGTAGGAGAGGATCGCCCCCGAAGCGCCGACCAGCGCGCCGGTGATGATCATCGCGGTGTTGTGGAGCGTAAACCCCATCGCCGCCGCCGCCCAGCCCGAGTACGAGTTGAGCATCGAGACCACGACCGGCATGTCGGCCCCGCCGATGGGGATGATCAGCAGGAAGCCGATCACGAAGGCGAGCACGGTCAACGCCACGATCAGCGGCAAGGTCGCCTCAGGTGCGGCCATGGCGAACAGCACGGTGAGCACGATAATCGCCGCGAGTGTGCCGAGGTTGATCACATGCCGCGCGGGCAGCAGGATCGGCGAGCCCTTCATCCGGCCCGAAAGCTTGGCAAAGGCGATGACCGAGCCCGAGAAGGTGATCGCACCGATGGCTATGCCCAGCGCCATCTCGATCTTGGAGACGGTGTTGATCCCGCCGTCCGCGTCGAGAATGCCGAAAGCCTCGGGGCTGAGATAGGCCGCCCAGCCCACCAGCACGGCGGCAAGGCCGACCAGCGAGTGAAAGGCCGCGACCAGCTCGGGCATCGCGGTCATGGCGATGCGGCGGGCGATGGTCACGCCGATGAGCGCGCCGATCAGGATCGCGACGCCGATCTCGACGATGTTCGCGATCTGGTGCGTGATCAGCGTGGTGATGACGGCAATGGCCATGCCGACCATGCCGTAGCGGTTGCCCTTGCGACTCGTCTCGGGGCTGGAGAGCCCGCGCAGCGCGAGGATGAAGAACACCCCCGCCACGAGATAGGCGAAGGCGACCCATGGGGAGAGAGCAAGGTGCGCCATCAGCCTGCCTTCCCCGTTCGCATCGAGCGAAGTCGAGATGCCGCGCGCCGTGTCTCGACTGCGCTCGACACGAACGGAAGCCGTGCAAGAGGCATCACTTCCTCTCCTTCTTCTTGTACATGGCCAGCATCCGCTCGGTCACGGCAAAGCCGCCGAAGATGTTGACGGAGGCCAGCACCACCGCGCCAAGGCCAACCCACTTGGCGAGCCCCTCCCCCGCCTCGGCCGCCGCAATCAGCGCGCCGACGATAATCACCGAGGAAATCGCGTTGGTCACCGCCATCAGCGGCGTATGCAGCGCGGGCGTGACCGACCACACGACGTAATAGCCCACGAAGCAGGCCATCACGAAGATCGACAGGATTGCGATAAAGTCCATGGTCTATCCCTTCAGCCTCTCGCTCACCACTGCGCCCCCGCGCGTCAGCCGCACGGCATCGCCGATCTCCTCGTCGAGCACCGGCTTGCCCGCCTCCTTGTCCCAGAAGGCGCTGAGGAAGTTGAACAGGTTGCGCGCATAAAGCGCCGAGGCGTCCGCCGCGAGGTGGGCGGGCGTGTTCGCATAGCCCATGATGAAGACGCCGTGCTTCTCCACCACCTGGTCGGGCACCGATCCCTCGACATTCCCGCCCTGTGCGACCGCAAGATCGAAGATCACGCTGCCGGGCTTCATCGTCGCGATCTGCGCGTCGGAGATCAGGCGCGGTGCGGCCCGGCCCGGAATCAGCGCGGTGGTGATCACGATGTCCTGCTTGGCGATATGGCTGGAGACCAGCTCGGCCTGCGCCTGCTGGTATTCCTCGCTCATCTCGGTGGCATAGCCGCCCGAGCCTTCGCCCTCGATCCCCGCCACACTTTCGACGAAGATCGGCTTCGCGCCGAGCGAGAGGATCTGCTCCCTGGTGGCCGAACGCACATCGGTCGCGCTGACCTGCGCGCCGAGCCTGCGCGCGGTGGCAATCGCCTGCAACCCCGCCACGCCCACACCCATCACGAAACACTTGGCGGCAGAAACCGTGCCCGCCGCCGTCATCATCATGGGAAAGGCGCGGCCATACTGGTTGGCGGCGGCCAGCACGGCCTTGTAGCCGGCAAGGTTCGACTGGCTGGAGAGCACGTCCATGCTCTGCGCCCGCGTGATGCGGGGCATGAATTCCATCGCCAGCGCCTCGAAACCGGCCGCAGCATAGGCATTAACCCGCTCGCGCTGCGCGAACGGATCGAACACCGCCGCCACCCAGGCTCCCGGCTTCGCCCCGGTCAGCGCCATCACGTCGGGCGCCTGCACGCCGAGCACGATATCGGCCCCGGCCACCGCCCCGGCGGCAGAGACGACCTCGGCGCCCGCCTCACGGTAGGCAGTATCAGCTATGGAGGCGGAAGCGCCTGCCCCCTCCTCCACTGCCATGGTTGCGCCCAGTGCGATGAATTTTTTCACCGTCTCGGGCGAGGCGGCCACTCGGGTTTCTCCGGCGGCCTGCTCTTTCAGTACCGCGATCCGCATCCTCTCTTACGCGGGTCGGGTCAGGAAACGAGGATGACGACGATCGCCACTATCACTGCCAGCAGCGGAACGGTCCACTTCAGCATGCCGATGAAGCCGGCATAGGTTTCGCGCGCGTCGTTCAGGTCTTGTTGTTGAGCCATGGGTATTCCTGCCTCTTACATGATGGAAATTGCTTCGATCCTTGCTCTATCTTCCCACGGCCCGGTGCTCAAGCTCTGCTTAAGGCCCTTTTTACCAACCATGGTTAAAAGCGACCTTTGCAATGGCCCGCTGCGGGCAAGGACAGTAGGAAACCATGGCCGAGCCTGAACAGCGCCTCTTGATGCTGATTGACGACGAGCCCGCGCAAAGCCGCCTGATCACGGCGCTTGCCGCGCGCGAAGGATGGCGCACGCTGGTGGTGGACGATGCCGAAAAGGCCATCGCCACCCTCGGCACGCGGCAGGGCATGCAACTTTCCGCCATCATCCTCGACCAGTGGGTGCCCGGCGACGAGGCCTGCGACCTGATCGCCGAACTGAAGAACCGCCGCCCCGCCCTGCCGATCCTGATGCTGACCGCCAGTACCTCGCCGCTGCTTGCGGTCGAAGCCATGCGCGCCGGGGCCACCGACTATCTGGTGAAACCCGTCGCGCCCGACCGGCTGATGCAGGCGCTGCGCAACTCTACCCATTCGGAAACCCCGCGCGACGAACTCACGCCGCTCACCGAGAAGATGCCCGCCGATCTCGACTTCGACGCGATGGTCGGCACCGCGCCCACCTTTCGCGATGCACTGGCCAAGGCGGCCAAGGCGGCGCGCGGCCACGGCACGGTGCTGATCGAAGGCGAAAGCGGCACCGGCAAGGAGATGCTGGTGCGCGCGATGCACGGGGCCAGCCCGCGCGCGAAGACAGCATTCCGCATGATCAACATCGCCGGCGTTTCGGCCAGCAGCCTCGAATCGCTGCTGTTCGGGCACGAGAAGGGCGCGTTCCCCGGCGCCTTCGAAAAGCAGGTCGGTGCCTTGCAGAACTGCGACGGCGGCACCCTGGTGCTCGACGAGGTGGACCGCCTGCCGCTCGACCTGCAGGACCGCCTGATCGAAGTGATGACCAACAATTCGGTCCGCCCGATCGGGGCCACCTATTCCTACAAGATCGACGTGCGGATCATCTCCGCCAGCAACCTGCCGCTGGCCGACCTCGCCGATGCCGGCCACTTCCGGTCCGAACTGCTCGACCTGATCTCGCGCACCACCATTCACCTGCCCCCCTTGCGCGAACGCAACCGCGATATCGGCGCGCTGACCCGCTACTTCCTGCACCGGATCGGCCAGCAGCCGGGCCTGCGCCCGCTTGGCATCACCTCCGATGCGCTGCGCCTGTTCGGTGCCTACGACTGGCCCGGCAACGTGCGCCAGTTGCAGACCGTGCTGTTCCGCGCCGCCGTGTTCTGCGAGGGCGACGCACTCACCGCCGACGACTTCCCGCAACTGCGCGAACTGGTCGGCGAGATCGAGCCCGTCGCCCGCTCGCCGATGCGCGACAGCGCGGGGGTGATGCTCTACACCGAAGACGGCAACCTGCGCCCGCTCGAGGAAATCGAGGCCGACGTGATCCGCCTCGCCATCGGCCACTATCGCGGCCGCATGACCGAAGTGGCGCGCCGTTTGGGCATTGGCCGCTCGACGCTGTACCGCAAGCTGAGCGACCTCGGGATCGACAACGCGGCGTGATTGGTTTTGCGAAAGCCCATCCGGGCTTTCGTCCTCGGTGCTGTTCCCTCCGCTTCGCTGCGGGGCACCTCCGGGCGGCCGGTCGGCCTTGCGGCCCCTGTGGGGCCGTTTGCCGCATCAGGAGACCAGCCCCGCAAAGTCGGTCAATGCCGCATCTCTCAGCCCGCGCCACACGTTGCGCGCCTGCACCGTCTCGAACACGTCGTGGACGCGCAGCAGGTGATAGCCCGCGTCCATCCCCAGTTGCGCCAGCGTCAGCGACCCGCCGAGCCGCTGGTGCGCCGCCACCTCGTTGCTGAGCGCACCGATCATCCGCTTCCGGCTCGCCCCCAGCAGCAGCGGCTGGCCCAGCGCATGGAACAGCGGCAGCGCATTGAGCAGCGCGAGGTTCTCCGCCAGCGTCTTGCCGAAGCCCACCCCCGGATCGAGCACGATACTCTCGCGCACGATCCCCGCCGCCAGCGCCGCATCGCGCCGCTCCTTCAGCCAGTCGAACACGTCGAAGGCGACGGCGGTGTAGGAGCCATCCCTGTGCAGCTCCTCGGCGGCCTCGACGCTCGCGCCGGGGGCGTGCATCAGGATCACCGGAGCCCCGCTCGCAGCGGCATAGGCCAGACTGCGCGGATCGTGGCGCAGGGCGGACACATCGTTGATCACATGCGCCCCCGCTGCGAGCGCCGCTTCCATCACCGCCGGTCGCCGGGTGTCGATGCTGACCGCCGCGCCCATCGCCGCGCAGACCTCAATCGCGGGGACGACGCGCTTGATCTCGTCGCCCTCCCACACGGTGGCCGCGCCCGGACGGGTACTCTCGCCGCCCACGTCGAGGATCGCCGCGCCCGCCTCGTGCATGGTGGCGGCCTGCGCACGCATGGCCGCGGGGTCGTCCATGAACTGGCCGCCGTCGGAGAAGCTGTCGGGGGTGACGTTGAGGATGCCCATCACCTGCGGCTGGTCGAGCCGGATCGTGCGCTCCCCGCATTGCAGCGGCGGGTGGACGCGCTGAAGGTCGGCCCACTGCGCCGCGCCTTCGTCTGCGAGGCCTGGGGACAGCTCCGCCAGCGCCGCATCCATGCCCGCGCGGGTGACGACCTGCCGCGACACCACCGCGCTGCCGGAGCGCACAATCACTGCCAACTCTCGCGCATAGACCATTGATCCGCCAAGACGAACAGCATCACCTTCGACCGCCTGCGGCCCGTTCACGGTGGTCAGCGGCTGGAGGTAGACGGTCTGGCTCATCGTTCAGCTTTCTGCGGCTTTTCCTGCAAGGGTGTTACAGGTGTGACAGAGTACAGGGGAAGAAAACCCTCTGCTCATTCTCTTGCACAGTTGCGGTTCCTTTGCGGGCGGTTCGCGCGCGGTTCAAGCACAGGTGGCGGGGCGTAGGAAAGGGGGTTTGGGGGTGCGCGAGCCTCGTGTGCATAGTCATGAGGTAGATTGGTTGGTTGTGCACGGTAAAGTTTGGAGCCATGTCAACAACTATGGATGACCAAGCTTTGATGAACCTTTTCGTATCGCACCTGATCGAACGCGTCGAACGCCTCAAAGACGGCTCGCGGCTCGTCCACTACACGTCGGCCGACAACGCCTATAAGATCATCGCGGGAAAACAGGTTTGGCTCAGAAATGCGCACCTGATGAACGATTACTCTGAAATGCGTCATGGGCTGGAATGTTTGCGAGCAGCTTGGAACTCTTCCGCTGGCGTCGAACTTCAACAATGGTTAGATAATAGTTGGCAGGGAATTAAGGAAGAAATCGAAAACACGTTCAACAACCATGCCACAAGCATGATCGACGACACTTACATGATTTGCCTGTCGGAGCATGATGACGATGAGGATAGCTATGGGCGCCTTTCCATGTGGCGTGCCTATGGCGGGCACGCAGGCGTGGCTTTGGTTCTGAACACCGCAACATTTCTCTCAGAAACTGACGCATTGGCAGTTTATTCAATGCCAGTCGTGTATCGAGATCAGGACCAATTCGTAGAATGGTTCCAGAGTTGGGCTGCGGCCATTATGGACGCAGGTGATACAATAACCAAGATCGACCGGCAGATTATCCTGAACCTGTTTTTCCATGCCTTCCGGTCTTTCGTGCTTGCTACGAAGCACCCGGGCTTCAAAGAAGAACGCGAGTGGCGAGTGTACCACTCACCTTCACTCGACGGCACCTCGCCGTGGATCGACATCTCAATAGAGACAGTCGGCGGTGTTCCACAGCAGGTGGTGAAGTTGGCACTCAAAGATGACCCCGAGGTTGGTGTTGTGGGGGCCGCGCCAGAAACACTGATCAATAAGGTCATCATAGGCCCTTGTGAAACGCCGCTTCCTATTCGTATGGCGCTAGGCCAAGCGATGGAAGCCGCTGGTGTACAGGAGCCTTGGAGCAAAATCGGGATGTCCTTCATTCCGTTGCGCGATAGGCAATAGGAGCGTGACCGCCTTGGTGTGTTGTCACTTGCCCCCCTCTCGTCGCCCCGTGCTTGACACGGGGCTCGGCTTTTCTTTTCCCGCCATCCCCGCAATAAACGGGCAATGGATAAGGGTGGCTGGGTCTACATCATGGCAAACCGCTATCGCGGCGGCATGTATGTCGGCGTGACATCAAATGCCATGGCCCGGATCGCCCGGCATCGCGAGGGAACAGGGTCGCGCCATGTCGCCGATTTCGGAAAGACCCGGCTCGTGTACATCGAGCGGCACGAAGAGATCGAGCAAGCGATAGCCCGCGAGAAACTCGTCAAGAAATGGCGGCGCGAATGGAAATTCGCGCTGATCGAAGCCGACAATCCCGATTGGGACGACCTGTGGGAGCGCTGGTTTGCACCGGAAGATTAGCCAAGCCCCGTGTCAAGCACGGGGCGACGATGGAAGCTCTCACAACGCCGCCGCCCCCTCAATCCTCCACACTCAGCAAATAGAGCTGCCTTGCCGCATCGATCGGCTTGATCTCGCCATCGCGCTCGTAGTGCCAGAAGGTCCAGCCGTTGCAGCTCGGTGCGCCTTGCAGCGTCTTGCCGACATGGTGGATCGAGCCGCTTTCCTTCCCGCACAGCAGCGAGCCATCGGCCCGCACCTGCGCGCGCCAGCGGCGCTTCTTGTCGAATACCTCGGTGCCCGCCGGCAGCAGCCCCGCCTCGACCACCGCGCCGAAGGCCACGCGCGGCTGGCTGCGGGCGCTCTGCATCGTGGTCAGCGCGCTTTCGTCGAGCGGCAGCTCCTTGGCGATACGCGCCGTCGCCACCTTGCGGTAGGCCGCTTCGCGCTCGCAGCCGATCCAGTCGCGGCCCAGACGCTTGGCCACCGCGCCGGTGGTGCCGGTGCCGAAGAACGGGTCGAGCACGACATCGCCCTTCTCGGTGGTGGCGAGCAGCACGCGGTACAGCAGGCTTTCCGGCTTCTGCGTGGGGTGGGCCTTGTGACCGTCGTCGCCCTTCAGCCGCTCGCCGCCCGAGCAGATCGGCAGCACCCAGTCGCTGCGCATCTGCAACTCGTCGTTCAGCGTCTTCATCGCGCGGTAGTTGAAGTGATAGCGCGCCTTTTCGCCCTGGCTCGCCCACAGCAGCGTCTCGTGCGCATTGGTGAAGCGGGTGCCGCGGAAGTTCGGCATCGGGTTCGACTTGCGCCAGACGATGTCGTTGAGCAGCCAGAACCCAAGATCCTGCATGATCGCGCCAACGCGGTAGATGTTGTGGTACGAGCCGATCACCCACAGCCCGCCGTCGGGTTTCAGGATACGTTTGCACTCGGTCAGCCATTCGCGGGTGAAGGCGTCGTAGGCGGCGAAGCTGTCGAAGCGGTCCCAGTCGTCGGTAACGGCATCGACGTGGCTGCCGTCTGGGCGGTTGAGGTCGCCGCCGAGCTGGAGGTTGTAGGGCGGGTCGGCGAAGACGAGATCGATACTCGCATCGGGCAGCTTGCGCATTTCCGACACGCAGTCGCCCGCGAGAATCTGCCCCAGCGGCAGCTCGGTCTTCGGCGCTATTTTCACCCGTGCCGGGCGCGCGGCCCGGACTAACGTCAATTCACCCATGAACTCGTCGTCCCTCACTTATCCACAAGCTTCTGAGTCCTCGGGACTCGCCAGTCAAGCCGGCGTGTGAACGGCCGGACCCCAAAATGCGGGGTGCGACTCGGGCGAACGAAAGGGGAATGACACCAGATGTTGAGTCCCGCATTGGCGGCGAGACTCGACATGATGGGGTGTTGCACGCAAGACTCGCGCCCCGGAAATCGGGCGAATTTATTTTTCGGAGAGTCGCTAGAGCACGAAGACCACCGCAGTGTTGGCGGCAAAGCCGGCCAGCAGCACCAGGCCCAGCCCCCGCCCCAGCCGCCTGGCATAGCGGCACAGCCCGAGGATCAGCAGCGCGCTGGCCACCAGCACCGGCCACTCTATGTCCACCAGCTCGATCGGGACCGCCTGCGGGGCGATGGTCATGGTCACGCCGCCGATCAGCAGCAGGTTGAACAGGTTGGAGCCAACCACATTGCCGATCGCCAGCTCGCTGCGCCCGCGCAGGGCGGCAGCGGCGGTGGCGGCGAGTTCGGGCAGCGAGGTGCCCACCGCCACCACGGTGAGGCCGATGGCCGTTTGCGAAACGCCCGCCATTTGTGCCAGTTCGATGGCTCCGCCCACCAGCAGGTCGCCGCCGCCGACCAGCGCCGCGAGGCCGCCGCCGAATTGCAGCAGCGCCAGCCACCAGATTGGATCGCCGTCATCGTGATCGTCGTCATCCTCGCCCGTGTCGGGGAGCTGGCGCAGCCGCCACAGGATATAGGCCACCAGCGAGGCCAGCAGTGCCATGCCCAGCACCGGCGAGGCCCACTGCCCATAGGTCACCAGCCACAGGACCAGCGCCGCCAGCAGCCCAATCAGCGCGTCGCGCTTGCCGATCCCGCGCATGGCAATCGGCGCGATCAAAGCCGCCGCGCCGAGGATCAGCAGCGAATTGGCGATGTTCGAGCCGACGATATTGCCCCAGGCGATCCCTGGCGATCCGAGCATGGCGGCCTGCACGCTCGCCACCAGTTCGGGCATCGAGGTCGCCGCGCCGACCACCACCAGCCCGGTAATCAGCGGCGAAATGCCGAGCATCCGCGAAATGCCCACGGCTCCGCGCACCAGCAGCTCCCCGCCCACCGCCAGCGCGATGAGGCCGCCGAGAACGGCAAGGATCGAGAGCATCATCGGATCATGGGTCCTGTAGCGACATTTCCAGCTGGGCGACGGGTGCAAAGCTGCGGCGGTGCAGCGGGCTTGGCCCATGAATGCGCAGCGCAGCGCTGTGTTCCTTCGTGCCATAGCCCTTGTTGCGCTCCCACCCGTAATACGGGTGCGCGAGGGCCGCTTCGCACATCAGACGGTCGCGGTATTCCTTGGCGAGGATCGAGGCCGCGCCGATGGCCGGTTCGATTCCGTCGCCGCCGACGATGGCGCGCGCGGGCCAGCGCCAGCTTGCGGTGCGCCCGGCAGGCGTGAGGTTGCCGTCGATCAGCGCCTCGGCAGGGTCCGCGCCGCGCACCGCGCAAAGCCGCTCCATCGCCTGCGCCATCGCCAGCATGGTGGCGGCGAAGATGTTGATGCGGTCGATCGTTGCGGCATCGACCACGCCGATCCCGAAGGCGCAGGTCTGGCGGATTTCCTGTTCGAGCACCGCACGGCGGCGGGCGGTCAACTTCTTGGAATCGCCCAGACCTTCCGGCGCAGGCTTGCACAGCACCACGGCAGCCGCCACAACCGGCCCTGCCAGCGGCCCGCGCCCCGCCTCGTCGACCCCGGCAATGCAGCCGGGCGCGGCGAAGGGCCGTTCGAAGCCGGATAAGGGAGAGCCCGAAGTCATGCGCAAGTCGATCCTTTCCACCCCATTGTTCACAGTGTCCCTCGTGCTCGCAAGCTGTAGCGGGGTCGGTGCCGGGGATAGCGCGGCACAGGAACCCGCTGCTGTCTCGGCCGGAGAGGTGGTTGCGCTGGAAGACGGCCCGCCCTTCACCGTCACCAGCCACGGCACCTTCGCCGAACCATGGGCCATTGCCGAGGAACCGGGCACCGGCAACTTCCTGATCACCGAGAAGGCGGGCACGGCCAAGCTGTTCCGCCCCGCCGATGGCCGCGTGCTTGATGTCAGCGGCCTTCCCGAAGTGGCCTATGGCGGACAGGGCGGGCTCGGCGATGTCGCCTTCGCGCCCGACTATGCCCAGAGCGGCACGGTCTACATCAGCTGGGCCAAGGCCGACGAAGACGAAGCCCGCCGCGCCGCTCTCGGCCGGGGCAAGCTGGTCTGCGGCGAAGACAGCTGCGCGCTCGAAGGCTTCACCCAGATCTGGCAGCAGAGTGTCGCCATCAAAAGCAACGGCCATTTCAGCCACAAGATCGCCTTCTCGCCCGATGGCCAGCACCTGTTTCTCTCCAGCGGCGACCGCCAGCAGGGCGACCCCGCGCAGGACCGCAGCAACAACCTCGGCGCGGTGCTGCGCCTCAACCTCGATGGCACCCCCGCCGCAGGCAACCCCTTTGCCGCCGAGGGCAGCCCCGCCGACCAGATCTGGACCTACGGCCAGCGCAACATCCTCGGCCTCAAGTTCGACGCTGTGGGCAACCTGTGGGAACTGGAACATGGCCCGCGCGGTGGCGACGAACTGAACCTCGTGGTCGAAGGCGCGAACTATGGCTGGCCCACCCGCTCCAACGGCGTAAACTACGACGGCAGCGACATCCCCGATCACACGGCGGACGACGGTTTTACCAAACCAGCGCTGTTCTGGACCCCGGTCATCGCGCCGGGCGACATGATCGTCTATTCGGGCGACCTGTTCGCGGGCTGGCAAGGCCAGATCCTGATCGCCAATCTCGGCAGCACCTCCATCGTGCGCGTCGCCCCCGATGCCGCGAACGCCTCCGCCACCGAAGAGGCACGCTATGCCTTCCCCAAGCGTCTGCGCGATATCGTCGAGGCGAGTGACGGCGCAATCTGGGTGATCGAGGACGGCGGCGACGGACGACTCCTGCGCCTCACGCCCGCGCCCTGAGCCACAATTCGATTGCAGACCGCCGCGCCCGATCCTAATCGCGCGCGGCCCATGGTCGATTCTCTTGCCTCCACCACGCTGGTGCCTCTGAGCGCCGTCGATCCCTCGCTGGTCGAGCAATTGCTCGACCGTGCCTTCGGACCGGACCGCCATGAGCGCACCGCCTACAAGGTGCGCGAAGGCACCGAGTGGCTCCCCGCCCTGAGCTTTGCCGCCATCGACGAGCAGGAACTGCTGGTCGGCACGATCCAGGTCTATCCGGTCGCGCTGACCGACGAGGAAGGCCGCCGCCATCCGATGCTGATGGTCGGCCCGGTGGCGGTGGTTCCCGAGCGGCAGAGCGAAGGCTTCGGCACCACGCTGATGCTGGCCATGGCCTCCAGCCTCGATCCTGAAACGGCCTTGCCGCAGGTGCTGATCGGCGATGCGCCCTACTACGGCCGTTTCGGCTTCGTCGCCGCGCCGACGCAAGGGTGGACCATCGCCGGGCCTTACGACAAGGACCGCCTGCTCGTGCGAGCGCCCAATGTCGCCGTGCTGCCGGAAAAGGGCACGCTGGGGCCTTGGATCGGCTGACGCTCTCTGGCATCGCTGCGTAAACAGCCATGCCATACGAAGCTCCACCTGACCTTGCCTCCCTCTCGCTCGAGCAGATTGCCCGCGCGGTGGAAGAGCGGCGTCTGCCGCCGGTCGAGCAATGGAGCCCGAGCGAGGAAATCGACAGCCTGATGCGGATCGCTGCCGACGGCACATGGTTCCACGATGGCGGCCCGATCACCCGCCCCGCCATGGTGCGCGCCTTTTCCTCGCTGCTGGTGAAGGACGAGCGCGGCCAGCACTGGCTGATGACCCCGCAGTGCCGGCAGTCCATCGCGGTGGACGATGCGGCTTTCCTCGCGGTCGACATGAAGGTGGATGGCGGCGCGCTGGCCTTCCGCCTCGGCACCGACGAACTGGTAATCGCCGGGCCGGACCACCCCTTGCGCGCCGAGGGCGATCCTGAGTGCCCCGCCATCTATCTCGCCGTGCGTCACGGCACCGAAGCGCGGCTCGACCGCTCGACCTGGTTGCAACTGGCCGAGCACGCTCTGGCTGAGGGCGGCGAGGAGCTGGAGATCACCAGCGCGGGCGCAACGTTCTCGCTGGTGCCGCGATGAGCCTGCTGTTCGACCGCCTCACGCGCGTGTTCGCCGAAAGCCGCGACGTCGGCTTTGCCGGCCTGCGCGACGATAGCGACGTGACCAGCGGCATTCTGCGCCCGGCCGCGGTGCTGATCGCGGTGACCGACCGGCCCGATCCGGGCATCCTGCTCACCCACCGCCCCGACACCATGCCCAAGCACCCCGGTCAGGTCGCCTTCCCCGGCGGCAAGCTTGAGGCGGGCGAGGACGCGGTGGCCGCCGCGCTGCGCGAGGCCGATGAAGAGCTGTCGATCGCGCCCACGGCGGTGCGGGTGATCGGGCAGACGCAGAGTTTCGTCACCGGCTCGGGCTTCGAGCTGACCCCGGTGCTGGGTGTGGTTCCGCACGATCTGCCGATCCGGCCCGACCCGCGCGAGGTGGCGGGCTGGTTCGAGGTGCCGCTTCGCTATGCGCTCGACCAGCGCAACCATGTGGCGAAGACGGGCCTGTTTCGCGGGCACCAGCGCAGCTACACCGAGATCGTGTGGGAAGATCACCGCATCTGGGGCATCACCGCGGGCATTCTGGCGAACCTGTCGCACCGGCTGGCCTGGGAAGAGCTGCTCGATTGATCGGGCGGGGCCTGCGCCCCTCACGCGGCGCCCCTATCCCACGCACTGCTCGCCCCCTATCCCCACTCTCCGCTCACCCCCTATCCCCACCCTCCGCTCACCCTGAGCTTGTCGAAGGGTCGTCTTTGGTTCTAGCGCCGCCATCAAGAAGAAGGACAATCCTTCGACAGGCTCAGGATGAGCGGCGGTGAGTATGAGTCACGTAGTATTGCAGGCAGACTGGACCGCGCGCGAAGACCTCGCGCAGTTGGTCGGCGTCCTCGGCGCGGACAACCTGCGCTGGGTCGGCGGCGCGGTGCGCGACAGCCTGCTCGGGGCCGAGGTCCACGATATCGACGCTGCCACCACGCTCCACCCGCAAGCGGTGATGGCCGCGCTGAACGAGGCCGGGATCAAGGTCATCCCCACCGGGATAGACCATGGCACCGTCACCGCCGTGCTGGCGGACGGGAATGTCGAGATCACCACCCTGCGCAAGGACGTCGCCACCGATGGCCGCCGCGCGACAGTCGCCTTCGCCGAAGACTGGGCGGAAGACGCAAGCCGCCGCGATTTCACCATCAATGCGCTTTACGCCCATCCGCTCAGCCTTGAAATCTCAGACTATTTCGCGGGCCTTGCCGACCTTGACGCCCGCCGCGTCCGCTTCATCGGCGAGGCGCGCGAGCGGATCGCGGAGGACCACCTGCGCATCCTGCGCTACTACCGCTTTCAGGCCCGCTTCGGAGCCATGCTCGACGGCGAGGCGGAGGAAGCCTGCGCCGATATGGCGGCCACACTAAAGGGCCTGTCGCGCGAGCGGGTGGCGGGCGAATTGCTCGCCCTCCTCGCGCTGCCCGAGCCGCTGGCCACGGTCGAGCGCATGTTCGCGCGCGGGGTGCTGCCGGTTGTCCTGCCCGAGGTCACGGCGGCGACCATGGCCGAGCTTGCCGCGCTGATCGCCTTCGAGCAGGCACAAGTCGCCAAACCCGCGCCGCTGCGTCGGCTGGCGGCGATGCTGCCCGCCGAACCGAAGCTGGCCG
>NZ_QXFM01000021.1 GCF_003584015.1 Aurantiacibacter xanthus
CCTGCAGTCACAACCGCGAGCGCGGCGAGAAGCGCCGCCCTTGCCCGCGGGAATGTCTGTCTGCGCGCAATAATCATGGGACTTTCATAGCCTTGCACCCCTTAACAAACCAGCCACGGCGGCCTGAAGTATCCTGAAGAGCCTTCCCATTCGCCGCCGCGCACGGCAGAACCCGGCGATGACCAATGACGACGCTCTCGACGAACGCCTGCGCAGCCTGTTTGCCGGGTGTTCGGCGCTTGTCCTCGAAGACGAGGCGGAACTGGCGGGCAGTCTCGCCTCGGCGCTCTCACGCCATGGGTTTGCCGATATGGACGTCGTCTCCAGCGGCACCGCCGCGCTCACACAGGCGCGCGAAAAGGCTTACGATGTCCTGATCCTCGACCGGCAGGTGCCCGGCCTCGACGGGATCTCCGCGCTCGAACGCATCCGCGAAAGCGGCGGCCCTTCCGCCGATGCCCCCGCGCTGTTCCTCACCGCGCTCGGCACCGAGCGGCAGAAGGTCGAAGGGCTGGCCGCAGGCGGCGACGACTATGTCGTGAAGCCCGTCTCCGACACCGAGCTGCTCGCCCGCGTTGCCGCGATGATCCGCCGCCGCGCGCGCTGGGCCACACCCGAACAGGCAGAGCGGATCGAGAACGGCCCGCTGCTGATCGATTCGCGCGCGATGGCGGCGCAGCTGTTCGGCCAGCCGCTCGATCTCACCCCGCGCGAACAGGCGATCCTGCAGGTGCTGGGCGAAAGCACCGGGCTGCCGGTCACCCGCTCGATGCTGTGGAGCCGCTGCTGGTCGGACTACAACTTCATGCCCTCGAATGCGGCCAACACCATCGACGTGCATGTGTCGCGCCTGCGCAAGAAGCTGGAGGCCGCGAGCGGCGATCTCGACGAGGCGCTGCGTCCGCTGATCCTGTCGGTGCGCAGCCAGGGGCTGATGCTGCGCGACCTGAGCCAGCAGGGCTGAGCGAGAGCCGATGGAGCGCATGCTCTCCCGCAAGGTGCCGATTCCAATCCTCGCCGCGCTGACCATGGCGCTGGCGACCACCTTGGCCGTCGCGCTGGTCACGCTGGTGCTGTGGCGGATCGACACCACCGCACGCGAACTGCGCGCCGCCGAGAATGCCGAGCGCGAATATGCCGAACTGACGAAGAAACTGCCGGGTCTTGGCGAAGACCCGGAGATGGCCGGGCTGGCGCTGGCGGCGCTGGGAGAACTGGGGGCGGTCGCCCGCGAAGCCGGGCAGGCACGCTATATCGCGGTGCACGACAGCAGGAAACAGGCCGCAGGCTGGCCGACGACCATCGACCCGCTGGCCCCCGGCTATGTCCGCTTCAACAAAAGCGGCACCGCCTATGCCGGGGTGGTCCGCAGCCTTGGTGACGGCAGCGAGGTGCTGGTCGCCTACCGCGTCGCCTCGACCGGACCGCTGACGCAGGCCTTCTGGCGCTGGGGCGCGGCCATCGTGGCGGTGATCGTCGCCATTGCCGGTCTGGTGGCATGGATCACCGGGGCCGCGATCAGCCGCCGGATCGCGCGGCTCAATGCACTGTGCGAGCGAGTCGGCGAAGGCGAGGTCACCGCGCGCCATCCGGTCACCACCAGTGACGAGCTGGGCACGCTCGCCACCCATATGAACGCCATGCTCGACGAGTTGCAACGCCGCCTCGAAGCCCTGCGCGATACCGCCGACGGGCTTGCGCACGATCTGCGCACGCCGCTCGCACGGGTGCAGGCGCGGCTGTCGCGGCTGGAGGACATGCTTGGCGATACGCGCTCTGCCGCCGAGGTCCGGCTCGCCAGCGAGGAACTGGCGCGGCTGATGGAGGCCTTCAACGCAATGCTCGAACTGCGCGAGATCGAAACGCAGGGCGCGCTGTCGGTCGAACCGTTCGATGTTGCCAGGGCCGTCGAAAATGCGATCGAGCTTTATGAGGCCGTGGCCGAGGAAGAGCACAATGTTTGCATCGTGCGCGAGCTTGGCCCCTGCACGACCGTCGGCTCGGCCTCGCTGGTGGTGCGCGCGGTGGCCAACCTGCTCGACAACGCATTGAAGGTCTCGCCCGAGGGGGCCACGATCCGCGTGAGCCTCACCTGCCGCGAGCATGCCGCCGCGATCCGCGTGGCCGACGAAGGCCCCGGCCTCGCGCCGATGGCCGACCAGTCCCCTCGCTCTACGCTGGGCGGGCATGGCATCGGCCTGCGCATCGTGCGCGCGGTCGCCCGCCAGCACGGTGGCAGCTTCAGCCTCGCCAATGGCGAACAGGGCGCCGTGGCCGAGCTGATCCTGCCGCGCCGGCTCCATCGTCAGGTTTCGTAAGACGAATTCACCGGCCGCCTGACGCAAACGCTCTCCCGTTACGTGATGTATCTGGGGGGTGAATTTATCATGTTGAGACCTGTCCTGTTTGCCACTGCCTGCGCGGGTCTTGCCTGCACGGCGGGGCCTGCTCTGGCTGAGCTCGACGACGCGGTCGCCAATGCGCTTGCGCTCTATCAGGCGGGCCGCTCGCAAGATGCCTTCGCGCTGTTGATCCCGCTGCAAGCCACCCGCGCGGGCGATGCCGACTACGATCTCGCTCTCGGCATTGCGGCGGCGGACAGCGGCCATCCGGCCGAAGCGGTCATCGCGCTCCAGCGTGTGCTGGCAATCCAGCCCGACAATGCCCAGGCCCGCGCCGAACTTGCCCGCGCCTATGCGCTGGCAGGCGATATCGACACCGCCCGCGCCGAGTTCGACACCGCGATGCAGGATCCGTCGCTGCCCGATCCGGTGCGCCAGCGGTTCGACCAGATCGTGCGCAACTACGACCGCCAGATCGCTGGCGGCGGCTCGGATGTCTCGGGCTTCCTCGATCTGACTTCGGGTTTCGACAGCAACGTCAACGCCGCGACCGATCTCGATTCCATCGTCATCCCGCTGTTTGCAGGCTTCGGCCCCGGCCAGCTCGGCGCCAACGCGCAGGCAACCGATGCCGCCTATCTCGAAGCGGTCGGCGGAATTTCGGCGGTGAGCGGTGTCTCGCGCCAGACGCGGCTGTTCGGCTCGCTGCTCGCCAATATCCGCGAGAACCTCGAAGCCGGGTTCGACCAGGCCGCCGCCACCGGCACCGCCGGGGTCGCGCATACGCTGGCCAACCGCGATGTCGTCTCGCTGTCGGTGCAGGGGCAGCAGTTCTGGCTCGGCGGTGACAGCTTCCGGCAGGCCATCGGGGTGATCGGGCAATATACCCACCGGCTCGAAGGCGGACGCGCGCTGTCGGTCTCGGGCGAGGTCTTCCGCCAGAACTTCGACAACGATCCCTTGCGCGATTCCAACCGCTATGGCGCGGGCGTGACCTATGCCGCGCGCACCTTCGTGCTGAGCGCTGCGGGCGGGCGCGAAGAGACCCGCCGATCGGCAGGCGACCACCTGTCCTACACCTATGGCCGCGCCAACCTCGCGTTCGAACTTCCGGCGGGCGACCGGGTGGCGGTGGTCGGCGGGATCGGCGGGCAGATCCGTGGCTACGATGCCGACGATCCGCTGTTCCTCACCGCACGCGAGGACGAGCAGCTCGATGCCAGTCTCGGCCTCAAGTTTCGGATGACAGGCAACGTCTATGCGCGCCCACGCGTCACCTACACCCGCAATTGGTCGAACATCGCGCTCTACGATTACGAGCGCTTCACCGCGAGCTTCGGCATTCGCGCGGAATTCTAAGGGGGATACTTGAACATGCGCAAAGCACTTCTTCTGGGCGCTGCCACGCTCGCCGTCGCTTCGGCTCCCGCACAGGCAGCCG
Source organism: Aurantiacibacter xanthus (assembly GCF_003584015.1). Lineage (GTDB taxonomy): Bacteria > Pseudomonadota > Alphaproteobacteria > Sphingomonadales > Sphingomonadaceae > Alteraurantiacibacter > Alteraurantiacibacter xanthus. The sequence goes on from NZ_QXFM01000021.1 coordinate 3,784, forward strand.
ATATCCTGTTTGCCAGCAGCGGCAGCACCGCCAGCAGCCAGACCGTCGCCGACGGCGGGGTCACGCAGATCCGCATGGATTCGGGCGCGGTGGTCTCGATTGTCGGCCCGGCCGAGTTCTCGCTCGATGGGGAGACCATCACGCTTGCCAATGGCGGCGTGACCGTGGCCGGGGGCACTGGCTCCGGGGTCGTGCTGCGCCTGCCGGGCGGAGCCGAAGCCACGGTAAGCGGCTCGGGCTCGCTCGCGGTGAGAGACGGGCAGCTCTCCGGCAACGTGATGGGCGGCACGATGCAGGTGACGACCGGCGCCTCTACGCGCACCTACCGTCCGGGTCAGAACTGGGCCGCCACCGTGGGCGCAAGCAGCTCGCGCGTGGTTGCCAATGCCGCCCAGCCCAGCCCCAACGGCAGCGCCCGCCGATCGCCCTTCGCCGCTACCCGCCAGACCATCGCTCAGGCCGCCATGAACGGCCTTGCGGTGACGCTCGGCGAAGGGCTCGCCGGGGTCGGCGCCTCAGGTGATGTGGTGGCGGCGGCACGCGGTGTAGAGGCCTATCTCGCCAACCCCGCGCTGGCGCGCCTGCCGAGCGGCGATGTCGCCCGGCTGCTCGCCTATTCGGACCGGCTCGCGGCGGCGCTGGGCGGCGGATCGAGCTTCAAGGGAGCCAGCCCGGCGCTGGTCAACGCCTACCTCAGCTATCTCGCCAACAACGGCCAGATCGGCGAGTTCCAGAGCGCCTATGCCAGTCTCGTCAGCGAGTATCTGACCTTGCTCGCCAACGGCGGCCGTGCCAGCGATTTCACCGGCGCGGACCTCTCGCAGCTCAATAGCTATATCCGCTATCTCCAGAACAGCGGCCAGCTTGACCGGATCGGCGCGGCGCAGCAGAGCCTGCTGACGGCCTATCTCGACTATCTGCGCAGCGGCGGCCTTCCCGACGGATTCGTGGTTCCCGCAAACGTCCTCACCGAAGACGCCATCGCCGCCTATGTCTCTGCAATCCAGACCTATCTGACCTACCTCCAGAGCGGCGGCGTGCCGAGCCAATACACGGGGCTGTCGGCCTCGGTGTTTCAGGCCTATCTCGAAGCGCTGTCTTCGGCAGGGCTGTTCGACACACTGCTGGCCGGACAGGCCGACTTCCTTGGCGCTTACCTCGCCTTCTTGCAGGGCGGCGGAAATATCGACGACTTCGACCAGCTGCCGCAGACGTTTACCTTCCCTGTTCCCGAGGGCCAGCTGGCATCGGGCCAGTTCATGGCCCTGCGCGGCAGCAAGGCAGAACTTGCGCCATTCAACGGCCAGATCGACCGCAGCCGCGCGGACGTGATCTACGACGAGAGCACCGGCGCCCCGCTGTACTTCAAATTTGGCAGCACCCGCGCCGCGATCGGCGAAGCAGAGCTGACCGAGGCCGGGCGCGTCAGCGCTGGCGGTGTCTCCTGGGGCCGCTGGGTGAACGGCACCGCCTATGCTCAGACGAACACAGCGATGACGCTCGGCGACAACGGCATCCACGTGATCGCCGGACCGATGGTGACGAACATGCCCGCCACCGGCCTGATCGAATATGACTTCGTCGGCGGCACCAACCCGACGCTCACCGGCGGCGAAGTCGGCTCGCTCAGCGTCGCGAAGGCGGCGATCAGCTTCGGTTCGACCACCCGCGTCGGCGCAGAACTGGAAACCGATCTCGCCGACCGCAGCTATACCCTGCAAACCGTGGGCGGCATCGCCCAGACCCCGCAGAACGGCATTGCCCTGCGGCAGGATCTGGCCCCGGGCTTCTTCTTCGGCGAAGTCCTCCAGACCACCGGCGGCCTGATCGAGGTGATCGGCAGTGGCGCTGCCTGTCAGGGCTCGGGCGGCTGCACCGGCGAAATTCGCGGCTACATCTCGGGCGACAAGGCGGCCGAGCTGGCAATCTCCTATATCGCCAAGGACGCAGGCGGGGTCGAAGTGCTCGGCACGGCGGGCTTTGCCAAGGGCGATGCTCTGGCGACCGGCGGCGGCGAGAACGGCGGCGGCAACACTGGCGGCGGCAACAATGGCGGTTTCTCTACGGCACTGGTGGGCGCAAACTTCAATCCGGACACGGCCGGCGCAACCTCCGTTCACACCTACGACCTCGACGGCACCAGGCTGACGCAGTTCGGCGTGGGCATCGGCGCGGTAACGCGCGATCAGGCAGGCAAGATCGGCACGATCTATATCAACACCTCCGCCTCGACGGCCCTGCTCGAAACCTTCGATACGCTCGATCTCGAACTGCTCGATCAGCGCGGCAACGACGATGCCCTGCTGCTCACCTATGCACCGGGGCAAGTGCGGGCGCTCGGCTCCACCCTTCGCGATGCGCTGGACTACACGCTGGTTTCGGCGGTGTCGGATGCGGCGCGGTTCCTGCCCACGGCAGGCTCTGCAACCTATTCGCTGCTGCACACGACACCCGTCTATACGACCGATCCTGCGCTGGGCGAAGGCACCTTCGATGCCAGCCTGGCGGTGGTGTTCGGAGCCCTGCCGCGTGTTGCTGTCGAAGGAAGCATCGAACTCGACACGACCTACACCTTCTCCATCGCGAGCCTTGCCGATCCGCAATTCGAGCGCAATTTCAACTCCACCGCCTTCATCATAAGCAGCCCATTGCAGGGGACCGGTGCGATCTGCGCTCAGGGCGCAACCTGCACATTTTATCTGCGCGGGGTGTTCGGCGACGACTATCGCCATATCGCCACCAACTGGGGCACCCTTGACGGTTCGCAGATCTACGGCGCCTCGATCTTCGCGTCGGACGATGTTTCCGGGCTGAGCTATGATGCGGGCAGCGGCGAAAACAGCGGTTCGTTGCAGGCCGCGTTCTCCGGCACCAGCCCGGCGATAGCCTATACCGATGGCGGGGGCAGCAACCGCAAGGGCTTGAATGTCATCGCCTATGCCACGCCGGTCACTGCGCAATTCGACTCGCGCGGCCTTACCACGCTGACCCTGCCCAGCGGGCGCGACCGGTTCGTGCGCGGGAGCGAACTTGGCGTCGCCGATCTGGCCGGCACGGGCCGCTGGCAGGTCGGTCGCTACAACGGCGGCTCCCTCGAATCCGGCTTCGATGTTGCAGCCCGCTCGATCTGGTCGGCAAACAGCGGGATGAGCTATGCCGTGATCGAGCCGTTCAGCGGCACGCTGCCCACCACGGGCCGGATCGACTATACGCTGCTGGCGGCAACCCATCCGGTCTACAGCAACGGTTCGACCGCCCCCGGTCAATTCAGCGGCGGCATGGCGCTGACGCTTGCGGGCACGCCGAAGGTGGCGCTCGAAGGCGAGGTGACCATGCCCGACGGCAGCTATGCCTTTGCCACCAGCGGAGGGCTTGCCGATCCTTCGATCAGCAACCTGTATTTCAATTCGGCCGGCAAGAACTTCTCCGGCACGCTGACAACGACAACTACGGGAACCGCCCCCGCATGTGCCGGGTCGAGCGCGTGTTATGTCAGTATCCGGGGTGTCATCGGCGGCGAGGACGGGGATCTGGCCACCCTCGCCTACACCGTATTTGACGACTTCCTCGCGGCACGACCAGCCCTCTCCGGGGCCGCGGTGTTTGGCGGCACGCTGTCGGGCGGTGCGCCCAACGAACTGCCCGAAGGCACAACGGTGCCCGATCAGATCGTCGCCTATGCCTCCACCACCATCGGCATCGATACGCGGGGCGATAGCGAGGTCATCTATGACAACACCAGCGGCGCTCCGCTCGCCTATACGTGGAAGCAAAACCCCACGACAGCCGAGAACGAGCACCCCAATATCGGCACCAACACGCAGCACGACAGCGGCAGCGTGGCCGGGATCATCGGCTGGACGCGCTGGGCCGGCGGCACCACCGGCGGGCGCTATTTCAACGATCAGGACGGGATCGAACTGCCCGAAAATGGCGGCTGGCATGTCGTCAGCGGCGATCCGGCCACCAACCTGCCCACCAGCGGCACGGTGACCTATGCGCTGGTCGGCTCGACCGCGCCGACGATCCGCGACGGCTCGCTCGCGCCGGGCAGCTTTGCGGGCGATCTTGCCGTGGCCTTCGGCGCAACCCCGAAGGTGGGCGTGGAGTTCGACGTCACCATCGGCGGCAACGCCTATGCCATTAACACACCCGGCGGCGTGGCCGATCCGATGAACGGCGGCATGCCGGTGGGCGCCGACATGCGCTTTGCCACGCAATACGATCAGGCGGTCTATGCCCAAGGGTCCGGCCCGGTCTGCAACGGCGGCGATTGCCGGGCCTATATGCAGGGCTTCCTCGCCGGTGACGGGGCAAGCCATGTCGGCATCGTCTACACTTTCGGCAACACCTTCGATCAGCAGGTCGACGGCTCGGCGGTGTTCGGCCTTGCGCCCGTGCCCTGATGCGGCATGCCTTTACAGCAGCATGGCAGGCGATAATCTCCCCCGAACGGCAAGGCGGGCCTTTCGGGGGAGTTATATGACAGGTTATCTGAAAGCTTCGGGCCGGATTGCGGTGACGTTGGCGGCCTTGCTGTTGTCGGGCACGGTCCTGGCCCAGCCCGGCGGCGAAGGCCCCAGCGAAGCGGCTCGCGCCCAGCTCGACGCCATGCTTGATACCGCCGCCAAAATCGATCCGCACACCGACGAACCCGCTTTCCACGCGGCACTGGTGGAGGCCCGCGCCTATGCTGGCACGCTCTATCCCGAGGGCCACCCCGAGCTGGCGCTGATCGATTTCGAACTCGCCGGGACCGATCTCACCCTCGGCCGCTTTGCCGAGGGAGCGGCGCAGATCGAGGCGATCCTGCCCATCCTTGAGGCGGCGGGAGAGGGCTACCTCGCCAAGCGCCTGCCGATCATGAACGCCTTGCTGGTCGCACGGGTGCGGATGGGCGATCTCGCCTCCGCGCGCACCATCAGCGAGGAGGTGCTGGCAGAGCGGCGCAAACTGCTGGAGCGCGAGACCGATAACCAGACCTTCATCGCCGGACTTGCCGCCAGCCTCAACAACGCCGGTTTCATCCTCAACATGGACGGGCAGTCGCGCGCCGCTATCGCCCATATGGCCGAGGTCGAGGCGCTGATCGACCGGCTCGATGCCCCGACTTCCGAGCTTGTCAGCTATCTTAGCAACACCCCGACCTATTGGGCCGCGCTCGGCGACAGTGACATGGCGCTGAGCGAAGGGCAGCGGCTGACCGCGAAGATGGAAGCGCTGCTACCGCCCAATCATCCGGTGCTCGCCAACAGCTACAATTCGCTCTCGATCCGCGCGGCGGAACGCGGCTTGCTCGACGATGCCGAGCGCTTCTCGCGCCGCGCCATCGCGCTGGCCCTGGGCGGACAAGAGCCGGACATGGCCATGGCCTCGAGCATGCGGCTCAGCCTTGCTCAGACGCTGATCAAGAAAGGCGAGGCACAAGCAGCGCTCGCCACGGTCGACGAGGCGCTCGCTTTTATCGAAAAGGGCCACGGCCCGAAGGGCGAACTGACGCTCTACGCCCAGCACGTGCGTGCCCATGCCCTGCGCGATCTTGGCCGGCTCGACGAGGCGATCATGCTGGCCGAAGCCACCAATGCCCTGCGCGCCGAAACGATGGAACCGGCGAGCTATCGCCGCATCGCCGGGCAGGAAACGCTGGCCGAGTTCTATGCCGAAGCGGGCCGTCCGCGCGATGCCTATGCGACCCAGCTCGCCGCACAGGAAGGCCGCGCCACCGGCGACGCCACCGCGCTTTGGGAAGACCTCACAGGCCAGATCATGCTCGGCGCCTACGCTGTGCGCGCAGAGGTTGGCGGGATAGACGCGGTCACCGCTGCCCATGCCCAGCTGATCGCCAACCGCGACGCCATCGCCGCCTCGGGCGAGCCAGACGCAGTGCAACTGGCCATTCTGGACCAGGCCAACGACTGGGCGCTCGATGCGGCGATGCACGCGGGCGATATCGAGGCCGCGTTCCGGTTCGCGCAATACGGCCTTGCCACCAAGGCCGACCGCTCGGTGCAACTGGCTGCGTTCCGGCGCGGGCTTGACGCAGCCGATGCGCAAGCCGTGCGCAGCTATCAGGACAAGGCTGAGGCGCTGCGCAGCCTCGCCAGCCAGCAGCTCGAAGCGATGAGCCTCGGCGTCCCCCCCGAGACAATGGCCGCGATGCGCGCGCAGATCGCCAGCGCGCGGGGCGAACTGGCTGAGGCGGGGCGCGCCATCGACACCGCCAGCTTCACCGGCTCCGAGCCGATTCCCCTTGCCGCCATGCAGGCCAGCCTTGGCGACGGCGATGCAGTGCTGCTCGCCCACCCGCTGCCGACCGGACTGGCCGTGCTGGTGGCGACCAGGGATGCCCGCTCGATGCATCTGGCCGCGCTCGACAACCGCGAAGTCGCCTCCCTCGCCGCCAACATGCGCGGCGCGCTGGCCGGAGGCGAGGCACTGATGCGCGGTGTGCTTGTCGCCCGCGAGTCGAGCACCGAACCGGCCTACGACTTCGCACCCGGTGCCGCGCTTTACGCAGCGCTGTTCGCGAACGAAGCCGGGCAGCTTCTCGCACAGGCCGATCACATCATGGTTGCCGCCGGTGGCGCGCTCACCCGCATTCCATTCGCCGCGCTCGCCCCTGCCGCCCCCTCGCTCGCCGATGCCGACTGGCTGATCCGCCATCACAGCCTCTCTACCCTCGCCTCATTGTCGACACTGGCGCGACCAGCCAAAGCCGAGAGCAATCATGCTGCCCGCGTCGTCGCCGTCGGTGCGCCGGTACTCGGCGGCGCGGCGCTCAGCACCTTGCGCTCCTCACGGATGCTTGCGCCAGGTGCAACGGTGGCCGACCTCCCGCCGCTGCCCGAAGCGCTGGCCGAACTGAACGCGCTCTCGCGCGCGCTCGATACCTCCGATACCGTGCTGCTGACCGGCGAAGACGCGCGCGAGACCCGCGTTCTGGCCGAGATCGCGCAGCCCGCCGACGTGATTGCCTTTGCCACACACGGCCTCCTCGAAGGCGATCTGGCCGGCCTTGCCGAACCGGCGCTGGTGCTCACCCCCAACGAGGGTGACGACGGTTTGCTCACCGCCAGCGAGATCGCCGCGCTCGACATGGACGCGGACTGGGTGGTGCTCTCGGCCTGCAACACCGGCGGGCCGGACCGCCCCGGCGCGGCGGGCCTGTCGGGGCTGGCCAGCGCCTTCCTCTATGCCGGCGCGCGCAACCTGCTGGTGTCGCACTGGGAGGTGGCCGACGATGTCGCCCGCGCGATCACCGTGCCGACGGTGGAGAGCTACTATCGCGAGGGGGTCGCGCCTGCCGAAGGCCTGCGCCGCGCGGTGCTGGCACTGATCGACGATGGCGGCGAAGCGCGCTTGCAGCACCCCGCCTATTGGGCCCCATTCGTCTACGTCGGCAGTTAGGGCGTGGCGCCGGGCGCAGGCGCGCCCGGTTGCCCAAGATCGGATTCGATCGACTGTGCCTGCTCCGAGATGGTCGCCTCGGCCTCGGAATAGCGCTCCTCGAAACTCGGCTCCCCCTTGCAGGCGGACAGCAGCACCAGCAGCAGCGCGGGGATCGGTAGCAACCGCATCAGTAATCGCGGCTATATTGCAGGTTGACGTTGGTCTGGCCCGAGCCGCCCGCTTGGCTCAGCACCGACAGCGTGCGGGTCAGTGCCACTTCGAGCTGGGTGGCGGTAAAGCCCTTCGCATCGGTGATGAACTCGATGTAGATGTCGTCGGTCAGATATTGCCCGGCCGCCAGCGCCGTGCCGCGCCCGGTGGTGTCATCCGCGCCGAGCACGCGCAGCCGGTCGATCCCGGTCGCCGAACGCAGCGCGCCGAGCGGATTGAGCCCGCCGCCGGTCCCGCGCAGCGAATTGAGCGAGGCCGCCAGCTGGACCGCCTCCAGCGCCGACAGATTGCCGATCGAACTGCCGAACAACACGCGGGCGAGCACCTCGTCCTGCGGCAGGCTTGGCACAGAGGTGAAGTTGATCTGGGGATCGTAGGCACGGCCCGAAATGTCGACGGTGACGGCCACGCCCTCGATGGTTTCGGTGGCCTCAATGGCGATGGTGGGGTTGATCTCGCTCCCGCCCTGGAAGGCGATGTTGCCGCGCTCCAGTTCGAAAGAGCGCCCGGCAAAGCCCAAGGTTCCGCGTTGCAGTTCGACATTGCCCGTCACGCGCGGGGCGGCGCTGGTGCCTGCCAGCCGCAGGTTGGCGCCCCACTCGGATTCGAGCCCCATGCCCGATACGAACAGGCGGCGCGGCGCGGATAGTTCGACATTCAGCCGGATCAGGCTGAACAAGGTGGGGCTGCGTTCGACGGGTTCGTTACCTGTAATGCGCTGCGGCCCGCGCGGCGGGGCGAAGCGCACGCCTGACAGCGCCGGCACCTCGGCAGCCGACTGGCGTACGAACTTGTAGCGCGTTTCGGGCAGGGTCAGCTTGCCCGAAAGCAACGCCGTTTCGCCCGCCGCCTTGGTCAGCTTGAGGTTGCCGGTGGCCGAGGAGGCAATCGTCCCGCTCGACGCCAGCTGCGCATCGCGCAGGTTGACTTCGACATCCATCGGATAGCCCGACTGCGAGGCGAGGCTGACGTAGCCGGTCGCATCGAGCGTGCCATCGCCAGCCCTGGCTTCGAGCTTCTCCAGCTCGACCCGCTCGCCGTTGAAGCGCGCCGAAACCGCCATGTCGGTGAGCCGGGTGCCGTAGGTAAGGTTTTCGTAGGCCAGAGAATTGGAGCGGATCACACCCGACATCTCGGGCTGGTCGACCCGCCCGGCAAAATCGACCGCGAGACCGACCCCGCCGGTCAGCGTCTGATTGGTCATCCCGGCGAAGGAGAACAGCGTGTCGGCAGGCCCATCGTAGCGCACGCCGCCGCCAAGCGGGGCGTTGAGCAGGCGGGTCATCCAGCTGCCCGAGCCGGGCGGCAGCGGCCGCAGCGAGGCGACCATGCGCCCGATCACGCTGCCACGGCGGCGCATCACCGCACGCGCCTCGCCGCCATCGGGTTCGAGCTTGCCGGCGAAGTTGATGTTCACCGGCTGGCTGACCGTGGCCGCGGTGGTGCGGCTGAATCCGGTGATGGTCAGCCGCGCATCGGCATCGGGGAAGGTCTCGGGCGACGCTTGCGAGAAGTCGAGCGAGCCGGTGGCACGGCCCGACACACCCAGATCCGGCACAAAGGCATTGAAGATCGCAAGGTCCAGCTGGTCGAGGCGGCTCTGCAGCTTCATCCCTTCGCCATAGCTGCCCGCCAGCCGCACCGAACCGCTGCCGAAATCTATCTGCGTCGGCAGCAGCCTGTATTCACCCTCGCCGGGCACGATCCGCGCCGGGCTGCTGGTGGCGAAGCCGATACCGCGCGCACGGCCCTTGAGCGCGACGCGCCACAGTTCGGGCGTCATCTGCGCGTTGAGCCCGACGCGGAACGGAACGCCGCTGGTGCCTTCGGCCAGCACCTTGGCGCTGCCGGTGCCGTCGCGATAGTCGATCTCGCCCTTGGCGGCGTTGATGTCGACCCCGCCATAGGTGGTGCGCGCCAGATCGAAGGCGGCGACCATGTGCGGCTGATCGTAAAGCACCACGCGCCCGTCAACCCTGGCCGAGCCAATCGCCAGTTGCGCCGGGCCGTCGAGCACCGTGTTGTTCGCCCGCAGGTTGAACAGAGCCTCCTGCACACCTTCCGCGCTGTCGAGGCGGACGATGCCGGTAAGGCCCCTGCCCTCGGCGTTGAGCCGCCCGATGAACGGCCCCTCGCGGCTTTGCGCAATGGCGCCCGAGAAGCCGATCCCGCCGAGGTCGGAATCGTTGACCTCGATCGCCAGCTGGTTGCCCATCTTCAGCGTCACGTCAGCGCGCAGGGGGCCATAGTCGGTGTCGCCGGTGGCATCGAGGTGATAGCCTCCGGGGGCTCCGGTGACGCCAGCGCGCAGGTTCGCAAGGCCGATCCCAAGTCCCGGATTGCTTGCAGTGATCACGGCATCGGGATTGGCGATGGTTCCGGTCAGCTTGACGCCGACATCGCCATAGGCCGTCGTGGTGCCCTTCGCATCGAGCGAGATCCGCCCATCGGGCGACCATGTGCCCGATCCGCCGCTGATCCGTACATCGGGCGAGCGCAGGCTCAGCCCTGAAAGCCGCACCACCCCATCGGCACCATAGCGCACATCGCTCGCTGCGGTGACATTGCCGCCGAGGAAGCTGCGCACGCCTTCGTTGAACAGCCGGGTCGAGCGCAGGTTCACGCGCCCCTTCATCGCAAAGCCGCCGCCTGCCTCGGTTTCGAGCTCGGCATCGGTGCGGATATCGAACAGGCCGACACTTTCCACGCGGTAGTTGTCGATCCGCCCGTCGATAGCGCCGGTGTAAAGCCCGGTCGACATATCGGCGACGATGATCAGCCCGGCGTCGATCCGGCTTGAGGTCAGCCGCATGTTGTCCGACAGGATGCGCGGGCCGGAAATGGCCAGATCGCCCGCCAGCCGCACGTTTTCGAGCGTGCCGCCAGCCACGGTGTCGAGCCCGGTCACGCGCCTCGCGCTTGCCTGTACGGGGATTGTGATGTGCTCGGCCTCGACCGTTGCTTCACCCTGCGCGGCAAGGCCGACCAGCCCCATATCGTCGAGCATCAGCTGATCCGCCGACACCTTGTAGGCCACCGTCGGTGTCGCGAAGGGACCGTCGAGCGTCAGCGCCGCGCGCAGCCCGCGCCCGGACAGGTTCTCGGCGAGGGCGGAGGGCCGGGTCAGCACGAAGTCGAGGCCCAGTCCCTCGAAGCTGTTGTCGGCGAGGCTCACCAGCCCCTTGGCGTTAAGGCGGAAGGCATCGCTGACCACGGTGCCTTCGACATCGGCGCTGCGTTCGCTCAGCTGAGCGGCCAGATCGAGGTTCAGTTCGGGCGAGAGCAATTGTGCGCTCACCCCATCGAACAGCCAGGCAAGCTGCATCGGGCCGCGCACGCGCACTAGCCCGTCACGCGCGCTGACATCGAGCCGGGCCACCGAACCCTCGGCGCGGGCGGCGGTGAACTGGCCGTCCCACTGGTCCCAGTTGCCCTGCCCCTTGGCCTTGAGCGTCAGCCCCTCATCAAGCCCGGCCATGGCCGCGAGCATCCCGCCGGTCGGCGCATCGACATCGAGCGCCAGTTCGAGCTTGTTCTGATCGGGCACGGCATCGAGCACGAGCGCGAGCTTGTCCCCCGCCGCGCCGCCGTCGACCGCGAGCGTTTCGCCATTGAGCGTGACCTGTGCGCGACCGTCGGAAATGTGAGCCTTGCCGCGCAACTGCGCCACGCGCTGCTCTCCGCTGACCGGAGCTTCGATCACCAGCCGGTCAACCCTCAGCGCACCCACATCGATGTCGAGATCGGGCAGCAACGGGGCATCGCTTGGCGGGGTAGCGGCGAATTCGGGCAGGCGTTTGAGCGTGATCAGCGGGCTCGACAGCACGCGCAGATCGACATGCTTGTTGATGAAGGCAAAAGGCCGCCAGCCGACCGAGACCTCGGGCGCGGTCAGAAACACGCCCTGCGGATCGCGCAGTTCGAGGTCGCGGATCACCATGTTGCCATAGATCGAACCGTCGATCTCGCCGATGCCGATCTCCATCCCGTTCTCGAACGAGAGCCCTGCGACCTGTTCGGCCACGAACCGCCGACCGGACTTCGTATCGAGCCCGATCAGCGCTCCCGCTACCAGCAGCACGAGCACGCCCAGCACCAGCGCGCCCCATCGGGCCACCTTCTGCCACAGTGGCCGACCGCGCGTCGCGACAGTTTCGGGTTCGCTCTCAACGGCGGGGATGTCGGCCTCGTCCACCATCAGAACGCCTGCCCGATCGAGACATAGACCGCAAAGGCCGATTCGCCCGTGCGCCGGTCAATCGGCATGGCGACATCGAGCCGCAGCGGCCCGAAGTTGGTGTAGTAGCGCCCGCCCACGCCGACACCGTAGCGGATGTCGCTGAACTGCGGCGAGGTTTCTTCCCAGGCCTGCCCCGCATCGATGAAGGCCACCACGCCGAAGTTGCCGAACCGGTAGCGCAGCTCGGCCGCGGCTTCGAACAGGCTGCGCCCGCCAATGTTGCGGGGGATGAACTGATCGGGCAGATCGGCAGGATCGGTGCCCGGCTCGATATCCTCGGGCTTCGGATAGTCGGGGTTGGGCTCCATCACGGTCGGCCCGAGTTTCTTGTAGCCGAACCCGCGCACCGAGCCGCCGCCGCCAGCATAGAAACGCCGCGACGGCGCAAGATCGTAGCGATCGACGCCCTGAATCGTCCCGAACCGCACCCTCCCCGCCAGCACCAGCGCATCGGTCGCCGGATAATAGGCCGAAGCGTCAAGCTGGGCGCGGACATAGGGCGACAAGGCCCCTTCGAGCGATCCTTCGGGCTCGATCAGCACGGTGGCGCGGAAGCCCTTGGTGGGATTGAGCAGGTCGTCGCTGCGGTCGATACCGAGCTGGCCGGTCAAGCCGCCCACGTAGAACGTGCGGCGCAGCCGCTGCTGGGTGACAAGATCGAAGTCCTGCTCGTTCGACACCAGCACCTGCCCGCCATAGGCATAGGTAAACGGCTTCTGCCAGATCGAGGTCGAGGCATAGCTCCACAGCACGCCGATCCGTCCGGTATAGGCCTCATAGGCATCGTAGTTCGCATGCAGCGCCTGCGCCGTGGCGGAGAAGGTGCGGTCGCGTCGCCCGGCGTTGGAGCGGCGGAAGGTCGCGCTCGCGCCCTGCTCCTGCGTACCGAACACCCCGCTGGCGATCAGCGCGCCTTCCGGCGGGAACAGGTTGCGGTGGGTCCAGCTGCCCTCCACGCGGAAGCCCTGCCCGGTGCCATAGCCCGCGCTGCCCGCGATGGTGCGCGGCGGTCCGGCGTTCTGTTCGACCAGAAGCGTGGCATATTCGGCGCCATCGGGCGCGGTCTCGCCGCTGCGCTTGGGCGACACCGACACGGTCGAGAACAGGCTGGTGGCGACCAGCGCCTGCCGCAAGTCCTCGACCATCCGGTTATCGTACAGCTCGCCGCGCTTGAACCGGGCCAGCAAGGCGATGTGCTCAGGTTCGAACACCTCATCGCCGCTGGTCTCGATCCCGCCAAACACCGACAGCGGCCCCGGATCGACCGGCAGCGTGTAGATGCCCTCGCCGCTTTCCTGATCGAGCAGCAGATCGCGCTGGCCCAGCTGCGCGAAGGGATAGCCCCACTCGGGCAGACCGACCAGCACTTTGGCTTCGGCCGCCTGCACACGGGCGGCGATGATCGGATCGCCCACCTTCAGCGTCAGTTCGCGGCGGATCAGCCCTTCCGGCTGCGTTGCTGGGGCATCGATCACGATATCGCCAAACACATAGCGTTTGCCCGGCACCGTATCGATGGTGGCCACGAAGCTCTGCTGATCGTCGCCTTCCCCCTCGGCATCGATCCGGCCGCGCACATCGGCGCTGTACCAGCCCTCGGAAGCGAGGATACGGCGCACCAGTTCGGCGTCCTCCTCCATGCGGGCCCGCAACTGCGCGATATTGGCCGCCTTGCCATCGCCCTCTTCCAGTTCCGACAGATCATGGAAGAGGTCGCCCATATCGGTCTCGCTCTCGGCCTGCGCCGTGTCGAGCCCCGTCAGCGCCACGCGATAGCGCAGGTCGGACTGGACGATCGGGGCCTCCGCCTCCGCATATTCGAACGGTTCGGACAGCAGGCTGTCGATCGGCGGCAGCGGCGCGGCGAGTTCGGCATCGCGCACCGGCGCGTCGGGAATTTCCTCGGTGGTATCGCCATCGGCCAGCGACGGATCGCCCAACGGGGCCTCGTCGCCCACCTCGTTCGCGCCGCCCTCGTTGTCTTGCGCAGCGATTCGCCGTTCGAACTCGTCGATCGATTCGAGCTCCTCGAACAGCGCCTCATCGTCGGCCACGTCGAGCGAGGGGACTTCCTGGGCGAACTCCTCATCGGAAATGATCGTCTCGACTGCGGGCAGATTGGCGTCAGCTGGCGGAGCCGGCAGTTCGAGCCTCTGCGTTTGTTCTTGATCCTGCGCCTGCCGATCTTGCGACTGCCGATCTTGCGACTGCTGGGGCGAATCGCCCTGTGCGTCCTGCGCAAGCGCGGGCGCGCCCGCCAGCCAAAACGGGGCCACGAGCAAGGGTGCCAGCCTGATAAGCGATTTTCTTCGTGCGCCATGCAGCTGTCGGGAAACGGGGGCGCAATTCATCCAGTCTTCAATCTCACATACCAGAACAAGGCCCGGCGATCGTCCAGGCCCTTCGCTCAAGAGGGCGTAGCCGAGTTAACGAACAAAGGGCAGGAAGGTTCTCAAAAAAAAGCGTTCAGCCGGACCGCTGCTGCGCCGGACCGACGGAACCCGGAGAGCCGCGCCAGCGGTGGGAAAGCATGCCACACACAGCTTTGTATTCCGTAGTCAAATGGATGTCGCATTTACGTCATATCCATCCGCCGGGGAAAAATTGCTGGAAACGCCTGTCAGCATAGCTAAGGCGCGCCTGACCACGGGTCGCGCCTTGGATTCTATGCTGACAGGCGTTGGCCGGCAGAGCTTGACGAACAACCGCAGAGCGAGAGCCACGGGTAAATATGAACCAGACGATGCAAACATCCGTTCCAGACGGAGTCTATCCGCTTACCGAGGATAAACCGGGTAAGGGGTTCTCCACCTTCGACCTCGGCTTTGTCGCGCTGTTCGTGCTGGCTTCGGGTGCCTTCATGCTCTGGGGGCTGGACTACACCAACCATACCCAGGTGGCGATTTTCGTCCTCGCGACGGCCTTCGGCCTGTTCATGGCCTTCAACATCGGCGGCAACGACGTTGCCAACTCGTTCGGCACCTCGGTCGGTGCCGGCACGCTGACGATCAAGCAGGCGCTGGCCATCGCGGCCATCTTCGAAGTCAGTGGCGCGGTGATCGCGGGCGGCGAAGTGACCGATACGATCCGCAGCGGCATCGTCGACCTCAGCGGCGTGAACGTCGATCCGATGCATTTCGTCTTCATCATGATGGCGGCGCTGCTGGCCGCCGCGCTGTGGCTGCTGTTCGCCAGCAACAAAGGCTGGCCGGTTTCGACCACCCATTCGATCGTGGGCGGCATCGTCGGCAGCTCGATTGCGCTTGGCATCATGCTCAGCGGCGGGGATGCGGCGCTGTCGCTGGTGCAATGGGACAAGATTGGCACCATCGCCATCTCGTGGGTGCTTTCGCCCGTGCTGGGCGGCCTCGTATCCTATGGCCTGTTCACGCTGATCAAGCGGCATATCCTGCGCTATAACGAACGCATGCTCGAAGAGCTGCGGCGCATCCACAAGGAACGCCGCCAGCTGCGCGAAGAGCACAAGGGCGCGTTCGAGCGGATGAGCGACATCCAGAAGATGTCGTACACCCATATGCTGGTGCGCGATTCCGAAGCGCTCGACGAAGACGACTTTACCGCCGAAGACCTCGAAACCGACTACTACCGCCGCCTGCACGAGCTGCGCCAGCGCAAGTCCGCGCTCTCGGCGCACCGCGCCTTGCAGCACTGGGTGCCGCTGGTCGCCGCCGGCGGCGCGACGATCATTTCGGCCATGCTCCTGTTCAAGGGGCTGAAGAACATGGAGCTGGGCCTCTCCACGCTCAACACCTACCTGATCATGGGCATGATCGCGGCGGCGGTGTGGATGGCGACCTTCATCTTCGCGCGCACGCTGCGCGGCACTTCGCTCGACCGCTCGACCTTCCTGATCTTCAGCTGGTTGCAGGTGTTCACCGCCTCGGGCTTCGCCTTCAGCCACGGTGCGAACGACATCGCCAACGCCATCGGCCCCTTCGCCGCGATTCTCGACGTGCTGCGTTCGGGCCAGATCGGCGCTTCGGCGGCGGTGCCTGCCCCGGCGATGATCGCCTTCGGCATCGCGCTGATCGTGGGCCTGTGGTTCATCGGCAAGGAAGTGATCGCCACGGTCGGCCACAACCTCACCAAGATGCACCCGGCCTCGGGCTTCACCGCCGAGCTTTCGGCGGCGGCGGTGGTGATGCTGGCCTCGACCTTCGGCCTGCCCGTGTCGAGCACGCACATCCTGATCGGCGCGGTGCTGGGCATCGGCATGGTCAACAAGCAGACCAACTGGGCACTGATGAAGCCGATTGCTGCGGCCTGGGTGATCACCCTGCCCGCCGCTGGCGCGCTCTCGGCGCTGGTGTTCGTGGTGCTCGACGCGCTTTTCTAGTAGTAGCCCTTCCCCTTGGGGAAGGGTTGGGATGGGGGTTCCCCGCGCCAAATGAGCGTCCGAGCCCCCACCCCCGGCCCCTCCCCAAGGGGAGGGGAGCAGGGAGTGATCCGCCTCTAACGCGGCGCCTGCCAGCCCCCGCCGAGTGCCTTGAACAGCGCGACGGCGGCTTGGGCGGTCTCGGCTCTGGCGCTGGCCAGCGCACCTTCCCGCGAGATCAGGTCAAGCCGCGCGCTTTCGAGCATCAGCCGGTTGTCCTCGCCGCTGGCGAACCGCGCCTGCGACAGCGCAAAAGCGCGCTGCTGCGCCGCAAGGGCCGCGCCGCTGGCAGCCTCGGTGCGCTGCGCTTCGAGATAGCGGTTCACCGCCGCCTCGCTGTCGGAAAGCGCGGCGATCACCGCCTGATCGTAACGCGCTGCGGCAGCCTCGGCGCGGGCATCGGCGGCGCGGATCTGCGCGCGGATGCGGCCGCCCGAAAAGATCGGCCAGGAAAAGCTCGGGCCGATGCTGAAGCGCAGCGAATCGGTGTCGACCAGATCGCCCGCCGAGCGCGCCTGCGTGCCCAGCCCGCCCATCAGCGAAAAGCGCGGGAACAGGTCCGCCGTGGCGATGCTGATGTCCGCAGTGGCAGCGGCAAGGTCACGCTCGGCGGCGCGCACATCGGGGCGGCGGCGCAGCAGCTCGGAGCGCAGACCGGTGAGGATCGTCGCAGGCGCTTCGGGCTGCGGCGCGGCCTTGCGCAGTTCGGGCACGATCTCCTCGGGCATCACGCCCACCAGCGTCGCCAGCCGATAG
>NZ_QXFM01000022.1 GCF_003584015.1 Aurantiacibacter xanthus
TCCCGGCCCCGCGCTCGATCTGCGCCGCGCCGCCGCCCCACCCCGCGTTGACCGCCACATATTGCACCCCGTCGAGCATATAGGTGATGCCGCCCGCCACCGGCGCGCTCTGGGTGGGATAGCTCCACAGCTCCTCGCCAGTGCGCGCATCGAAGGCGGCGAAGGTCTGGCGGGTGGTGCCCTCGAACACGAGGTCAGACGCGGTGACGAAGACCCCGCCATTGCCGTGGCGCGGCAGTTCGACCCGCCAGGCGGCCTCTTGCTTGACCGGGTCCCAGGCGGTGAGCCAGGCTTTCTCGTATTGCGCGGCCTCAGCAAACAGCTCGCCCTGCCGCCGCACGGCCTCTTCACCCCTCGCACCCCAGCCCGAGTTCGAGCGCAAGGGCGCAGGCGCCCAATCGGGCATCACCGCAAAGGGAAAGGCCGATTGGTAAGCGGGGAAATAGGCAAGGCCGGTGCGCGGCGAGAAGGCCATCGGAAACCAGTTATGGCCCCCGCCCGGCCCCGGCGCGAGCAGGACGGGCATTTCGGTGTAGCGCACAGACTCGCGGGTGATCGGGCGGCCCTTCGCGTCGAACCCGGCGTTCCAATTCTGGAACACATGCGCCTCGGCGGAGATGAATTCGCCCGTTGCGCGGTCGAGCACGTAGAAAAACCCGTTCTTGGGGGCCTGCATCAGCACCTTGCGCTGGCGACCGTCGATTTCGAGGTCGGCTTGAATTATCGACTGGGTGCAGGTCCAGTCCCACTCCTCGCCGGGGTTCATCTGGTAGTGCCAGCGATATTCGCCCGTATCCGCATCGAGCGCGACGATCGAGCAGACGAACAGGTTGTCGCCCTCGTTGTTCGAGCGATAGAACCGCGAATGCGGGACGGCATTGCCCGTTCCGACATAGACGAGGTTCAGTTCTGGATCGTAGGCGAAGCTGTCCCACGGATTGGCCCCGCCGCCGAGCTGCCGCCACAGGCCTTCATCGGCCCAGGTGGCGCGCATCATTGCGTTGACGCTGTCGCTCGCCTCGCCATCGGGGCGGTCTTCGGGATTGGGGGTGAGGTAGAACTTCCAGAGCTTCTCGCCGGTCTCGGCATCGAAGGCGGCGGCGAACCCGCGCACCCCCATATCGCCGCCCGACTGGCCGATCACCACCTTGCCATCAAACACCCGCGGCGCGCCGGTGATCGAATAGGCGTAGCGCGTGTTTTCGGGGAAGGCGCGGCTGGTCCAGACCGGCTCGCCGCTGGCCTTGTCAAGCGCGATCAGCCGCCCGTCGAGTGTGGCGATAATGATCTTGTCCTCGTGCATGGCGAGGCCCCGGCTGACCGGCTCGCAGCAGGCATAGCGGCCATATTCGCGCGGTACCTTGGGATCGTAGGTCCACAGCCGTTCGCCCGTGCGTGCGTCGTAGGCAATGGTGATGTTCCACGGCAGCGTGTTGTACAGCACGCCATCAGCATAGAGCGGCGTCGCCTCGACCCCGCGATAGGTGTCCAGATCGTCATACCAGGCGAGGCCGAGCTGGCTCACGTTCTGCGCATTGATCTGCGTGAGCGGAGAATAGCGCTGCGCCGAATAGTCGCGCCCGTCGCTGGTCCATTCACCCGCCTCGGCCACCGGAGCGGCGGCTTGCGGCGGAACCGTGGCCGTGGTGCAAGAGGCGAGCAGAAGGGCTGCCGCAATCGCGGGAATGCGCAAGGGTCTAGTCTCCGGGAGGCATGATCGGCTGGCTGCCGTTGACCGTGCGGCCGACGGTCAGGCTCTGCTGCTGTTCGGCTGTGCCGGGCGGGCGGTGATAGGCCCCGGCCTCGGCAGCGCCCGCCTCGAACACCTCGCCCGTCACCGGGTGCGGATAGTGGAACGGCACGATGTAGTAGGCCGGATAGGTCAGGTAGACCACCGAGGGAGGGAGGTCTGGCGGCGGGTCGAACTTGTCGGGCCAGGTGTTGTTGAGCGCATTCTCGCCCCACCCCGCCCAGCTGGTGTACATCGTGAAGGGGCCGGTCAGACGGCTGATCCGCCACACGCCATCCTCGCCCTTTTCGAAGGCGTCTTCATAAAGCGGCAGGCCCCAGCCGCTCGACGCCATCACGAAAGCGCGCCCGCGGAGCCAGCCTTCGCGCCCGTCCTCGCTGATATGGGTGACGGGCTGGAACTGCATGTGGTTGACGAGAATGCCCATCGGCGCGCCGTCCGGCCCGAAGGCGGTCTGCATATATTCGAGCACCCGCTCGCGCCCGACGAAGATGCCCTTGCCGCCGATTTCGAGCGTGGCGTCTTCCGCGAACAGGTTGGACAGGTGCGTCCACTGGCCCTTGTCGACGAAGTAGCCGTAGGTGCGCTGGAGCGTCTCGATCGCGTTCATGTCTTCGAGCCGGGTGATGCGGCGGTCGAGCTGGTCGAGCTGCTGTTCGATAGTGTCCTGCGCGGCGGCGGGGGTGGCGAGTGCGAGACTTAACCCCAACAATATCGCTCGCCCTGAGCCTGTCGAAGGGCTGCTTTTCCCTTTGCGAGCGTGACGGAAGAAGAAAGGCAATCCTTCGACAAGCTCAGGATGAGCGGGGTTTTGTATGGAAGCCTTGCGCATCATTCCCTCCCCACCAGATCGTCCGCCGGCTGGACGAGCGTAATCTCCTCGCCCGTCACCGGATGGCGATAGCTGAACGGCGGGATGTAGTTCGATGGCAGCGCGCGATAGGGCTCGCTTGGCGGCTCGTCGGGCGGGAACAGCGCCGATTGCCCCGCCAGCGGCAATTGCGACTTCATCCAGCCAAGGTCGTAGTCGGTGAAGCCGGTGGGGTAGAAATGCAGGCTGGCGATCTTCCACTTGCCGCCTTCCTTCACATAGCGGTTCTCGTAGATGCCCACACCCCAGACGCCGTTGTGACCGGGTTCTGAAAGCATCACCATGCCCTGAAACCTTCCCGAGGCTGTGCGACCATCCTCGGCCACGGTGATCACCGCCTGCAACTGCATGTGGTTGTTGAGATAGCCCGGTGCGAGGCCCTCCGGCCCGAACAGCAGCAGCGCGCGCTCGATCCGGGCGGGGGTGCGGTAGACGCCGCGCATCCCGTATTCGAACGTGCCGTCGCGCGCGAACAGGTCAGCGACCTCGCTCCACAGGCCCTTGTCGAAGTAATAGCCGTAGGCTGCCTGCAAGTTCTCGATCGCGTCGCGGTCTTCCAGCCGTTCGACGCGCTGGCGATAGTCGGCAATGCGCTGGTCGACGGTCTGGGCCTGGAGTGGGGTTGCGAGCAGCGCGCCCAGTATTAGACTCAGAACCGCTCTCCCTGAGCCTGTCGAAGGGCTGCCCTTTTCTTCGAGACAGGCGCGTGAGGAATAAGACAATCCTTCGACAAGCTCAGGATGAGCGGGGGTGTGTGAGGGGATCATCGCCGCACCTCGCGCCCAGTCACCGGGTGGGGAATGGCAAAGGGCGGCACGTTCACCGCCGGAAAAGCCGCACCGTCAACGCTCGACGACGCATCCGGCGGGAAGTCCATCGACGCCTGTGAGCGCGTCAGCCCTTCGCCCGGTTCGAGCCGCGCCCAGCCCTCCTTGTAGGGCACGACGAAGTTCACATAGAGCGTGAGGCTCGCGATCCGCCACTTGCCGTCCGCGCCCTTCACATAGGTATTCTCGTAGATGCCGTCGCGCCATTCGGCGTGGCTCTTGTATTGCCCGAGCATTCCCAGATCACGCCAACGCGCGCTGGCGCTCAGGCCATCGGGCGCGACCGCGATCATCGGTTGCAGCGTCACCCATTCGTTGAGCTGACCGTAGATCAGCCCCTCCTGCCCGCCGTGCAGCAGGCGCAGATAGTGCTCGATCCGCTCCGGTCCGCGATAGACGCCGTCGAGCCCGATCTCGATGGTGCCATCGTCGGCGAACAGCTGCGCCGCCTGCCGCCACAGTCCACGATCCATAAAATAGCCGAATGCGCGCTGGAGGTTGCGCACCTCGCGCGTCCCCTCAAGCACCGTCACCCGCGCATCGAGCGCGGCAATCTCGCCCGACTGGGCCGCGCTTTGCGCCTGCACCGAGGCAGGCAGTGCGAGGGCGGCCATGGCCAACAGTATCCGCATTATTCCACCTCCGGGATTGCCACCGAGCGGATCACGAAGCTGCCCGGATCCTTGCCCGCGTCGGGGCCGAACAGGAACCGCAGCTTGCCCTCGGGAAAGTAAGCCCGCCCGCCCACCGGCGTGACCGACGAGGCATAGTCCACCCCCTCGGCAATCGGCGTGACCGTGGCCGAGCCATCCGCGTTGAAGGCAATCACGGTGATCAGCCCCGCCTCGCCCTCGGTTTGCAGCATCCGCCCGTCGGACAAGGGACGCAGGCCATCGGGCGTCACCATATCGCGCGAGGTTTGCACCTGCTCGGCGCGGTCGAAACTGCCGTCGGCCTTGCGGTGGATGCGCAGCAACGTGCCGCGCTGGATCGCGTTCGCATAGAGCGTGCCGTCCGCCGCGAAGGAAATGCCGTCGAGCGTGGCGAATTCGGGGTCCGCCGCCCAGACCTCGAACCGCTCGCCGCCGGGCGCAAGGCGCATGATCCGCCCACCGAGCATTTCGCTCGCGAACACCGCACCATCGGCGGCGACGGTCATGTCGTTGCACATCGCAGGCCCCTCGCCCGTGGCAAGCGCGTAGCTGGCCGCAAGCGCGCCGCTCGCAAGGTCGAAGGTTCTTATCATGGGCGCCCCGCCCTCGGTCCCCATCGCCGGGTTGAAGCACACCCACAAGAGCCCGCGCGCATCGTCGGCCAGCACGCCGAAGGCCGAGACAGCGCCCCTACCGGCATCGGGCTGCACCCACGGCTCGGCAACATTGCTGCCCGCCAGCGCGCGATAGATTACGCCCGGATTGGAGCTGACATAGATGTTGCCCGCCGCATCGGAGGCGATGCTCTCGGGGAAAAGGCCCTCGCCGTTGATGGTGATCTGCGCGGCCGGCTCGCTCGCAAGCGGCACCTCGGCATGGGCGCAGGCCGCCAGCGCACCGGCAAGGCTCAGCGCAAGAACAGGGCTCGACCAGCTGCTCATGACTATCTCCCAATCTCGGCCCGCGACGGGCTCTTTCCCGGCATAGTAGCATCGCGGAGGGCCGATGGTAGAGCCGCCCATGGTCCCAAATGGAACCTCGCCTTGACTCAACACGCGACAGGCCGCTCGCGCCACCTACCCGGCGTGGTTCCATAAGAGCGACGAAAAGCCCGCGTGAAATGCGCGGCATCCTCATAGCCATTGGCAAAGGCGATCTGCGCAATCGACAGCGTAGCCTTGTGCGGATCGGCAAGATCCGCCGCGCTCTGCTCCATGCGGCGCTGCCACAGGTAGCCCGAGATCGAGACCCCGCGCGCCTGCTTCATCAGCTGATCGAGCCGCCGACGGCTGATCCCCTGCTCCTCGGCGATGTCGCTGGCGGTGATCCCGGTTACCGAGAGGCTCATCTCAATGAAGTCGGCGGCGCGGCGCACCCGCCACTCCGCGCTTTCGGGCAGTTCGGCGAAGGCCTGCGCCACGCCCAGCATCTGGATCGTCGAGCTGACCACCGCCGCGCGCTGCAACTCGCCCAGATCGGCGGCGACCTCGCTGATGCGTTGCAGGCTGTCCGACAGCAGGCGGGTGCCGGCGTCGCTGGCGGGCAGCAGCTTGCCGCACAGGCGGTTGAGGTGCGGGTAGCGCCCCAGCACCGCAGCACGCGGCAAGCGCAGGAACAGCAGCCGCGAAAACTCCTGCGTGACGATGCGGAACCGCGCGCGCTCGTCGACCATGCACATGTCGCCCGGTGCCATGGCGATCTCGCCGCCTGCGCTCACCAGCGTGGTGCGGCCCCAGGGCTGCACCATCAGCGAGACGTGCTGCCAGGTGTCGGAATGCTGCGGCGTCGGCACGTGGTGCGCCTCGGCAGGCGGGGTCTCGATGGCACACAGATGCGCACGGCCAAGATCCACGCTGGCAATCGAACCGCGCAGCGCCTCGTCGGCAGCAAGCTCCACCCGCAGGCCCGGAAACAGCGAGTTCGAGGCATGGTCCCACGCATCGCGCCGTGCGGGCCGATCATAGTCGGCAAGGTCAATCGACTGCCCCAAGGTCTCTCCCCCTTCCAATTGCGGCAAGTGTAGCGACTAAAAAGGTCAAGGCGCAAACATTACCATTCGTTATGATTGCGCAAGCCAGGAGGCAAGCAAGCAGGCCGCGCCGAAGCGACAGAAGCCTGCGCCCGCTGGCGGCCATTTATGAACAGCGAAGCCGCGAACACAGGCGGCAGCTAGGGAGAGACACCATGACTTCAGGCGCTTTCGGCCTTTCCAAATCCATGCTCCGCGCCAGCACCGCTGGCACCGTGGCACTGATGCTCGCCAGCAGCCCCGCCCTCGCCCAGACCGAGGGCGATACCGAGCGCACGCGGGATACCACCATCGTCGTCACCGCGCAGATGCGCGAGCAGGTGCTGCAGGACGTGCCGCTGTCGATCACCGCCGTCACCGCCGACATGCTCGAAGCGCGCAGCCAGACCAGCCTGCCGCAGATCTCCGACCAGACGCCCAGCCTGATCCTCCAGCAAAACCCCTCGGGTTCGGGCAATTCGATGCGCGCGTTTATCCGCGGCGTGGGTCAGGCCGACCAGAGCCCCTCGGTCGAGCCGGGCGTGGGCATCTATATCGACGATATCTATTTCGGCACCGTCACCGCCTCGGCCTTCGACCTGTCCGACCTTGAGCGGATCGAGGTGCTGCGCGGCCCGCAAGGCACGCTGGCGGGGATGAATTCGGCGGGCGGCGCGATCAAGCTCTACTCGCGCAAGCCCAACGGCGAAGGCGGCTATGTCGAAGCCACCATCGGCAGCTTCAAGCGCCGCGATGTGAAGGCCAGCGCCGACTTCACCGTGGCGCGCGACCTCTATGCGCGGATCAGCGGCGTCACCCGCAACCGTGATGGCTATGTCACGCGCTACGACTATGCCTGCCTCAATCCGGGCGACCCCGACGTTGTCTCGGGCGCAATCCCGCGCCTTGCCTCCGGCAGTGACTGCGAACTCGGCACGCTGGGCAACCAGCAGATGTATGCGATGCGCGGGCAATTGCGCTTTGCGCCCAGCAGTGTCCCGCTCGAAATCAACCTGTCGGGCGACTACACCCGCGACACGTCGGAGACGCAGGCATCGGTGCTGATCGCGAGTGCCGAAAGCGCCAATGCCGGTTCGGCCAATCCCACCGACCGCTCGGGCCTGTCGATCCCCTATCAGGGTGTGGCCTACGATGATCGCTTCGTGCCCTACGGCCAGTATCGCCGCGCAGGCGCGGTGCTGAACGACGGCTTTGCCAGCTACGCCAACTTCTACGATCCGGGGGTGATGTATTCCGCCATCGCCGCGCCGCCGGGGCCGCCTTCGGCCTATGTCGCGGGCGCGCCCTTGGGGCCGTTCATCGCCGAATCCGCCTCGCAGGTCGATGGCTGGGGCGTCTCGGGCTCGATCTCCTACGAACTGTCCGACAGTCTCTCGCTGCTGTCGATCACCGGCTACCGCAAATACGAGAGCCTGAGCGGATCGGACAACGACAACTCGCCTGTGGTGTTCATTCAGGATACGACGAAGTTCTATCACCACCAGTTCAGCCAGGAACTGCGCCTCAGCGGCAACCTGGTGGACGACACCGTCCACTTCACGCTCGGCGGGTTCTACTACGATGCCTCGACCCGCTACGAAGGGCGCATCCACACGCCGTTCTCGGGCTTCTGCCCGGCCGCGACGCCGTGCTTCTCGTTCATCAACGACGATACGGCCGATCTCACCAGCTATGCAGGCTTCGCCAATGTGGCTTGGGACATCACGCCGAGCCTGACACTCGAAGGCGGCCTGCGCGTTACACACGAACAGAAGGACTATACCTATGCCCGCTACAACCCCGACGGGAACGGCGAATATCTGCCGCTGAGCAATCCGCAGAACCCGCTGACCGGACAGGTCGGCAAATATGAGGAAACGCTCACCGACTATCGTCTCGCCGCCAGCTACCGGGTGAGCGAGAGCCTGATGCTGTTCGCCCAGTTCGCGACCGGTTTCAAGGGCGGCGGCGTGGCACCGCGCCCATACAGCTTCCAGCAGATCCGCCCGTTCGGGGCCGAGAAGATCAAAGCCTACGAAGCCGGCTTCAAGGCCGACCTGCTTGGCCGCGCGGTTCGCCTCAACGCCACCGCCTTCTACATGGACTACGAGGGCTATCAGGGCGTGCCGCAGGTTTGCCTCGATGCCGATGGCGAACAGCTTCCGGTCGATCAGGGCGGTGTGCCGGGCCTGTGCGGGCAATATCTCAACATCGGCGATGCGCGCGTGCAGGGTTTCGAGCTGGAAACCACCATCGAGCCGGTCTGGGGGCTGGTGTTCGACGGCTCGATGAGCCTGACCGACTTCGAGTTCACCGCGATCAACTTCCCCACCACCTCGATTGTGGTCGGATCGAAGCGTCCGGGCATCGGCGAGTTCAAGTGGGCGGCGGGCGTACAGTACACGCTCGACATCGCGGGGGTCGGCTCGCTCACGCCGCGGTTCGATGTGGTCTATACGCCGGGCTATTGCGGCAACTTCACCTGCGACCCCAACGTCAACGTGGACGAATACACGCTCGCCAATGCGCGGCTGACCTTCCGCAGCGAAGACGAAGACTGGTCGGTCTCGCTCGAAGCGACGAACCTGTTCGACAGCTATTACTACCTGAACAAGTTCTCCAGCTACTACGTGACCGGGCAGCCGGGCCGCCCGCAGGAGTTCGCGCTGACCCTGCGCCGCAACTTCTGATAGGACTTCGGGCCCGGGGCGCTGCACGCGCGGCTCCCCGGCCCGCGACATACCCAAGGATGCGCGAACAAGGGGGAGAACGAACATTGGCGCTGCGAGGACCGCTCTGGGCTACGGCAATACTGGCGCTGGCCTCGTGCCAGTCGCTCCCCGAGCCTTCTGCTTCTGCCGTGGTGAATGGCGCGGCCATGCGCGCGGTGGATGCGCCTGCCAATGCGGGCAACTGGATGAGCTATGGCCGCGACTGGGGCGAGCAGCGCTATTCCCCGCTCAGGCAGATCAACGAGGGCAATGTCAGCCAGCTCGGCCTCGCCTGGTTCGACGACCTCGAAACCATGCGAGGCGTGCAGGCGACTCCGCTCGCGGTCGATGGCGTGCTTTACAACGCCAGCGTTTACAACGTCGTCACCGCCTATGACGGGGCGACCGGCGCAAAGCTGTGGACCTACGACCCCGAGGTCGGCGCGGAATGGGCGCGGCTCGCCTGCTGCGGCCCGACCTCGCGGGGGATAGCGGCGTGGGAAGGCAAGATCATCATCGCCGCGCTCGACGGGCGGCTGATCGCGGTCGACGCCAAGACCGGCGAGCACTTGTGGACCACCCAGACCTTCGACCGCGCCGAGGCCTATTCGATCACCGGCGCACCGCGCGTGTTCGATGGCAAGGTGGTGATTGGCAACGGCGGAGCGGACTACGGCACGCGCGGTTTCGTTGCCGCCTACGATGTGAACACCGGCGAGCCTCTGTGGAAGTTCTATATCGTCCCCGGCAACCCCGCCGATGGCCCCGATGGCGAAGCCTCCGACAGCGCGATGGACATCGCCCGACCGACATGGTTCGGCAAGTTCTGGGAGATCGGCGGCGGCGGCGCGGCGTGGGATTCGATGATCTACGATCCCGCGCTCAATCTCGTCTATATAGGCACCGGCAACGGCAGCCCGCACATGTGGCACTTCCGCAGCGAGGGCAAAGGCGACAACCTGTTCCTGTGCTCGATCGTGGCGGTCGATGCCGATACAGGTGAGTACAAGTGGCACTACCAGATGGTGCCCGAGGAAGATTGGGACTTCACCTGCACCCAGCCGATGATGACTGCCGACCTGCGGATAGGCGGGCGCACCCGGCAGGTGATCATGCAGGCGCCCAAGAACGGTTTTTTCTACGTGCTCGACCGGGCGACGGGCGAACTGCTGAGCGCCGAAAGCTATGTCTCGGTCAACACCTGGGCGAGCCGCATCGACATGGCGACGGGCCGCCCGGTGCTGATGCCCGGCGCGCACAATGGCACCACCCCGCACATCATGAGCCCGAGCTGGCTCGCCGCGCACAGCTGGCACCCGATGGCCTACAGCCCGCAAACGGGGCTGGTCTATTTCCCGGCGCAGGAACAGGGCGCGATCTATGCCCGCGCCGAGGAAAAGCCCGCGTGGGTCCACCACCGCAGCAATTCGGGGCAGGCGCGCGGGAATATGCCCGAATTGCGCAGCCAATTGCAGGAGCAGATCAACGCGGCGGAGAAGGGCTATCTGCTCGCGTGGAACCCGGTGACGCAAAGCGAGGCATGGCGGGTGCCCTACCGTGTGCCCGGCTCGGGCGGTGTGCTGGCGACGGCGGGCAATCTGCTGGTGCAGGGCACCATCGACAAGACGCTCGCGATCTATGCCGCCGATGACGGCCGCAAGCTATGGGAGATGGCCATTGATCAGGTGCCCGTTGCCGGGGCGATCACCTATATGGCGGGCGGTGAGCAATATATCGCGATCAACGCCGGGTGGGGCGGATCGCCGGTGTACAACCTCGGCCCGTTCAGCACCTCTTCGGCTAAATTGCTCGTGTTCAAGCTTGGTGCTTCTGGCGTCACATTGCCCCCGCCCGCCCCCGCCGTTGCGCTGCCACGCCCGCCGTGGCTGACCGCGACCGAGGCCGAGGTCGCGCGGGGCCGTGCGCTTTACGGCGAGAGCTGCAACCGCTGCCACGGCGAGAACGCCATCGGCGGCGTGAAAGATCTGCGCTGGATGACCGCCGAAACGCGGGCAAAGTTCAACGATATCGTGCTGCGCGGGATCTATGCCGACCGGGGGATGCTCGGCTTCGACGACGTGCTGAGCGAGCAGGATGCGAGCGACATCCACACCTTCCTGATTGCGCGGGCAAACGAGGACTATGCCGATGCGGGGCATCCGTAATTGAGAACCAACACCCGTTCGCCCTGAGCTTGTCGAAGGGCTGTCCTTTTCTGCCGGCGTAACGCTCGAACAAGGACAATCCTTCGACAAGCTCAGGATGAGCGGAGGTGATGTGGGAGAGACGCCGAGATGAAGTACCATTTGCTAGCCGCCATCGCCCTTGCCCTGCCCATGGCCGCCCACGCGCAGGCTCCGGGCGAGGAAAGCGCGCTGCGCACAGTCCAGTGCGACTACGCCTGCCTCACCGGCACTATGCAGCAGTTCGTGGACGCGCTCGCCGCAGGCGACGCCTCGGCCCTGCCCCTCAGCAGCGACCTACTCTACACCGAGAACAATGTGCCGCTCGCGCTTGGCGAGGGCTCCTGGCGAACCACCCATGAGGTGGATGACAACGGCCTGCTCGTGGCGGACGAGACCACCGGCCACGCCGCCTGGTTCGGCTCGATCCGCGAAAACGACATTGCCAGCTTCTATGCCGTGCGCATCCACGTGTCGGGTGGCCTGATCGACGAGGCCGAGGCGGTCATCCACCGCAAGTCGGGCCTGCCCGCCCCCTATGGCGACTGGCAGGGCATGGAGCACTTCGCCGAGTTCGCACAAATCCTGCCCGAGGAAGAACGCCGCCCGCGCGAGCGGATGCTCGCCATCGCCGACGCCTATTTCGACACGGTCGAACTCAACGACGGGCAAGTCTTCGCGCCGTTCAGCGAAGACTGCGCGCGGCTCGAAAACGGCATCCTCACCACCGCCCCGATCCCCGGCCAGCAGCAAAGCGCCGCAGCCATCGCCGCGGGCTGCCGCGCACAGTTCGAGCTGGGCATCTACCGCATCAACAAGCGCATCCGCCGCCACCTGCCGCTGGTCGACGAACAGCGCGGCGTGGTCGTCGGCGCAGGCTTTTTCGACCATGCCAACGAGTTCGACCGCTATCTGCTCACCAACGGCAGCGAGATGAAGACCGCGCTCAAGTGGCCCAACTCGATCACGCTGCTCGAAGCCTTCCGCATCCGCGACGGCGAAATCCAGCGGATCGAGGCGACCTTCACCTATGTGCCCTATTTCATGCACAACCCGTTCTGGGGCGACGAGGCGAAGTTCCCGCTTTACGCGCCCCGCCCCGCCGAATGCGACAACCACTGCCTCACGGCCAATGCCTCGGCGCTCGTTTCGGCCATGGCCGGCAACCGCTGGCAGGGCCTCAACTGGAGCGAGAGGCCGGTCGGCTATGCCGAGAACTCGGTCGGCATCCGCATTGGGGAGAGCGTCTGGCGCACGATCACGTCGGTCGACCCCACCCCGCTGATCGTGGCCGACGCCGAGACCGGCAAGGCCGTGTGGATCGGCCGGATCGAGGAGCATGGCCAGCCCGCCTGGGCCGCGATCACCATGCTCAGCGACGGCGACGCGATCGGCGGGGCCGATGTGCTGGTGCGGCGCAAGGAATATGGCGCGCCCTATGCCGAGCCGGTCAGCGCGCCGCAGTTCGCTCCCTTGCCGCAGGCCGGGCGCACCAGCCGCGCCGACATGGCCGCCGGAATGCACGCCTTCTTCTCCGCGCTGGCGGGCAACGGCCCCGCGCCCGACCTGTTTGCCGACGACTGCCGCTGGCTGGTCAACGGGCAGGATGTCGGCACCTGCCCCACCCCCTTCGGCAGCCCGGCCCTCGCCGGGATCGAGCGTGTGCGCGACATCGAACTGCTCGCGATGGATGAAGCGCGCGGCCTTGCCGTTTATCGCCAATACGAGGACCGGCCCGCCACCGATGGCAGCGGCTATCCGCTTACCTATCAGGTGATCGAAATGGCGCGCTTTGACGGTGGGCGCATTGTGCGGATCGAAGCCTTCACCAGCGAACTGCCCTATGGCATGCGCCCGATTCAGCACAGGTAGCGCGAAACGGAATCACATTTTCGCCACGTTTCGCCGCAGGATAATCACATACTATCGTGAGAATCGGCGGAATCTTTCTGAATGTTAATCTGCGCGACAGGTCGGGGGGAACAGTCCACCAGCCGACCCGTTTACGTCATGCTCTACACGAATGAGCTTGTCTGAAATGGTGACAAGAAATTCATTTTGTTATTCACAGCGTGTCTGTGAAATTTCGTGATTGCGTCCGTGGCAACATGGATAGGATAGATTTAAGGAGTACTATGATGAGGATGACTTCGAAAACTACCGGCATTCTTCTTGCCAGTGCAATGTTTGCCGCGCCGATGGGCGCAACCGCTTCGGCGCAGGAACTGCCCAGCCAGCGGGCGCAACAGCAGCAGGCCGCTGCCTCTTCCACCGACAACGAGATCAACGTCTACGGCCAGATCCCGACCGATCTTTCCGGTCTCGAAGCCGGTCCGAAGATCGAAGGCATTCTGGCGGCCCGCACCGGCAACCGCCTGATCGTCAACGCCACCAACAACAGCGAGGCGGAAGTATCGCTGAGTGAAGCCACCCGCGTCACCGGCAGCGGCGGGTTCCTTGGTCTTGGCCGCACCGAGCTGGCCAGTTCCGACCTCCTGCCCGGTCTGCCGGTCGAGATCGAAACGGTGAACTATGCCGGCGGCCTGATTGCCAGCCGCGTGAAGTACAAGACCTCGGACTACGAAACCGCCGAGATGATCCGTGGTGGCACGCAGCGCCAGTTCGCCATGCACGGACAGCAGCTTGCCGAGCACGATGAAGCCATCGACGGCCTGCGCAGCCGCGTTGCCAACATCGACCAGTACAACATCCGTCACACCGCCAACGTCTATTTCGACAGCGGCAAGTGGCGTCTGACCCCGGCGGCCCAGAACGAGCTTTGCGCCACTGCGTCGCAGGCCGAGCAGATCGATAACGCCCTGCTGCTGGTCGTCGGCTACACCGACACCGATGGCAGCCAGGAGTTCAACCAGACCCTGAGCGAGCGTCGTGCTGGCGGCGTGGTGAACTATCTGCAGCAGGCCTGCGGCTGGGCGCCCTACCGCATGCTGACCCCGACCGGCATGGCCGAGGCCGATCCGGCTGCGGACAACACCACCCCGGCCGGCAAGGCACAGAACCGGCGCGTGGCGGTGAACGTTCTGGTCAGCAAGGCCGTCGATGACGGTCAGGAAGTGGCCTACCGTTAAGCCCTGGATTTTTCGCCCGCCTAAGCCCTCACAGGGCGGGCAGAACGGAAGGCCCGGCATTCGTGCCGGGCCTTTTTCGTTGTCTTTCCGATATTTCCCGCATCGTCAGGAAACGTCATGCGGCCAAATTGCTGAGCCAGACGTAGCGTGATCCCCAATCAATCACGGGGGATAGATGATGCATACCAGTCTGAAGCTCGCAAGCCTTGCCGCCACTGCCACCCTTGTCCTGGCCACAGCCAGTCCGGCGCTGGCGGACGAGCCGGTCCAGCTGGTGAAGTGCGAGGTCAGCCTTGGCTCCATTGCGCTGGTGGACAGCCCCAATGCAGGCTGGTCACAGTGGAATCTTGGCTCTCCGCGCCAGTTGCTCACCAGTCTCGCCACCGAAAGCGGCTGTTTCACCCCGCACAACGGTGGGACCGAGCCTGCGCGGTTCCTCGTCACCGCCGTGGCCGGTTCGCAGGAGGAGGTCGACCAGAGCGTGGAGTTCGCCCGCGGCGCCGCCGCCGAGGCGCTCGTCAGGTCCGGGGCTGCCACCAGCATTCTGCGGTCGGTGCCATTCGGCGGTGCAGCGTTGGGGATGCTGGGCGGCCTTGGCGGCAGACGCACCACTGTCGCCGCAGGGCTGACCGTGGTGAACCCCGCGACGGGCCAGCCGCTTGCCGCAGGAACCGGCACCGTCACCTCGACGACGCTCAACTTTCGCGGATCGGGCGGCACCTTTGCGCGTGGGCTGGCCGAGACCAGCGGCTATGCCGGAAGCTCGGAAGGCCGCAAGCTGACCGAGGCTTTCGTCATCGCCTTCAACAGCCTTGTCGCGCAGGGCGCTGCCCTGACTGCTGCGCCTGCCAGCAGTGCGGCTCCGGCGGCTGCGACGGCTGCTGCAACCGTCGCGGTCGACACCGTCCTGCGCACTTCCGCCTCATCCTCAGCCGGAGAGGTGCGCGCGCTGCGGGCCGGAACCACGCTCACCCCGACCGGCCAGCGCGACGGCCTGTGGATCGAAGCCGAAGACAGCTTCGGCACGCGCGGCTGGGTCTCGGTCGAGGATCTCCAGTAGGGAGCCTACTAGGGCAGCGCGGCGACACTCGCGGCATAGGCCTCGGCGGCCGCATCCATTTCGGACACCGGATTGTCCGGCCCGGAATTGCGGCCGTCGAGGAACTCGTTGAGCACATTGCGGCGCTGGATCAGCCAGCGCCCGTCGATGCGGCGAAACTCGTCCTCGTAGACGCCGTAGGTGCCCATCTTCATGCTGTCGCCGGGGCCATTGTTGGCCATTTCGACCCACAGCGTGCGACCCCAGGCGCAGTCGCCCTCAATGCGGATTACGTCCTGCAGCACCACGTGGCGAAGCTTGGCGGGCTGGCCATCCTCGGTGTGGTAATAACGGCCGATGTTACCGCTGAAGCTCACCACGGATTCGCGGATCGCCTCGCGCCCGCGCGTGATACCGGTGGCATATTCCAGCTCGGCATCCTCGGCGAAGACAGAGACGTAGGCGTCCCAGTCGGAGTAATCGATCGCGAACAGATAGCGCGCCATCAGATCCTCGATCTCGGCCCGGTCGTTGGCGTAATTCGAGCCGTAGGTCGGCTGATCACGCGCGGCTACCGGAGCAACGGTGGTCGCCAATATCAATGCGGCACCGGCCAGCAAGCTTTTCAGAGACATGGATGTTTCTCCAATTGAAGGGGAACGCGGCGCATCAGGCAGCGCCGGGAATGTCGCTCGCATCGGCCCAGAAGCCGTGGACCTGCCCCACGCACTGATAGGGCATCCGCACGCGCGCGCGCGGGCCGTTCGCGGTGTCAGCCAGATCGAACAGGATGAGGTCAGAGCGCCCGCCCTCGGCCATGCTCGAACCGAGCCCGATCAGATAGCCGTCGCCCTCGGGCGCGTCCTTGCGGCGCGGCACGAAGCACATCTCCGACAGCCGGTAGTCGGGCACCGAA
Organism: Aurantiacibacter xanthus; assembly: GCF_003584015.1. Classification (GTDB taxonomy): domain Bacteria; phylum Pseudomonadota; class Alphaproteobacteria; order Sphingomonadales; family Sphingomonadaceae; genus Alteraurantiacibacter; species Alteraurantiacibacter xanthus. The sequence continues at coordinate 16,048 of NZ_QXFM01000022.1, forward strand.
AGCACCTTGCTCGCCTGCGTGGCATGGTCGATCACCGCCCAGCCGCCATTGGCCTGAAGGAAGCCATAGCGATAGGGCAGCGTGTGAAAGCGGTCGTCCTGCCGAGCGAGCACGCCGGAGACTTCGGGGAAGATCGTCACCGCCTCGTATTTGTCGTTATCGCGGTCGGCCATGTCGACGGTGAAGCGTCGCAGGTAGCCTTGCGCCTTCACCGGGTCGAACGGCTCGTGCAGCGAGGGGAAGAACGGGAACTGGTTACCCTCGCCCCCGTCCATGTCGACGGTGATCTTCGTGCCATCGTTCCAGCCGCCCATCACGTGGGTGCAGAAGTAGTTCGGGCCGGTGAACCACTTGATGTCGCGGCCATCGCCGCCCCGCCGCAGCACTCCGAGATAGCATGGCCTGGTGCTGTCGTAAGAGAAGTGCACCCCGCCTGCGCGGATGCGCTCTGCGTCGGCCACCATGTTGACGAGATAGAGCACGACATAATCCCGCGTGACGCAGAAATCGTGCATCATCCCGGCATAGGGTGCCTCGACCGTTACCGACCAGGTGATGTTGCCGGTCTTGTCGGCGCTGAACACGTTGACGTCCTTGGAGAGGAACCCGCCCGCCTCGTAGCCGAAGCCGATGAACTCGCCGGTCAGCGGGTCGATCTTCGGATGCGCGGTGTGGGTCTGGCTTTCGAGCTTGCCGCCGAAGGTATATTCCGGGTCGAGCGTTTCGAGCGTCAGCGGGTCCATGGAGACCGGCGGGCTGTCCTCCTTGAACACCAGCAGCTTGCCGTGGTGCAGGAACAGCTGGGTATTGGCCGTACCCCGGTTGAGCCCCTTGACGCTGGCGTCGTCGGTGGTCGGGTTGCGGTACATCCCGAACAGCGAGCGGCGGGCCTCGGCCTGCGCCTTGTAACGGGCGTTCCTCGCATAGCGGGTGCGGTAATCGACATGGCCGCCCTTGATGCGGAACATCGAGACGTGGCCCTCGCCGTCGAAGGGAATGTCGAACTTGTGTTCCTCGGGCTTGGGATACTGCGGATCGGGGCCGACACGGTAGAACACTCCGTCGAGGTCGGTAGGCCAGTCGCCCTCGACCTCGCAGTCGCGCAGGTCCATCTCGGTGCGGTTGACCGCGCCTGCCGCAGCACCACCGCCGCCAAAGGTGCCGCGCTCGTCGGGAAAGTCGACCTGCGGAGCCGCCCTTGCCGCGCCCTGTGCCGAGGCCGCGCTCGCGGCAAGCCCCGCCAGCGCTGCACCCGCGCCCAGAAAGTCGCGCCGACCGAGCCCCGCTCGCTGTTTATCGTCAGTCATCGTATCCCCCTCTCCCTCACGATCGTTACGACACACAACGATTGCGTCAATGTCAATCCGCGTGGCTGACACGATGGGCACGAGCGCCTCCCGATTGAGCACCCCCGCCGCGCGTGATAACGGGCGCTCCATGTCCGAACCCGACCTCCCGATCTGCGTCGCCGCGCTTTACAACTTCACCCGCTTTGCCGACCACGCGGCGCTGCGCGCCCCGCTGCTGGCGCTGTGCGAGGCGCAGAGGATCAAGGGCACGCTGCTGCTCGCGGCCGAGGGGATCAACGGCACCATCGCCGGCAGCGACGAAGGCATTGCCGCAGTGCTCGCCCACATCCGCGCCCTGCCCGGCTACGCCGAGACCGACGTAAAGCTCTCGCGCGCGACAAAGATGCCGTTCTTCCGCATGAAGGTGCGATTGAAGCGCGAAATCGTCACCATGGGCGAACCTGACATCGACCCGCTCGAAAAGGTCGGCCACTATGTCGAGCCGGAGGACTGGAACGCGCTCATCAGCGACCCCGAAACCGTGGTGATCGACACCCGCAACGACTACGAGGTCGCCATCGGCACCTTTGCGGGGGCAATCGACCCCGAAACCGCCTCGTTCACCGAGTTTCCCGACTGGTGGCGCACCCGGCAGGCGCAGCTGCTGTCGGGCGGCAAGAAGCGGGTGGCGATGTTCTGCACCGGCGGCATTCGCTGCGAGAAGTCGACCGCCTTCCTCAAAGCCGAAGGGATCGACGAGGTCTATCACCTCAAGGGCGGCATTCTCAAATATCTCGAACAGGTGCCCGAGTCCGAGAGCCTGTGGCAGGGCGAGTGCTTCGTGTTCGACCAGCGGGTGAGCCTGCGCCACGGGCTCGAACAGGGCACCTATGCGCTATGCCACTCGTGCCGCCTGCCGCTCGGCGAGGAGGAACTGGCCTCGCCGCTCTATGAGGCCGGGGTGAGCTGTCCGCACTGCCACGCCAGCCGCACCGACGAGCAGCGCGCTGGCTTGCGCGAACGGCACCGGCAGGAGCAGCTCGCCGCCGCACGGGGCGAGGCGCATATCGGGGCCCGGCACGACCGTGACGGCTGACACGCTGCCGATCCTCTACAGCTTTCGCCGCTGCCCCTATGCCATGCGCGCGAGGCTGGCGCTGCTGGTGAGCGGCACGGCCTGCGTGCTGCGCGAGGTCAAGCTTTCGGCCAAGCCCGATGCGCTGCGCGAAGCCTCGCCCAAGGCGACGGTGCCGGTGGTGGTCACGCCCGCTGGCGAAGTGATCGACGAGAGCCGCGACATCATGGTCTGGGCGCTGCGCCGCGCCGACCCGCAAGGCTGGCTCGCCAGCGCCGACGACCCACTGATCGCGGCCAACGACGGCCCGTTCAAGCACGCGCTCGACCGCTACAAACATCCCAACCGCTATGACTGCGACCCGGAGGAGCACCGCGCAGCAGGCCTCGCGCTGTTGCAGGTGCTGGAGGAGCGGCTTGCCCGGCAGCCGCAGCTTGGCGGCGAAGCGATGGGCATGGTCGACGCGGCGATCTTCCCCTTCGTCCGCCAGTTTGCGCACACCGACCGCGACTGGTTCGCCGCGCAAGACTTGCCGCAGGTCCAACAGTGGCTCGCCGGGCACAAGGAAAGCGAGCTGTTCGCCCGCGCCATGGTCAAGCACGCGCCATGGGCCGGGGGCGATCCAGTGGCGCTGTTCCCGGCCAGTTAAGCGGTTAGGCATAGCAATGACGCGCAAGGCCCTTCCCCTTGGGGAAGGGTTGGGATGGGGGTTCCATGCCAGCCAGCGTCGAGCCCCCTCCCCCAGCCCCTCCCCGAGGGGAGGGGAGCAAGGTGGATCGAGGGCAATTCCATCCCGCGCTAATCCTGCGCGATCACGTCCACCGCCGTCGCCATATTCTGCGGCGCCGACCCTACGAAGGTGCCGTCAATCGGCGAGACATCGGCATAGTCGCGCCCCATCGCGATCAGGATATGATTGCCCAGCGCGAGGCAGTCATTAGTCGGATCGAACCCGATCCAGCCCAGTTGCGCCCCGCACCACACCGCCACCCAGGCGTGCATGGCATCGGCCCCCACCAGCCGCTCCTGCCCCGGCGGGGGCTCGGTGCGCAGGTAGCCGCTGACATAGGCCGCCGGGATGCCCTGACTGCGCAGCGCCACGATCATCACATGGGCAAAGTCCTGACACACCCCCTCGCGCCGCGCGAAGGCCTCGGCAGGCGGGGTCGCGCTGGATGTCGCGCCGGGACGATAGGCGAAGTCGCGATGGATCGCGTTCATCACCGCGCTCGCCGCTGTCACGATGGGCTGTTCTGACGACATGAGATCGCCCGCCCAGTCCCCAATAGCCGAGTTTGCATCGGCAATGCGCGAGGCGAACAGGTAAGGCGCAGGCGAGAGGACCGACAGATCACGAGTGCCCAGCGCCTCTTGCCGCAATTGCCTGAGCATCGGACCGTCATCCGCAGGCGGGCGCTTGTCGATATCCACCGTAAAACGGCTCTCGATGACCAGTTCGGAAAGCCTGCCCGAATAGCCGATCACGCTGCGGTTGACGCAGTAAGGCCCCACCTCGTCACGCCATTCGTCGGGCTGCGGGCCGAACTCCAGCTTCTGCGCGATGATCGCCTGCCCCGGCCAGCCATAGGGCCGCAGGCGAATGTTGAACCGCGCCTGCGACACCGGCACGCCATAGCTGATGGTGGTACGGTGGGAGACCTCGTAAATCATCCCAGCAGGCTTGCCGTGATCTTCGCCTGCGGGCCGTGATCCTGCAGGAAGTAGCGGTTGCCGATGGCGTCGGACAGCGCGAACAGCTCTTGCAGCAGCTCCTGCACGATGGCCTTGTCGATGCTCCCGGCGGCCAGCCCTTCGAGCCGCGCATTGAGGGCGCGGGCGATCCGCAGCGGCTGTTCGATCATGCCGTCCTCGCGCAGGCTTGGCAGGGCGCTCAGCCGGTCGGTCAGCCGCAGCATCTGGTGCGCCATCGAGCGCGGCTGCGCCGGATCGAGCAGCACCATGTCGAGCACCGGCGCCCGCGCGGGCAGCACGAGATAGCGGCTGCGATAGACGTTCTGCCCGTCAACCAGATCGACCAGCGCCGAGAGATCCTCGTGGCTCGCCCCGTCAAGCGCCAGCGCGCCCGCCGCCTGCGCCATGATCGACGAACGTTCGAGACTGCGCCCGATATCGAGGAACTGCACCGCCGGTCCGCGCACCAGCGTATCCGACATCAGGCCGGTCAACGCCGAGAGCCGTTCGACCAGACGGTCGCAAACCCCGGAAATCGCTTCGATATCGCCCCCGGCCACGGTGGGCATCGGGCGCTGGATGATGCGCCAGGCATCGCGGCTGAGCCGGTCGCGCAGCAACAGTGCGAGCTGGCGCACCGCCTCCAGCGAACTGTGCGCCGAGCCGCGCATGTCCTGCGAGGCAAGCGCCGCACCTGCCAGTCGCGAGGGCTGCCAGCTGCGGCTCTCGGGCGGCACCGCGCCGAGGTCGCGCAGCAGGTTGGCGAGCCGGGTGATGGCCGAGGCCGCATCGACCCCGCCCCCGGCAATCGCGATCTGCTCGACCAGATTGCGCACGATCCGGCTGACCTGATGCGCGCGCTCGCAATAGCGGCCGAGCCAGAACAGGTTGTCCGCCGCCTGACTGGGCAGCAGGCCCTGATCGCGGCGCAATGCGGGCGCGGCCATGCCGGGGGTGGTGGTGACCTCGTGCCGCGTAGCCGGATCGACCACGCACAGGTCGGTGGCGATGTCGCCCAGCCCCATCAGCGAGCTGCGCTGGCGTTCGTCCTGCGAGATGCGGGCAAAGCCGCCGGGGAGCACGGTCCACCTGCCGTTGCCGTCGCGGGCAAGGAAGGCGCGGATGGTGAAGGCGCGCGGCTCGATCGCCGCGTCGATCAGTGCCGGGGCGGTGGAATAGCGGACCACCTCCTGCGCCGAGAAATCGAGCGGACGGGCCGCAATCGCGCGCAGCACCTCGGCCCGCTCCTCGGGCGCAAGGCTGCCGCCGATCCGTGGCTGGCCCTCGGGCAGACCGGGCAGCGGCTTGCGGAAGGCGGGCGCGATCATCAGGTCGTCGAAGTTTTCGAGCACGTGGCCCCGCTCGCGCGCGCTGCCAAGCCACCAGGTCGCGGCATTGGGCAAGGCCAGCGGTTCGCCCAGCAGCACGCGCGCCAGTTGCGGCAGGAAGGCGGGCATGGCGCGGCTCTCGACCACGCCAACGCCCGGCCAGTTGGCCAGCACCAGCCCGTCGGCGGCGGCATTGATCAGCCCCGGCACCCCGATCTGCGAGCGCGCGTCGAAATTGAGCGGGTCGATATCGCGGGTGGTGATCCAGCGCCACAGTGCGTCGACCCGCTTGAGCCCGCCGATGGTGCGCACGAACACCTTTTCGTCGCGCACCGTAAGATCGCGCCCCTCGACCAGCGAGAAGCCCAGATGCCGCGCCAGCAAGGCCTGCTCGGGGTAGAACTGGTTGAACCGCCCCGGCGTGAGCAGCGCGATGCGCGGATCGGAGCGATAGCAGCTCGCCGCCAGTCCTTGCCGCAGCTGTTCGAAGAAAGCGGTCTGGCGGCGGGTGCCGAGCGAGGCGAGCAGGCCGCCGGTGGCCCGCGCGATGGCGAGCCGGTTTTCGAGCGCATAGCCGATCCCGTGCGGCAGCCGCGCCCGGTCGGCCAGCACGCGCCATTCGCCCTGCGGCCCGCGCGCCAGATCAACGCCCAGCACATGCAGATAGTGCCCTCCCGAAGGCTGCAAGCCGACAGTGCGGCGGGCAAAGTGGTCGCTGCCCGAGATCACCGCAGCGGGCAGATGTCCGTCGGCCACCAGCCGCTGCGGGCCGTAGATGTCGGCCACCACCGCTTCGAGCAGGTCGGCGCGCTGGATCAGCCCGCGCTCGATCCCCGCCCATTCGTCTGCCCCGATGAAGATCGGCAGCGGGTTCAATGGCCAGGGGCGCTCGCCCTTGTCGCCCGCCACGCGGAAGGCGAGGCCAAGGTCGCCGACATGGCGGTCGAGATAGGGTTGCAGGCCCGCCAGCCCGCCGCCTCCGTGCCGCGAAATCCCCGCGACATAGTGCTTCCAGCACGCCGCCAGCTCCGGCGCGGCGGAGGAGAACACGTCCGCCGAGGGATCGCCCACATTGTAGTAGGCGAGCGGATCGCTCCCCGGATCGGGGCCGAACAGCTCGGCAGACTCGCCGCCTCCGGACATTACCGCGCGGGCCTGCGCAGATCGAGCGTGAGCGGGAACTCGCCGTGGTGCTCGGGCCGTGGTGCGTCCATTGGCCCCGGCGTATGGCCATGCTCCTGAAACCGGGCGCGGCGACGTGCCTCGGCCTCGAAGTCGTTGATCGGCACGTCGTCGTAGTTGCGCCCGCCGGGATGGGCGACATGGTAGACGCAGCCGCCCAGCGAGCGCCCGTTCCACGTGTCGTAAACGTCGAAGGTCAGCGGCGCGTCGGCCTCCAGCAGCGGGTGCAGACAGGTCGCCGGAGCCCAGGCCTTGTAGCGAACCCCTGCCACCGCCTCGCCCGGTGTGCCGGTCGGCTGCATCGGCACGCGCCGTCCGTTGCAGGCGATCACGTGCCGCCCCGGCGTGAGCCCGCGCGCCTTGACCTGCAAGCGCTCGGTCGAGCTGTCGACATAGCGCACCGTGCCGCCGATCGCGCCGGTTTCGCCGAGCACGTTCCACGGTTCGAGCGCGTGGCTGATTTCCAGCTCCACCCCGCCCGCATGGACCGTGCCGTGAACCGGAAAGCGGAACTGGTTCTGCGCCTCGAACCACTCGGGATCGAAGGCGTAACCTGCCTGCCGAAGATCGTCGAGCACGCCCAGAAAATCCTGCCAGCAGTAGTGCGGGAGCAGGAACTTGTCGTGCAGCGAGGTGCCCCAGCGCACGAGGTCACCCTCCTGCGGTTCGCGCCAGAACCACGCGGTGAGCGCGCGCAGCAGCAGTTGCGCGGCAACGCTCATTTTCGCGTCCGGCGGCATCTCGAAGCCGCGGAACTCGACGAGGCCAAGCCTCCCGGTCGGGCCATCGGGCGAATAGAGTTTATCGATGCAGATCTCGGTGCGGTGGGTGTTGCCCGTGACATCGACCAGCATGTTGCGGAACAACAGGTCCACCACCCAGGGGAACTTCGGCGGCACGCCGGGAGGCGGCACCTGCGCCAGCGCGATCTCCAGCTCGTAAAGGCTGTCATGCCGTGCCTCGTCGATGCGCGGGGCCTGGCTGGTGGGGCCGATGAACAGGCCCGAAAACAGATAGCTGAGCGAAGGATGGCGCTGCCAGTAAAGCACGAAGCTCTTGAGCAGATCGGGCCGCCGGATGAAGGCACTGTCGGTAAAGCTCGTCCCGCCGAGCACCATATGGTTGCCGCCGCCGGTGCCGACCGAGCGCCCGTCGACCATGAACTTGTCCGCTGTCAGCTTGCACTCGCGCGCGGCGTCGTAAAGCCGGGTGGTGACATCGACCAGTTCGTCGAAGCTGGCGGTGGGGTGGATGTTGACCTCGATCACGCCGGGATCGGGCGTGACCTTGAGCACGCTGATGCGCGGATCGGGCGGCGGGGGATAGCCCTCGATCCGCACCGGCAGCCCCATCGCCTCGGCAGTCGCCTCGATCTCGGCGACCATTTCGAGGAAGTCCTCCATCGCCTCCAGCGGCGGGATGAACACCGAGAGGTAGCTGCCCTTCGGCTCCACCGTCAGCGCGGTGCGCACCGCGCCTTCGACGATCTCCTGCTCGACCACATCCTGCCGCGCATGGCCGGCGGCCTGCTCGACCCGCTCGTGGCGCTGTTCGACCTCGCGCCGATCGGCTCCGCGCGCGGCGCGCTGCTCGCGGAAGTCGGCCAGCGGGGCCTGCGGATCGGTCTCCACGCGCGGGTGGATATAGGGATAGTCCGACTTGGACACATGCGGCAGCGAGCCCAGCGGCAGCCGGTAGCCGAGCGAGCTATCCCCCGGCACCGCGAACAGCGCCCCGCGCCGCAAGCGCCATTGCTCGCTCTTCCAACGCCCCGGCTCCTTCGCCTGCTGCGTCTGCCAGCGCTGGATCGGCAGCACATAGCCGACCGGCCTGGTTAGCCCCCGGCTGAAGGTCTGGACGATGCGCTGGCGCTCTTCCGGGTCGTCGATCTTCGGGTCGAGCGCGGTCACGTTGACGGGCAGATCGCCCTCGCGCTCGATCCACTTCTCCGGGTCTTCGTAGACCGGGTGGACATAGCCCTCGCCCACGCCGAACTGCGCGGCGGCGGCATTGAGGAACTGCTCGGCCTGCTCGGGGCCGACCGCGTCCTGCTCGCCCGCTTCGGGATCGCGCGCGATCAGCGCGGGGTTGTTCCACAAGGGCACCCCATCCTTGCGCCAATAGAGCGAGAAGCCCCAGCGCGGCAGGCTCTCGCCCGGATACCACTTGCCCTGCCCGTGGTGCAGCAAAGCGCCGGGCGCAAAGGCCGCGCCGAGCTTGCGGATCAGCTTGTCGGCATAGGCGGCCTTGGTCGGGCCGACCGCCTCGCCGTTCCACTCAGGCGCATCGCTGCCCTCTTCGGCGACGAAGGTCGGCTCGCCGCCCATGGTCAGGCGCACGTCCTGCGCCTGCAAATCTTCGTCCACCCTGGCGCCCAGGTCGAGCAATGCTCGCCAGCGCTCGTCGGTGAAGGGTTTTGTGATCCGCACCGCCTCGGCCACCCGGTCCACCCGCATGCGAAAGTCGAAATCGACCTCGGTCGGCTCGGCCAGCCCCTCGATCGGCGCGGCAGAGCGGTAGTGCGGCGTGGCACAAAGCGGAATGTGCCCCTCGCCCGCGAACATGCCCGAGGTCGCGTCCATCGCCACCCAGCCCGCGCCGGGGATATAGGCCTCGGCCCAGGCGTGCAGGTCGACCACATCCTGCGATACGCCCTTCGGCCCCTCGACCGGCTCGACATCGGCGACCAGCTGGATCGAATAACCCGAAACGAACCGCGCCGCGAACCCCAGCCGCCGCAGCAGCTGCACCAGCAGCCACGCACTATCCCGGCACGAACCGCTGCCCACCTCCAGCGTCTGCTCGGGCTCCTGCGTGCCCGCCTCCATGCGGATCACGTAGTTCACCCGGCGCTCGACCTGCTGATTAAGCGCAACGAGGAAGTCGATGGTGCGACCCTGATGGCCCTTGTTGGCCTCGACCATCTCCTCGAACAGCGGGCCTTGCGGCTCGCAGTCGAAATAGGCGGCCAGATCGGCCTTCAGTTTGTCGTCGTAGGCGAAGGGGTATTCCTCCGCGTAGTCTTCCACGAAGAAGTCGAACGGGTTGATCACGCTCATGTCGGCGATCAGGTCGACCTCGATCGAGAACTCGCTGACCGGCTCGGGAAAGACCACGCGCGCCTGCCAGTTGCCGTGCGGATCCTGCTGCCAGTTGATGAAATGCCCCTCGGGCTTGATCGTCAGCGCATAGTTCGGGACCGCAGTGCGCGTATGCGGCGCGGGGCGCAGGCGAATCACCTGCGGACCAAGCCGGATCGGCCTGGCGTAGCGGTAATGGGTGAGGTGGTTGAGGGCAGCGCGGATCATCGGCGCGATTAGACGCCGCTTGGTGCTGCAATGCAATATGATTGTCGGGGCCATGCGGCCTGACGAACCCTGACATTTTGCTGGCAGGCCATGCCTTTAGCTGCGGTGCGTGTTATGGCCGCCAGCGTGATAGTGGCCGCCCGCCTCGCCCTTTGCTCGCTCGCGGCGATGATTGCGCTCGCCGCCGATGGTGCGCGCGCGCAGGAGCCCGCGCGCCCGGTCGAGGGGCTGATCGTTGCCGTGTCGGAGTTTTCCGATCCGGCCCTGGCTCCCTATGCCCTCACCGGCGCGCGCGCCGATGCCGCCGCCATGCGCGGCGCGTTCAAGGCCTTCGCGGGTGAGGATGCGCCAACCATGGTGCTCGAAGGCACGGCAGCGACGCTGGCGCAGGTGCGCGAGGAACTGACTCGACTCAGCAACAGCGCCATGCCGGGCCAGCGCATCATGCTCTATTTCTCGGCCCACGGCAGCCGCATCCCGGACAGCGGCCCGCGTGACGAGACCGATGGCGAGGACGAAGTGCTGCTGCTGGCCGATGCGGGCGAATGGCGCAATGGCGCTCTGCCCGGCGCACTGGTCGACGACGAGCTGGCCATGTTCGTGCGTGCCATGCGCGAGCGCGGGGCCGACGTGTTCCTCGCCATCGACAGCTGCGCCTCGGGCGGCGCGATGCGCGGGGCCGAGCACATGGCCGTGCGCACCATCTCGCCCGCGGTGCTCGGCGTGCCCAACCGGGCCTTGCGCTCGGCGCAGCGGCGCGATGCCACATGGGTGGAAGACGACATGCCCGCAGGCAGCGGGCGGCTGGTGACGCTCGCCGCCGGGCCGACCGGCGATGCCGCATGGGACACGCCCGAGGGAGGGCTGTTCACCCGCAGCCTCGCCCCTGCCCTCGCCGCATCGCCCGCCGACTTCGTTGCGCTGGTGCGCGAACAACGGCAACTGCAAGCACGCTCGGCCCTGCCCGGCCCCGCCAGCGAGGCGGGCGGCGCGATAGAAAGCGCCTTTTTCTTCGCGGGCGACCTGCCCGACCTCGTCGCCAACGCGCGCGCCATGCCACTGCCTGACTGGACGCTCGACCTCCACTCCGCCGCCGCGCCCCGGTGCGACGGAGAAACGGCAGGCCCGCCGCATCTGCGCAATCCGGCTGAGCGTCTGCATCTCGACCATTGCGATGCGGTGATGCTCGCGCTCGCCGCGCCCGAGCCCGGCTTCGTCGATGCCTGGTATGTCGACAGCGCGGGCGGACGCACCCTGATCTCGCCTATCGGCGGGCTCTACCTCGACGGTCGCTCGCCTGCGCACCTCGACTTCACCTTCATCAGCCACGACCCGACCACCGGCACCCCCTTTCCCGCCGGGACCGACCATCTGCTGCTGTTCTGGCGCAAGGGCAGCGCGGCGGCAGACCACGCGGCGATCATCGAATTCGCGGTGGGCGACTAGTTCGACAGGATCATCACGTCGCTGGCCAGCGGCCCGGCGTTGATCAGCGTGACATCGTGCCGTTCGCTCGCCGCCTGCCAGGTGCAGAGCGAATGGGTCGAACGGGCGCGCTGGTCGCAGACGCGGGCGTTCCCGGCGCTCACCACCAGTCCGATCCGCGCATCGCCGTCGCCAATCGCGGCAACGCGCGCGGGCACTTGCGGCTGGGTCCTGATGTCGAAGCGCACGCTCTCGTTGGCCGAGACCCGCCGCACGTAGCGCAAGGGGCCACCGCCAAGGCTGCTGCGCAAGACCCCGCGCGGACGCATCGCCAGCACCTGTTCGGCCTCGCCCACCAGCACGGGATTGTCGCCCGCCAGAGCGATGGCCTCGCGTGCCCAGCCGTAGGCGACGGGGTCTTCGTCCAGCTCGACCACAATCGCGCCATTGTCGAGCACGGCCGGGCGCGTGCCGCTCGTCAGCATCATCCGCGCG
>NZ_QXFM01000023.1 GCF_003584015.1 Aurantiacibacter xanthus
AGCTTCGGGCGCTCGCGCACGGCGGAAGGCGTGATCGGCCGCTATGCCACCGTGTGGCAGCGCCGCCGCAACGGGTCTTATCAGTGGACTTACACCATCGGCACGCCCGATGTGCCGCAGCCTCCGCCGCGCGCACCCGATGTCGAGCCCGACGAGGACACGATCATCGTCGGCGCGCTGCAGGCGATCACCGCGCTTACGGCCGATTGCGAGCAGCGCGATCCGCGGCGCGATGGCCCCGCCAGGCCCGCCGAGGACAGCCCCGACGTGCTGACCCGCGCGAGCGACGGCACGCTGGGCTGGCGGGTGGACGAGACCGGGCCGGAAAGCTGGCGCATGGTGGTGGAATGGCAACGCGACGGGCAATGGCAGGAGGCGCTTGTCCTTACCGTGCCGGATAGCGAGGGCTAGGCGATGATCGAGCTGTTCATGTCGGCCTTCGTGACGCTGTTCGTCGTGATCGACCCGCCGGGCTGCGCGCCGATCTATGCCGGGCTGACGACCAATGCCTCGGCGGCCGCGCGCCGCTCGATGGCGATCCGCGCCTGTCTGATCGCGGCGGTGATCCTGCTCGGCTTCGCGCTGTTCGGCGAGGCTTTGCTGGCGGCGATGCATATCGGGCTCGACGCGTTCCGCGTGGCGGGCGGGATCATGCTGTTCCTGATCGCGCTCGAAATGGTGTTCGAAAAGCGCACCGAGCGCCGCAACGACCGGGCCGACAAGGTCCGCGAGGATCCGCAGCACGAGGACGTGTCGGTGTTTCCGATGGCGATGCCGATGCTGGCGGGGCCGGGAGCCATTGCCTCGATCATGCTGCTGTCGAGCAATGCGCAGGGCATCGAGGGCACGCTGGTGGTGCTGGCGGCGCTGGCGCTGGTGCTGGTGCTGACCCTGATGGCGCTGCTGGCGGCGAGCCCGCTGATGCGCGCGTTCGGCGACAAGGTGGAGGCGGTTGTTACGCGCCTGCTCGGCGTGCTGCTGGCGGCGCTGGCGACGCAATATGTGATCGACGGACTGCGCGCTTCGTTTTCTTGAAGTCGGCCCATCCGGGCCGACATCCTCGCGGCTGTTCCCTACACTTCGTTTCGGGGCCGCTGCGGGCGGGCGGTCGCCCTTGCCCTCGCTGCGCTCGCGTTCTGGCGTGGCGCATTCCCGCTCCACTCGTCGCCCCGGACTTGATCCGGGGCTGGGCTTGGTCCGCGCAGGAGAGCCAGCGCTCCCGACAAGTGGCCTTGCCCAGGCGACGGTGCGGAAAAACGCGAGCATAGCGAGCGCAAGCGCGACTGCGCGCCCGCAGGTGCCCCGGAGCGTAGCGGAGGGAACAGCACCGAGGACGCAGCCCCGGATGGGGCTGCGAAACTACTGCAAGGTTACATTCCCCTCGTCGGGGTCGCCCTTGCCGAAGAACTCCATCAGCTGCACCAGCAGGTCGCAGCGCACGCGCAGGTTGGGCGCTTCGAGCAGCGCCTGCTTCGCTGCCGCGTCGAACGGCGCGATCTGCGACACGCCGTTGATCAGCGACACATCGTCCAGCCGCGCCACCGAATCCCAGTCGATCTCGTAGCCCTGCAACTTGGCGAACTTGCGCGATTCGTACTCGAACGCCGCGCGCTCGCCGAGGGTGAGCATCTCGTCCTCGGGCTCCTCGATCAGCTCGGCCTCGATCTGGCGGAACGGGGTGGTCACCTCCAGCTCGCGCAGCAGGCGGAAGCGGCTCTCACCCGTGAGCAGGATGTTGTAGCGGCCATCCTCGCTCGTCTCGACTTCGGAAATGCGGCCCACGCAGCCCACATCGAACAAGGCCGTGCCCTCGTCCGGGTCGCTTGGCTGGATCATGGCGATGCGGCGATCACGCGCCAGCGCATCGCCCACCATCGCGCGATAGCGCGGCTCGAAGATGTGCAGCGGCAGGTGCAGCCCCGGATAGAGGATGGCCCCGGTCAGCGGGAAGATCGAGAGGCGCATCTTGCTCATCTGGCCCATTGCGGCCGCTCCCGGATCACCCGAACAGCAGCAGCGAGAGCTTGCGACGCTGGGCCGCGACCCAGGCATCCTCCAGCCCGACTGCCTCGAACAGCTGCAACAGCTTGGCCTTGGCCGCGCCGTCGCCATCCTCGGGCTCGCGGCCGATGGCGGCCAGCAGCGTCTCGGCGGCACCATCGCGGTCCCCGGCGGCAAAGGCGGCTTCGGCATAGGCGATCTGCGCGGCGGCATCGTCGGGACTGGCCTCGGCGGCCTGACGCAGGGCGGACAGCTCCTCGGTATCGACCTGCGGTCCGGCGAGCTCGAGCGCGGCCTTGGCCTGTGCCAGCGCCGGATCGTTCTGCACGGCCTCGGGCAGCTCGGCGAACGCGGCCTTGGCCTCGTCGGTCATGTCGGCGGCGAGCAGCGCGCGAATCAGGCCCGAATGGGCGGCGGCGTTCTCGGGCGCCATCTGCGCGATCTGCATGAAGATCGAGCCCGCCCGCTGGGCATCGCCGCTCGCCAGCACCTCTTCGCCCATGGCGAGCAGCTGGTCGATATCGGGCGCGGCCTCGTCACCCGGCGCGCCGGGCGTGACCGGCACCTGCGCGAGGATCTGGTCGAGCGCGCCCTTCAGCTGCGATTCGCTGCGCGCCGGGGTCAGGTCGGCCACCGGCTGGCCCTGGAAGATCGCATAGACCGTGGGGATCGACTGGACCTGGAACTGACTGGCGATGAAGCCTTCTTCGTCCACATTGATCTTGGCCAGCACCACGCCCTTGTCGGCATATTCGGCGCAGACTTTCTCCAGCACCGGGGTGAGCGCCTTGCACGGGCCGCACCATTCGGCCCAGAAATCGACGATCACGAGCTTGGTCTGGCTGGGTTCGACCACCTGTTTGCGGAATCGTTCGACCGCTTTCTGTTCGTCGATGTTGAGGCCCATGCTTGCCACTTTTCGTGCTCCCGTCGGCATTTTCAATGAGATGCCAATGTGGCCCTTTCGCGCGATTTGTGAAGGGCTGGCGGCGCAAATGACGGGTTCTGCAAAAAGGTGCATTTTTCTGCTTGCAGGGTCAAAAGGTCGCTGCTAGTTGCGCCGCTCCCCACCGGGGTTTCGACACCGGTAGCGCCAGTGAGCGGGCGTAGCTCAGGGGTAGAGCATCACCTTGCCAAGGTGAGGGTCGGGCGTTCGAATCGCCTCGCCCGCTCCATTTTCCTTCGACATGATCATTGCCTTCGGGCACCCGATGCGAGGCTGTAATGGCGTGCGGCTGCTCGCTTGCGGGCTGTGCCGATTCGGCCTTTGCGGGTGCGATCTTGCGGCGAATCGCGGGCCGACGGTGCCGTGCAGCACCGCCGGCGTCCTTGCGATTATTTTGCCTTCTTGTGCTTCACCAGTTCGTCACCGTCGATGGTGGCGATGTGCAGCAGGTTGGTCGCGCCCGACACGCCGAAGGGCACGCCCGCCATCACGATCAGCTTGGTCCCGGCCGAGCCGAAGCCGTGGCGCAGCGCCATGCGCTTGCCCTTGGCGATCATCTCCTCGAAGCTGCCGATATCCTTGGTGGCGACGGCATGGGTGCCCCACAGCAAGGAGACGCGCCGCGCCACCGCCATCGACGGGGTCAGCACCATCACCGGCACCGCCGGACGTCCGCGCGTCACGCGGCGGGCCGAATTGCCCGACCAGGTGAACACCGTGATCGCGCTCAGCTCGACGGTATCGGCGATGGTCATGCAGGCATGGCTGAGCGCGTCGGCCACCGTCGCATCGGGCGGGGTATCGAGGAAGCGCACGCGCTGCTTGTAGCCCTCGTCGTGCTCGATCTGGCTGGCGATGGCGTTCATCATCAGCACCGCCTCTTCGGGCCAGTCGCCCGCCGCCGTCTCGGCGCTGAGCATGACCACGTCGGCCCCGTCATAGACCGCATTGGCCACGTCGGAGACTTCGGCGCGGGTCGGGATCGGGCTTTCGATCATGCTTTCGAGCATCTGCGTCGCCACGATCACCGGCTTGCCGGTAAGGCGCGTGGCGTTGACGATCTTCTTCTGCAGCGGCGGCACTTCCTCGGGGTTCAGCTCGACCCCGAGATCGCCGCGCGCAACCATGATGCCATCGGCGGCGGCGATGATCTCGTCGATCCGGCGCACCGCCTGCGGCTTCTCGATCTTGGCGCAGAGCGCGCCCTTGTCGCCCATCAGCGCGCGCGCCTCGATGAGGTCTTCGGGGCGCTGCACGAAGCTGAGGCCGATCCAGTCGACCCCCTGCTCGATGGCGAAGGCGAGGTCGCGGCGGTCCTTCTCGGTGAGCGCGGGGATCGGAATTTCGGCATCGGGCACGTTGACGCCCTTGCGGTCGGAGATCACCCCGCCGACCTCGGCAGTGCAGACGATGGCCTCCGGGCTGGCGCTTTTCACGCGCAGGCGGATCTTGCCGTCATTGACGAGCAGCCGCTGGCCGGCCTCGATCACGCGGAAGATTTCCTCGTGCGGGAGTTCGGCGCGGGTGGCGTTGCCCGGTGTGGGGTCGCGGTCGAAGGTGAACTCCGCGCCGTGCGGGATCGTGGCGCGGCCTTCGGCGAACTTGCCGACGCGCAGCTTCGGGCCTTGCAGGTCGGCGAGGATCGCGATCGGGCGGCCGAACTCGGCCTCCAGCGCACGGATCTTGGCGATGGTCTGCGCGTGGAACGCGTGGTCGCCATGGCTCATGTTGACGCGGAAGGCATCGGCACCGGCGCGGAACAGTGCGCGCAGCACCTCCGGGTCTTCGGTGGCGGGGCCGGTGGTGGCAAGGATTTTCACCTTGCGGTTGCGGGGGGAGAATTTTGTCATCATCTGACGGCCTATCGCAGCAGAGCACGACAAGACAAGGACACATGAGAAAATGAGCGATACGCCCGATCCGCTGGACCAGCTGCCCGACGATGTGGCGGCTGCCGCTTTCCGCCGCCTGGTGCGCCATCTGCGCCGCCGCCACGATGCGCAGAACATCGATCTGATGGGGCTGTCGGGCTTCTGCCGCAACTGCCTCGCCGACTGGATTCGCGAGGCCGGATGCGAGGGCGACAAGGCCGCCGCGCGCGAACTCATCCACGGCATGCCGATGGGCGAGTGGAAGGACAGGTATCAGACCGAGGCCACGCCCGAGCAGCTCGCCCGGATGGAGGAGAGCCTGAAAAAGAACGCACAGGAATAATCGCGCAGCGTGTGATCCGGGCCTTCACCCGAGGGGGCAGGCTGGCTATCGGGGCTGCCATTATCGATTCTCGAACTTTGATGGAGCACCCCGATGGCCGAAGCCACTGACGACCGCCTGCGCCTGCTGATCGAGCGCATCGAGCGCCTCGAAGAAGAAAAGAAGGGCATCGCCGACGATATCCGCGACGTTTACGCCGAGGCCAAGGCGGTGGGTTATGACCCGAAGATCATGCGCCAGATCGTGCGCCTGCGGAAGATGGACCCCAACGACCGCAGCGAAATGGAAATGATCCTCGATACCTACAAGGCGGCGCTGGGCCTCGGCTGATCCGCCTTGCGACCGCTGCTGTATTGCGCTAGTAACACAGCAGCGACAGCTCGTGAGGAACCACAAGAATGGCAGGCCCCTGGAAAGACGCGCGCACGATTCCCGTCACCACCACGCCCACGATGGAAGGGCACCCGATCCAGGCCTATCTCGGCGTGGTTACCGGCGAGGTGATCGTGGGGGCCAACCTGTTCCGCGACATGTTCGCCTCTATTCGCGACATCGTCGGCGGTCGCGCCAATAGCTACGAGCGTGTGCTCGCCGATGCGCGCAGGCAGGCGATCGAGGAATTGCAGGCCGAATGCGGCTCGCTCGGCGGCAATGCCGTGGTCGGCGTCGACCTCGACTATGAGGTGATCGGCAAGAACGGCTCGATGCTGATGGTCTCGGCCACCGGCACCGCGGTGAAAATCTGATCGTGCTTACGGGTAGTTGATGGACAAGCGCCGCTGGTATAGGCGGCGCTTTCCTATTTCAGACGCACAAGCGACGGATCACCATGGCAGGCCATTCCAAATTCAAGAACATCATGCACCGCAAGGGTGCGCAGGACAAGAAGCGCTCGGGCCTCTTCTCCAAGCTCAGCCGCGAAATCACCGTGGCCGCCAAGATGGGCATGCCCGATCCCGAGATGAACCCGCGCCTGCGCCTCGCGGTCAACGCCGCCAAGGCGCAGTCGATGCCGAAGGACAATATCCAGCGCGCGATCGACAAGGCCTCGGCCTCGGACGGCGAGAACTACGAAGAGGTCCGCTACGAGGGTTATGGCCCCGGCGGCGTGGCGCTGATCGTGGAAACCCTCACCGACAACCGCAACCGCACCGCCACCAACGTGCGCACCGCCTTCTCCAAGAACGGCGGCAACCTCGGCACCGAGGGCAGCGTCCAGCACGGGTTCGAGCGCAAGGGCCTGATCGAGTATCCGGCCAGCGCGGGCGACGAGGAGAAGATTCTCGAAGCGGCGATGGAAGCGGGCGCCGACGATATCGAATCGAGCGAGGACGGCCACACCATCTGGACCGAGGCCGACCAGCTGCACCAGATCGCCAGCGAGCTGGAAAAGTCGCTCGGCGATGCCGAAACCGTGAAGCTGGCGTGGAAGCCGAACATCACCGTCGCCATGGAAGAGAAGGAAGCGACCACGCTCCTGAAGCTGGTCGACGCGCTCGACGATGACGACGATGTGCAGACCGTCTGGGGCAACTACGAGATCTCCGACGAGCTGATGGAAAAGCTGGCCGGGTGATCTGGCTCCCCTCCCGCTTGCGGGAGGGGTTGGGGGTGGGAATGGGCCTCTCAGGCCCACCCCGCTGCGACTAAGGCTCGCCGGTGGCTCGCCAAGTCTCGCGACCCTCCCGCGAGCGGGAAGGTTTTTGACGCTGTGATCATCCTCGGCCTCGATCCATCGCTCAGCTCCACCGGCTGGGGCGTGATCCGCTCGGAGGGCAGCCGGCTCAGCCATGTCGCGCACGGTCAGGTGAAAACCGCTGCCACAACTCCGATGCCCGAGCGGCTGGCCTGTTTGCAGGCCGAGCTGGCGCAGGTGATCGCGCGCTACCGTCCCGACCGCGCGGCGGCGGAGGAGATATTCCTCAACAAGAACCCGCAGTCGACCCTGAAGCTGGCGCAGGCGCGCGGGGCTGTGCTGGCGGCCTGCGGGGCGGCCTATGATGGCATGGGGCTGACGGTGCGCGAACATGCGGCGCGGGCGGTGAAGAAGTCGGTGGTGGGCACGGGGGCTGCCGAAAAACGCCAGGTGCAGGCGATGCTCAAGGTGCTGCTGCCGGGGGTGAAGGTGGTGGGCGCGGATGCCGCGGATGCGCTGGCGGTGGCCATTGCCGATGCGCATTTGGGGTAGCAGGCTTTTCTGACCCGTGACCCGCTCGTCCTGAGCTTGTCGAAGGACTGTCTTTGGTTCTTTGTCTGAGCCCAGGAAAAGCAGTGCTTCGACAAGCTCAGCACGAACGGAGGTTCTTTGACATGTACCTGGTCGTATTCCGCAACCGAAAACGCGCCGACATCGATCAGGCCGCCTATGCCGCCGAGGCCGACCGGATGGAGGCCATGGCCAGCCAGCAACCGGGCTATATCTCGTTCAAGGGCTATGTGTCGGATGATGGCGAAGTGGTAGCGCTGTCCGAATGGGCAAGCGAGGAGGCGGCGCGAAACTGGGGCCGTGTGGCCGAGCATCGCGCAGCGCAGGCCCGTGGGCGCGAGGCCTACTATGCGGACTACACCCTGTTCGCCTGCGACAATCCGCGCATCCACCGCTTCACGTCGCAGGACTGAGCGCGCTTTCCTACATGCGGCGGGTCATGTCATGCCGCTGCCATGACGCTTCGCCATGCCCTTTGCAGAGACTTTCGGAGCGCCGGTTTCGCGGCTCCGGTTTTCCCTCTAGGACAGTGTCACACCTGTAACACCTTGGCGAGAACCCCATGACCATCGACCTCTACGGCATCCCTAACTGCGACACCGTCAAGAAGGCGCGTGCATGGCTCGACGAGCAGGGCCTCGCCTACACCTTCCACGACTACAAGAAGGAAGGGGCCGACCCGGTGAAGGTCGAGCGCTGGATCGGTGCCGAGGGCATCGACGTTGTCCTCAACCGGCGCGGCACGACCTGGCGCAAGCTCGACGAGGGCGAGAAGGCCCGCGCTGGCGATGCCATCGGTGCTGCCGCGCTGCTGGTCGAGCATCCGAGCATGATCAAGCGCCCGGTGGTCGAGCATGACGGGGGCCTCTTGGCGGGCTTCGATGCGGCCAAGTGGCAAGAGGCCCTGGCGTGACGTGGGGCGTGACGTGGGGCGCGAAGTGGCTCGCCTGTCTCGCCGCGCTGATGCTGGCCGCGCCGGCCATGGCGCAGGATAGCGCGGTGCTGCTCATCGCCCATCGCGGGGCCAGCGGCGACCTGCCCGAGCACACGCTCGCCGCTTACGAGAAGGCCATCGACGACGGGGCAGACTACATCGAGATGGACCTCGTGCCGACCAAGGATGGCGTGCTCGTCGCCCGCCACGAGAACGAGATCGGCGGCACCACCGACATCGACCAGCGCCCCGCGTTCGCCAGCCGCCTCACCACCCGCACCATCGACGGGGTCGAGCAGACCGGCTGGTTCACCGAAGACCTCACGCTGGCCGAACTCAAGACCCTGCGCGCGAAGGAGCGCCTGCCGCAGCTGCGCTACGCCAGCTCGGAGCACGATGGCGAGTACGAAGTGCCCAGCTTCGCCGAGGTGCTGGCTCTGGTGAAGCGCAAGGAGGCCGAGACGGGCCGGACGATCGGCATCTACCCCGAGATCAAGCACCCCAGCTACTTCGCCGATATCGGCTACGACCTTCCCGCCATGCTGCTGGCCGAGCTCGACAAGGCGGGCTTGCGTCCCGGTGTGGACCCGGTGTTCATCCAGTGCTTCGAGGTGACCCCGCTGGTGCGGCTGAACCAGCTCACCGCGTTCCCGCTGATCCAGCTGGTTGCGCCCGAGGGCGGCCCGGCGGACATCGCGGGGCGGACCTATGCGCAGATGCTCGACGATGACGGGCTCGCCATGATCGCCACCTATGCCGAGGGGATCGACCCGGCGATCACGCAGGTGCTCAAGGCCGATGGCGCGCCGACCGGGCTGGTGGCGGCGGCGCACGCGCGCGGGCTGGCGGTGCATCCCTGGACCATGCGCCACGAAAACGCCTTCCTCCCGCCCGCCTTGCAGATCGGCGAAGACCCGCGCGGCGTGGGGGATGTGGCGCAGCTGTGGAGCCTGCTGGTGGCGGCGGGCATCGACGGTCTGTTCACCGACCACGCCGGAGAGGCCGTGCGCCTGCGGGCGGCTAAAGGGGAATGAGACGGAAAGCCCTTCCCCTTGGGGAAGGGTTGGGATGGGGGTTGCGCGCCAGCCAGCGTCGAGCCCCCACCCCCAGCCCCTCCCCAAGGGGAGGGGAGAGAGGTTGGAGCAGGCAATCGTCCCAGACTCTAACTGAGGTAGTAGTCGCGCGGGGCGAGCGGCTCGGGTGGCTCCTCGCCCAGATGCGGGGCGACGCTGATCTCGGCGGCGCGGCAGATCGCGTCGAGCGGCAGGGCATTGGGCGTCATGCCGAAGGGGTGGGCGAGGTCTTCGGTCACCTCGGCAAGCCCGAGGAACACATAGCCGACGATGGCCACGAACACCGGCGTCGACCATCCCACCGGCCCCACCAGCGCCAGCGGCAGAAGCAGGCAATAGAGGTAGGTCGTGCGGTAGATGAGCAGCGAGTAGACGTAGGGCAGCGGGGTGTTGGCGATGCGTTCGCACCCGGCCTGCGCCAGCGCCATGTTGGCGAGCCGCTCGGCCAGCGCCTTCGCGCCGAAGCCATCGAGCGCCCCGTCGGCGC
>NZ_QXFM01000024.1 GCF_003584015.1 Aurantiacibacter xanthus
AGGGCCAGACACATTGAGGCCCGGCAGGAGCGATCCTGCCGGGCCTTTTTGTTGCAAGTTTCCGGCCGAAAAGTGCGGTAAAAGTGTCACAGTTGCGGGGTTCCGAACGAGAACTGGCGATATTCAGGAACCAGCAACGCGCATTCCGCATTCGGGAGGTGTTGCCGGGCACGACGCCCTGCTCAACAAATGAGGAATCATATGCAAAGGTTGCTAGTCACGGCGTCCGTTCTGGCGCTCGCAATCCCGGGGGCCGCCCACGCGGGCGAGACCTATATCGGCCTGAGCGGCGGCATTGTGCTGCCCGAAAGCTCCGACAACTCCGGCCAGTTTGACGCCGCCGTTCCCGCCACTTCCGATTTCGGTGCGATCGCAGCGGGCACCTCGCTGGCCTGGACCACGGATTACAAGGAAGGCTGGGAAGCCTCGGCCCAGATCGGCCACTCGTTCGACAACGGCTTCCGTCTCGAAGTTCAGGGCTTCTATAACGACTTCAACGTCGATCGGCATTATGCCCCGTTCATCGGTGGTGCCGACGTGGCTGCTCTCGACAGTGCCGTGCTGACGCGTGGCGCCGCTTCCTCTGCCAACCCGAGCGTTGCGGAAGTCCTGGCCGATGGCCGCGGTGACGTGAACAACTACGGTGCCTTCGTGAACGTGCTGTATGACCTGCCGCTGGGCACCGTGCAGCCCTACTTCGGCGGTGGTGTCGGCTATCAGTGGACCGAGTACAACTTCGCACCGGGCGGGGTACAGCTCGCCGATTTCACCGACAAGGGCTGGGCCTGGCAGGGTATTGCCGGTGTCAGCGCCGACCTGTCGGACAAGGTCGAACTCTTCCTGCAGTACACCTACCGCGACCAGTTCGAGGACGCTTCGGTTCCGGTGATCGGCCTACCGGCCACGATCAACGTCGAGAACACCCAGTCGCTCATCACTGGCGGCCTGCGCTTCAAGTTCGGTGGCAGCGAGCCGGTGGCAGCACCGCCGCCTCCCCCGCCGCCGCCGCCGCCTCCCCCGCCGCCCCCGCCTCCGCCGCCGCCCCCGCCGGCTCCGGTTGCACGTCCGTGTAACACCGGCCCCTACATCGTGTTCTTCGACTGGGATAAGTCGGAC
>NZ_QXFM01000025.1 GCF_003584015.1 Aurantiacibacter xanthus
CCGGATCGCTTGCCGCCCACCCGCCACGCCCGGCGGGATCTGCAGCGGGGTTTTGGCCAGTGAAGGAGGCAGATCATGCGAGTTTCCCGCAAGCGCCGTGCAGGCGGCGAGGTCGGCAACAGGGATCGTCAGGAAGCAGCGCAGGCGCGCGTCAGCCTTTACGACGAGGTGACCGCGAAGATCATAGCGGAACTGGAAGCAGGGCGCTTCCCATGGGTTCAACCTTGGGATTCCAGCCGGTGCGGCGGGCCGGGCCTTCCCGTTAATGCACTCACCGCAAGGGCCTATTCGGGCATCAATGTGCTGCTGCTCTGGGGCGCGGCGATCGGCGCGGGCTATCCCTCGCAAAACTGGCTTACCTTTCGGCAGGCGCTGCAGGCAGGCGGGACCGTGCGCAAGGGCGAGAAGGGTGTGACCGTGGTCTATGCCGACCGCTTCATTCCCGAAGCGGAGAAGGCGCGCGCCCATGAGAGCGGAGACGACGCCCGCGCGGTGCCGTTCCTGAAACGCTTTACCGTCTTCAATGTCGCGCAGTGCGAAGGGCTGCGCCCAGATGCCCTGAACGCGCTGGTTACGCAGAACGCACCTTTGCCCGAGCGTGAAATCATCCCCCATGCCGAGGCCCTGATCGCGGCAACGGGTGCTGATTTCCGCATCGGCGGCGCGCAGGCCTATTATTCGCCCGGCGGCGATTATGTCGCGGTGCCGCCGCAACCCGCCTTTCGCGATTCTGTAAATTTCTACCGCACCGCTTTTCATGAATTCTCGCACTGGAGCGGAGCAGGGCACCGGCTCGGTCGCGACCTGTCCGGCCGTTTCGGCTCCAAAGCCTATGCGCGCGAGGAATTGTGCGCCGAGATTTCCGCCGCGTTCATCTGCGCGACCTTGGGGATCGCACCGACCGTGCGGCACGCCGATTATGTCGGATCGTGGCTCGAAGTGCTGCGCGAAGACAATCGCGCGATCTTCCGCGCGGCGGGGCAGGCGAGCAAGGCGGCGGACTATATCCTTGGCCACGGCGAGGCGATGACCGGCGACGAGCCGGGGAGGCAGGCGGCATGATCCTGCTCCCCACCGATCTTCGCCGCCGCTTGCTGGCACAGGGCGAGGCGCTCGGTGCCCGACAGGTGCCGCTGCTCAAACTCTTCAATCCTCTCGGCGCGGCTACGTGGCTGGCCTCGGAACTCGATGCCGATGGCGACACGCTGTTCGGGCTTGCCGACCTCGGTTTCGGATGCCCGGAACTCGGTTCGTTCAGTCTCGCCGAGATCGAAGCCTTGCGCCTTCGCTACGGGTGCCGGATCGAGCGTGACCGCACCTTTTCCGCCCGCTTCCCGCTCGTTGTCTATGCCGAAGCCGCAAGGCGGCAGGGCCGCATCGTCGAGCGCGAACGCTGGCTGTGCGAGGCCGCCATTTCGCTCGGCCTCGACCCCACGCAATTCCGGGCAAACCCGCACGGATGAGCCGCGCCGCTCTTGAAGGCGCTTATCCCGGCTGCGCCCGCGAGCCCTTACAAGACGCAGCGGATGCAGCCGGTCCACCCCCAGGAAAAGGAGTGAATCCTCATGCAACTGGCAAATATCGATCTTGGCAAGCTGTTCGTCAGCAAGACCAATATGCGGCACGGGACCAAGCCGCCCGACGTGTCCGACATTCTCGCCACGGTGAAGGCGCGCGGTGTCATCGTGCCGCTCATCGTGCGGGCGGGCGAAGACGAGGGCAGGCCCGGCATGTTCGCCATTATCGCCGGAGCGCGGCGTTTCCATGCAGCGACACTTGCAGCCAGCGAAAGCGGGGAGGCCGACGCGCTCCCATGCGCGGTCATGGACGCAGGCGACGATGCCGCCGCGCTCGAAGCCTCGCTGATCGAGAATATTGCCCGCCTCGATCCCGACGAGGTGGCGCAATGGGAAAGCTTTACCCGGTTGATCCAGAAGGAAGGGCGCAGCGTCGAACAGATCGCCCAGACCTTCGGGCTGACCGATCTTCATGTCCGCCGCGTTCTGGCGCTCGGCAATCTGCTGCCCCGCATCCGCACTCTCTATCGCGAAGGCGAGATCAACGCCGCCAGCATTCGCCATCTGACCCTCGCCACCAAGGCGCAGCAGAAGGCATGGCTGGCGCTGTTCGACAGTGAGGACGATTATTGCCCGACCGGGCACCAGCTCAAGTCCTGGCTGTTTGGCGGCGTGTCGATTTCCACGAAACACGCCCTGTTCCCGCTCGAAACCTACAAGGGGCGGATCATTGCCGACCTGTTCGGGGAGGATGGTATATTCGCCGACAGCGACCAGTTCTGGCGCGCGCAGAATGCCGCCATCGCAGCGAAGCGCGACGCCTTTCTGGCCGAGGGCTGGGGCGAGGTCGAGGTGATGGAGCCGGGGCAATATTTCCATTCATGGGAATATGAGCGCACGCCCAGAGACAAGGGCGGCAAGGTCTTCATCAGCATCAGCCATCAGGGCGAAGTCGAATGCCATGAAGGCTGGCTGTCGGGCCGGGACGCGAAGAAAGCCCGCGCGCTCGAGGCGCAAGACGGCAGGACCGAAGCCGACCGGCAGGCGGTGCGCGACCAGCGCAGCGAGACGACCGGTCCCTTGCAGACCTATATCGATCTGCACCGCCACGCCGCCGCGCGGGCCGTGCTGACCGATCATCCCGCCGTCGCGCTGCGGCTCATGGTCGCCCATGTCATTGCCGGTTCGCCGCTCTGGAATGTGCGGGTAGAAGGCCAGCATGTCCGCAATGAGGCCATTGCGACAAGCGTCGAAACCTGCGCTGCGGAAACGCTGTTCGACCAGAAGCGCCGTGCGGTTCTGGCTCTGCTCGACTTCCCGCCCGACGCGCCCAACGCAACCGGTGGCGGCGACGATCTCACGGCAATCTTCGCGCGGCTCATCGGCCTTGGCGATCATGACGTGATGGCAATCCTCGCCGTGGTCATGGGCGAGACGATGCAGGCGGGCAGCGCCATCGTCGAAGCGGTCGGCAGCTATCTGGAGGTGGATATGGCGCGTTTCTGGACGCCGGACGATGCGCTGTTCGACCTCATTCGTGACCGGCAGGTGGTCAATGCGCTGCTGCGCGAAGTGGCTGGCAAGGCGCTTGCCGACGGCAATGTCGCGGAAAAGATAAGCACGCAAAAGGCGATCATCCGCGATTGCCTGCACGGTGCCAATGGCCGCAAGCCGGCTGAGGGCTGGGTGCCGAAATGGCTGTGTTTCCCGGCCCAGAGCTACACCGTCCGGCCATTTGCGACACTGGCGAAATGGAAGCAGGTCGAGCCGCTCATCAAAGGCTTGCCAGTGCCGATGCCGCAGATCGATCCTTATGCCATCGCAGCGGAATGACCGGGCAAGGGGGCAGCGCATCGCTGCCCCCGGTTTCGCTGCTGTGGCAGTTGAAATAATCGCCGCCCGCGCATCCTTCGGATCTCGCGCGGGCGGCATGTCTTTTGCCCGGCAGGGCTTTGCCCTATCGCCAGGACACGGGGAGGGCATATGCCGAAAAGCGAAGAATTCCGCATCGAACTGGAGCGTCAGATCGCGCGGGCAGAAGCGCGCGGCCTTGCCTTTATCGAAGTGATTTCCGGCGAACTGCATCGCAATGTCGGTGGCTGTCCCGGCCCCGATCACCGCATGCCCGCCTGCTGTTCGGTGATGCGCGCGGCGATGCGCGGCGGCGATCAGATCGTCCATGCGCCGCCATCTGGGCAGGGCGCGACCTTGCGTATTCGCTACCAGCTTCCGCGCTAGACGGTTAGTCCGCACGTGCCGTTCGCGCTGCCACTTGACGACCATCCCGGCGCTGCAGGTGCTTTCCGGCGTGGCATTGTCCGGGCGCCGGATAGGATGGAATCCGAGTATTCGCGATCCATACGCACAGGTTTCAGACTCATGTTCGGGAACAACCCGCGCAGGAAGGGTGGTGCCCTTCATGCTGTTTGGGCCGGAGCCGATCCCCGGCTGCCTCATCGACCTATGGGCGCGGGCCAAGGCCGCGCAACCGGGCTGGCCTGCCTATTTTCCCCGCCGCGTAAACGCGGCTCCTCGCGCCCGCTTCGCTCCAAAATAGCCCGGCCAGTCCGGTCCTTCGCTGCGCTGCGGCCCTTTGGGTGCGGCCCTTCTCCCGCGCCCATCACGGTCCCGGCATCGCCGGGGATCGGCTCCGGCGAACAGATGAAGGAGCATTTCATGTCCACTCTCGGTATCGTTTCCCGCAACCCCGAAACCAACGAAATGCGTGGGTCAATCGCGCTGCTCGGACGCCGCAATCCGGTCGGCATCGAGATCGTCCCCAACCCCGCCAAGGCGCATGAACGCCAGCCCGACTTCCGCATCTTCAGCGGCGCCAACGAGCTGGGCGCGGGCTGGGTCAAGACCTCGCGCGAGACCGGCAAGCCCTATATCTCGCTGCGCATCTTCCATCCGCAGATCGCGCAATGGCCGATCTACGCCAATCTCGGCCGCGCTGCCGGCCAGGACGATGACGATGTGCTGGCGGTGATCGTCAACGAAGCCGCCTGATCGCCCCGCGAGGCTCCGTGTCCCCACCGGCGCGGAGCCTTCGCTGTCCGGCGAGGGGGTCGAAAAGCGATGCACGCAGAATCGACCCTGCCGGCCGCTGCGCCGCGCCCGCATTTTCCTGCCTCATCGCGGGCGGTCCCGATCCGTCCGCCTGGGTCAGGAAAGGATCGCTTATATGGATGACGACGCTTTCGACCGGGCCGGAAAGGCCCGCAAGGGCAGCCCGTTTCTGAACGCCAAGCAGGCCGCGCATTATCTCGGCATGCAGGCCAAAACGCTGGCCAATATGCGCTGGCGGGGCGAGGGGCCGCGCTACCGGCGGCATGGCGGCCGCGTCAATTATCATATCGACGACCTCGACGACTGGTCCCGCCGCACCCTCGCTGGTCTGCACTCCGGGGCTTCCGGAAAGGAGGCGGGCGATGCGTAAGCCGCGTGTATCCCGCCTGCCACGCCCCGCGCCTGCGCCCTTGCTCGAATGGGACCCGCCTCTCGCGCGCCAGCTGCGCGCCCGGCGCCGTCCGGTGCTGGCAGCGAGCATGATCGGCCTTGCCCTTCTGGGGCTGGCGACCGTGCTCGATTTTGCCATCCGCCCCGCGCCGCGTCTGGTCTGGAACGCTTCGGCGAGCGCTCCGGTCGGGCTCTGGCGCATCGATCCCCATGCGCGGCTTCAGACCGGCGACATGGTGCTGGCAAGGACACCGCGCAGCGTCCGGACGATGGCCGCGAGGCGTCGCTACCTGCCTGCCAACGTGCCCCTGCTCAAGCGCATCGCGGCCGAAAGCGGCGATGACGTCTGTGCGTTGGGGCGTAATATTTTCATCAACGGCTCATGGGTTGCCGCTCGCCGCAGCGCAGACACACGGGGCCGTCCGCTCCCATGGTGGAACGGTTGCGAGCGGCTCCGTGGCGGCCGGGTTCTGCTGCTCATGGATGCGCCGGATTCCTTCGACGGGCGCTATTTCGGGCCGGTCGATGAGGATGCGCTGATCGGAAAGGCGAGGCCGCTATGGCTGCGCTGATCCGCCTCGCCGCGCCGCTTCTGGTGGCACTCGTCATACCGTCCGGCAGTCTGGCGCAAACGCCGGAACCGGTCCTGGAAATCACTCCGGCAGTGGAGCGCTGGCGGCCGATCATTGCCGAAGCCTCGCAGCGTTTTGCCATACCGCAAGCCTGGATTGCCGCCGTCATGCAGGCGGAAAGTGCCGGACTGACGCATTGGAAGGGCCGCCCGATCACCAGTCCTGCAGGCGCGATGGGCCTGATGCAGCTTATGCCCGGCACCTGGAACGCGATGCGCCGCCGCCATGGTCTTGGCCCCGACCCTCACGATCCGCGCGACAATATCATGGCTGGAACCGCCTATCTTCGCGCGATGTATGACCGCTTCGGCTATCCCGGCCTGTTTGCGGCCTATAATGCAGGCCCCGGCCGTTATGCCGAGTATTTGCGCTCGCGAAGGCCGCTTCCGGGCGAGACCCGGGCCTATATCGCGCAGCTTGCAAGGAGCCCCGCAACGCAGGAAATGCCGCCTGCCATGCTGTCGGGAACGCGGCTGTTTTTCGCTCTGGAAGGGACGGATAAGACGATTGAATCTTCGCCTGCGCCACCCGGTTCGGAACCGGAAAACGCGATTTTCGTGCCTCTGAACATGTCTTCGGAGCATCGGAAATGAGCGCGTGGTCATGCGGAGAGGGAGTAATATCCGCTCGAGCCTGCCCAGTATCCGGCAGGCAGCAAACCGCCTCAAGGACGACGGTTCCCCCAATTTTACTGACGCAAAATCGGCTCCCCCATCGCCGCTCGCGCGGCCGCTTCGCGGTCCCTGACCCGGCCTGCTCCCTGCCGGAATCCGCCCCTGTCTTTACGAGATCAGGAGGCGATCATGGAACTTCTACAGCATATCGAAGAGCTTCGGGCCGAACTTGGGTGGAACGACGATCCTGCGGAGATCGCGCAGATCGAGGCCGAACTGGAGGCCGCTCTGCGGGAGCTGGAGCAGCATCCGAGAGGCCTCTGATCGGGGCCCGGGAACGGCACTGTTCAGCATCGTTCCCATCTCGGTCGAAGGTTGGCTGTGGTGACTGGGAAGGGTGGAGGAGCGCGAGGTCAGGGGAAGGGGGCGTAAGGCAAGATGAAAGAAATGGCGCCATGCCTTGCGGCCTTCTCGCCATAACTCACTGTCTGCACATCCTTTTTGCGGTGTTCGGCGATGGCGCTATCCGGCAAGCCATGGCGCCATGTGTCGCTATAACCCTTGGATTACTGCGCTTTTTAATGGCGCCATCCGGGCTGATCGCGGATTTCTGCCATGTCGCATGACGACGAGATCGAACCGCGTCTTGGCAAGCCGCGCAGCACGCCGATCCGGCGCGGTCGCAGCTATATGAGCCAGGTGCTCAAGGCCGCCAATCTCGCAGGCGGAATCAAGGCTGCCGGTGGGCGGCGAGGGGCCTTTCACGGCAATCGCTCCGGGGTAGGTGTCGGCGTGGGCCGGGTGCTCGCCTCGCGCGATCGGTTCGCGGCCTTCCGTCAGCACCGAGTTGTGGTCAAATCGCGCATCGTCCGGCTCGACCGGGCGAGGGGGATGGACGCTGCCCGTGCGCATCTGCGCTATATTCAGCGCGACGGCGTTACCCGCGAGGGCGCGCCCGGGCAGCTCTATTCCGCCGAGCAGGACAAGGCCGACGGCAGGAGCTTCCTCGACCGGCAGGCCGGTGACCGCCATCAGTTCCGCTTCATCGTGTCGCCGGAGGACGGTCAGAATTATGACGATCTGCGTGCCCTTACGCGCCGCCTGATGGCGCAGATGGAACAGGATCTCGGGACCGGCCTTGATTGGGTCGCGGTCGATCATTTCAACACCGGTCATCCCCACACCCATGTCGTTGTGCGCGGCAAGGACGAGCGTGGCCGTGACCTGGTCATCGCCCGCGAATATCTGACGGTCGGTATGCGTGAGCGCGCCGCCGAACTTGTCTCGCTCGATCTCGGCCCGCGAAGCGACCTCGAAATCGCCGACCGGCTTCAGAACGAAATCGGTCAGGAACGGCTGACCGGCATCGATCGCCGTTTGCTGCGCGGCATGGACTCGACCCGCGTAGTGGAAGCAAACGACCGCGATCCCTTCCAGCAAGGTTTGCGGGCAGGAAGGCTGCAGACACTTGGCCGGCTCGGGCTGGCCGAGGAAATCGCACCCGGCAGCTGGCGGCTCGCCGACGGGATGGAAGAGACATTGCGCCGCATGGGCGAGCGCGGCGACATCATCCGCACGATGCAGCGCGCGTTTACCGAGCATGGACTGGAACGCGCGGCGGCCGACTATGCCATTGCCGATCCGGTTTCCATGACGCCGATTATTGGACGGGTGGTCGAGCGAGGTCTGTCCGACGAGATGAACGACCGTCATTATCTGATCGTCGATGCGAGCGATGGACGCAGCCATTATGTCGATATCGGGAAGGGCGATGTCACGGAAGCAATCCCTACTGGCGCGGTGGTGCGGATCGAGGCCAGATCGACAGCCGCCCGCATGGTGGATCGCACTGTTGCTGAGATCGCTGCGGCTCATGGCGGGCGCTACTCGCTCGACATCCATTTGCGGCACGATCCCCATGCCTCGCAAACGTTCGCCGAAACCCATGTCCGGCGTCTGGAAGCCATGCGCAAGGCAATGGGGGGTCTGGAGCGTGAGGCCGATGGTACATGGATCATCGCTGCCGATCATCTCGAACGGGCAGCGGCCTTCGAGGCGCAGCGGGCGAAGGCAGCACCCGTCATCGTCAGCACCCTTTCATCATTGCCGCTCGACCGGCAGGTGGGCAGTGATGGGGCCACCTGGCTCGATCGGCAGTTAGTCGGTGCCGAAACCGACCAGTTCCGCGATGCCGGATTTGGGCGAGATGTTCACGAGGCGCTGGAGCGTCGACGGCAATGGCTGGTAGTAGAGGGGCTGGCAGAGGAAGAGCAGGGCCGCGTCATATTCCGGGCAAGTCTGTTGGAGACGCTTCGCCGGCGGGAATTGAACCATGTGGCAGGCCAACTCTCCGATGAGCTTGGATTGCGCTATACCGAGGCCAGATCGGGAGAACGGATTGAGGGCGTCTATCGTCGGCCCATCGAACTCGCCTCGGGGCGCTTTGCGCTGATCGAAAAGTCACGCGAGTTTACCCTTGTGCCATGGCGTCCCGTTCTTGATCGCCATGTCGGCAAACAGGTGTCCGGCATCATGCGGGGAGACAGCATCAACTGGACAATCGGACGTCAGCGGGGAGGGCCGTCGATTTCTTGAGGGGATCGGCAAACATGTTGGACACTCCGGTAAGTCCGCTTATGGGCAACAACTGGCTGGAGTGGTCGTTTGTTCATTTTGCCCGGTGGTCTGGGTCGTCGCCCCCCTAAATTGCCAGATGTGCAGTTTTCTAGATGTAGTGTCGGAATGGGAGGGGAGGTAAGTCACCAACCGGTGCGGCAGTCAGGATATCGCCGACGGCGTCGGCGAACTTCAATGTAACCGGCAGCCCATCGGCGAAAACGCACGCGTTGAAGTTGATCTTGGTCAGCCCGAGCACGTCGGTCATGACACGTGCAAGATCCGCCTCGCCACGATGGATTTCTACCAACAGCGGATTGGGCACCTCCCAGCCTGGATAGGTCGCGAGCCGCGGGATGAACCCCTTGGTCCACAAATAGCCGAGGCGTTCGCCGACCATATAGGCCGTTCCTCGCTGTACCGCCGTCTTGCCGAGACGCATCAGCTTCAGTTCGCTCGTCGGCCGGATGCGGACGCCAACCAAGCTGGTTTCGGCGGGAACCGCAGATGAAAAACCTGCCCATTCGTCATCGCTGAAGCGCGCCTTGCCATGAATGAATAGCTCGGTTGGCGGCATACCGTGCATGTCGCGATAGGCTTCGACAATCAGCGTCATGAGTTCGGCGGCTTTGGCCTGCGTCAGATGGAACGACTTGTCCGCCTCCGAATACCATGGCCCGACTGCACCGCGGAACACCACTCCGTCGCCGCTGTCGAGGAACATCTGCGCGCCACAACAGGCATTGGCGCCACCAAGCGCCGTGCCGTCTTTCTTGAAGACCAGGCCGACATAGCAGACGCCCGGCCGTACGTCTGCGAGCCGCCACGGCTTGCCGCTCGATTTGAAGAAAGCGGTGGTGCAGAGGTTCCAGGCGATCGTTGCGGGGTCCTGTGTTGCGCGGAGCGCCCGACCCTTGTCATCGACAAAGGATTCTGGATCGAGCGTCGTCTCGCGCACGATCTGAATGACCGCCTTTTGGTCGAGAAGCTTCGCCTTGAGCTGATGATGGAAGTTGAGTTCGAACCGGTAAATTTCGGCCGCCTCGACCTCCTCGGCAAAGAGCGACCCCATCTCGAGTACGAACTTTCCCGCGCGACGGCTCAGTCGCGCATCGCCTTTCACACGCTCGCCGCGCGGCACGATTGACTTAGGGCGACCGAAGCGATGGACATCCTCCGGTATGACGACGAACCACATCGTCGGCGGTGCTTCCTCCTGACGGAGGTAGCGCCGGATCGGTTCTTCAAAAATCGCGACCGCCTTCGAAATAGCTTCATGCCGATTCTCGATCCGGATGGCATTGGCAAGCGCACTGGCATCGACGGTGATTTCGGTGATCGGGCGCTCGGGCCAGCGCGTCTCGAATACCGCTTCAAATCCCGGCCAACTGGCATGATGCGCCGCATCGGGATTCGCCGAAGGGATATGTCCGCGGATCCGCTTGGCCCATGTCTTGAAGTGACCAATACCGGCAGCCGTGCCGATGACGCCGATCCGCATTTCGGCCGGATGTGCGCCATCTTCGAGCGGTCCGAACAGGAACAAACCATCTTTGGGATGCTCCATGCGCTGCTGATAGCCAAAGCCGAGTAGCGGTTCGGGAAGCTGGAGGAGCTTGAGCGGTGCCATCAGCCTTCCTCGTCGCCGAGGTCGTCTAGGTCAGGGCGATCTTCGCCGTCGTCGAGGCTATCGGCCGAAGTCTCGGTTTCAATCGCTTCCGCCTCGGCGGGCGAGATGCTGTCGCCAACGATCCGGGTGGGCGCTTCAAACGCCATCAGTTCGCCTGCAAGAGTAAGCTCTGCACTGCCGCCCAGCGGGATGCGGATGACACCGTCCTCACCGGCGAGGAAGCGGACATAGGCGTTGAGCAGCGTCCGCCATTGGTCGTTCCACCAATTCTTGCAGAAGCTTTTGCGCAGCCGTGCCATCTTCGGTTTACTTTCGATCGGCTTGCGGCCGTCTTCCGTGAACACAACCTGTGGCTTGAGCTCGAACAGCCATCGTCGGCCGACGACGGGATGAACCGTCACCGCGAAGCTCCAATAGACGTCACGCTTCTCGCTCCGCCCGGTCAGCCGCTTGCGCCGCCGCTTTCCGCTGCGATCATCGAAGACGACCGTGTCCTTTTCGATCAGCCCCCGTGGGACATACCAGCCGGTGCTGTTCGCAAATTCATAGGGCATTAGCCCCTTGCCCGTCGCAAAATTCTCCCAAGCCTGCCGAAGCAGATTCGCAATCATACGGCGGGCATCGGCACCGCGTAGCTGCGGGGCGTCCTCGGTCTGACCCGCGACGAAGCTCTGCAGGTCGACCGCATAACCATGTTCGACCGAGAGGTCGGGGGTCTCGGCCTCGACGATCTCGCCGGCGCGGGCAAAGCCGAGCCCCAGCCGATCCCAAGCGATGGCCGGCGTCTTAAACTGCCCAAGCGCCTTGGCGACCGCCTTGGGGTCGCCCCCATAGCGGTTGAGATAGACGGTGGCGGGCAGGCTGCTAATCCTGAGCCAACTCCCCTCGATGATCTCCGATTCCTGGGCGATCGCCGCGCTCTGTCGCAGCCGGAAATTGCGGAACTCAGCGATGCCCTGTTCGTGCGCGCTCTCGATTTTTGAGATCGCGCGTTCGTCAACCGCCTCAAGCAACCGGTGAAGACCTTCAGCCCAGTTACCGTTGAAGTTGATCGCGTTGAGCCGGATCACCTGCTCGGGAAACTCATCGAAGGGTAGATCGTCGAGACGAATGGGAATGATGAATTTGGGATTCTTGAGCTTGCGTGCGGTGGCAACCGCCAATGCGATCTCGTCAAGGACACCTGGCTTCAGAACCGACGATCGAGAGAGGACAAGCACCACAACCGCGGCATGATCCTTGATCGCATCACCAATATCGCGCCAGAAAGGTTCGCCGCCGATTAGGCGGAGCAAGTCGCTCCAGACGTGATAACCCGCACCGATAAGGCGAGTACCCAGCCAAGCGGTGAATTCATTGTCTTCGGGATTCGCATGGCTGATGAAAACCGTGCGGCGGACGGGTACATCGTCGGTGTCACTGATCTGGGAAGGTGTCTCGGCGTCGGCCATGATGCATATTGTCCAGCGTAACGATCCTAGCCCACCGCTGACAGGTTTTGCACCAATCCCCGGGTTGGCCGAATTAAACGTCGCGATCAGTAGGAGACCTAGTCCTCATCGTCGTTGAGGTCCGCCATAAGGTCAGCGACAGTCGTGAAGCGCGACGCGTTGCCGCGTGCCGCGGCTTCAAGGGCCGCCTCGGTCTCGCGGTTCGGCGAACGGACCTCGAAAGGCAAGCTGCGGTCGGCAACGACCCGGACGAGCATCATTCGAATTGCGTCAGAGACGGACAGCCCCATCGTGCCGAGCACGTCGGTAGCTTCCTTCTTCAACCCAGCGTCGATACGCGCTCTAACGACTTCAGCGGCGGCCATTGCTCTCTTCCAGTTTCGGTAGCCACATTGTAGCTACAACTCCTAAATGGGCCCTTACGACCGCCGGGTCAAGATTTTTGGCCTACCCCCTTTCTGGACTATCCCCAGCAGCACATGCAGCACTAGCAGCACGTATCAGAACAATCAGCACATATGAGTACTGCGAGCTTGCTACCAACCCGCTGGAATAGCTCGGGAATTTGAAAATCTCTGCAATAAATGCTGCAATCACCTTGTTGAGATGCAACATATCCGTAAAGCTTAGGGGTAAGAGTCGCGACAATCGTGCATCTCGATTCGCCCGCCAAAATACCTAAATCATTGATATTATTACTATTTTTCTCTTACAAGGTCGTCATTGGATCGGCGGTTGGCCGTCGGTCGGTAAAACAGAAGGAACTTTATGATGGCGACAGTACGGGAGGCCAGCGCAATCGCGAAGAAGCAGCAGGCGCTTCGCGACCACCTCTGGCCGGGCAAGGAGCAATGGCTGTGGGATCGCAAGAAGCAGAAAGGCTTCACCACGATACCGAAAACCATGCCCATGATCCTCAAGATAATGGACGAGATGACGAAGGGGACGCCGGTATCGGCGACCTACCTGACCCTCTGGTGCAACACCTGGGACAACAACTTCGTCATTCTGAACAAGAATCCCGACATGGCCAACGCGTCGGGCTTCGGTGGCCAGCGCGGCGAGCACACCTGGGCGACGCGGATGAAGCTGCTGCAGGATCTCGAATTCATCGACATCAAGCCCGGCAAGTCCGGGCCGCTGGGGAATGCGATCATCTGGAATCCGCATTTCATCCTACGGTGGCACCACCACATCAAAACGCCGGGTCTGACGGAAGCGAGCTACAACGCCCTGATCGAGACGGCGCTTGAGGTCGGGGTGGCGGATATGACGATGGATTGGCCGGTGCCGCATTCACCGAGAACGGCACCTCCGCCGCCGCCCCCGCCGCCGGCTATGCCGCCTGCGGTGCCCGCCGGCCCCGAGGCGCCGGCGGCGGATAGCAACGGGGTGGTGTGATGCGCGCGATCGAACGCACCACCAAATTCAAGCGCGACTATAAACGCGAGAAGAAGACCGATCCGGGGCTCGACGCCGTACTAGTGCCGGTGATCGAGCTTCTCGCGACGGATGAGCCGTTGCCGGAGAAGCTGCGCGATCATGCTTTGAGCGGTACCCGGGCGGGGTATCGCGACTGCCATGTCCGGCCCGACCTGGTGTTGATCTATGCCAAGCCCAACGACGAAACTCTGAGCCTCGTGCGTCTGGGATCGCACAGCGAACTCTTCTCATGAGCACGATCCGGCCGGTCGAGCTGGATATGATCGACCTTGTCTTCCGGGGCGGGGAGCGCGGCTATATCCTCAACTTCTCGAACCAGACGTTCGGCGAGTTCTTCGCGCTCGAACTAGACGTCGACATCGACGCCGAGATCTACAAGCGCGAGGGCACCTCGAAGGGCAAGCGCCTCCGCGGGTTCTTGACGATCGTCGATGATGGCACGGCCGCAAAGACACTCCGGCTTCTGTGGGACTATCGCGACGCGATGCTGAAGGGCTCCAATCAGGATGACCCTCAGCCCCTCGCCAAGAAGCAGGTCTTCGCCGTCGTGGCACGCCTCGAAGGCACGGCGACGGGAATCCCGACCGGCCTGGTGCCGGCACCGAAGCTCTCGATTCAGGATTGGTCCGGCCTTCTCACCCGGCTTCTAGGCGTGCGTGATCTTCCGGCGCAGGGCCGGGGCTATGCGTTTGAGGCTTATCTGAAAGAGCTATTTAACGCGTTCGGCATGGCGGCGCGTGAGCCCTTCAAGCTCTACGGCGAGCAGATCGACGGGAGCTTTCATCTCTCCGGCGAGACCTATCTGCTGGAAGCGAAGTGGCTCAACCGGAAAGTCAGCATCGCCGAGCTTCACGGCTTCCACGGCAAAATCGAACAGAAGGCCGCATGGGCACGGGGCCTGTTCGTGAGCTTCGGCGGATTCACAGAACAAGGGCTCGACGCCTTCGGCAAGGGCAAGAAGCTCGTTTGCATGGAAGGGCGCGAGATCAAGATCGCGCTCGAACGTGAGATCGGTATCGATGCTCTAATCGCGATGAAGGTTCGGCGCGCGGCCGAGACTGGCGCGGTCTTCACGCCGATCGAAACTCTCTTTCTCGAGTGAGGTAAGGATGACCTGCAGCCAAACGAGCCAATGCATCCTGACGACGGTCGGCTGCTTCATTTACGATTTCCAGACGCTGCTCACCGGCATTGTAGCGATCGGTGTCGCTATCGTCGCTGGCATTCCAGTTTGGAAGCAGTTGAAGGATACGAACCTTCAGACGCGAATCTCGCACCGCGAAACGCTGGCCACGCTGATGCGCGATGCGCTCGCCCGTTTCGGGAAAGTCGAGACTGCGATGCGCGAGCCGCTATCGATGGCCGATCGCCTGACGTTTTATCCCGATGGCGAGCCAATGGAGATCGACGCCGAAGGCGCGCATCAACTTGAACAAGCCTTCCACGGTGTGCTCGATTGGTATCTGGTAATCCTCGCGGATACCGAACATGCCGATATTGAGGCTCGGAAGTTGGAGCTGAGGAGCGCCATCGAAAAGCTCGTGTCGACACTCAGTGACGCGCACTGGGCCGACCATAACTCCCAGCAGGATGAAGATCACAATTTCTCAAATGAGGAGTGGGCCGAGATCGAAGCGCGCTGCGCTGCCGCTAAAATCGAGGCATCTTCTCGAGTCAGCAAGGTTTCGAAGGCCTATCGCGCGCTCACGGACGCCCATGAGGCTTGGGTGCTGTCGCTTCGCTGTCAGATTGCGAAACTTGATCGGAAGATTGTGTCTGCGTGAGGGATAGCTGAGCTTGACGACAAAAGGGGCAGCTTGTGGTCCATGCCGATCTAAAAGCTGCCTATCGGCATCGGCCCAGGAGGCGTCAACAATTGCCGCGTGACTGAATGTCCGGTTTTAACGGCCAAGCGCAACGCTGTGAATGGCGGCAATGTCGGCGATATGTGCCGGTGACCAATAGTCGACGTCGACCTGACGAGCCAATGACTGGTTCCAGCGGGCAATCGGTTACGTAATTTTCAGACTGCAGCGATTAATCCCAATCTTTATTCCGGGAGGGATCTGCACATGAACGATGACGCGCAGGAAGGCACGAATACCACGCTCGATGCACTAGGCCTCACGGCCCACGAACTCGGCAACATCGCAAATGCGACGTTCAAGTTTTTCAATCGCGACAGCATCAGGAAAGCCTTGAATGAGCTTCTAACCGCGAGTGCGGACACCGAAGCCCGAATCTGCCAGTCTCTGATGTCGCAGGCATTTTCAGGCGGTTACGGAGAGACAGGCAAGTATCTCGTCGCGCAGTTCACTAGTGAGATGATCGGTTCGAAAATTCAATTGCCCCAGCTGCTTGAACGGGTTCTGGCTGCGCCACACACTCATCGCGATCTGGCACATTGGTGGCTGCTAATGACCGCACTCGACGCGAGCTCTCGGTTTCAGATGAATTCTTGTGGCAATTGCGCGAGGGAGGAAACACTGACGGGGGCACTCCTGGAATGTCTTTCAGGCCGGGGGGAAGTCTGGGCTGAATACCTGCGTCCAGCCATCGGACGGATGGGCGCGGAGCTGCGCTTTCACGGCATCGATTTGCAGGTGCTGGGCGGTGAGCAGGAGACCGGCGGAGACTTCGGCTTGATCCTCGACTTCGACGGGAGAACGGTGCTTCCCAATGAACGAGGCCCCCTGGATCCGCGGTCGCGGATCGTTCCTCTCATTTTCCAAGCCAAACGGTATACGAGGCCGGAGGCCGACGTCTCGCAGCACAATCCAACCCGTGGCTATCAGAAGGACCGTCTAGCCACTAACGAGTGCACCTCAGCCTACGTGTTCTATGAGGATGGTCCCGCACCGATATCCAGCCCGTTGCCACCGCTCGTCAAGCTTGTCGGCAACGTGACGGGATACCGCACGACCGACACTCTAGATCAAAGTCTCGATCTTCCGAGCTTTCTCCTCCGAGCAGCTACCGACCAAGCGTTCGCGGCAGAAGCCGCGTCGCCCGAGGATGCCCTGCGTATGATCTATTCGAAAGCCGATCCGGAGCAGTTGCGGGCGCTAGTTGTGATCGCGAGTGATCCTGACGCCAGCCATCGCTATTCGTCATGGTTGAGCGCTCTGGCGCCGGAAATCCTGCATCGCCGAGGCCCGGAAGAACAGGAGTTGCGGCGCGACTAAGCGAGTAATCGGGGGTGATTGCCATACATCTGCAATAGCCCTCGCGCGAACCGGCGGCCCCATAGAGGGGTTGTCTACCAGCTGCTGTTTCGCCGGACACAATGGCCACTCTGAGGTCGACAGTACGGTCGCTACCTCCCTATCGCCGTCGGTGATCGCTTGATGCTTTGCCGAGCGCAACGAGCTTTGAGCCGAGCAACTCTCGGCCACCGGCGGGAGCCGATCTGTACGAGTGTACAGAGGGCAGCTTTCAATGTTTAGAATAATGCAGCCGAACGGCAGGAATGTCGGCGGAAAGCGACAAATGAATAGCACTCTATGCTGCGCGAAATTTCCGCCGATATGCAGCGGGAGATACGCCCATTTCGCGGCGGAAGGCGGCATGGAATGCGCTGTCGCTGAGGTAACCTGCCTGTGATGCCACCTCGCTGATGGTCTTCAATCCTGAGGCAAGCTGGCTTGCAGCCACACGCATGCGCCAGTTGGTGGCATAACTGACCGGCGGCATGCCAACGCGGCGGGCAAACCGCTCGGCAAAGGCTGATCGCGATGAGCCTGCAAGAGAGGCGAGTTCGTCGAGCCGCCAGTGGTGCGCTGGATCACCATGGATGGCCTGGAGCGCCCTTGCCACAGGAGGATCGGACAGTCCGCCGAGCCAGCTGGGGATGTCTGTGCCGCCACTGAAATGGCTGCGGAGAGCCTGCACGAACAGCAGGCGGATCATGTCGTCGCATGCGGCCCTCGCGCCGGGCAGATTGCTGCGCCATTCGGCATCGAGTTGGGCGATCAGCCATCCCATCGGTGAGGCGCCCGCTTGCTCGGCTTCAATCAACAACAGGCCGGTCAGCAGAGGCAAAAGCAAGTCTGCCTGAGCGCTATCGAAATTCACGCTGCCGCCCAGAATCTCGGTGTCCGGAGTTGATCCTACCTGACCACGACTGGCGTCGTTCGCAAACGCGCTCGCGGCATCGACCGGCGGCAGTTTCGGATCGCTCGCCAGCACGAAGGGTGTGCCTGCCACCATGAAGCAATCGCCGGATGATAATCGCCGCATAGAATCCTCTGCCAGGATCCAGCAGGTGCCGAAGCGAACGACGTTGAACTTCACGTGCGTGGGCGAGAACCGCAGCGCCCAGTCGCCGCCGGCAGTGAAACGCACACTGCACGCCGCGCTTGCCTGCACGATGCTGAGGACATCCGAAAGCGGATCCGCTGGTGCATCCTGGACGATCACGACAAGAATCCGGATGAATGAGGATCGATCATCCGGCCGCTTTACTCCAGAAATCCGCTCATGACGACATTGCAAGAACCCATCGGATCGCCTTTCGGCGCCGCATCCACCGCCGACGACGTCATCGCCGGTATCGACCTTTCTGGCCGCACTGCCATTGTCACGGGTGGCTATTCGGGCCTTGGGCTGGTGACGACCAGAGCGCTTTCCCGTGCTGGCGCGCAGGTGATCGTGCCAGCGCGCGACCTTGATCGGGCGGAAGCAGCGCTCGCTGGTCTCGAGAGCGTGGAAATCGCGCCCATGGACCTGATCGACGCCGTATCTGTTGCCGATTTTGCCAACGGCTTCATGGCCAGCAAGCGGCCGCTTCATCTGCTGATCAACAGCGCGGGCATCATGGCCTCGCCATTACGACGCGATGCCGCCGGGCATGAGGCGCAGTTCGCGACAAATCACCTCGGCCATTTCCGGCTTGCCTGCCTTCTCTGGCCCGCGCTGGCCGACCAGGGCGCTCGCGTCATTGCCGTGTCTTCCCGCGGGCACCAGATTGCGGGTGTCGATTTCGACGATATTGATTTTGAACGCCGTTCATACGACAAATGGGTGGCTTACGGGCAGTCCAAGACGGCGAACGTGCTGTTCGCCCGTGCTCTGGACCGGAGGGGCAAGGGCCATGGCGTTCGCGCTTTCTCGTTGCATCCCGGCCAGATCATCACTGATCTGGCGCGGCATCTCTCGAAAGAGGAGATGGCTGGGTTCGATGCACTCGACGCGCACGGCAAGCCGATCATCGACCCGGCACGCGGCATGAAGACGCCTGAGCAAGGCGCAGCAACCGCCCTCTGGTGCGCAACGAGCCCGCTTCTGGAAGGCATGGGCGGCGTTTATTGCGAAGATGGCGACATCGCCGGAATTAACCAAGCCGAAATAGGGCGCAAGGGCGTCGCGCCCTGGGCCATCGACGACGAGGCAGCCGAACGCCTCTGGACACTCTCGTCGCAATGGACGGGTTGCTCCTGCTAGACCACCCAGAAAGATGTTTGCGAGCAGAGAAGCGGACGCGCCGAACGCAACCCGCCCGCCTGCCTTCAATGCAGATGCTTCAGCTTGTCGGGATTGCGCATCACATAGATGGCGACAATCCGTTCGTGCTCGATCTCCAGCGCTGTGGTCTGCAGCTCGCCATCGGCTTCCCGTGTGACGAAACCAGGAAGGCCGTTGATCAGCCGCGTGTCGACCAGCTGAGAACCCTGCTTGCGGAACAGCACGGCCAACGCCTTGTGGAGCTGCAGTACCAGGCGGCTGCCGAAGATGGGGCGGACCACGGCAGGGCGCTTGCCGCCACCATCCGCATGCATCGCTACATCGCTAGCGAGCATTGCGCCCAGCGCAGCCATGTCCCCGCTGCGTGATGCTTCGAAGAAGGCTTGCGCGATGGCGAGGCCGCGCTGCTTCTCGACCGCAAAGCGCGGCCGCGCCTCGCGCACATGGGCGCGGGCCCGCGCGGCAAGCTGGCGGCAGGCGGCGGCATCCCGGTCGATGGTGGCGGCAACCTCGTCGAACGCCGCGCCGAACACATCGTGCAGCAGGAAGGCCGCACGCTCCAACGGTGACAGCCGCTCCAGCGCCAGCATTAGCGGCAGAGTCACGTCCTCTTCTTCCTCCTCGTCCAGCACCGGATCGGGCAACCAGGGGCCGATATAGGTCTCGCGGCGGTGGCGAGCAGATTTGAGGTGATCGAGGCAGAGGCGCGTAACCGTCGTGCGTAGGAAGGCCTCCGGCTCGCGGATTGCAGCGTCGTCGGTGCGCAGCCAGCGGATGAAGGCCTCCTGCACCACATCCTCCGCATCCGCGACCGAACCGAGCATGCGATAGGCGACCCGGATCAGCCGGGGGCGAAGCGGCTCAAAAGCTTCCAAGGCGGCGTCTGAGGGTTGCGGTTCCATCATTTGTTTGCCGCCCACGCCATGACTGGCACGCTGTCCTGCCTGCTGCCGAACACCGGATCCTGGAGTATTGCCTTGGCTCCTTCCGCTATCGCCTTGCCGGCCTGCACCGGATTCACAAGGGCTTCAAGATAGACGAAGCGCACATCGGATATGCCGATGGTGGACAGCACATCGGTGAAATAGCCGGTCAGATGGTCAGGCTGCCCGGCATCCTGGGCGGTGACCGCGCCGCCCGAGGTCACTACCACCAGCACTGGCCGATCGCCCAGCAGGCCGGTCTTCACGCCGTTTACGGGCGCGAAGCTGCGGCTGTGGCGAAGCACTAGGTCGATCCACAGCTTCAGGCATGCGGGCACAGTGTAATTGTGCATGGGCGTGGCGATGGTGATGAAGGCCGCATCCTCCACTTCGCGGATCAGCGTTTCGGAGAGGCCGAAGGCAGGATGATCGCTCGGCTGCCGCGCCAGCACCGCATCGGCATAGGAGGACGGAATGACCGACCGGGAAAGCGTCGACAGGTCGCGCTCCACAAGCGCCAGCGAGGGATCGGCCGCCTGAAGATTGGCGACAGCCTGCGCCGCCAGTGTGGCGCCGCGCGAGGCGGCGCCGTAGGGGCTGGCAAGGATGGAAAGAATGGACGCCATCAGCCTGCTCCTGTTCTCAGGCGAGGTCGGCGCGGTCGAGGCCGAAGGCCTTGTCCGCCGATCCCGGTACGGAGCGGAACGCAATGGAAGCGCGGTTCCAGGCGTTGATGACCATGACCATATAGGTAAGATCGACCAGTTCCCGCTCCGAGAAATGCTTGCGCGCTTCGTTATAGACATCGTCCGGCACGCCTTCGGGTGACAGGCGCGTCACCGCTTCCGTCCATGCCAGCGCCGCGCGCTCGCGTTCATCGAACAGAGGCGATTCTCGCCATATGGCGACATGATGTAGCCGCAGCGGGCGTTCGCCCTGAAGGGTGGCTTCTTTGATATGCATATCCACGCAGAAGGCGCAGCCGTTCAATTGCGAAGCGCGAATCTCGGCGAGAGAGAGAATTGCCTTCTCCACCGCGCCCTTCTTCACTGCCAGGGTTAGCTCGGTAAGCTTCGCCGTGAGTTCGGGATGTTGCTTCAGATGGTCCAGGCGCTGTGACATGACTTGCTCCTCAAGTGTTGATGCAAGCCTTGACGACACAGCACGCCGCGATGTGACATTGGATGAGAATTAATCTGGCGCGAATGCCGCGCGGTGATGCTCCAGACGGTGGCACACGGCAGTTGCTCGGTAATATGAACCGATGGCAGCTATCGGAAGCCAATGACTGATGCGCCAATGGCGGCTCTGTCGGCGTCAGCAGCTTCTCTCAGTTCTGGAAATGCAACTCTTCGGTCAGAAGTGCAACGAGTTCGGCAGCGGGCAAGGGGCGTGACAGTGGCGCGCCCTGTCCAGCCCATTGCGCTGCATATCCGGTCTCGTCAGCCGCCTTCGCTGCCGCAAT
Source organism: Aurantiacibacter xanthus (assembly GCF_003584015.1). Taxonomy (GTDB): domain Bacteria; phylum Pseudomonadota; class Alphaproteobacteria; order Sphingomonadales; family Sphingomonadaceae; genus Alteraurantiacibacter; species Alteraurantiacibacter xanthus. The sequence continues at coordinate 21,214 of NZ_QXFM01000025.1, forward strand.
CAGCGCTTTGCCCGCGTCGTAAGTCATCGGGTAGCCGGGATGCGGCAGGCCGACGCTCTCGCCCCATTGCGTAAAGCGGTTCGACAGACCCCGAGCAGGTCGTCCCGAAATGGCGGAGGTCATGACCGTGTTCAAAGCACGAGGACCGGCCAGTGCCTCGCGATAGGCAGCATCGGCACTGGTTTCCGGACAGGCGACAAAGGCCGTGCCTAACTGGGCAGCGATAGCGCCGAGTTCCAGCACGGCGCGGATGCCGTGTCCATCCATGATCCCGCCTGCAGCAATGACCGGCAAGCCGCTGCGCTGAGCCAGTAATCGGGTCAGCGCCAGCGTTCCAAGGCGAGCGTCGGGCGCGTCGGGATCGAAGACCCCGCGATGGCCTCCAGCCTCCCAGCCCTGGGCAACGACCGCGTCGATCCCTGCTGACCTCGCGGCCTGCGCCTCGTCGAGGTTTGTGGCAGTGGCCAGCAGCGTGCATCCTGCCTCCTTGAGCGCAGCGATCCGCCCGGCATCGGGCAGGCCGAAATGGAAGCTGACAACAGCTGGCACGGTCTCCAATAGCAGCGCCAGCATCTCGTCGTCCTCGACGAAGCTCTTGTAGATCGGGCGAAGTGCTATTGGAGGCTGCGCTCCATGTTCATGAAACAGTGGCGCCATTGCCGTGAGCCAGGCGGCCTCGCGGGCGGCATCTTGCGCCATTGGTTGATGAACGAACACATTGACATTGAACGGACGATTGCTGAGGCCACGTAGGCCAGTGATCATCTTCCGCGCGCCGGCAGCATCGGTGGCGGCAACGCTGATAGAGCCAAGCCCGCCGGCGTTACTTACGGCGGCGGCCAGTTCGGGGGTGGACACGCCCGCCATTGGTGCCTGCACGATGGGTAGTAGTATCCCAAGGCGTTCTAGCAATGACATATTTCTACCATAGCAAAGTGACCAGAAAATGCGATGGACGTGACAGGCTGGCCTTCAGATGAACCAACGGCAAGTATTGACCGTCGACGTTGATAGCAGGAACGGCGGCTCTGTTCGCGATTGCCGACGAGAAGGATCACCCGGATCGGATGACTTGCTCTATTCGCTTCTGATCGCTCAAGATCCGGCGCCCGCTGTGCCACGCGCGAAATACTGCGCCGGCGTGCTCCCCATCACTTTCTTGAACATGGTGATGAATGCGTTGACGGACTCGTAGCCAAGCGCGGCCGCAACTGTTTGGACCGGAACTCCACCTGCCAACTCACGTAGCGCGACCACAAGGTGCAACTGCTGTCGCCAGCGACCGAAGGTCAGGCCGGTCTCACGCACCATCAGCCGCGCCAGCGATCGCTCGCTCATCGCGACGCGCTTTGCCCATTGGCTAAGCGTGCTGCGATCGGAGGGCTGCGCCGTCAGCGCGTCTGCCATGGCGCGGATTTTGGGGTGTGACGAAACGGGAAGATTGAAGCGCTCACGTGGCATCTCGGCCAGTTCGTCGAGCGCCACCCTCGCAAGCCGGGCAGCATGGCCATCTGCAGGATAGTCGCCGCGCTCACGGGCCAGCCGGTCGACCATCTCCCGGATCAGGGGAGAGATAGCCAGCGTGCAGCACTCTTGCGGAAGCCGCACGGCACCCGGCTCGACGAACAGGTAGTTCAGCCGGGCATTCTCGGTTGCCCGCGCGCTATGCGGCACACCGCCGGGAATCCACACACCGCAATTGGGCGGCACGATCCAGATGTCCCCGTCAGCTGTACAGGTGACAGCACCGTGCAATGCGATGATGAGCTGGCCCTTACGATGCCGATGCACAGGCACTTCTTCGGCATGGTCCGCGAAATCGAGCTGATAGGCAACCGCGGGCAAACGGGTCTGGTCGGGATCGAAGATGGAAACGGCTGATTTGGAGGGGAGCATGCGATTTGGCCAGATATAGTGATTATCTGTCAGCATAGTGAATTTCGCGCATTGTTGCAAACCACTATCAATAAGCCATGACTCATGGAAATATCGCGAGGTTCGGGAAAAGGGTGCCGCTCGGGCATTGGCCGGGCTCTGTCCTTGCCCTGCTTCAGAAACCCGCACTCAAGGCGGACCGCGATGCGCTGCTCTTTTCGGCGAAGAGTTTCGCTGCAGCAATGCTTGCTTATTATTTCGCGCTGCGCATCGGCTTGCCGCGCCCCTATTGGGCGGTGCTCACGGTCTACATCGTTTCGCAAACCTCGGCGGGGGCATCGCTGAGCCGCGGTGTCTATCGCCTCGCCGGAACGATCGTTGGGGCCGTGGCGACGATTGCCATCGTGCCGAATTTTGCGAACAGCCCGATGCTGTGCAGCATGATCCTCGCGGGCTGGATCGGGTTGTGCCTGTTCTTCTCGCTGCTCGATCGCACGCCGCGCGCCTATGCCTTCGTTCTGGCCGGTTATACCGCCAGCCTGATCGGCTTTCCCGGCGTCGTCGATCCCGGTGCGATCTTCGACACCGCCTCGTTGAGAGTGCAGGAGATTTCAATCGGCATCCTGTGCGCCGTGCTGGTGCATCGCTTCGTCCTGCCCAAACAAATGACCGGCGCGTTCCTCGGCAAGCTGCGCGCGACGCTGCACGATGCGCGCAAACTCGCTGGCGATGCACTCAAGGGGGAACCGGAACGGGCAATCCGCACGGATCGCTATCGGCTCAGCGCGGACCTGCTCATGCTGCAAGGGTTGGGTACGCACCTCCCCTACGACCCGGTTCCCGCTACGCCAAATAGCCGCAAGCTCCAGTTGATCCATGACCGGCTGGCCCGGCTGCTCCCCCTCGCAACCGAGGTGGAGGAGCGAATTCTCGCGCTCGAAACCGACGACGTTCTTACCGATGGCGAAGTGGAAACGCTGCGACGAGACGTCGCTGCGTGGGTTGGTCTCACCGATGTGGCAGAACGCGACCGGCAGGTCTTGCTGCTGATCGAACGCGCTAGCGCAGTTCAGATGCGGCTTGCGGATCACGATAACACGAACCGCGAATTGCTTGCCGCCAATCTTGCGGGGCATCTCGGCGAATTGGTGAGTTTGCTGCACGACTGCGACGCTCTCAGCAGCGCGATCGCGACCCGGGGCGGCAATCGGCTGCAAGAGACGATCCACTGGTCCGGGAAGGCGCGGGGCTATGTCTATCATCGCGATCCGTGGATGGCGGCGCGCACGGCGCTGGGCGCTGCGATGGGTATCTTCCTGGGTTGCGCCTTCTGGATATGGTCCGCGTGGCCGGATGGAGGTCTGGCCGTGTCGATCCTGTGCGTTGCGTGTGCGCTGTTCGGGAATGTCGATGCGCCCGCGCCGAATGTCGTTAAATACATGGTCGGATCGGTTTATGGCGTGGCGATCAGCATCGCCTATAGCTTCGTGATCCTGCCGCGCGTGAGTGATTTCGGCGTGCTTGTCGCTGTGCTCGCCCCTGCTTTCCTGTTCGGCGGTTCGCTTCAGGCACGCCCGGCGACGACGTACAAAGCGCTCGGCATCACCCTGACGATCCCAATCCTTGCGGGTCTGGGCTCGCATTACGGTGCCGACTTTGCCGAAACGCTCAACAGCGTCGTGGCGCTGTTTGTCGCGCTGTTGTTCGCGGTAGTCAGCATGGGTCTGTTCCAGACGATCGCTCCCAATGCCGCGATCAATCGGCTGCGCCGCCTGAACCGCAGGGACGTAGCGCGTCTCGCGCGCGGGGGTGGTGGTCCCAATGAAGCGGGCTGGACGAGCCTGATGGTGGACCGGACCGCGTTGCTGCTGCCACGGCTAGGCATATCGCGCCATTCCGCCGACGACGTGCTGGGAGAAACAATCCGTTATCTGCGGCTGGGACATGTCGTTGGTCAGATTTTTTCACTCAGCCAAAGCATGGGGGGTGACATTGCGCACGACCTCCACAGCCTGCTGGGCGAAATCGCGGAACATGGCGAGGCCCCGGTCGAGCCAATAGATGCGCTGGTCCGCTTGCTCAGCGAAAGCAAAGCACCCCAGCGCGAGCCATTGCTCGGTCTCCTCATCGACCTTCGTTTCGCGTTTTCGTCGGCCAAGATCACCCATTCGGAGGGTGCGGTATGATCCCCGATATCGCCATCGGTGGGGTTCTGCTCCCCGGCCTGCTGGTTCTCGCCATTGTCTCGCTTGTCCTGACGGTCGGGATACTCCGTCTGCTTGCGACTGTCGGCCTCGCCCCGCGCTTCGGGGCCAGACCTCTGCTCGAAATCGCGACCTTTACCCTCGTCTACGCGCTGCTGATGCAGTTCCTGCCGTTCGGAAATTTGTCATGAAATCGCTGTTACCCCTGTTAGGACGCTATGCTCTCACGCTCATCTTCGTCGCCATTGCCGCGCTTGTCGCGTGGCAGGCATGGACGCGCCACGAGCACACGCCCTGGACGCGCGATGGACGGGTCCGTGCCGATATCGTGCGCGTCTCAACCGACGTTGGCGGGCTTGTGACGCAGGTGGCCGTGCGCGACAACCAGCGCGTCGAGGCGGGACAACTCCTACTGGTGCTTGACCGTCCGCGCATCGCTGCGACGATCGAGCGCGCCGACGCCGCCATCGCCGAAGCACGCGCAACGCTTGACCAAGCGCGCATGGAAGCGCGGCGCGACATCGCGCTGGGCGATCTCGTCGCAACCGAGGCGCGCGAACAGAATGTCGCGAAGGTACGCACGGCACAAGCAGCCCTGAAGCGTGCACAGGCGGATCGCAACATCGCCCGCGTCGACATGCAGCGGACCGAGATCCGGGCGACGTCGAGTGGCATCATCACCAATCTCGACATTCATGCCGGCGACTATCTTGCGGCGGGAGCACAGGCCATGGCGTTGGTCGATACCTCTTCGCTTCGCATCGAAGGATATTTCGAGGAAACCAAACTCCACCATGTCGCGATCGGCGACCACGCCCGCGTCCGATTGATGGGCGACGATGCCGAAATCACCGGCCATGTCGAGAGCATCGCCGCCGCCATTGCCGACGACCAGCGCGACGAGACGGGCAATTTGTTGCCGAGGGTTGCGCCGACATTCTCCTGGGTCCGGCTCGCCCAACGCATCCCGGTGCGCATCCATATCGACCACGTGCCGCCCGGCGTCCGGTTGATCGCGGGAACGAGCGCCAGCGTGGAGATCCATCCGGTAGATGCCGAACGACCTGTGGCTGCCCAATCGCGGAGCCACTCATGAAACGCGCTCTATCCTTGCTGCCGGCCGTTTTGCTGGCCGGCTGCGTTGCAGTCCCTGACTATCAGGTGCCGAGCGAAGCCATTGCCCAGCGTTCCGAGGTTGCTGCGCCATTCCTCGGGCAAAGCGATGCCGGAGCCACCCGCCAGGATCTGCCCCCGCACTGGTGGCGGCTTTACGATAATCCCAGGCTCGATTCCTACGTTGAGGAGGCGCTTTCCGCCAATACCAATCTGCGCGTAGTCGAGGCCAATCTGCGGCGCGCCAGTGCGGTGGTGCAGGAGGCGGAGGTGGGGCGGACCGTCAGCACTACCGTTTCCGGTCAGGGGCTCGGCGCGCGTGCGCGTGGTCCAGATGCGGCGCTTCCCGGAACCTTCAGCTATGCGCTGGGGTTTGACGCTGCTTATTTGCCCGACCTTGCAGGTAGCGTCCGTCGCGGAATAGAGGCGGCCAGTGCTCAGGCCGAAGCGGCGGTGGCCGCGCGTGATCAGGTGCGGGTCGTCGTCGCCGCAGGCGTAATGCGCAGCTATGCGCGGATATGCGCCGAAAACGTGTCGCTTGCCGCAGCGCGCCGGGTCGCCGCGATCCAGCGTGAAACGCTTGGCGTGGCGGAACGACTCGCGCGCGGTGGGCGGGGTACGCGCTTCGATGTCGATCGCGCCCGCGCAGCTGCGCATTCTGCCGATGCCGCTGTGCCAGACCTTGTTGCCGAACGACGTGCTGCGCTGTTCGAACTCGCCGCGCTGATGGGCCGCCCTCCCGCCGAGTATCCCAAGGAGGCTGAGACGTGCAGCACCATTCCAACAGTTTCGCGCGCCATTCCCGTCGGCGACGGCGCGATGCTGCTCAGGCGGCGTCCCGACATCCGCGTGGCGGAGCGCAGTCTCGCCGCTGCCACTGCGTCGATCGGGGTGGCCGAGGCCGAGCTCTATCCCAGGGTCAGTTTTGGGGCATCGGCAGGAACCGCGGCACCGACCGGCCATCTCCTCGCGCCTTCATCCTTCGGCTTCAGCCTGGGGCCACTCCTGTCCTGGTCCTTCCCGAACAGGCAAGTAGTGCGCGCCCGCATTGCGCAGGCAGGTGCCGATGCCGACGCGGAACTGGCCCGCTTCGACGGGACCGTTCTTGTTGCGCTTCAACAGACCGAAACGGCCCTGTCTTCTTATGCCCGCGCACGTGATCGCCTCGAAACACTTCAAAAGGCGACGGATGCATCGGCCAGAGCCACTGCGGACGCGCAAAAGCTGCAACGCTTTGGCCGGACACCTTTCCTCGACGTGCTGACCACGCAGGCAGCCCATGCCGAGGCGCAGACCAGTCTGTCCGCCGCGCGCGCCACTCTTGTGGATCGGCAAATCGACCTGTTTCTTGCTTTGGGCGGGGGTTGGGAATGACGCAGACTGCTGATCGGTGCAACGATCTACGAAGGATGGGTTCTGGGGAGCAGGTTCAAGCCGCCGAGTGCCGGGTTTGTCGGAGGCCGCAGCCACGGCGTCTAATTCTTCCGGAGCGGCGAATTCCGACCAGACCCGGTCGTTCAGGTCGTCATCTATGAAGATCCGGTCCTGACAAAAGCGGCCGTCAGGGATTCGCGAAGCGCGCCGCCAAGAAAGCCCCATCAAACTGGCCGTTCACACTTGATTGATGGCCACCCGAATGCAGGCGCTAGTGTGTAATAGGATGCATCTTTGTGGCAGCTCTCGGGGTCAGTCTGTTGCCTCGTTCCAGTGGTGCGTACTCACTGACCCGACCCATAATTCGTGAACAACAACGCATAAACCGTCTGCCCCTGCGGCTGCCCCTCTTCCTCGCCTTCACCGAGAACTTCGATCCGCTGCCCCGCCTTCTCGAAGTAATAACTGCATTGCCCTGTGCCAGCACCGGCGCAGGCATCAGTTTCCGGGAGCGAGCAAGACGGGGCGTAGCCGCAGAACTGTCCCTCCGGCCTGGGAACTGGGCGGTAGCCAGCAGAGATTATCCGTCTGCGAACCTCCGAATAAGCCATACCTTCGCGCGCTCCTCCGATCTCGGAAGGCGGTACGGGCCCGTCAACCTTGAGCCCGGTCGTCTCCCGCACGGTGGTCGGTTGCACGTTGATGGACTCGGAGTCCGCGGTGCTCGCCTGCCTTTGCACCGGCTGAACATCAGCTTGCCGGCCGGCCGGCACGCCAGACAGTGTAATCGCGGCTGCTGGTGGTGCTTCGCAACCCGCTCGCTTTGATTCATCCACCCCGTAGCCATAGCTGATCCAGTCCACGGTAAGGCCCCGCAGTATCCGGGTGGCAGCTACCTGATCGGCCGTGCCGCATATTCCCGCGAGATCGAGTTCATACGAATAGATGTCCGAGCGACCGATGATCGCATGGGCCCACGCAGCGCTGACCTCTTGCTCTTCTCTGGTATCGATGAACGACATGAAGGAGATTTGCATCGGGTTTTCGCCTTCTTCTACACCCGAATGAAGAAACTGGATCTGCGCCGAATAATTGCGGCAGTGAGGGCTGAGACAATTCGATCGCCAAGTGCCGGCTAGGTCAGGAGGCATATCGCCAAATTCGGGCTTAGCGTCGAATTCATACCCCTCAAGGAATGGCACACCTTGAAACTTGGATTGGCAAGGCTGATCCGTCTTGAACCGCACGATCGCGATCTTGCCTTCGATCGTGGTGTAGCTGACCTGACATTCTCCGATCTGGAACGTGAGGTCGCCGTACTCATCGACTTCGGTAACCTGCTTTATCAATGCAGGGCCGAGCCGTGCCTCCAGCTCGTCGGGCGTCGCGCCCAGTACGGCAGTTGAAGTCGCGAAGTCCCAATCATCCTCGGTTTGGGAAGTGAGCACGCCACAACCCATCAGGAAGAGCAGGGGGGCGATGGGGACAAACCCCCTGATTATCTTTTGCATTCGGTTAGCAAATCCTTCGGAGAGTTAGGCAGCTGTTATCTATAACACCTGACATTTTTACTGCTTCGCTATCGTCGCATGCGCGCGAGGCCGAAATCAGTGCCATTCGGAATTTTGGCATTCGGTCATTGCTTGCCGCCGGAGACGGTCGATATAGGCTGATGCCAATCGCGGTACTTGACCGAAATCCTCGGCGACCTTGTTAGCCACACACGTGCAATAACCTTCGGGGTTCTCCCGGATCCTTTTCGGTGCGCTTGCGTAGTTTGCCACGTAGCGTCTGTCCGTCGTCAGAACATTTGGCACAACTCGCGGCGTAGATCAGCGGAGTGT
>NZ_QXFM01000026.1 GCF_003584015.1 Aurantiacibacter xanthus
ACTCGCCCCTGTGCCGCCCGAACCGCCCTTGCCGCCGGAGGCGCCCGCTGCGCTGCTGCCGGTGTCTGCCAGCGCCGATATCAGCGCATTGGCCGATCTCGACGAGCCGCTCGATCCGGCGGACCTCGAAGCTATCAACGCTGACGTTGCCGCTGCCATGGCAGAGGTGCGTTCCGCGCAGGCCGAGGCTCGGGCACAGCAGCATGAAGCGCGTATCGAGCGGGCCGCAGCGCTGGCCGAAGCGCGCGCTGCTGCCGTAACCGCCCGTGCCGCCGCCGCCGAGGCCCGCGCCGCCACACCGGTGGTCGAAGACAGTTGCGCGGACGACCAGCCGGTCAGCGAGCGCAGGCGGGCTGACGGCAGTATCGTCGTGCAAATTTGCCGTCAGGCCATCGTCCGGCAGGCCAGCCGCGGTCTTGAGCAGGCGCGGGCGGCGGTTGCCAGCCAGCGCGACATTTCGGATGATCTGCGTCAGCAGATCCTGCGCGACCTCGACCGCGAGATCGAGCAGGTCCGCACGCCAGCCCGGGTGTCGGCGAGCGCACGGGTGGATGGGGTTCGGGCCGTGGCCAGTTCCGCCAACGGCGCGAGCGCGAGTGTTGCCACGGTCACGCCGGTCACCTTCGTCAGCATGCAGGGTGCGGTCACCGCCACCGTGCGGTTTGTCGGCACCTTTGCGGGGCCGGACGCACCGCAGGCGTTCAGCGTCACCATGCCGGTCACGCTTGTGTCCACGGGTGCGCAGCCGGTCATGTTCCAGGCCGGCCAGACCGTCTGATCCGCGCCGCCTAGCGTACCTGCACGATTTCGTCGCAGCGCCGGTCGTCGCCGGTGGTCAGGCCGAGCCTGAGCGCTTCCATGCGCTGCTGGCTGGTGCCGTGGGTGAAGTTCTCCTCGCTCACGCGGCCGCCGGTCAGCGCGTCGTCGCCGATGGACGAGGCGGCGGTCATGCCCTCCTCGAAGTCACCCGGCTCGATGGCATTGCGGTTGAGGCCCGCCCAGACGCCCGCATAGCAATCGGCCTGCAATTCCATCAGCACCTGATAGCGGTTGGCATTGCGCGGGTCACTCTGCTGTGCGCTGCGGATCTGGCCCGAAATGCCGGTGATGGTCTGGATATGGTGGCCATATTCATGGGCGATCACATAGTAGCGCGCGAAGTCGCCGCCCGCGCCGAGCTGGCGTTCGAGCGTGTCGTAGAAGCTGGTGTCGATATAGATGGTCTGATCGCCGGGACAGTAGAACGGCCCCATCGAGGCCGAGCCTGCGCCGCAGGCGGTGCGTGTGCCGCCCGTGTAGAGTTCGAGCGTCGGTTTCACGAAGCGGTCGCCGAGGCCCTCCTCGGTGAAGCGTGCCTGCCAGGTCTGGTCGAGCGAGGCGAGCGCGTTGCAGGCTTCCGTCGCATACTGGCTGTCGCCGCAGACGTCGGCCACGCTTGCGTTCGGATTGGCCGGGTCTGACTGCTGCTGCTGGCCGGCGCCCTGCATCTGCTCGACCGTGCCGAGCATCTGCGCCGGGTCCATCCCGAACACGAACACCCCGATCAGCACCACCACAATGCCGCCGCACCCGAGCTTGCCGCCGGGCATTCCGCCACCCCCGCCGCCGCCTCGGCGCACATTGATTTTGCTAGGGTCGAAAGGATTGAGTTTCACGGACAAGCCCCCATTTATGATGCGACGCACAATTTTCGGGTGCGCCATCTGCCCCGCGTGCCTTGAGCGGTGAGCCCGATGCACGCAGTCTTGATAGACAATGTTCTGGAGGTTTCCATGTTCCTTTCCGGCAAGCGCGCTCTCGTTACTGGCTCCACCTCGGGTATCGGCCTCGCCATCACCCGAGCGCTTCACGCCGAAGGGGCCGAGGTTGTGCTCTCGGGCTTCGGCGACGAGGCCGAAATCGCGAAACTGCAGGAGGAGCTGTCCGCCCCCTACAGCGGCGCCGATCTTTCGACCGTCGATGGCGTGGCTCAGCTGATGGAAGAGGCGGGCAATGTTGACATTCTTGTTAACAACGCAGGCATGCAGTTCGTTGCGCCGGTGGAGGATTTTCCGCCCGAGAAGTGGAACAAGATCATTGCGCTGAACCTGTCGAGCGCCTTCCTAACCTCGCACCACGCGGTGCCCTATATGAAGAAGGCGGGCTGGGGTCGGATCATCAATACGGCGAGCGCGCACTCCAAGGTCGCGAGCCCGTTCAAGGCGGCCTATGTCGCGGCGAAGCATGGCCTTGCGGGCCTCACCAAGGTGCTGGCGCTGGAACTGGCCGAGCACAACATCACCGCCAACTGCATCTCGCCCGGCTATGTCTGGACCCCGCTGGTCGAAAACCAGATCCCCGACACGATGAAGGCGCGGAACATGAGCCGCGACGATGTGATCAACAAGGTGCTGCTCGACAGCCAGCCGACCAAAAAGTTCGTCCAGCCGGCGGAGATCGGCGCGATGGCGGTGTTCCTGTGCCGCGACGAGGCGCAGAATATCAACGGTGCGAACTGGTCGGTCGACGGCGGCTGGACCGCCTGACGGAGCCTGGGGCGCGGTGGTCTCACCACATCCGCTCGCCCTGAGCTTGTCGAAGGGCCGCACTTCCTTTTCCGTCGCCATCAATAAAAGCAGTGGTCGGCCTGGCGGCCAGCTACGCTTCCGACAAGCTCAGCACGAACGGGAATGGGAATGATGGATGGCACTGGCCATTTGTCCCTCGCTTTCGTTGGCGGTTGTGCCCGTTTGCACACGGTGGGGCAGATTCCGCGCCGCCGCCCTAGCGAATGACGCATAGTGCGTTTACATGGGCCGCCACGAATCGAAACGCACAACATCTGGTGGCACCCATGGAAATCGAAACCGGCCTTACTTTTGACGACGTCCTGCTCCGGCCGGCCGAGAGCGACATCCTGCCCTCGCAGACCAGCACCAAGACGAAGCTGACCCGCGAGATCGCGCTCAACATCCCGATCCTGTCGGCGGCGATGGACACCGTTACCGAGGCCGAGATGGCGATCGTGATGGCGCAGATGGGCGGCATCGGCGTGCTTCACCGCAACCTCACCATCGAGGAACAGTGCGATGCGGTGCGGCGCGTGAAGCGGTTCGAGAGCGGCATGGTGGTGAACCCCATCACCATCCGCCCCGAAGCGACGCTGGGCGAGGCGCAGGCGATCATGAGCCACAACCGCATCAGCGGCATTCCGGTGGTCGACGCGGGCGGCAAGCTGGTGGGCATCCTCACCAACCGCGACGTGCGTTTCGCCGCCAACCCCGACCAGCCCGTGCGCGAACTGATGACGAGCGACAACCTCGCCACCGTCTCCGAAGGCGTGAGCCAGGACGAGGCGCGCCGTCTGCTCCACCAGCGCCGGATCGAGAAGCTGCTGGTGGTCGACGAGGCCTATCACTGCGTCGGCCTGATCACGGTGAAGGACATCGAGAAGGCCGTGCTCAACCCTGATGCCACCAAGGACGCCGCTGGCCGTCTCCGGGTGGCAGCGGCCACCACGGTGGGCGACAAGGGCTTCGAGCGGACCGAGGCGCTGGTGGATGCCGGGTGCGATGTGATCATCATCGACACCGCCCATGGCCACAACAAGCAGGTGGCCCACGCGGTGGAGCGGGTGAAGAAGCTTTCCAACGCGGTGCAGGTGGTGGCGGGCAACGTCGCCACCGGCGAGGCGACCAGGGCGCTGATCGACGCCGGTGCCGATGCGGTGAAGGTGGGGATCGGGCCGGGCTCGATCTGCACCACCCGCATCGTGGCGGGCGTGGGCGTACCGCAGCTGACCGCCGTGATGGACGCAGCGCGCGCCGCGGGCGACGTGCCGATCATCGCCGACGGCGGACTGCGCACCTCGGGCGATGCGGCCAAGGCGCTGGCCGCCGGGGCCTCGACCGTGATGGCGGGCAGCCTGCTCGCGGGCACCGAAGAGGCTCCGGGCGAGACGTTCCTCTATCAGGGGCGTGCCTATAAGGCCTACCGCGGCATGGGTTCGGTCGGGGCGATGGCGCGCGGCTCGGCCGACCGCTACTTCCAGCAGGACATCAAGGACCAGATGAAGCTGGTGCCCGAAGGCATCGAAGGTCAGGTGCCCTACAAGGGCCCGGCGCGCGATGTGGTGCACCAGCTGGTCGGCGGCATCAAGGCGGCGATGGGCTACACCGGCTCGGCCACGATTGCCGACCTGCGCGAGCGCGGCAAGTTCATCCGCATCACCAATGCGGGCCTGTCGGAAAGCCACGTTCACGACGTGTCGATCACCCGCGAGGCGCCGAACTATCCCACGCGCTGAGGTGTCGCTGGATCAGCGCATCGCTACGGCTTTCGGTCTCGACGAGGCGGGTTGGGCGCGCCACGCCAACCCGTGGAGCGGCTGGAGCCGTGCGCTGACCGGGCTGCCAGTGATCGTGCTGGCGGCGCTCTCGCGGATCTGGCTCGGTTGGTGGGCGCTTGGCGTGGCGGCGCTGGCGGCAGGCTGGTTGTGGCTCAACCCGCACCTGTTCCGCGCCCCTGCCAATGACCGCGCCTGGATGACGCGGGGTGTGCTCGGCGAGCGGCTGTGGGTCGAGCGCAAGGCGCGCCCGTTGCCCGAAACGCAGACTTCATTGCCGAACGTGCTCAATGCGGTATCCGCGCTCGGCTTCGTGGCCATGGCCTATGGTCTGGTCGCGTTCGACTATCTGGCCGTGGGGCTGGGCGGGGCGGTCTCGTGGCTGGCCAAGATGGCCTTCATCGACCGCACCCGCGCAATTTACGACGCCGCGGTGCGCCGCGACCCATCGCTTGCTTACAAGGCCTCTGAATGATCGAATTCGTCCCCTATCTGCTGGTCCTTATTGGCTGGCAGCCCGCTGACGTCGACAGCTCGATGAGCGTCGCCCAGTCGCTTCACCCCAGCGCAGTGGCGTGTGAACGCGCGGGTGAGCAGGCGCTGGCCGAGAACGCGGGAGCCTACCGTCGCTATTTCTGCCTGCTGGCGCCCACACAGCAGGACATCGAAGACCTATGGCAGGAGCAAAAGCCATGACCCCCTCCGCCCGCGTCCAGTCCGCCATCGAGGTGCTCGACCTCGTGATCGCTGCCGCCAACAGTGCGGGCGCGCCCGCTGACCGTATCTTGGCCGACTGGTTCAAGAACCATCGTTTCGCAGGCTCGAAGGACAAGCGCGCGATCCGCGAGCTGGTCTACGATGTGATCCGCTTCTGCGGCCCCGTGCCCGCCAATGGCCGCGCGGCCATGCTGGCGCTCGCCACCGAAAGCGAGGAGCATGACTGGCTGCTCGACCTGTTCGACGGCTCCAACTACGGACCCGCCGAGCCTGCCGAGGGCGAGAAGGTGGCCGAGACCGGCTTTGCCCCCGCATGGCTGGAGGAGCGGCTCGCCGCCTCGGGGCTTGAGGCCGAGGACGCCATCGCCCTGCTCGACCGCGCGCCGCTCGACCTGCGGATCAATACGCTCAAGGCCGCTCCCGACGGGCTCGATCTTCCCGAAGAGGGTGAAGCGCTCGCTGTCGCCAATGCCCTGCGGCTCACCACCGGCACGCGGGTCGAACAGTGGGACGCCTATACACAGGGCCTGATCGAGGTGCAGGATGCGGGCAGCCAGCTTGCCTGTGCTGCGGTCGGCGCGCAGCCGGGCGAACTGGTGATCGACCTGTGCGCAGGCGCGGGCGGCAAGACGCTGGCGCTCGCGGCGCAGATGGCGAACGAGGGC
>NZ_QXFM01000027.1 GCF_003584015.1 Aurantiacibacter xanthus
CGGCTGGCGATGGACCCGGCGCGCCATCAGGTCACCTGGGACGCGCGCGAGGTGAGCCTGACGGTAACCGAATTTCTGATCCTCGAAGAGCTGGCCCGCCGCCCAGGCGTGATCAAGAGCCGCAACCAGCTGATGGACGCGGCCTACCCCGACGACATCTTCGTCGACGACCGCACGGTCGATTCGCATATCAAGCGCCTGCGCCGCAAGTTCCGCTCCGCCGACCCGGAGTTCTCCGCCATCGAAACGCTCTATGGCGCGGGCTACAGCTTCTCCGATGGCTGAAGAAGATCTGAGCGCCAGTCGGCTCGAACGGCTGGCCTTTCCGCTCGGCGCCTCGCTCACCACGCGCATTCTGGCGGTCAACCTGATCCCGCTGCTGGTGCTGGCGCTGAGCCTGTTCTTCCTCGATTCCTACCGCCGCCAGCTGCTCGACGAACGCTACAAGCTCGCCCGCATCGAGGCGCAGATCACCGCCGAGGCGCTGGCCGGGGCCACGCCCGAGCGGCAGAAGGCGCTGCTGGTGCAGATCGGCAAGGAACAGCGAATGCGGCTGCGCATGTACGATGCCGCGGGCACGCTCGTCGCCGACAGCTTCGCGCTCGATGGCCCGGCCTTCACGCTGAGCGATCCGGTCGCCGCGCCCTTTACCGACGACCTTGCCCGCTGGACCGATCAGGCGGTGAACTTCGCCGTCGGGGCCTATTCCGCCCCGCCCTATGTCGAGCCTGAGGATCTCGCCGCCGATGCCTGGCCCGAGCTTTCGCGTGTGCGCCAGCAAGGATTTACCCAGATCGAGCTGCGCCGTGCGCCCGACGGCACGCCGATGATCAATGCCGCCGCCCCGGTCGGGCTTAACGGCGCCAGCCTGCTCACCACCCGCAACGCGGTCGATATCACACAGGCCGTGCGCAGCGCCCGCACCAGCCTGCTGCTCATCATCTTCGCCGCACTGGTCGTCTCGATCGTGCTCTCGCTGTACCTTGCGGCCACCATCATCGAACCGCTGCGGCGGCTGGTGCGCGCGGCGGTGAAGGTGCGCGCCGGGCGCGAGCGCGAGATAGAGGTGCCGCGCATGGACGAACGCACCGACGAGATCGGCCTGCTCGCCCGCGCGGTCTCCGACATGACCGGCGCGCTGCGCCACCGGATCGACGCGGTGGAGAGCTTCGCCGCCGATGTCGCGCACGAGATCAAGAACCCGCTCGCATCCTTGCGCAGCGCCATCGAGTCGCTGCCCCGCGTGACCGAACCGGGTCTGCGCGCGCAGCTGGAAGAAGTGGCCGCCCACGACGTGCGCCGGATCGACCGGCTGGTGAGCGAAATCTCCGAAGCCAGCCGGATCGACGCCGAACTGAGCCGCGCCACGTTCGAGCCGGTCGATCTGGCCGAACTGTTCGCCAATGTCGCCGCCACCAAGCAGGCACGCGGCGAAACGCGCGACTGCGTGATAACGGTCGATAAACAGGTCGACGACGCCCGGGTGATGGGGGTGCCGCTGCGGCTCGAACGGGTGGCGGAAAACCTGCTCGACAACGCTGTCTCGTTCTCGCCGCCGGGCGGGACCATCGCGGTCACCGTCCGCCAGCATGGCAACCGGATTGCCACAACAGTCTGCGACGAAGGCCCCGGCATCCCCGAGGCCGAGCGCGAAAAGGTGTTCCGCCGGTTCCATTCGCAGCGCCCCGATCACGAGAACTTCGGCAACCATTCGGGGCTCGGCCTCGCCATCGCCCGCACCATTATCGAGGCGCACGACGGCTCGCTCACCGTTGCCGACGCCAGCCCGCTGGGCGGGGCCTGCCTGATGATCGAGCTGCCCCCAGTATGAGCACGCCGACATGAGCACGCCAACATGAACATGGTGCTGGCCAATGTGACCTGCGTCGCGCTCGACGGACGCGCGCTGCTGATCGAAGGCGCGCCCGGCACCGGCAAGTCGAGCCTCGCGCTGGCGCTGATCGACGCCGGGGCGCAGCTGATCGGCGACGACGGGGTGACGCTGGTGGCCGAGGGAGACCACCTGATCGCAAGTCCGCCCCCGCGCATTGCGGGGCTGATCGAGGTGCGCGGAGTCGGCCTTGTCACCCTGCCCACCACCAGCGCCCCGGTGGCGCTGGCTATCGCGCTCGATGAGAAGGCCCCGCGCCTGCCCGATGAGCTGGCCACAGCGCAATGGTGCGGCATCTCCGTGCCCCGCCTTTTGCTGTACCCCGATCCCGCCTCCCTGCCGCTGCGCGCACGCTGGGCACTGCACCAGCATGGGACGCCGGGCATAGCCCGCGCCTAGGGGCTTTCCTTTTGCCCCGCAAAAGCGCATTGACCCGAGCGATGGTCGCGTCGCAAACTGACGATCCCCAGCGTATCCTGCTGGTTACCGGCATGCTCGGCGCGGGCAAGTCGACCGTTCTGCGTGAGCTGGAGGATCTGGGCTGGGAAGCCATCGACAACTTCCCCATCCGTCTGCTTGATCGGCTGATCGGCCCGGAAGACGATTCCTATCCGCTCGCCATCGGCTGCGATTGCCGCACGCGCGGGTTCGTTCCTTCCGACATCATCGAACAGGCCAAGGCACTGACAAACGATGGCCGGATCGAACTGACCACTGTATTCCTCGACTGCGCCGGTCACGAGCTGGAGCGCCGCTTCAACGAGACCCGCCGCCGCCACTTCCTCGCCGCCGACCTGCCCGTCTCCTCGGGCATCGCCGCCGAGCGCGAACTGCTCGCGCCGCTGCGTCGCTGGGCCGAGGTGCTGATCGACACCACCAATTTCTCCGTCAACGATCTGAAGCTGGCGGTGCGCGAACGCTTCGCCCCTTCAGCCTCGCAGCAGCTGACCGTCACCGTTTCCAGCTTCGGCTTTTCGCGCGGGATGCCGCCATCGGCCGATCTGGTGTTCGACATGCGCTTCATCGACAACCCGCACTGGGTCGAGCAGCTGCGCCCGATGACCGGGCTCGACGCGCCGGTGGGCGAGCATATCGAGCGCGACCCCACCTTCCCCGGTGCCTTCGCGAAAATCGCCGACCTCGTGACCGAACTGCTCCCGCGCTACGCCGCACAGGGCAAGACCTATGTGAACATTGCCTTCGGCTGCACCGGGGGCCGCCATCGCAGCGTCTACTCTGCGCAGAAGCTGGCCGGGGTCTTGCACGCGGCGGGCTTTTCGCCCACGGTCATTCACCGCAACCTCGGCGCACGCGCGACCGAGCTTGTCGAAGACGCGCAACACCCGTGATTCTGGTGGCTATTCCTATGATGTTATTCTGGTTGGGCAGTATTCCGGCATGATCGGGCTAATTCTGGTAACCCACGGCCAGCTGGCCCGCGAATTCGTCGCTGCGATGGAGCATGTGGTCGGCAAGCAGACTGCTGTCGTGCCCGTGTGCATCGGCCCGCACGACGATATGGAGGTGCGCCGCAAGGACATCGCCGACGCGATCACCGAGGTGAACAGCGGTGCGGGTGTTATAATCCTCACCGACCTGTTCGGCGGCACCCCGTCGAACCTCGCGATCTCGCTGCTCGATCCGGGCCGCACCGAAGTGATCGCCGGGATCAACCTGCCGATGCTGATCCGCCTCGCCGGTGCACGCAAGGAAATGTCGCTGCACGCCGCCGCCGAAGCCGCGCGCGAGGCAGGCCGCAACTACATCACCATCGCGAGCGAATTTCTCGGGCAGCACGCATGAGCCAGACGACCACCGACAGTGTCAGCGCCGAAGTGCTGATCGTGAACAAGCGCGGTCTGCACGCCCGCGCCAGCGCCAAGTTCGTGACCTGCGTGGCAGGGATGGACGGCGCGCGGGTGAGCGTGATCAACAAGGAAGGGCATGAGGCCGCGGGCGGCTCCATCCTCAGCCTGATGATGCTCGGCGCGGCCAAGGGTGACACGGTGACGATCCGCGTTTCGGGCACCGATCACGCAGCGCGGCTGGCCGAACTGGTGGCCATGGTCGAAGCCGGTTTCGGCGAGGACTGATGCGCCGCGAGATCACCGGTTTTTCCAACCCCACCGTCAAGCTGCTCAAAAGCCTGCGCGACAAGAAACACCGCAAACGCGAAGGCCTGTTTCTCGCCGAAGGGCTGCGCCTTTTAACCGATGCCCGCGCCTGTGGCCGCCTGCCGCAGATGCTGGTGATGGCCACCGCGCGCGATCCGCACCCGCTGCTGGATGCGCTGGAGGCCGACGTGCTGGCGAGCGGCGGCGAGGTGATCGTGACCAGCGCCGATATTCTCTCCAAGATCACCGGCAAGGATAACCCGCAGGGTGTGGCAGGCGTGTTTGCGGAGTTCGATACCTCGCTGGATAGGCTGGATCGCTCGTCGGCAAAGATCTGGCTGGTGGCGCAGGCGCTGCGCGATCCGGGCAACCTCGGCACCATGCTGCGCACGGGCGACGCCGTCGGCGCCGGCGGGCTGATCCTGATCGACGACTGCGCCGATCCGTTCAGCGTCGAGGCCGTGCGCGCGAGCATGGGCGCGGTGTTCACCCAGGGCCTGGCGCAGGCGGGATGGGATGACTTTCTCACCTGGCTGCGCGCCGGAGAGGGGCAACTGGTCGCCGCCAGTCTGCGCGAGGCAGTCCCCTATCGCGGCGCGCCCTATGCCGCGCCATGTTTCGTGATGGTCGGTAACGAGTCGCGCGGCCTGCCCGAGGACTATGAGCTGGCCTGCGATCTGCGCGTGACCATGCCGATGAAGGGCCGCGCCGACAGTCTCAACGCAGCGGTGGCAGCGGCGGTGCTGGCCTATGAGGTGCTGGCCTCGCTGGAAGGCTGAAGATTTCGCCAGCCCGGCCCCGGACCTGATCCGGGATCGGGCTTCTCTCCCCGCACTCAGTCGCCCGCGATCAGACTGATGATCCGCCACTTGCCGTTGCGGCTCGCACCGACCAGGCGATAGTCGATCAGGCTGCGCAGCCGGGTCGCGTCGATATAGCCTTCGATCACGGTCGGCTTGCTCGCCGGTGCTCCGCGTCGCTGCCAGCGGATATGGGCAAAGCCGGAAGTGCCCGCGCCCCCGTCCATCAGTTCGACCACGTCCCACGATACGGCAGCGATGATCGGCGCCTGCTCGGCAGCGGTTTCGCGCACGGGCACGCCGGTGCCGGTTACGATCATGCCCGTGTGGGGATCGGCGCTGATGTCCTGCGCAAAGTACCAGGGCAGCGTAATCAGCGCATCGCCATCGGAGGCGCAGCCGAGCGTCATCAGTTCGTCCAGCTTGGCCCACAGCGGTGCGGTGTCGGAGGCGAGCATGGCGCGCAGCTGATCGCGCCCCGCCCCGCCGCCGAAATCGAGCTTCACATCTTCCGCCGCCAGCGCCACGAAAGCCTCGGTATCGCGGGCAGACACCGCGCTGCGGATATCGGCGAGGAATGGCGAGGCCCCGGCGACCCTGGTGCAATCGTTGCGCGGAGCGTAGGGCCCGTCAGGCTGCGGCGTTTCCTCGATCTCATCGACCGTCTCGGTAACGGCCTGTTCGAGCTGGTCGGCGGGAGGATCGTCCCGGTTGCACCCTTGCAGCGCCAGCGCGCCTGCTACCAACAGCAGGCCAACCCGGCGGGCATGTGCAAACCTCATTGCTCGACTTCCTCTCTTCGCTCGTCGGCCCCAATCTGGGCTGCCTCGGGCTCTGGCGCAAGGTCTGCCGCGACATAGCGCGGAACGCCCTCGACAAACGGCACTTCCTCGATCTCGCGCTTGCCGATTTCGATGCCTTTCTCCTGCATGCGCCGCGCCGAGGTCAACACGTTGCGCTCGAAGCTGCCGACGAAGTTGTTGTAGTTCTTCACCGCAGATTCGAGCCCGCCGCCCATGCGCTTGAGATGTTCGGAGGCCTTGGAGAGGCGGTCATAAAGCTCGGTCCCGATGCGGCCGATCTCGCGCGCCTCGTTGGCGAGCGCATCCTGCCGCCAGACCTGCGCCACGGTGCGGGCAATGGCGACGAGGTTGGTGGGCGTCGCCAGCAGCACCTTCTTCTCGAAGGCGAAGTCCCACAGCTCGGGATCGGCCTCCAGCGCGGCGGCAACAAAGTGCTCGCCCGGCACGAACATCACCACATAATCCGGCGCGTCCTCGAACTGGCTCTGGTAGCTTTTCGCGCCCAGCGTCTGCACATGGCCCCGCATCGACTGCGCGTGAAGCTTCAGCTGGCGGCGGCGCTCCTCGTCATCGTCGGCCTCGAACGCGGCCTGATAGGCGTTAAGCGAAACCTTGGAATCGATCACCAGCTTCTTCTGCCCCGGCACGTTAACGATGGCGTCGGGCCGCAGCCGTCCGTCGTCGGTGTCGATCGACTGTTCGAGCAGGAAATCGGTGTGCTGCGCGAGGCCGCACTGTTCGAGCAGGTTCTGCAAGGCCCGCTCGCCCCAGCGCCCGCGCGCCTTGGGCGCATTGGTGAGCGAATTGCCGAGCCGCTGCGCCTCGCGCCGGACCTCCTCCTGGCTGAGGTGCATCCGGTCAAGCAGGCCCTTCAGCTCGCCGAACGCGTTGACGCGCTGCTGCTCCAGCGTGCCGACCGTGCGTTCGTACTTCTCCAGACGCTCGCTCACCGGCTTGAGCAGGTTGGCGACGGCCTCCTTGTTCTTGGCCTCGGCATCGCCCAGCCGCGCGGCGGCATCGGCGATGAACTTCTCCTGCGCCTTGGACAGCACCGCATTGCCGGTGTTCTGGAACTCGCGCAGCATTTCCTCGCGCGCGTTCACCAGCAGACGCTTCTGCTCGTCGAAGTTGGCGACATTGGCGCGCAGTTCGGCCAGCTCGCGCTCGACCTTACCGCGGGCGGCCTCGCTCGCCTCCAGCTTGCCGCGCGCGCCGTGCAGCTCCTCGCGCAGGCCTTCGATGCTGCGCGCCCGCTCGCCGCTTTCGCTGGTGACGGCGGACAGTTGGCGGGCAAAGTCCTCGCGCTCGGCACCGACGCGGGCAAGATCGCCCGCCAGCGTATCGGCCCGCTCCGCCCGCACCACCGCACCTTCCAGATCGACGATGGCGCGGCGGAACTTCTCGTCCAGCTCCTTACCTGCCACAGTCGCCGCGTCCAGCTCAGCCCGCAGCCGCGCCAGATCGCGCCCCCAAACAAGCCAGCCGACCGCCACACCCAGCACAAGCGCAAGCACCACGGCAACAATCGCTTCAACGGGCATCGACAAACTCGCAATAATATGGAACGAAAGGCGAACCTAACCGCTCGACCGTGCCAGCACAAGCACTCCACCCTGCTCATCCCCCGCTCAAGCGAAAAGCACCCGCAGATCCTGAGTTTCCGCTTGAGCATCGCGCCCAAAAAATCGTATGGGTTGCTTACAATTCAGATTCGCGAAATTTTCGCGCTTACGAAATCCGGCGCACCCGCTGCCGGCCGAACACGGGAAAGGACAGGTAAATGCCCACCGATATCGAAATCGCCCGCCAGGCGACGCTCATTCCGATCACCGAGGTAGCCAAGAACGCCGGCGTGCCCGACGACGCGCTGATTCCCTACGGCAAATACAAGGCCAAGGTCGACACCGCTACCCTGCCCACCACCAGCAACGGCAAGCTGATCCTCGTCACCGCGATCAACCCG
The DNA here is from genome assembly GCF_003584015.1 of Aurantiacibacter xanthus. GTDB lineage: Bacteria > Pseudomonadota > Alphaproteobacteria > Sphingomonadales > Sphingomonadaceae > Alteraurantiacibacter > Alteraurantiacibacter xanthus. The sequence goes on from NZ_QXFM01000027.1 coordinate 7,572, forward strand.
ACCCCGGCGGGCGAAGGCAAGACCACCACCTCGGTCGGCCTTTCCGACGCGCTCCACCGCATCGGCAAGAAGACCATGCTGTGCCTGCGCGAGCCCTCGCTCGGCCCGTGCTTCGGCGTAAAGGGCGGCGGCGCTGGCGGCGGCAAGTCGCAGGTCATGCCGATGGACGAGATCAACCTCCACTTCACCGGCGACTTCCACGCGATCACCTCGGCGCACAACCTGCTGAGCGCCATGATCGACAACCACATCTATTGGGGCAATTCGCTCGACATCGACCTGCGCCGCGTCACCTGGCGCCGCGTGCTGGACATGAACGACCGCGCGCTGCGCGAGATCGTCGGCCCGCTCGGCGGCGTGTCCAACGGCTTCCCGCGCGAGACCGGCTTCGACATCACCGTGGCTTCGGAAATCATGGCCATCCTGTGCCTGGCTTCGGACCTCGACGACCTGCAGAAGCGCCTCGGCGACATCATCATCGGCTATCGCCGCGACCGCACCCCGGTGTTCTGCCGCGACATCAAGGCAGACCCCGCCATGACCGTGCTGCTGAAGGACGCGATCCTGCCGAACCTCGTGCAGACGCTGGAAAACCGTCCGGCCTTCCTCCACGGTGGCCCCTTCGCCAACATCGCGCACGGCTGTAACTCGGTGATCGCCACCAAGACCGCGCTGCGGATGGCCGACTATGTCGTGACCGAAGCCGGTTTCGGTGCCGACCTTGGCGCGGAAAAGTTCATGGACATCAAGTGCCGCATGGCGGGCCTCAAGCCCGATGCCATCGTGCTGGTGGCCACCGTCCGCTCGCTCAAGATGAACGGCGGCGTGCCCAAGGCTCAGCTGACCGAAGGCGAGAACGTGGAAGCGGTGCGCGCCGGTTCGGTGAACCTCAAGCGTCACATCGAGAACGTGAAGAAGTTCGGCATCACCCCGACGATCGCCATCAACCACTTCTATCTCGACACCGACGCCGAGATCGCGGTGATCAAGGAAATGGCCGAGAGCTACGGCGCCGAGGCCGTGATCTGCAAGCACTGGGCCGAAGGCGGTGCCGGTGCCGAGGAACTGGCGAAGATCGTTGCCGCCAAGGCCGATGCCGGTGCGCCCGAGTTCGACCAGCTCTACCCCAGCGAAATGCCGCTGGCCGAGAAGATCGAAACCGTCGCCACCGAGATCTATCGCGCTGCGAACGTCGCCATTTCGCCTGCGGTGCGCAAGCAGCTCAAGCAGTGGGAAGAGATGGGCTACGGCCACTTCCCGGTCTGCATGGCCAAGACGCAGTACTCGTTCTCGACCGACCCGACCGCGCTCGGCGCGCCCGAGGGCCACGAGATCGCCATTCGCGAAGTGCGTCTGTCGGCGGGTGCCGGCTTCGTGGTCGCCATCGCGGGCGACATCATGACCATGCCGGGCCTGCCCAAGGTGCCCTCGGCCGAGAACATCTATCTCGACGAGAACGGCCAGATCGAAGGCCTGTTCTAAGAGTTCCGGCCTGAGGCCAAACAGAAAGGGCCGCTCCAGTGACGGGGCGGCCCTTTTCGCTTGCCCGTTTTCGATTGTCGCGCGTTCATGCCAGTGTCACTAGAAATGCGGCAGCGTGGTGCCTGCCACTTGATAAGGAAGCGAAGAAGATGTTCCGCAAAGCCCTGCTCACCCTCGCCATCGGCTCGTGCGCGCTGGCGCTTGCCGCCTGCAACACGGTGCGCGGCGTTGGTCAGGATCTGGAATCGGTCGCCAACACCGGTGAGCGCGTGATCAACTGATCTTCCGGGCTGGCCTCCGCCAACTGACGGCAGTTCGTCGGAACCAGCCCCCCCCTCCATGCGTCAGTCCGGTGAAGGAGACTGACCCATGTCGATCAAGGAAATGATTCGTGAGCACCCGCAAGTGGGTGCCGACTATAACGAAGACCTCGCCGAAGCGGTGAGGCACGCCATGTATTGCGCGGCGATCTGCAATTCGTGCGCCGATGCCTGCTCCACCGAACCGATGGACATGTCCGAGTGCATCCGCAAATGCATGGATTGTTCGGACATCTGCCAGGCCGTCAGCCGCGTGGCCGCGCGCCGCACCGCGGGCAACACCGTCGTCATCAAATCGCTGCTCGAAGCCTGCGTGATCGCGTGCAAGATCTGCGCCGAGGAATGCGCGAAGCACGACAATGCCCATTGCCAGCGCTGCGCGAAGATGTGCCGCGAATGCTTCGAGGATTGCCTGAAGGCGCTCGAAGGCATGCAGGCAGCGGCGGCGGCCTGAGCGGCCCCGCAAACCTGCGCGAAAGAAACCGCTGAGCTTTTGGCAGCAGCTGTGTTACAAGGCTCTTGCTGACGTCGACATTTGCGACGGACTTCGGCCTTTGACCAAGTGTTGCCGCTCAAGCGGTCGCGCCGCCAGACGACGACTTCCTTTCATCACACGACCTGACGCACGACCCCGGTGGCACCCTGCTGCCGGGCACAATGTCTTCTGGAAAGGAAGCATCATGAGCAAGACCGGTTCCGTCAAATTCTTCAACGCCGACAAGGGCTATGGTTTCATTCAGCCCGACGATGGTTCGGCTGACAGCTTCGTCCACATCACCGCGGTGCAGGCTGCCGGCATGGACACGCTGAACACCGACCAGCGCCTCAACTACGAAGTTGAGCAGGGCAAGAATGGCAAGGCTTCGGCCGTGAACCTTTCGCCTGCCGATTGATTATAACGGGCTCACCTCCCCTGTCGCCACGGCGCGGGGGAGGCGCTCCCTTCTGAGGGGAAATTTCATGAGCCAGACCTTCGCATTCTACGATGCCCGCGCCCAAGAGGCCGCGCGCGATGCCAAAGCCGCCACTCTCGATAACGTCCGCGAACGCGCGCTGCGCTCGCAGAAAACCTGGCGGGCGCTGGCCGATCAGGCCAGGAAGATCGAAAAATCACGCGCCAAGGCCGCCAGCGAGCGGCTCGAACGTCGTGCCGCCGAGAACGACGCAGCGGCAGCCGCCGCCGAGACCCGGGCAGCGACAGCCGAAGCCTGAACCTCAAGCCCGGTCAGGCCGCCTTGCGTGCCTTTTCCAGCTTTTTGAGCGCCATGTTGCGCTTCAGGCGGCTGAGGTGGTCGATGAACAGCACTCCGTTGAGATGGTCCATCTCGTGCTGGATGCAGATTGCCATCAGGCCGTCCATCGGCTCTTCATGCACATTGCCATCCAGATCGTGCCAGCGCACGCGGCAGGTCTTCGGCCGGTCCACATCGGCATAGATGTCGGGCACCGAAAGACAGCCTTCCTGATAGGTCGTCTGCTCTTCCGCCGGATCGAGAATCTCCGGGTTGATGAAAACCCGCGGTTCCTTCTTCGTCGGCTGGTGGTGATGGTGGTGGCCGTCGTGGTTGCACGGCTCGGGCTCTGCGTCCGGGTCTTCGGGCTGGAGGTCGATCACCAGCACCCGTTGCGGCACACCGATCTGGATCGCGGCCAGCCCGATGCCATTAGCGTCGTACATGGTTTCGAACATGTCATCGACCAGCGTCTTCAGCGCATCGTCGAACGTTTCGACGGGCGCGGAGACCTGCTTGAGGACGGGATCGGGAACTTCGAGGATTTCACGGATAGCCATGGGGGCCATATAGGGCGGCCTTGCGCAGGCTGCAATCGGGCGAATGGGTGCTCGCGGCGGAGCCGCAGGTATTGGGCTTCGCGCAGAGACCGCGGAGGGCGCTGAGAGGGGGCGCTCTCCTGTTCCTCTGCGTGCTCTGCGTTCTCTGCGCGAAACAAGCAGGGCCTGCAGCGCGGTGCTAGGTCAGCGGACGCCGCGCCCTGAGCGCCTGCGCCAAGGTGCCTTCGTCGAGGTAGTCCAGCTCGCCGCCGACCGGCAAACCGTGCGCCAGCTGCGTGATCCGCACGGGGAACTGCTCGAGCCGCTCGGCGAGATAATGCGCGGTGGTCTGCCCTTCGAGCGTCGCGTTCATCGCCAGCACCACCTCATCCACCCCGCCTGCCTCGACCCGCGCCAGCAGCCGGTCGATCGCGAGGTCTTCAGGCCGCACCCCGTCAAGCGCCGACAGCCGCCCGCCCAGCACATGAAACTTGCCGTTGAACAGCTTGGCCCGGTCAAGCGCCCACAGGTCGGCCACTTCCTCGACCACGCAGATGGCCTTGGCATCGCGGCGCGGATCGGCGCAGATGCTGCACGGGTCGGTGGTATCGACATTGCCGCAGGTCGCGCATTCGACCAGCCTGCGCTCGACCACCTGCAAGGCCTCGACCAGCTGGGCGAGCGCGGTTTGCCGGTGTTTCACCAGCCACAGCACCGCCCGCCGCGCCGAGCGCGGACCAAGGCCCGGCAGGCGCGCCAGGGCAGAGGCAAGGTTTTCGATTTCGGGGGAGGCCATAGCGGGTTCCGTCGCCCTGAGCTTGTGGAAGGGCTGTCCTTTCTTATAGCGGGGTAAAGAGCAAATGCAGAGCTTCGACAAGCTCAGCCCAGACGGGAAGTGAAACTTGCGTATAATTTTTATGGGGACCCCGGATTTCTCGGTGCCGGTGCTCGATGCCCTGCAAGAGGCCGGACACGAAATCTGCGCGGTCTATACCCAGCCGCCGCGGCCCGCCGGTCGGGGCAAGAAGTTGCGCCCCTCGCCGGTGCAGACCCGCGCCGAGGCCCTGGGGCTAGAGGTGCGCCATCCGGTCAACTTCGCCGCCGCCACCGAGCGCAAGGCCTTCGCCGCGCTTGAGGCCGATATTGCGGTGGTGGTGGCCTATGGCCTGCTGCTGCCCGTCGAGGTGCTGACCGCGCCCAAGCTCGGCTGCGTGAACGTCCACGCCTCGCTGCTGCCGCGCTGGCGCGGGGCCGCGCCGATCCAGCGCGCCATCGAATCGGGCGATCCGATGACCGGGGTCACGATCATGCAGATGGAGCAGGGGCTCGACACCGGCGACATGCTGCTACGCGACGAAACCTCCACCGCCGGCAAGACCAGCGGCGATCTGCACGTCCAACTCGCTCAGATGGGCGCGCGGCTGATGGTCAATGCGCTCAGCCGCCTGTCCAGCCTCACCCCGCTGCCGCAGGACGAGATCGCGGCCACCTATGCCGCCAAGATCGACAAGAGCGAGACGCGGCTCGATTTCACCAAGGCGGCAGGTCTGCTCGAACGCGAGGTGCGCGCCTTTGCGCCCTTCCCCGGCGCATGGTTCGAGCTGGACGGCGCACGCATCAAGCTGCTGCGCGCCGAGGTGGTCGACGGCCGGGGCGCTCCGGGCACGGTGCTCGACGAGCGGCTGACCATCGCCTGCGGCGACCGCGCCCTGCGCCCGGTCGAGCTGCAACGCGCGGGCAAGCCGGCCATGGGTCTGGCCGAGTTCCTGCGCGGCAATCCGGTGGCCGAGGGCACCGTGCTCGCATGACCCGCTTCGCGCTCACCGTTGAGTTCGATGGCACGCCGTTCATGGGCCTGCAACGGCAGGACCACGGCCCCACGGTGCAGCAGGCCATCGAGGATGCCGCGCACAAGGTGACGGGTGAACACCCGATCCTGTTCAGCGCCGGGCGCACCGACAGCGGGGTCCACGCCCTCGCCATGCGGTGCCACCTCGATATCGAGAAGCAGATCGAGCCGTTCCGCCTGTCCGAAGCGCTTAACGCGCACCTGCGGCCCGATCCGGTGGCGGTGATCGGCTGCGAGGTGGTGCCCGATGACTGGCACGCGCGCTTCTCCTGTCTTGGCCGCGCCTATGTCTACCGCATCGCCAACCGCCGCGCGCCGCTGACGCTGGAGAAGAACCGCGCCTGGCACGTTGCCCGCCCGCTCGATGCCGAGGCCATGCACGAGGCGGCGCAGGCGCTGGTGGGCTTGCACGACTTCACCACCTTCCGCTCGGCCCATTGTCAGGCGGCCAGCCCCGTAAAGTCGCTCGACCGGCTCGACGTGCGGCGCGAGGGCGATCACATCCTGATCGAGGCCGAAGCCCGCAGTTTCCTCCATCATCAGGTCCGCTCGATGGTCGGCACCTTGTCGCTGGTCGGGCTTGGCCAGTGGCGCATCGAGCAGGTGGGCGAGGCACTGGCCGCGGCCGACCGTTCGGCGCTCGGCCTCAATGCGCCGCCCGAGGGGCTCTATTTCCTGCGCGCTTCCTACCCAGAAGACTGAAAATCCATCACATCACAGTTGCAATGATTGCAATTCCGCATGCGCTAATCGCATTTGCGTTGAATTATGATGCACCGCACAACGGTGGGACAGAAGACAAGATGAGATGATGCAGGAAGGCGATCACTTCACCTAGCAAGGGACGCTACCATGAAGAAATTCCTGATCGCCAGCCTCACCGCTGTTGTTGCCGCCACCTCGGTCGCCGCTGCCGCCGCCGAAGAAGTCCAGATCGCCATCAGCCACGAGGGCCTCGACCTCACCAAGGCCTCCGACGTAGCCGTGATGCGCGACCGGATCGAGACGACCGTAGCCAGCGCCTGCGCCAAGGCCACCCGCCGCAGCCAGCGCGAAGCCTGCGTGCGCGACGGCACCGCCAAGGCCATGGGCCAGCTTGAAGCGCGCAGCCGCATCGCCGTGGCCTACACCAGCGCCGCCCGCTGATTTCCGCGGCATCGCTATCGAAGAAGGCCCCGCAAGCACGCTTGCGGGGCCTTCTGCTGTGCATCGTCAGGGCAAGGTCCGCACTTGTCCGCTAAGGCCCCGCGCCACTTTCCTGCGCCGGCCCGCGCATCGCTTCGATCGCACGGCGCGCTTCGCTTCTTGCCGCATCGAGTTGCTGCGCCGCCTGATCGCGCGCTCGTTCGACCGCCCGGCGCGCCGCCGCCTCCTGATCGACATCGACCGAGAGCGTGCCATCGCCGATGCTCGCCCCGACCGGTACGCCATCGACCTCCGACGAGATCACCGCTTCACCATCGCGGATGATCAGCCGGGTGCCGTCGCCGATGGGAAACTCGCCATCGGTCGGCACGTCCAGCGGCTGCACCGGACCGGACGGATCGGGCCGCGGCGTCTCGCGCGTCGGCACGCTCTGGCCCGAGATCGCGCTGGCCATGAAATCACGCCAGATCCGCGCCGGAAGCCCGCCGCCGTGGACCCCGTTGAGCGGTGAATTGTCGTCGTTGCCGACCCAGACGCCGACCACCAGCCGGTCGTCCCCCTCGCCCGCATAGCCGACGAACAGCGCATCGCGGTTGTCCTGCGTGGTGCCGGTCTTGCCGAAGTTCGGCCCCGACAGGATCGCCGCGCGGCCGGTGCCCGAATTGATCGCCCCGCGCAGCAGCGTCTCCATCTCCTCACGGTCACCGAAACCGAGCGAGCTCTTCCCGTTCCACAGCCAGTCGAACCAGCCCTCCTCCGCTTCGGGGAAGGCGTGGGCCTCGACCGGGAAGGCATTGCCCGCCACCCCGGCATAGGCACTGGTCAGTTCGAGCAAGGTCATCGTGCTGGTGCCGAGCGCAAGGCTCGGATCGCCCGCCGGAAGATCCGATGTAACGCCGAGATCGCGCGCGGTCTCGATCACCTTGTCGATCCCCACCTGCTGCGCCAGCCGCACTGCCGCGACATTGGAGCTTTGCGCAAAGGCATCGGCCAGCGTGATGGTGGGCGAATAGTGGCCCCCCGCATTGCGCGGGCGATAGGAGCCGGTGGTGAACTCGGTGTTGTCGATGATGTCATTGGGGTGCCACCCGTTGCGCAGGGCGGCGAGGTAGACGAACAGCTTGAAGGTAGACCCGGGCTGGCGGCGCGCCTGCGTGGCGCGGTTGAACGGGCTGGCGGCATAGTCCTTGCCGCCGATCATCGCCACCACCTCGCCGTTGGGCCGCATCGCCACCAGCGCCACCTGCGCCGTGCCGAGCGGAGCGCGCTCGGTCACCCGGCGGGCGATGTTCTGCAGGCGCGAATCGAGCGTGGTGGTGATCGTGCGGCTCGCATAGGCCTCGGCCCCGCCCGCTTCGGCCTGCGGCAGTGCCCAGTCGGCGAAATAGGTGCCGGTCGGCAGCTCCTCGCGCTCGCGCACGTCGAGCCGGGGCACCTGCATCGCATCGGCCTCGGCTTGACTGATGTAGCCCGCCGCGACCATCGCGTTCTTCACCAGCTTGAAGCGCGCGGCGGCCAGATCGGGGTTGCGCGTAGGGGCAAGGCGGCTCGGTGCCTGCAACAGGCCCGCCAGCATCGCCGCCTGTTCCGGCTTCAGGTTTTCCGGCTTGCGGTAGAAATAGTGCAGGCTGGCCGCACGCAGGCCATACATGTTGTCGCCGAAATAGGCGTTCGAGAGATAACGTTCGAGGATCTCGTCCTTGGTCAGCCAGGCCTCCAGCCAGAACGCGATCAGCGCCTCGCGCGCCTTGCGGGTGAGCGTGCGCTCGGGGCTGAGGAAGGTGAACTTGGCGAGCTGCTGCGTAATCGTCGAGCCGCCGCCGGTGCCGGTGAGCGCCGCGCGCGCAATGCCGCGCGGATCGACGCCCCAGTGCGAATAGAAGCGCCGGTCCTCGATGGCGAGGAAGGCCTCGACCACGTGCGGGGGCAGATCGGCCACCAGCACCGGCTCGCCCACCACCGCGCCTTTGCGCGCAATCGGCGTGCCGTCGGCGGCCAGCAGCGTGACCTGCGGGGCGGCGATCGGCTGCAACGACTTGCTGAGCGGCGCGGTGATCGCCAGCCAGCCGACCAGCAGGAAAAACACCATCAGCACCGCCGCGCTGATGCGCCCGAACCACCAAAGCCAGCCGCGCGCCGCGATCCGGGCCCAGATCCGCCCTCTTAGCGTGGTGCGTGGGGGCGGCGTCTGCGGGAGATAGGACGGCTGGCGCGGCTCACGCGGGCGGAGGCGCAGATCGTCATCCTCGTCGTCATCAAGATCGGCATAGGGCGACCACGGCGCATCCTCGAGCGCAAGATCGCGCGGCGCACCGGAGTCGCGCCAGTCACCCGCAGAAGCGGGCTTACGCGACGAGGAAAACGGCCACATCGAGGCTACGCAAGTGTATTGTCACAGCAACACACTATTGAAGCGCGCCGCCTGAAGCAAGGCTGAACTGCCCTGCTCCGTAGACGGCCCGAGGCGATCAGCCCTGACGGACCGCACTCTCGGGCAGATCCTCGCCGAACACGCGCTGATAATATTCGGCCACCAGCATCCGTTCGGCCTCGTCGCACTTGTTGAGGAACGAGAGCCGGAACGCGAGCCCGACATTGCCGAAAATCTCGGTGTTCTCAGCCCAGGTGATAACGGTACGCGGGCTCATCACGGTCGAGATATCGCCGTTGATGAAGCCCTGGCGCGAAAGATCGGCCACGCGGATCATGTTCGCGACCATGGCGTCGTCAAGCTTGGTCTTGGCGCCGACGATCTTGCGCTCGGTCTCGGCGGGCAGATAATTGAGGCCGACGACGATGTTCCAGCGGTCCATCTGGCCCTGGTTGATCGCCTGCGTGCCGTGATAGAGCCCGCTGGTGTCGCCGAGGCCAACGGTGTTGGCCGTAGCGAACAGGCGGAAGTTCGGATCGGGGCGGATCACGCGGTTCTGGTCGAGCAGGGTCAGCTTGCCCGCCTGCTCCAGCACGCGCTGGATCACGAACATCACGTCAGGGCGGCCCGCGTCATATTCGTCGAACACCAAGGCAACCGGGTGCTGGAGAGCCCAGGGCAGCAGGCCTTCGCGGAATTCGGTCACCTGCAAGCCGTCGCGCAGCACGATGGCGTCGCGCCCGACGAGGTCGATACGGCTGATATGGGCATCGAGGTTGATGCGGATACACGGCCAGTTAAGGCGCGCGGCGACCTGCTCGATATGGGTCGACTTGCCGGTGCCGTGATAGCCCTGCACCATCACCCGGCGGTTATGCGCAAAGCCCGCGAGAATCGCCAGTGTGGTATCCGGGTCGAACACGTAGTTCGGATCGGTATCGGGCACGCGCTCGTCAGCCTTGGAAAAGGCCGGGACTTTCATGTCGATATTGATCCCGAAGGTCTCGCGCACGTCGAGTTCGATGTCGGGAGCGGCCATCACAGTGCCGTCGGTTTCGTGAGTCTTGGTCATTTCGGTCATCTCGTGGGGATGCCTAGCGGCGCTGCATGCGTGCCGCAACACGCATTATGGTGCGCCGTGTCAGGCGGCGACCTTCTCCGGCCAGCCAAGCGCCGCGATCAGTTGCGAAAGCTCGTCCGCCTTGCCCGTGATCGCCCTGCCCTCGCCTGCGGCAAGCCAGACATCGAACGGCATCCGGCCATAGAACAATGCCAGCATCGCATTGCCGCTCTCGGCGCGTACGACCACGTCCTGCGCCGAAGTATCGCCGCGCCTCACGATGACAGTCGCACCCGCGACCCAGGCCACGAAGCGGTGATGACCGATCTCCAGCCCCAGTGTCAGCCCGCGCGTATCCTTGCCGCGAACGGGATCGAAGGTCATCGGCAGGGTCAGCGCGAAGGCCGTCGCGCTCATCGGGAGGAACCCGTCATGCTGGTCGGAGCGCATCGCCCACAGCACCATCTCGCGAATGATCGGCAGCACCTCGTAGCCCCATGGCGTGAGTTCGTAGGCCTCGGTGGAGGCGGGCGGCGGCAGCATGGTCTTGTGCAGCACCCCCGTTTCCGCGAGGCCGTTCAGCCGCTCGGTCAGCACGCGGGCGGAGATCGCGGGCAGGTCGGCGCGCAGTTCGGAGAACCGGCGCGGGCCCAGCAACAGCTCGCGCACGATCAGCAGCGACCAGCGTTCTCCCAGAAATTCCAGTGCCATAGCCATGCCGCAGGCATCGCTGTACCAGCGGCCATGCAGCTTCTCAGAATGTTTGGTTGTTTTTTCCGACCCCATGGTTGTATTATGTAACTCACGGGCGCAATCAAGGCAAGCAAAACGATTCGCGAGGGGCCTCGTCCCTCGGCGAACGCCGATGGAGAGCTCCCGATGTCGAAGATGATTTTCGTCAATCTGCCGGTGACCGACCTCGCCCGGTCGATGGCCTTTTACACCGCCGCCGGCTTCACCAACGAGCCGCGCTTCACCGACGACACCGCTGCCGCCATGCAGTGGTCGGAACACATCATCGTGATGATCCTCACCCACGAGAAGTGGAAGAGCTTCACCGACAAGCCGATCCCCGATGCGCACCAGACGGCGCAGGTCGCGCTGTGCATCAGCATGGAGAGCCGCGAGGCGGTCGATGCGATCGTCACGGCGGCGGCAGCCAATGGCGGCAAGGCCGATCCCAACCCGCCGCAGGACTATGGCGTGATGTACGGTCGCAGCTTCGAAGACCCCGACGGCCACGTGTGGGAGCCGATGTGGATGGACCCGAAAATGGCCACCGGTGAGATCGAACCGCCCGCCCACACCCCCGCGTAGTCCGCTCAGCCGTTGCAAGGAATGCCCCGATGACCGACCATGCGATCACCATTTCCGCCTTTTCCTGGGTGCCCGACTTCGCGCGCGGCAACGTGCGCGATCTGCCCGTGCGCTGGGCGCTTGAGGAACTCGGGTGGGACTACAAGGTCCAGCTGCTCGATGCGAAAACCCCGCGCGGGGCTGACTATGTCGCCTGGCAGCCGTTCGATCAGGTGCCCGCCTACCGCGATGGCGAGGTCGAGATCTTCGAGGCCGCCGCGATCCTGCTCCATCTGGCCGAGAAGTCGGGTCAGCTGCTCCCCGCCGATGCTGCGGCGCGCGCGCGGGCCATAAGCTGGCTGTTTGCCGCCGTGAACGCGGTCGAGCCGCCACTGCGCAACGTATCGACCTTCCCGCTGTTTTACGGCGACAGCGACTGGGCCGCTCCCGCTGCCGAAGCGCTCACGCCCTTTGCCAACAAGCGCCTCACCCGCGTTTCCGACGCGCTCGGCGGGCAGGACTGGATCGCGGGCGAGTTCAGCATTGCCGACATCATGCTGACCTTCATCCTGCGCACGATCGGCGGGACGCTGGTGGAGGCCTTCCCCAGTCTCACCGCCTATATCGAGCGCGGCAAGGCCCGCCCCGCCTACCAGCGTGCCCATGCCGCGCAACTGGCCGATTTCGCTGAAGAAAACGCACCCGCCTGATTGGGAGAAACACCATGTATATCCAGGGATTTCTGACCCCCGTTCCCGAAGATGCGAAGGACGCCTACCTCGCGCTCGCGCAAAAGGTCGCCGCCAAGCTTACTGAAGTCGGCGTGACCGAACTCGCCGAATGCTGGGAGGAAGACATCGCCGACGGCAAGCTCACCGACTTCCGCATGGCCGTGAAGGCCGAGCCGGGCGAAAAGGTGGTGTTCTCGTGGATGGTCTGGCCCGACAAGGCCACTGCCGATGCCGGTCACGAAAAGATGACCAGCGACGGCTTCTGGGACGATGCGATGGACGAGGTGCCATTTGACGGCAGGCGTATGGTCTTCGGCGGCTTCACTCCGATCTTTACGCAGGGACGCTAAGCGCGCCCTGCCCTAGACAACCGCAGCAAAAAAGCGGGCAGACGAGACGCGGCAAACAGGCCTATCATCGCCTCAGCCGCGGCATAAGACTCGGCGAACTCGGAGACCTTGCGATGCTCGAACTCTATGGCCACCCCTTGTCCAGCTACACCTGGAAGGCGCGCATTGCGCTGCTTGCCAACGATACCCCGCACGTCCTGAAGATGGTCGATCCGGGCCACCCGGACAACTCGGCCTTCGTGGCGGCGGCCCATCCGGCGGGGAAGTTTCCGGTGCTGAAGGACGGCGACACCATCGTGATCGAGAGCAGCGCGATCATCGAATATCTGGCGCTTGCCCATCCGGGCGATGCTCCGCTGATCCCGTCGGACCCCGACGATGCGATCGCCGCCCGCATGCTCGACCGGGTGTTCGACAATTATGTGATGGCGCCCACAACCGAGATCGTGCTCGCCCATCTCGCCGCCGCGCCCGATCCGGCAGTGATCGAGCGCGCCAGTGCAAACCTGCTGCGTACCTATGGCTGGCTCGAAAACTGGCTCGAAGGCAACCTCATGCCCGCCCATTTCTCGCTTGCCAGCTGTGCTGCCGCGCCCAGCCTGTTCTATGCCGACTGGGTTTGCCGCATTCCCGATGCCTGCCCGCGCGTGAAGGGATTGCGGGCGGAACTGCTGTCTTACCAACCTGTCATCCAGTGTGTCGACGAGGCACGCCCCTATCGCAAGATGTTCCCGCCCGGCGCGCCCGACCGCGACTGATGGAGGTGGTGACGAACGAATTGTCCGTACCATCGCTGATCGATGCACCGCCCGCAAAGGTGTGGGATGTGATGGCCAACCGCAAGAGGTTGCACGGCCCCAATGGCGAGGCGGCTTGACCGGCACGCTTCATGCGCTAGCTTTGTTCATTATTTGTTCTCATCGATTCGCGGAGCGCGCCATGGCCGATTATACCCTGTTCTTTAACCCGATGAGCCGGGCACTGATCGCCAAGTGGGCGCTGGAAGAAGCGGGCGCGGATTACGACCTGTTTCCGGTCGAGTGGGAGAGCAAACCGGCGGAGCTGTTCGCAGCCAATCCGCTGGGCAAGATCCCCGCCCTCATCCACCACCGCGCAGAAGGCGATCTGGCGGTGAGCGAAGGCGCGGCGATCTGTCACTATATCGCCGAAACGGCCGCCCCCGCACTGCTGCCGAACGACGGGGAAAAGGCAGACTATTTCCGCATGATGTTCTTCGCCGCCGGCCCGCTGGAGGCAGCGATCTCGAACAAGGCGCAAGGCTGGGTGCCGGACGGCGAACGCGCCGAGTTAACGCTGGGCTATGGCAGCTTCGAACGGGTCGCGGCCATGCTCGACGGCTGGTTTGCCGAGCGTGACTACGTGTGCGGCGAGCGCTTCACGATGGCGGACGTCTATGTCGGCAGCCAGGTTGACTGGGGGCTGCGGTTCGCTTCGATCCCGGCTGGCGAGAACCTCGACGCCTATGCGGCAAGGCTGCGCGATCGGCCCGCCTACGCGGCGACCATGGGCGGGATACCGGGCTGAAAGCTCAGGAAAAGCCGTGCGCGCGCCGCAGCACCTGATAGGCCTCGACCACGCGCTGAAGGCGGTTTTCGTGGCTGCGGTCGCCGCCGTTGCGGTCGGGGTGATAGCGGCGCACCAGCTCGGAATAGCGGCGGCGCAGCTGCGGTTTGTCGGCTTCCTGCGTCAGGCCCATCACCTGCAAGGCCTCCCGCTCGCGGGCGGAAAATCGAACTGCCCGCGCCGCATCGGCTTGCGCCCGCTCTCCGCGGGAACGCGCCGCGTTGCGAATGCCCTCTGCCCGCGCGCCGATGGCGTCGAGCGGGTCCTCGAAGTCTGCCCAGCGCGGGGTCGCGAAATGCGCCGCACCGCGAAAGCTCGGGCTTTCGCGCCGCCAGCCCGCTGCGGGCGACTGCGCTGCGTAGATTTCGTCGGCACTCATGCCTTCGAACCAGTCGTAACCGGCGTTGAACTCGCGGATGTGCTCAAGGCAGAACCAGCGATAGTCGCCCGGACCGTCGAACCCGTGGCCGCGCGAGCCGGGTGCCCGGAATTCGCCCACTTCTTCGCATCCGGGGCGGTCGCATGTCCGCGTGCTGTCCTCGAACCTGCCGTGAAACTTGGTCTGTCGCATTCGGCTTATGATGGGGGCCTAGGCGGGCAAAGGAAAGCCCCCTACATGGGGCCACATGGCCGAAACGATGCAATCCACGATCGAAACCCTCCTTACCGAGGCCCTGCAACCCACCCGGCTCGAGGTGATCAACGAGAGCGCACACCACGCGGGCCATTCGGGCGACGATGGCACCGGCGAATCGCATTTCGCCGTGATCATCGAGAGCCCGAAATTTGCCGGTGTAAGCCGCGTGATGCGCCAGCGCATGGTCAATCAGGCGCTGGGCGACATTCCGGGCGGGCGGGTCCACGCACTCGCGATCAAGGCCTCGGCACCGGGAGAATAGCCGCATGAGCTATCAGCTGTTCTACTGGCCGAGCATTCCCGGGCGCGGCGAATTCGTGCGTCTGTTCATGGAAGCCGCCGAGCTGGACTACGAGGACATCGCCCGCACCGACGGCGCCGATGCGTTGGTGGAGGACCTGCACGCACGGGAAGGCATCCGCCCCTTCGCCCCGCCCTATCTGGTCGACGACGAGGTGGTGATCGGGCAGACCGCGCTGATCCTGCTCTACCTGTCCGACAAGGAGGGCCTCGGCTCGGGCGACCTCGCCACCGATCTCAAGCTGATGCAGCTGCAGATGGACATTGCCGATCTGGTCGAGGAGATCCACGGCACGCACCACCCGATCGCGCCCGGCCTCTACTATGCCGACCAGATGGACGCGGCCTATGAAAAAGCCGCCGATCTGCGCGCCAACCGGCTGCCCAAATATCTGATCCACTTCGACAATGCGCTCGCCGCCAACGGCGGGCCGTTCATGCTCGGCGAGCAGTGGAGCCATGTCGACACCAGCCTGTTCCAGCTGATGGAGGGGCTCGACTACGCCTTCCCTACCTATATGGCGCAGATGCAGGGCACCTGGGCCAATCTGGAGGCCTTGCAGGCCGCCGTGCCCGATATCGAAGGTCTCGCCGCTTATCTCGCCAGCGAGCGGCGGATGGAGTTCAACGACGACGGCATTTTCCGCCACTACGAAGAACTCGACGAACAATAGGGAGCGCGGTTGCTAATGGATTATGTCCGCCTTGGTCGCACCGAAGCCATGGTCAGCGTGGCGGGGCTCGGCTGCGGCGGGCATTCGCGGCTCGGCATGGCGGGCAGCGCGTCGAGCGCGGAGGCGAGTCGGATCGTTGCCAAGGCGCTCGATCTGGGGGTGACTTTTCTCGATACGGCGCGGTCCTACGGCACCGAAGAGGCGGTCAGCCTTGGCATTCGTGGGCATGACCGGGGAAAACTGTTTATCTCGACCAAGAGCTGGACCGGCACGGACCTGTCGAACCGCAATCCCGATCCGCTGCCCGTGACCGATTTCGTCGCCAATCTCGAAACCAGCCTGCGCGCGCTCGGCACCGACTATGTCGATCTCTGGCACCTGCACGGGGTCGCGCCGTTCCAGCTTGAGCACGTCTACAACGAGTTGCTGCCCGAGATGCACCGCCAGCGCGACCTCGGGAAAATCCGCTTCATCGGCATCACCGAGGCCTTTCGCGAAGACCTGCGCCACGAGGTGCTGCAACAGGCGCTGCCGACCGGCCTGTTCGATGTCGCCATGGTCGGGTTCAATATGATCAACCCCGGCGCGCGGCGCCGCCTGTTCCCGCTCGCAATCGAGCACGATGTCGGCACGCTGATCATGTTCGCGGTGCGCCGCGCGCTGAACTCACGCGAGAATGCGGCGGAGGCGGTGGGCAGGCTGATCGAACTGGGTGAAGTGGACCCGGCATTGGTCGATCCGGCCGATCCGCTCGGCTTTCTGGCCGCGCACCCCGCGATCAAATCGCAGGTCGAGGCCGCCTATCGCTTCTGCCGCTATGAACCCGGCGCCCATGTCGTGCTGACCGGCACGGGCAAGGAAGCGCATCTCGAAGAGAACGTCCAGTCGATCCTCGCCCCGCCGCTGCCTGCCGAAACCAGCGAGCGGCTCGCGCGTATCTTTGGGCAGGCCACCAGCATTTCCGGGGAGTAACACCCATGAGCATCATCCAGACCGTCACCCCCGTCAGCCACGACCTCGGCGGGTTCACCGTGCGCCGTGCGGTACCCAGTCCGCAATGCCGGATGGTCGGGCCTTTCGTGTTCATCGACCAGTTCGGCCCCGCCCGGCTCGATGTCGGCGACGGGATGGACGTGCGCCCGCATCCGCATATCAACCTCGCCACCGTCACCTGGCTACTCGGCGGCGACCATGCCGGCGCAATCGAGCACCGCGACAGCCTTGGCACCTTCAGCACGATCCGTCCCGGCACGGTCAACCTGATGACCGCCGGGCGCGGGATCGTCCATTCCGAGCGCTCGCCGCAGGACGAGCGGCAGAAGGGCGCAGGGCTTTACGGGATGCAGACCTGGCTCGCCCTGCCTGAGCGCCATGAGGAGATCGACCCGGCCTTCGAAGCCGTCAGCGACCTGCCGCTGATCGAGGATTCCTGCGTGAAGGCGCGCGTTATCATGGGCACACTGTGGGGCCGCAAGGCGCCCGTCACCACCTATGCCGAGACGATCAACGCCGAGATCGTGCTTGCGGGCGGCGGCAGCATCCCCATCGACGCCGAGGTCGACGAGCGCGCGGTGATGTTGGTCGGCGGCGCGGCGACGATCGATGGCCAGCCGCTCGGGCTTTACGAGCTGACGCTGCTCAAGCCCGGCGCGGCGATGACGCTCGCCTCTGACAGCGGCGGCACAGTGATGCTGATGGGCGGCGAGGCCTTTGCCACCAAGCGCCATGTCTGGTGGAACTTCGTCAGCTCCGACCGCGAGCGGATCAATCAGGCGAAGCTCGACTGGCGCGAAGGCCGCTTCCCCAAGGTGCCGGGCGATGAGGAGGAGTATATCCCGCTCCCCGAAAAGCCCAAAACCGTGAGCTATCCCTGAGCGAAAAGCGCCGCTAAGGCTCTGATCCATGACCCGCACCGCTCTTTGCGCCGCCATTGCAGCGGCCCTCATCGCCGTACCGGCACATTCTCAGGAGACCCCAGTGAACAAAGGCCAATCCTCCGCCTGGCTTAACGAACAGCAAGCCGCGCTCGCCGAAGCGACGCAGGCCGAGGGCTGGTACACGCTCGATGGCGGGGTGAAGTTCCGCCGCACTGCGGGCGACGGCACCGGCCCCGCGCCCACAGTGCAGGACACGGTGACGGTCCACTACACCGGTAAGCTGACCGACGGCACGACCTTCGATTCGAGCCGTGGCCGCGATCCGGCGACCTTCCCGCTTGGCCGACTGGTCAAGGCCTGGCAGATCGCCATTCCCTATATGGGCGTGGGCGATACTGCCGAGATTCTGGTGCCTGCCGAGATGGGCTATGGCGCGCGCGGTGCCGGGCCGATCCCGCCTGCCTCGACGCTGTGGTTCGAGATCGAGTTGCTCGGGATCGAGGACTAGGTTCGCCAACTCCCCTCCCCTCGGGGAGGGGCCGGGGGGTGGGGGCTCCAACGCCCGCCCCCCATCCCAACCCTTCCCCACGGGGAAGGGCTTTTCAGGTTTCAGCCCTGCCACTCCACCCATGCGCCGTGGGGGTGGGCTTCAGCCAATTGGACCGCCTCCTCTCCGCCCTCGCCATTTTTGGGCCAATAACGCAGCTTCAACTCGTGCCGGAAGGTCGCCCGATTGGTCTCGACCGCGATCCACGCCAGCGGACGCTCCGGCGTCGCCTCGGCCCCCGCCGCCTCCATCGCCGAGGTAATCGCCTCGCGCGTCGCCTCGGGCAGATATTGCCACATCACCGTGTGGAACAGCACGCGGGTCACCCCCGCCTCCTGCTTTTCCGCCAGCTTCTGCGCGACGAACTCGGCGGCGTCCATCTGCACCAGATCGGGCGCGGCGCGTTTGGCCATGGCGATAGCGGTGTCCATCCGCGCCATGCGCTCCCTGGCGTCGGCCCAGATGTAGCTCTTCAGCCGCAGCGCCTGCGCTTCATCGGTCAAGTCGATCGGCGCGAGGTCGCAGCCCGCCACATCGACAATCTCCACCGCGCCCGCAGGCGGCGCAGCGCCGCGCCATTCGGGCGCGATCACCATGCTCGAAAGGCTCGGCCCCGCCGTGGTGCCGCCCAGATCATAGCGATAGCGCGCCATCATCGTGTTGATGCCCGCGCTCGCGCCGATCTCGATCAGCTGGAATTTTGGCCCGAATTTCTGCGCCAGCCACAGCAAAGCGCCCATCACCGAGGCCGAGCGCCCCGCCTCGTTGGTCTGCGGCGGGCCGTCGAGCCACGGCAGCAGCACGGTGTCGAATTTTCGCGCGGCCTCCAGCACGATCGCATCGATCTGCCCCTGATCGGTCACCAGCCCACCATAAATCGGCGCGAGGCGCGGTTCCTCGCCGGTGAGGTGAAGGAAATGCAGCGCCCCCGCGATCCTCAGCGGCATCGCATCTTCGAGCACCGCACCCCGCCATGCCGCCATGCGCCGCCCGGTGGCGGTGTCGGCGGCCTCGGCGATGGCGAGCGCCGCCAGCACCATCTTGCCGGTGATCGGCGCGCCCGCCCGCGTGGCGTGCTCGGCCTGCCAGCGGAACCCCTCGGCGATGTCGGTGATCTCCATGAGGCCGCGTTCCTGCTTGCCCGTCTGTGCCATTGGTGGATTGCCCTTTCGCCTGGCTGTCCCTACATCGCGCGCCCATGACCCAGCCGCTGACATTTGCCGTGCCCAAAGGGCGTATCCTCGACGAGGCCCTGCCCGTAATGGCGCGCGGCGGCGTCGTGCCCGAAAGCGCGTTCCACGACAAGATGGACCGCTCGCTCAGTTTTGCCAGTGAAGATGGCAAGATGCGGATCATCCGCGTGCGCGCCTTCGACGTGGCGACCTTCGTCGCCTTTGGCGCGGCGCAGGTCGGGATCGTCGGCTCCGACGTGATCGAGGAGTTCGACTATTCCGAGCTTTATGCGCCGGTCGACCTCGGCATCGGCGCCTGCCGCCTGTCGGTGGCCGAGCCTGCGCAAGCGAACGCCTATTCCGCCGGGATCGCCAGCCACATGCGCGTGGCGACCAAGTATCCGAACATCACCAGCCGCTGGTTCGAGCAACAGGGCGTGCAGGCCGAGTGCGTGAAGCTCAACGGCGCGATGGAGCTGGCGCCTTCGCTGGGGCTGGCGGGGCGGATCGTCGATCTGGTTTCCACCGGCAGTACGCTGAAATCGAACGGGCTGGTCGAGAAAGAGACGATCATGCAGATTTCGGCGCGCCTGATCGTCAACCGCGCTGCGCTCAAGACCGACCCGCGGGTGAGCGAACTGGTCGAGCGGTTCCGCAAGGTGGCGGCGGAAAGCTGATGCAGCGGCTTTCCACCAGCGATGCCGATTTCGCGGAGCGGTTCGCCGCCATCGTCGATGACCGGCGCGAAAGCGATGCGGGCGTGTCCGACAAGGTCGCGCAGATCCTCGCCGATGTGCGCCAGCGCGGCGACGCTGCGGTACGCGAGCTGACCGAGACCTATGACCGCCACCGGCTCGACTGGCGCATTCCCGCCTCCGAGTGTGAGGCGGCCTTCGCCGCGCTTGCTCCCGAGGCGCGCGATGCGCTCACCTTGGCGGCGGACCGTATCCGCTCCTATCACGCAGCGCAGCTCCCCGAAGACCGCGACTATCGCGACGAGGCGGGCGTTCGCCTTGGCGCGCGTTGGTCTGCGGTCGATGCGGCGGGGCTCTATGTTCCGGGCGGCAATGCGGCCTATCCCTCCAGCCTGCTGATGAATGCGATCCCCGCCAAGGTCGCGGGTGTCGAGCGGCTGGTCGTCGCCACCCCCACCCCCGATGGCGTGGTCAACCCGCTGGTGCTTGCTGCCGCGCATCTGTGCGGGGTCGACGAGGTGTGGCGGATCGGCGGCGCGCAGGCCGTGGCCGCGCTCGCCTATGGCACCGAGACCATCGCGCGGGTGGACGTCATCACCGGCCCCGGCAACGCCTGGGTGGCCGAGGCCAAGCGCCAGCTTTATGGCGTGGTCGGCATCGACATGGTGGCAGGGCCCAGCGAAATTCTGGTCATCGCCGATGGTCAGTCGAACCCGGCGTGGATCGCCGCCGACCTGCTCAGCCAGGCCGAGCACGATCCCAGCTCGCAGTCGATACTGATCACCGACGATGCCGCCTTTGCCAACACAGTCGAGGCCGAGGTCGAGGCGCTGCTCGGCCAGCTTGCCACCGGCGAACGCGCGCGGCTGAGCTGGCAGGACTATGGCGTGGTGATCGTCGCCAGCGACCTTCTCGCCGAGGCTCCGGCGCTCGCCAACCGCCTTGCCGCCGAGCATGTCGAGATCAGTACCGACGATCCCGAGCCGATCTTCGCCGCGCTGCGCCATGCGGGCAGCGTGTTCCTCGGTCGCCACACGCCCGAGGCCATCGGAGACTATGTCGCCGGGCCCAACCACGTGCTGCCGACCGGCCGCCGCGCGCGCTTTGCCAGCGGCTTGTCGGTGCTCGATTTCATGAAGCGCACCAGCTTCATTTCGCTGACCGAAGCGGCGCTTGGCGCAATCGGCCCCGCCGCCGTGACGCTGGCCGACATCGAGGGCCTTCCGGCCCATGGGACAAGTGTAAAGGTCCGTTTATAATGAGCAAATCCTCCCGTTCGAGCACCCGCTCCGCTGCGCGTCTGGCCGCCGTTCAGGCGCTGTACCAGCGCCAGATGGAGGGCACCCAGCTT
Source organism: Aurantiacibacter xanthus (assembly GCF_003584015.1). Classification (GTDB taxonomy): domain Bacteria; phylum Pseudomonadota; class Alphaproteobacteria; order Sphingomonadales; family Sphingomonadaceae; genus Alteraurantiacibacter; species Alteraurantiacibacter xanthus. The sequence continues at coordinate 28,785 of NZ_QXFM01000027.1, forward strand.
CACCGCCTGCTCGACGAGTTCCACCAGCACCGCCTCGGCAAGGAGATCGAGGACGATCAGTACGCCGAGGCCGACGTGCCGTTCTTCGACGATGTGGTGAGCGGCTATGCCGCGCGCGAGGAAGAGATCGACGCACTGCTGGTGAGCAAGCTCGCCGAGGGCTGGACGCTGGCGCGGCTCGACAAGACGATGCTGCAGATCCTGCGCTGCGGGGCCTATGAGCTGGTGGCCCGGGCGGACATCTCCACCGGCACCGCGATCAGCGAATATGTCGATGTGGCCAAGGCCTTCTTCGACGACCGCGAGGCGAAGTTCGTCAATGGCGTGCTCGATGCGGTGGCGAAAGAGGTGCGCAGTTAAGAACAACACCCCGTTCCCTCCTCCTCCGCTCGCCCTGAGCTTGTCGAAGGGCTGCCCTTCCCTTCACCATCCGCGCGGGGTTCAAGGGGAAGGGCAATCCTTCGACAAGCTCAGGATGAGCGGGGGTGGAGTTTGGTGACAAGTCAGGCCTTGCACCCGAGGCCCGCACCGCTAGTCACACAGGCCGTGACCCACCCAGCACCCCCACGCCAATGAACGAACAGGCCTTCATCGAAGCCCTGCGCCTGCTGCCCGCGCACCCTGCCGCGCGCGGGCTCGCCGACGATTGCGCGGTGATCGAGATCGGCAGCGAAACGCTCGTCCTCACGCACGACATGCTGGTCGAAGGCACCCACTACCTGCCCGAAGCCGATATAGCCGACGTGGCGTGGAAGCTCGTCGCCACCAACCTCTCGGACCTTGCCGCCAAGGGCGCGGAGCCGCTCGGCGTCCTCATCGGCCACATGCTCGGCCGCGACGACGAGCGCTTCATAGTCGGCCTCAACGAGGTGCTCGCGCATTACCAGGTGCCTTTGCTCGGCGGCGATACGGTGGCGGGTACGGGAACGCGCACCCACGGCCTCACCGCCATCGGTCGCGCCACCTGCACCCCCGTCCCCGCCCGCAGTGGCGCACAGCCGGGCGACGTGCTGTGGCTTGTCGGCAAGGTCGGCGCGGCCATGCTCGGGTTCGAGGCTCTGCGCGACGGCACCGGGGCCGACCACAGCGCCTACTCGCGCCCGCTTGCCCTGCTCAAGGAAGGACAGGCGCTGGCTCCGCTCGCCCACGCCATGATGGACGTGTCCGACGGCCTCCTGCTCGACGCCTTCCGCATGGCCGAGGCCTCTGAGGTCACGCTCGCCATCGACGGTGCACAAGTCCCCGTCGCCGCGCCCGAGCGCCGCCTCGCATGCCTGACATGGGGGGATGACTATGCCCTGCTCGCGGCCCTGCCCCATGGCACGCAGCCGCCCTGCAACGCCGCCCGTATCGGCACCGTAGAGCCACGCGGTTTTGCCCCGCTGTTCGTCGATGGGGAGCCGGTGCTCAACGCCGCAGGGCTCGGTTACAGCCACTGATTCGCAGCCTGAGTACCAAGGCGGCTTGCTCAAAGATGAACATGTGATAGCCATAGACGCCTTGCGGACCCGGAAAAATATCGGGCCGCGTTCACACGGGAAGAGGACTAGTGGGCTATGGACCTTACACTTGTCGCCATTATCCTGGGGCTGCTCGCCGTACTTTACGGCTTCGTGACCAGTCGCCAGGTTCTCGGCTCTGACGCCGGCAACGCCAAAATGCAGGAAATCGCCGCGGCCATTCAGGAAGGCGCGCAGGCCTATCTGAAACGGCAATATACCACCATTGCCATTGTCGGCGTGGTCGTCGCCGTGCTGGTGGCGCTGTTCCTCGGCCCCGTGCCTGCGACCGGCTTCGTGCTCGGGGCGATCCTCTCCGGTGTGGCCGGCTATACCGGCATGGTGATCTCGGTCCGCGCCAATGTCCGCACGGCTGCCGCTGCCGAGAAGGGCCTGCAACAGGGCCTCACCCTTGCCTTCCGCTCGGGCGCGATCACCGGGCTGCTGGTGGCGGGCCTCGCCCTGCTGGCGATTGCCGGGTTCTACTACTACCTCACCGCCATTGCCGGACACAGCGTGGGCGGCACCGACCGCACCGTGGTCGACGGCCTTGTCGGCCTCGCCTTCGGCGCTTCGCTGATCTCCATCTTCGCGCGGCTGGGCGGCGGTATCTTCACCAAGGCTGCGGACGTCGGGGCCGATCTTGTCGGCAAGGTCGAAGCGGGCATTCCCGAAGACGATCCACGCAACCCCGCCGTGATCGCCGACAACGTGGGCGACAACGTGGGTGACTGCGCGGGCATGGCCGCCGACCTGTTCGAAACCTATGTCGTCACCGTGGGCGCGACCATGGTGCTGACCGCGCTGCTGCTCAAGAACGCGGGCGACATGCTCGCGCCGCTGATGGCGCTGCCGCTGCTGATCGGCGGCGTCTGCATCGTCACCTCGATTATCGGCACCTATTTCGTGCGCCTTGGCGGCTCCACCAATGTGATGGGCGCGATGTACAAGGGTTTCCTCGTCACCGCCGTGCTCTCGATCCCGGCGATTTACGGGGCTCTGACCATGGCGCTGGGTGATATGGGGGCCCTGATCGGGGCAGAGGTGATCTCCGGTGCGGCGAGCACCAATATCGACGGCACGCTGGTAACCGAAGGCGTGGCCGAAGTCGTCGGCGGCTTTACCGGGATGGACCTGTTCTGGTGCTCGCTGCTGGGCCTTGCCATCACCGGCCTCATCATCTGGATCACCGAGTATTACACCGGCACCAGCTATCGCCCGGTGCGCTCGATCGCCAAGGCTTCGGAGACGGGCCACGGCACCAACGTGATCCAGGGTCTCGCGATCAGCCTTGAGGCGACCGCGCTGCCGACGCTGGTGATCGTGGCGGGCATCGTCGTGGCATACCAGCTGGCGGGCCTGATGGGCATTGCCTACTCGGCCACCGCGATGCTGGCGCTGGCGGGCATGGTCGTGGCGCTCGACGCCTATGGCCCCGTCACCGACAACGCCGGGGGCATCGCCGAAATGGCCGGGCTGGACGATTCTGTCCGCGAAAAGACCGACCTGCTTGATGCCGTGGGCAACACCACCAAGGCCGTGACCAAGGGCTATGCCATCGGCTCGGCGGGGCTGGCAGCGCTGGTGCTGTTTGCCGCCTACACCACCGACCTCAAGGAGTTCTTCCCGACGCTGGATGTCAATTTCAGCCTTGAGAACCCCTATGTGATCGTCGGCCTCCTGCTGGGGGCGCTGCTGCCTTATCTGTTCGGCGCCATGGGGATGACCGCCGTGGGCCGCGCGGCGGGCGACGTGGTGAAGGACGTGCGCGACCAGTTCGCGGGCGATCCCGGCATCATGGCGGGCACCTCCAAGCCGAACTATGCGCGCACGGTCGATCTCGTCACCAAGGCCGCGATCAAGGAGATGATCGTGCCCTCGCTGTTGCCGGTGCTGGCGCCGATCGTGGTCTATTTCGTGATCACCATGGTGGCGGGCCAGCAGAACGGCTTTGCCGCGCTCGGGGCTCTGTTGCTCGGCGTGATCGTGGGCGGGCTGTTCGTGGCGCTTTCCATGACTGCCGGTGGCGGCGCATGGGACAACGCCAAGAAATATATCGAGGACGGCCACCACGGCGGCAAGGGCTCCGACGCCCATCACGCCGCAGTGACCGGCGATACGGTGGGCGATCCCTACAAGGACACCGCTGGTCCCGCCGTCAATCCGATGATCAAGATCACCAACATCGTGGCGCTGCTGCTGCTGGCCGCGCTCGCCGGATAAAGGCCGCTCCCCCTGGAGGGTCGCAAGAGGCCCGTCCGCAAGCTCCTCGACGAGACATTGCGGGCGGGCTTCACTTTGTCAGGCCCAGTTAACTCTTCCTTGGCCGCCAATCGGTTATACAATGATCCCATGCAGAACCACTGCATCGGGACAAAGGTTGATCCGCTCTCTTGTACAAGGCCGGACACTCGAATGCCTTGCCAGCCATTCAGGCCAGCGGCGCTCCTGTCGCAGCCGAGGTGCGCCTGTGGGTCGGCAACTGGCGCAAGCGCGATACCCGCGCAGACCTCCGCGCATGGGATGATCTGGCCCTCGCATCGAGCGAGCCGAACCCCTTTTTCGAAAGCTGGTACCTGCTCCCCTCGCTGCGCGCGCTCGATCCGCATGGCAGCGTCCGGCTGGCGGTGCTTGAGCAGTCGGGCCGATGGCTCGGGCTGCTCCCGCTCCGGTGGGAGCCCTACTACTATGGCAAACCGCTCCCCCACTGGCGCGCGTGGTGTCATGACAACAGCTTCCTCGGCCAGCCGCTGATCGCGCGCGGGTTCGAGCAGGCGTTCTGGCACGCGCTGCTCGGCTGGCTCGACCGGCACGCCCTGTTCGCGCTGTTCGCGCACCTGCCGCAAGCCGGCACCGACGGGCCGATCCATCACGCACTCGCTGCCGAACTGACCGAACAGCCCCGCCCCGCCGCCACCGTGCTGGAACGCAGCCGCGCCTTGCTGGCGACCGGAGTGTCCGCCGAAGCCTATCTCGAAGCCTCGCTTTCCACCAAGAAGCGCAAGGAGCTGCGCCGTCAGCACCGCCGCCTGGCCGAAGAGGGCACGCTATCGGTCGAACGGTGCGAGGACGCGCAAGGCATCGCCCGCTGGACCGAGGAGTTCCTCATGCTCGAAGCCTCCGGGTGGAAAGGCCGCGCGGCCTCCTCGCTCGCGAGCATGCGCCCCACCGCCACGCTGTTTCGCCACGCGCTGGCCGAGGCGGCGTCGCGCGGGAGGCTCGAACGGCTGGCGATCCGGCTCGACGGGCATCCCATCGCGATGCTGGCCACCTTCATCGCCGCGCCCGGTGCCTTCTCGTACAAGACGGCCTTTGCCGAAGACTATGCCCGCTTCTCGCCCGGCGTGCTGTTGCAGTGCGAGGCGCTGGCGCTGGTCGAACGCGAAGGCATCGACTGGATCGACAGCTGCGCCGGTTCCGATCACCCGATGATCGACCACTTCTGGCGCGAACGACGCCGGGTCGCCCATCATTCCATCGCCATCGGCAGCAGCGTGCGCCGCGCCCTGTTTGCCGGTCTCAGCCGCCTGGAAACGGGCCGCGCGCCGGGAGGCATCGCATGACCGATCACTCCGCCACCACCGTCTTCCCGCCTCGGGCGCGGGCGGACTTCGCGGCCTCTTATCCCGAAGGTCCGCACAAGCTCGCACACACGCTCGGCCACCATCCGCTGCTCGAACTGGAAGCGCTGGCGCAGATGGCCGAAGCGCTGCCCGAACGCAGTGTCGAGTATAACCGCGGGGATCTGCCGCTCGGCGTGGACGGCAAGCCCGGCGCCACCGGCCTCTCCATCGGCGAGACGATCCGCACCATCGAGACCGCCAACAGCTGGGCGGTGCTCAAAAATATCGAGCAAGCCCCCGCCTATGCCGATCTGCTGAACGAGCTGCTCGACGAGATCGAAGCCCCGATCCGCGAGCGCACCGGTGCGATGCTGAAGCGACAGGGCTTCATATTCGTGTCGAGCGCCAATGCGGTAACGCCCTATCACTTCGACCCCGAGCATAACATCCTGCTGCAACTGCGCGGCACCAAGGAGATGACCGTCTTTCCCGCCGGCGACTCGCGCTATGCCCCGGACGAGGTCCACGAGGCCTATCACACCGGTGGCCCGCGCGAATTGCGCTGGGACGACAGCTTCCTGTCCGCCGGAAACACCTTCCGCCTCGCACCCGGCGAAGCGATTTATGTCCCCGTCATGGCCCCGCATTTCGTGCGCAATCAGAGCGAGATATCGTTGTCTCTTTCGATCACCTGGCGCTCGGAATGGAGCTTCGCCGAGTCAGATGCGCGTGCTTTCAACAAGTTGCTGCGCTCGACAGGGCTGCGTCCTGCGGCACCCCAGCGATGGCCGGGACAGAACCGGGCCAAGTCACTGGCTTGGCGGGTTTTGCGACGAATGCCGGGCATTTCTTGACGGATCGCTCCATCAAGGCCATGTCGCCTGCGATGCCGCAGGATTCCCATTCCGCTCCCACCCCCGAGCAGTTGGTCGCCGATCTGGTGCTGCTGCTCAACCTCGAAACTCGCGGTGGCGATCGCTGGATCGGCCGTCGGCGCGAACTGGGGACGGGCCGGGTGTTCGGCGGGCAGGCCATCGCCCAGGCCCTGACCGCGGCACGCCGCACGATCGAGGAGGACCGCGAGGTCCACTCGCTCCACGCCTATTTCCTGCGCCCCGGCAGCGACGATCTGCCAATCGAATACCGGGTGAAGCGCGATTTTGACGGGCGCAGCTTTTCCAATCGCCGGGTCGTGGCAAGCCAGGATGGCGTGGCTATTCTCAACCTCGTCGCCTCGTTCCAGCGGCCGGTCACGGGTGCGAGCCACCAGTTCAGCAAGATGCCGGACGTGCCTCCGCCCGAAGAGCTGGTGTCCGATGCCAAGCTCGGCCGCGCCGCCGCCGAGCAGATGCCGGATTCGACGCTCAAGACGCTGCTGATGCGTCCGCAGCCGATCGATCTGCGCTCGGTCGAGCCGCGCGACTGGATGAACCCGCAACCGCGGGAGCCGAAATCGCACGTGTGGTTCCGCGTGGTGGCACCGCTGCCGCCGGTCGCCGCGCTGCACCGGGCGGTGCTCGCCTTCGTGTCGGACTTCCAGCTGCTCGCAACGGCGCTCCAGCCGCACGGGAAGAGCTTTCTGCGCAACGAGGTGAAGGGTGCCAGCCTCGACCACGCACTGTGGTTCCACGACGACTTCGCGGTCGACGAATGGCTGCTCTATGTCACCGAGAGCCCGTGGTCGGGCAACGGGCGCGGGTTTGGCCGGGGCGAGGTGTTCACCCGCGATGGCCGGCTGGTGGCGAGCGTGGCGCAAGAGGGCATGTTGCGCCTGCTCGACTGAGCGCGCCCCGGTGCCCTCCTAGTGGGCCAGCAGCAGCGGCAGCCTCGGATCGCGCAGCATGCCGGCCGTGACCCCGCCAAACAGCGTCTCGAACAGGCGCGGCTTGCCATAGGCGCCCATCGCCACAAGCCCGGCCCCGCGTGCGCGGGCGACCTCGTTCAGCACCTCGGCCACCTTGTGCTGGCCCTGCGGCACCTCGACCACTTCGCAATTCACGCCATGCCGGTCGAGATAGCGCGCGCCTGCCAGAGCCGGAAGCTCTCCGCTCTGCTCGTCCTCGGACGATGTCACCGACACCAGCGTGACCGAAGGCGCGGCCTTGAGCAGCGGCAGCGCGGCCTTGAGCGCGCGCGAGGCTTCAAGCGAACCGTTCCAGGCCACCACCACCGGCGCGCCCGGCACCATCGCCCTGCCCTCATCGGGAACGACCAGAATCGGCGCCCGGCAATGCACCGCAAGCAGCCCGGCCAGCGGCGAGGGCCCCACCGTTTCGCCATCGATCGGGCCGGTGCCGATGATCGCCAGATCGGCCAGCGCCGCATATTCGAGCAGGCTCGCCTCGGCGATCCCGACCGTATCGACCCAATCCCACCGCACGTCTTCCGCCTCCAGCCGCGGCTCGATCTGCTGGCGGAATTCTGCGGCCTGTTCGCGCACGTAGGTGGCGGTCTCGGCAGCGAAAATGCCAAAAGCATCGCCCGGCAGGGCAACGTTGAAGGCAACCGGCTGCAACACGGTGAGATGCGCATCGAAAGCCCGCGCAAGATCGAGCGCGACCTGCAAACGGGCCTCGAAACCGGAATCGTTGTGAGCATGAAGCAGCAGCGAACGCATGGGGCTATTCTCCTTTACCGTCACTTGTGTCGGGTCTGGCGCTGCCCGACCTTGACCTTGCGCAACGATTAGCCGCCGGCATGATAAAAGTCATAGATCTTGCGCGCAACGCTTGCGCTGACGCCGGGCGCGCGTTTGAGATCGTCGAGCGCCGCCGCGCGGACCTTGCTGGCGGTGCCGAAATGCAGCAGCAGCGCGCGCTTGCGGGCCGGACCGATGCCGGGAATTTCGTCGAGCGGTGAGGCCGAGATGGCGCGGCTGCGCTTGTCGCGGTGCGCGCCGATCACATAGCGGTGGACCTCGTCGCGCAGCCGCTGGAGATGGAACAGCACCGGCGAATTGACCGGCAGCATCTTCTCGCGCCCGTCAGGGAAGTGGAACACCTCGCGCCCCTCGCGCCCGTGGTGCGGCCCCTTGGCGATGGCGATGAGGTTCACGTCCTCCACGCCCAGTTCCTCCAGCGCATCGCGCACCGCGCTCATCTGGCCCTTGCCGCCGTCGATCAGCACGAGATCGGGCCACATGCCGCCTTCGCGGTCGGGGTCTTCCTGCATGGCGCGACCGAAGCGGCGGGTCATCACCTCGCGCATCATGGCAAAGTCGTCGTTCGACTGCGCCTCGCGGATGTTGAACTTGCGGTACTGGTTCTTGAGGAACCCCTCGGGGCCCGCAACGATCATCGCCCCGACCGCCTTGGTGCCCTGAATATGGCTGTTATCGTAAACCTCGACCCGCTGCGGCACCTCGGCCAGTTCGAGGAACTCGGCCATTTCGCGCTGGATTTTCGCCTGGGTGCCGGTCTCGGCCAGCCGCCGGTCGAGCGCTTCGACCGCGTTGCGGGTGGCCTGCTCCATCAGGCGGCGACGGTCGCCGCGCTGGGGGACCGAAATCTCGACCTTTTTGCCCGCCAGTGCCGCGAAGGCCTCCTCCAGCAGGGCACGTTCGGGCAGTTCGCGGTCGACCAGAATGGTGGGCGGCGGCGGCACCTCCTCGTAGAACTGCGCCAGCACGCGGGCGAGCACCTCGGCCTCGTCGACCTCGGCGATATGGCGCGGGAAGAAGGCGCGGTGGCCCCAGTTCTGCCCGCCGCGCACGAAGAAGCCCTGTACCGCGATCTGTCCGCCCTTGGAGGCCAGCGCGAAGACATCGGCATCGCCCACCCCTTGCGCGTTGACCGCCTGCGAGCCCTGAATGAAGGTCGCCGCGCGCAGCCGGTCGCGCAGCAGGGCGGCGGTCTCGAAGTCGAGCTTTTCCGCAGCCTCGGCCATCTGCGCCTCGATCCGCGCCTGCACGGCGGAGGACTTGCCGCCCAGAAAGTCCTTCGCCTCGCGCACCAGCTCGGCATAGCCCGCCTCGTCGATCCGCCCCACGCAGGGGGCCGAGCAACGCTTGATCTGGTAAAGCAGGCAAGGCCGGTCGCGGCGGGAGAAGAAACTGTCGGTGCAGCTCCTCAGAAGAAACAGTTTTTGCAGCGCGTTGATCGTGGTGTTGACCGAGCCGGCGCTGGCGAAGGGGCCGAAGTAGCTGCCCTTGTGCCGCCGTGCGCCGCGGTGCTTCATGATGCGCGGATAGTCGTGCCCCTCGCGCAGCAGGATGAAAGGGAAGCTCTTGTCATCGCGCAGCAGCACGTTGAACGGCGGGCGGAAGCGCTTGATGAACTGCGCTTCGAGCAGCAGCGCCTCGGCCTCGGAGTTGGTGGTGACGATCTCCATCGCGCGGGTTTGCGAGATCATCCGCTGGAGCCGGTTGGTCAGGCCCTTCAGTTGCAGATAGTTCGCCACCCGCGCCTTGAGACTGCGCGCCTTGCCGACATAGAGCACCTCGCCCTTGGCATCGAGCATCCGGTACACACCAGGTTTGGGTTTGAGCGTGCGCTGCACCTCGCGGATAGCGGCCAGCCCCGCTTCGAGATCGGGCTGCGCGCCCTTCACCGTGGCGGCGGCGCGTTCCTCGTTGAAACGGCCTGCGCCACGCGGATCGTGGGGGCTTCCTGCTTCGCTGCGGCTCATGGGGACCAGATAGGCAGGCGCAGCGCCCTTGCCAATCGGACGCACGGCGCTAACCCCCGGCGCGATGGAGCACTACGATGTAATCATACTGGGTGGCGGCGCGGCGGGCCTGTTCTGCGCCGGGCTGGCCGGGCAACGGGGCATGCGTGTCTGCGTGCTCGAAAAGGCCAGCGAGCCGGGCAAGAAGATTCTGATCTCGGGCGGCGGGCGGTGCAATTTCACCAACATCGGCGCCGGCCCTGCCAACTACCTCTCGACCAATCGCCACTTCGCCAAGAGCGCGCTGGCCCGCTATACCCCGCGCGACTTTCTCGATCTGGTTGAGAGCTACGGCATCGCCTGGCACGAGAAGACGCTCGGCCAGCTCTTTTGCGACGGCTCGGCGCGGCAGATCGTCGATATGCTGCTCGCCGAATGCGCGAAAGGCGATGTGGTGGTGAAGTGCGGGCAGGAGGTGCGCGAAGTCCTCCGTTCGTCTCGAGCGCAGTCGAGAGACGAGAGCGCCGGGTCTCTCGACTGCGCTCGAGACGAACGGGGTGAGGCTTTTGAAGTTCGCACAGGGGACGGCTCTTTCACCGCGCAAAGCCTCGTGATCGCCACCGGCGGGCCGTCGATCCCGAAGATGGGCGCTTCGGGCTTTGCCTATGATCTGGCGCGGCAGTTCGGCCTCAAGGTGGTCGAGCCGCGCCCGGCCCTCGTGCCGCTGACGCTGGGCGGAGACGACCTGCTGTTCCGCGAATTGTCGGGCGTGTCCGCTCCGGTAGAAGCCACTTGCGAGAAGGCCGCGTTCCGCGAGGCGGCGCTGTTCACGCACCGGGGGCTTTCCGGACCGGCGATCCTGCAGGTCAGCTCCTACTGGTATCCGGGCAAGCCCATCGCCATCGACTTCTTGCCTGACCTGCCGCGCGGCTGGCTCACCGAGGCCAAGCGCGCTGAACCGAGCCTGACCTTCGCCGCGCTGCTGCGACACCACCTGCCTGCCCGTCTCGCCGATGCGCTGGGCGAAAAGCTCGCGCTGGCGGGCGATCTCGGCAATCTGCCCGACCGCAAGCTGGCCGAAGCCGAAACGCGGCTGGCGCGCTGGACCTTCCACCCCAATGGCAGCGAGGGTTTCGCCAAGGCCGAGGTGACGGTCGGCGGCATTTCCACCGCCGAACTGTCGAGCCAGTCGATGGAGGCAAAGACAGTGCCCGGCCTCTATGCCATCGGCGAGGCGGTCGATGTGACCGGCTGGCTCGGCGGCTACAACTTCCAGTGGGCCTGGGCCAGCGCCCACGCGGCGGCGCTCAACCTACCCCGTTCGTCCTGAGGAGGGCACGAAGCCGTAGGCTGAGCGCCCGTCTCGAAGGACAGGCCCAAGTGGTTCGAGACAGGTGCTCGGTCTTCGACCTCGTCCCCTCCTCACCACGAACGGGGGTTCTGCCATCAATCAGAACAGCTTGCGGAACTCCACCTCGAACCGCCGCCCCACCGGATCGACCAGCAGCGGCTGATAGCGCAGCGGCACCGTGCCGTTGCTGTCGGTCACGCGCTGGCGGGCATCGAACACGTTATCCATCCCGATGCCGATCCGCGTCTTTTCGAGGAACGGCACGGCGGCGACGAGCTTCTCCTGCGCGCCGAGATCGGCAAAGGCGCGGAAGTTGATCGTCAGCAGGTCGCTGAAATGGAGGTCCGTGCTGCCGGGCAGGCCGGAGCCATCAAGCCGCGTGGCGCTGGCATAGTTCCAGAAGGTGATCAGGCCGAAGCCCTTGTAGAACAGGCCCGAGCGCAGGTTGACCGTGTGTGCCGACTGCCCGCCGCCAGCAACCGCATCGCCGTCGAGCAGATCGAGCACCGGCACACCCGGCGCGATCAGCACCGTGTTGGCGAGGTCGAACTGGTAGTTCAGGTTGAAGAACCAGCGCCCGCCGCCATCGCCGCCGCCTCGACGTCCAAAGCCCCGGAAGCCGCCGCCGCCGCTTGCCTGGCGCGCCGCCGGTTGGCCATCGCCGCTGCACATCCGCTCGCGCATCTGGGCGAAGCGCTCGGGATCGACCTTGCCGTCAGCCCCGGCGAGCCGCTGAAGCATCTGCGGCGGGA
>NZ_QXFM01000028.1 GCF_003584015.1 Aurantiacibacter xanthus
ACCGGCCGCAAGGGCTCTCACGCCTCGGGCGTCCAGGCTTCGTAATCGCCGGTCGCACGCGCGCGCTTGCCGCCGCGCTGAAGTGCGCCTGCGGGCAGATAGGCAGCGCCGGTGCCGGTCGCATTGGGGGTGTAGTCCGCCTCCCAGATACGCGACGGGGCGAGATGGCTTTCCGGCAGCTCGTCATAAGAGCCGTGCAGCCAGCCGTGCCATTCGCTCGGCACGCGGCTCGCGTCGTTGATGCCGTTGTAGATCACCCAGCGCCGCTCTCGCTGGCCGTCTTTGGGCCTGGAGCGGTAATACTTGTTGCCCTGCGCGTCGGTGCCGACGTGCTCGCCATTGCGCGAGGACCACAGGAGGGTGCCGATGGTGGCGCCGTCCCACCAGGTGAAGATCTTGCCGAGGAAGCTCATGTCCGCGCGGTTAGCCGATTCTGTCGGCTCCGCCAAGCGTCAACCCCTCACCAATCGACCTTGTCGCCGGCCTTGATGCCCAGCTCTGCCGCACGCCCGCCGTTGAGTTCAAGCACCGCGCCTGCGGCCCCCACCGAGGGAACCGGCGTTTCCGAGTAAGGCACGGCATTGGCGGCGACGTTGAGGATGCGCCGGTCCGGCCCGATGAAGATGATGTCGAGCGGGATCACGGTGTTGCGCATCCAGAAGCTCGATTCGCGCGGATCGTCCTCGCGCGGGAAGATCATGCCTTCATCGGCGCCCATGGCGGTGCGGAACATCAGCCCCCGCGCCTGCTGGGCAGCGCTCGCCGCAACTTCGACGCGGAATTCGTGCCGCTTGCCATCGGCGGTGGTGACAGTGAGCGGAATGACCGTCAGACCCGACTCCGGGTGCACCTGCGGCGCGGCGGTGCTGGCAAAGGCGCTCTCGGTCGCTCCCGGGGGCGAGCAGGCCGCCACCGCCAGCGCGCCAACAGCAGCCACAAGAGCCTTCCCGAGGGTTCGTTCACGCAGTCGCATCGTCGTCGTCATCCAGTTCTTCGGCCCATTCGCGCGCCTGCTCGGGGTTGGTCAGGTCCACCAGCAGGCGGGCGTGGACGAAGGAATGTCCTGCACGCAGCATGGCTGCAAGCTGTTTCTCGCGCCGCGCCGGATCGGGCTCCTCGACGGCG
>NZ_QXFM01000029.1 GCF_003584015.1 Aurantiacibacter xanthus
ACAGTCGTGGCGCCGCGCCGAATGGCTGTGGCCCGCCTTCACATCGGAGCCGTAATCCCATGGAAAGTGCTTTGCGCATCGCGCTGATCGACTGGCTGGCAAGCGATCCGCTGCTGGCCCCGCTGCTCAATTCCATCACTGAGGAGGTGCCCAGCCGCACGAGCGCGCCCTGGCTGGCGGTGGCCACCAGCGCCAGCATCGACTGGAGCACCAAGGACCGGCGCGGACGCGAGGTGCGCGTGGCGCTCGAACTGCACCTGCGCGGCGAGGAGGCGGGCGAAAGCGCCGACCTCGCCGCGCTGGTCGCCGACCGGATCGAGACCATGCCCGCCGCGCATCCCACCTTCCGCCTCGTCTCGACGCAGTTCCTGCGCGGCCGCGCCGAACAGCGCGCGAACCTCACGCGCGCGGTGCTGCTCGAATACCGTTTCCGCCTTTTCGAAGCCTGATTTCATTCACGGAGAACCTGCCCATGACTGCCCAAAAAGGCTCTGCCTTCCTGCTCAAGATCGGCGACGGCACCGCCTCGCCCGCCTATGCCACCGTCGCCGGACTGCGCACCACGCAGCTTTCCATCAACGGCGACGCGGTGGTCGTCACCCACAAGCAATCGGGCGGCTGGCGCGACCTGCTCTCAGGCGCGGGGACGCGTTCGGTGTCGGTCAGCGCGGCAGGGATTTTCCTCGGCTCAAGCGCCGAAGCCAAGGTGCGCACCCATGCGCTGGCGGGCACCATCGAGGACTACGAGCTGAGCTTCGAAGACGGCGAGAAGCTGCGCGGGCGCTTCCTCGTCCAGCGGCTCGACTACGCGGGCGACTTCAATGGCGAGCGTAACTACACGTTGCAGCTCGAAAGCTCCGGCCCGGTCGTCCCGGCATGAGTCAGGCTTGCCACAATCCCGCGCGCGGCGAGGCCACGCTGGTGGTGGCAGGCAGGCCCCTGCTGCTGCGTCCCAGCTTTCAGGCGCTGGTGCTGGCCGAGGAAGAGCTTGGCCCGCTGTTCGCGCTGGTCGAGCGGGCGGGTGACGGCCAGCTGCGGCTGTCCGAGATCGCCGCGCTGTTCTGGCACTGCCTTGCCGAGCAGGAGGGCATCACCCGCGAACAGGTGGGCGAGGCGGTGATGGCCATGGGCCTCGCCGCCGCCGCTGCCCCCTTGCGCACGATCCTGCGCCAGATCCTGCAAGGCCGTCCATGAGCGAGCACCTCTCCGACAGCGCCCTGCGGCTGTGCGGGGAGCTGTGCCGGTCGCTGGGCTGGCCCCCACAGGCGTTCTGGCAGGCAACCCCAGCGGAAATTTTCTGCATTTTCGCCAACCAAAATGGCGACCCGGCCGAGGGCCTAACGCGCGGCGAGCTGGCCGCATTGCTGGAGCAAGACAGGCATGAATGACGATCTCGAACCGCTGCTGGTGGAAGTGCGCGCCAGCACCAGCGATTTCCGCGCCGACATCGAGAGCATGCGCGCGAGCGTCGACAGCTCGCTCGTGGGCGGGTTCGAAAAGGCCGGGTCGGTGCTCGAACGCGGGCTGCTCGGCGCGATCCGGCGCGGCAGTCTCGGCTTCGACGACCTCAAGCAGGTCGCCCTGCGCGCT
>NZ_QXFM01000030.1 GCF_003584015.1 Aurantiacibacter xanthus
CTGCGCGCAGGCGAAGTGCTCAGCCGCCGCCGCCGATGCCTCGCGCCACGAGGCAAGCGTCTGCCGGGTAAGGTCCGCCAAGCTCTCGTTGCAGCCGGGCAGGTCGGGCAGGACGCTGGCGACGCCGCGCTCGGCCAGCAGACGCATCAGCTCGACGGTGAAGTGGCGGGTCTTGTTGCTCTCGTCGAACCACGCGGGCAGCACCAGCAGGCGCGGGCCGCTGGCGTGATCGCCGCAACGGATAGCCAGTTCCTCGCTGCCGCCGGGCGCTTGCCAGGTGGTCAGCACGGGGGGTCAGCCCTCGGCGCGCTTGGCGCTGACGTAGGCGAGCAGGGCGCCGTAGGTCTCGAGCATGTCGCCATCGACCTCGTCGTCCTCGATCAGGATGTCGCAGCGATCCTCGACCTCGGTGAGGAGACCCGCCACGGCCATGGAGTCGAACTCGGGCAGGTGGCCGAACAGGCCGGAGTTAGCATCAAGCCCCGCCACGCGTTCGTCGGACAGGCCCAGCACATCGCGCAGGATCGCGCGCAGGATGGCGTCGGTATCGTCGGGTTGCGCCACCGGAGCGGTAAGATCGGTCGTCATGGCAGCGGCACTTAGCGATGCAGGGCCAGCGAAACAAGTTTGCGCACGGCAGCCTTGGCCAGTTCGGGCCAGTTGGCGGGCACTCCGGGCCGCAGGCAGGTGAGGCGGCGGCGTTCGCGCACCTCGTCCATCCAGTCGCGCTTGTAGGGATCGTCGCCGGTGCCGAAGTCCACCAGCGTAACCTTGTCGCCATCGATCACCTGCGCGAACAGCGCCGCCG
Organism: Aurantiacibacter xanthus; assembly: GCF_003584015.1. Classification (GTDB taxonomy): domain Bacteria; phylum Pseudomonadota; class Alphaproteobacteria; order Sphingomonadales; family Sphingomonadaceae; genus Alteraurantiacibacter; species Alteraurantiacibacter xanthus. The sequence goes on from NZ_QXFM01000030.1 coordinate 809, forward strand.
ACAGTGTGGTGCCGGGCGACAGGGGCCTGGCGCTCTCGCGGTGGGCGAGCTTATGGATATAGGCAATGCCGTTCTCGACGGTCCAGAACTGCGCGGCGACCGGATGGCCTTCGGCGCGCGCAAGGCCGAAGCGCATCCTGCCCGCTGCCGCTTCCTCGATCGCGAACCGCCTGAGCAGCGCCGGGTCGCCCTCTTCGGGCTTCCAGCTGTCGGCATAGATGTCTTCGTAGGCGGCCCAATCCTGCTCGTCGAAGGCCTGCGACAGCGTGACCTCGACCTTGCGCCCCTTGCGCTTGAGCGTGGTACGCAGCTGGCCGGGGCGCTCGGCGAGATACCGGGCGTAGCTGCGCCCGTTCACGGCGAGCACATGGTTCACGTCGCAGTGCTCGTCGAGCACGATCCAGCCCGTGCGGCGGAAGGCCTCGGCGAGCCGTTCGGCGCTGCCGTCTTCCACGCTCAGCTTGTCGAGCACCACCCGGCGGGACCGGCGGGCGAGATCGCGGGCAAGCTCGTGCAGAAGGGCCGGATCGGGTGCGGCGCCCGTGAACAGCGGCGACCATGTAAAGGCATACCAGTTGGTGAGCGAGGCAAGGCCCGCGCCCTGTTGCTCCAGCGGCAGGCACACCTGCTTCGCGCCGTCGCTGGCGCAGGCGAGCAGGGGCTGCTTGCCCGCCTCTTCGAGCAGCGCAAACCAGCGCGGGCGGGCAAAAGGGCCTGCCTCGGCCCAGCGCTGGGCTTGCACATCGTTAAGACTGGCGTGATAGCTGATCGCCGTCACAGCGAAGAAGTCCCCATCCTTTGAAGCAGCCTGCTAACCTGTTCGAACCCGATCCCGCGCCGTGGCCGCTCGACCATCTCGCTCTGCGTGGGAGCGACGATAGCGCGGCGCTGATCCTGAAGCACGAAGTCCTTAGCTGGAAGGCCTTAAGAAGCCGTGTCGGAGCGCTGGCGGGATGGCTCAAGGAACGAGTGCCACAGCCGGGTGCGCGGGTCGCAAGCTGGGCGGGCAAGGGCGAGCTGACCTGCCTGATGCCGCTTGCCGCCGCACGGGCGGGGCTGGTGCATGTGCCGGTCAACCCGCTGCTCAAACGCCAGCAGGTCGCGCATATTCTGGCCGACTGCGGCGCGAGCCTGCTGCTCGGCAACAAGGCGCGGCTGTCACTGCTCGAAGCGGGCGACCTGCCCAAGGGCTGCCCGGCGCTGGAGGATCTGGCCGTGCTCGCCGAGGCGCAGGAGGCCGAGGCCCTGCCGCCCAGCACCGCCGATCCCGACGCGCTTGCCGCGATCCTCTACACCTCCGGCTCGACCGGGCGGCCCAAGGGGGTGATGCTCAGCCATACCAACATGTGGCTCGGCGCGGTGAGCGTCGCGCACTATCTCGGCATGGCAGCGGACGACGTGACGCTCGCCGTGTTGCCGCTAAGCTTCGACTATGGCCAGAACCAGCTGCTCTCCACCTGGTATGCCGGTGGCAGCGTGGTCCCGCTCGACTACCTCACCCCGCGCGACGTGGTGAAAGCCTGCGCGCGCCATGGCGTCACCACGCTGGCGGCGGTCCCGCCCTTGTGGGTGCAGCTGATCGAGCAGGACTGGCCCGCCGAATCCGTCGCCCCCATGCGCAGGCTCACAAATTCGGGCGGGGCGCTGACCGAGGACATGGTCCGCACCCTGCGCCGCATGTTCCCGCAGGCGCGGCTGTTCCCGATGTATGGCCTGACCGAGGCCTTCCGCTCGACCTATCTCGACCCGGCGATGGTCGACGACCACCCCACCTCGATGGGCCGCGCCATCCCCTTCGCCGAGATCCTCGTGGTCGACGACAAGGGCGAGGTGGCGAGCGAGGGCGAGCTGGTCCACTGCGGGCCGCTGGTCGCGCAGGGCTACTGGAACGATCCCGAGCGCACTGCCGAACGCTTCAAGCCTGCGCCCAAGGCCTCGCTCTATGGCGGCATGGCGGTGTTCTCGGGCGACACCGTGCGGCGCGACGAGCTGGGCCTGCTCCACTTCGTCGGCCGCACCGACACCATGATCAAGAGCGCGGGCAACCGCATCAGCCCGCAGGAGATCGAGGAGGCCGCCATCGCCACCGGCCTTGTGAGCGAGGCAGTCGCCTTCGGGGTGCCCGACGCGCGGCTCGGACAGGCAATCCATCTGGTGGTGCGCGGCAGCGGCGACGAGGAGGCCTTGCGCGCCGCCCTGCGCGCCGACCTGCCCAATTTCATGCAGCCTGCGGTTGTCCGCTGGGTCGAGGCCATTCCCTTGAATCCCAACGGCAAGATCGACCGCGCTGCGCTTGCGAAGGACCATTCATGAAGCCGCTCGGCCCCATTCCGGCAGACTACACCGCCATCGACGGCGAACTCGCGATTGGCGGGCGCAAGGCGTCGGCGCTGGTGAAGGAGGCGCGGCGCACGCCGCTGTTCGTCTATTCGCGCGACATCATCGCAGCGCGGGCCGAAGCCCTGCGCGCGGCGATGCCGGAGCGGCTCGCCATTCACTATGCGATGAAGGCCAACCCCTATCCGCCGTTGCTCGAACATGTTGCCGATCTGGTCGACGGGCTGGATGTCGCCTCGGGCGGGGAACTGGAGATCGCACGCAAGGCGGGTTACCTCGCGCGCGAGATCAGCTTTGCCGGACCGGGCAAGCGCGACCCCGAACTGAAGGCCGCGATCACCACCGGCGTGACGCTGAACTGCGAAAGCGAGGGCGAAATTTCGCGCGCGCTGGCCATGGGCAAGGCGTTGTCGGTGAAGCCGCGTCTGGCGATCCGGGTCAATCCGGCGTTTGAGATACGCGGTTCGGGCATGAAAATGGGCGGCGGGGCAAAGCCCTTCGGGATCGACGAGGAACAGGTGCCGGCGCTTGCCCGGAGGATCGTCGATGAAGGTGCGGACTGGCGTGGTTTCCACATCTATGCAGGCAGTCAGGCGCTCGACGCTGCCGCCATAATCGAGACGCAGGCCAATGTCATCGCTCTGGCCGCGCGGCTGGGCGAGGAGGCGGGCGTCGCGGTGCCGGACCTCAACATGGGAGGAGGTTTCGGCATCCCCTATTTCGACAAGGACACGCCGCTCGATATTGCCGCCATCGGCTCCGCGCTCGCGGGCCAGTTCGGGAAGCTGCCCGAGCGCCTGCAACAGACGCAGTTCGCGATCGAACTGGGGCGCTATCTGGTCGGCGAGGCGGGCGTCTACCTGACCCGGATCGTCGACCGCAAGGTGAGCCATGGCACTACCTACCTCGTCACTGATGGAGGGCTGCATCACCAGCTCGCCGCCTCGGGCAACTTCGGCGCGGTGGTGCGGCGCAACTACCCGCTTGCCATCGCCAGCAGGTTCGATGCTGCGGCTGAGGAAGAGGCAAGCGTCGTCGGTTGTCTGTGTACCCCGCTCGATCGACTGGCCGACAATGCGCTGCTTCCCCGCGCCGAGGTGGGCGATCTGGTGGCGGTGTTCTGCGCCGGGGCCTACGGTGCCAGCGCCAGTCCGGCGAACTTCCTCGGGCAGGGGCCAGCTGCCGAAATGCTCGTCTGACCGGGGTAAGGCTACCCACCGGCAAGTCGTCCCCTTTTGGGACATGCCCGTTTAAACCCCGCTATTCCGGCGGGTTCCGGCGCAAAACTAACGCAATGTTCACCCTTTCTGACGAGAAGCACAGGTGGATCCACGAGCCTTGCGGCCGCACCGGGTTTGTCCCCCGCTGCGCCACGGGTTCGACCACGTGAAGGACTTTCGATGCGAACGACCCAAATCGCCCGTCTCTCTCTTGCCGGTGCGGCGCTTGCGCTGACGCTGGGAGGCTGCGCCACGAACAGTGCGCCGCAGCTCGAACCGGCTCGGTTCGTTGCCATGCAGGAAGGTCCGGGCGAGGAATATGTCATTGGTCCGCTTGATGAATTGACCATCCACGTGTGGCGCAACGACGAACTCGGTGCCTCGGTGCAGGTGCGGCCCGACGGGCGCATCACCACCCCGCTGGTGGCCGACATGCCTGCCGTTGGCAAGACGCCGACCATGCTCGCCGAAGACATCCGGCTGCAGCTCTCGCAGTATATCGAGGAGCCGCTAGTGACCGTCATCGTCAACAAGTTTGCCGGCACCTTCAGCCAGCAGGTCCGCATCGTCGGCGCGACCGAGCAACCCGCATCGCTGCCCTACCGTGCGAACATGACCCTGCTCGACGCGATGATCGCGGTGGGGGGCCTCAGCGAATTTGCGGCGGGCAACCGCGCCAAGCTGATCCGGTTCGACCGTGAAAGCGGCAAGCAGACCGAATATGCGCTGCGCCTGTCCGACCTGCTGCGCAAGGGCGACAGCGATGCCAACGTCATGCTGATGCCGGGTGATGTTATCATCATCCCGGAAAGCATGTTCTAGGCCGGAGGCGGGGGGCTTGAATCACCTTCTGGAAGAAGTGCGGGCAGCGGTATGGGCGGTGTGGAACCGCCGCTGGCTGGCGCTGGGCATCGCCTGGGGCGTGTGCCTGCTGGGCTGGCTCGCCGTGGCGCTGATCCCCAACTCGTACCAGAGCGAAACGCGCATCTTCATCCAGCTCGACGACGTGCTGGCCGACCAGATCGGCATCGGCTCGGCGAGCCGTGCGCGCGATATCGACCGCATTCGCCAGACGCTGGTCAGCTCGGTCAATCTGGAAAAGGTCGTGCGCGCCACCCGGCTTGGCGATGCCGTCACCACCCCGGCGGAGATGGAAGCGGCGACAGTCAAACTGGCCAAGGAAATCTCGGTCGAGAGCCAGGGGCAGAACATCTTCGAGATCACCGCGACCATCGGTCGCGGCGACTTTTCCGACCGTGAGAACGCCGAACTGGCGCAGACCGTCACCCAGCGCATGATCGACATCTTCCGCGAGGAGAACCTCGGCGGTGCGCGCGGCGAACTCGAGCAGTCGATTACCTTCCTCAACCAGCAGCTCGCCGCGCGCGAGGCTGAACTGGCGCAGGCTGAGCAGCAACGTCTGGCCTTCGAGGCGGCCAACCCCGATCTGGTCGGCGGTTCGGCAGCGATTGCCTCGCAGATGAGCGCCGCCCGCAACGAGTTGCGCAGCGTCGAGGCCGATCTCGCCGCCGCGCAGAGTGCGCTTGCCGCCCTGCGCGGTCAGCTCGCCAGCACTCCGCGCACGATCATCAGTGCCAATTCGGGCGGACCGCAGGCAGCATTGGCGCAGGCCGAGGCGAACCTCGCCGCCTTGCAGGCGCGCGGACTGACCCCCGAACACCCCGACCTCATTGCCGCGCAGCGCACGGTGCAGAACCTGCGTGCGACCGTCCAGCGCGATGGGCCGGGAAGCAGCGGTTCGCTCAATCCGGCCTTTACCTCGCTGCAGTCGATGCTGGTCGAGCGCGAGGCCAATGTGCAGGCGCTGATGTCGCGCGCGGCGGCGCTGCGCGCGGAGATCGCCTCGATCAACAGCAGCCTCGCGCGCGAGCCGGGCGCAACCGCCGAGGCTCAGCGGATCAGCCGCGATTACGACGTGCTGCGCAAGCGCTACGATGACCTGCTCAACGACCGCGAACAGCTGCGCCTGCGCGGCGAGGTCGAAAGCGAAAACAGCGCGATCAAGTTCGAGGTGATCGACCCGCCGAGCACGCCGCGCAAGCCTGCCGCACCCAACCGTCCGCTGCTGCTGGCAGGGGTGCTGATCGTGGGGCTGGGTGCCGGAGCGGCGACCGCCTTTGCGCTGTCCAAGCTCGGCTCGACCTTCGCCACCGCCAGCCAGCTCGAACGCGAAATCGGGCTGCCGGTGATCGGTACGGTGTCGCATGTGTTCACACCTGCGGGGCGCGCATTGCGGGCCAGGCGTCTCAAGTATTTCGCTGCCGGCGTTGGCGGGCTAGGGCTGCTGTTTGTGATCCTGATGGGTCTCGAATTCGTCCAGCGCGGGCTGGTGGCATGAGGATGGTGGCATGACCGACCAGAGCAAGATCACCGGCCCCGGCGCTGGCCATTCATTGTTCGACCGCGACGAGGATGTCTGGGGCGCCGACCATCTGCGTGCGGCACCCGTTCCCGCCGAGCTTGCGCGACCGGTCAACCGTCCGGCCCCGAAACGCCCCGCGCCGCAGGTGGCGTCCCCCGCCGTGCAAGTGTCCCCTCGCGCAGTCGCTGCCGCAGTCGCTGACGTCGTCACGCCCGAAGTAGCAGACCTTACCCCGGTGCATCTGTCCGGCCATATCGAGCCGATCGCGCGCGAACAGTTGCAGCGCGCGGGGCTGATCCAGCCTGAGGGTCAGGTGACGGGACTGCTCGAAGAGTTCCGCATCGTGAAGCGGCAGGTGCTCAATGCCGTGCGCAAGGCGCGTGAGGCGGGCAAGGGAGCGCGGGCGCAGCGGGTGCTGGTCAGTTCGCCGCTGCCTTCGGAAGGCAAAACCTTCTGCGCGGCCAATCTCGCGCTCGCCATGGCGGCGGAGAAAGACAGCGAAGTGCTGCTGGTCGATGCCGACTTCGCCAAGCCCTCGATCCTCTCGACCTTCGGCCTGCCGAGCGGCCCCGGCCTGATGGACGTGCTCGCCAATCCCGATATCCGGCTCGAGGACTGCATCATCGAGACCGACATCCCCGGCTTGCTGGTGCTTCCCGCCGGCAACCAGACCAATTCCGACAGCGAGTTTCTCGCCAGCGCACGCACGGTGCAGGTGCTCGACCGGCTGACGGCGGATGCGCCGAACCGGATCGTAATCTTCGATTCGCCGCCCGCGCTGGCGGCCTCTCCTGCGGCGGAACTGGCGCGGCACGTTGGCCAGGTGATCGTCGTTACCCGTGCCGACCGCACTGGCCAGAGTGCGCTGGAGGATGCGCTGACGCTGCTGTCGGCCTGCCCCGATATCAAGCTGCTGCTCAACGCGGCGCACTTCAGCCCCAGCGGCCGCCGCTTCGGCACCTACTACGGTCAGGAGGACTGACCGCGATGCGCAGATGCCTGTCGTCCGCCGCTCTGGCCTTGGCCCTGACCAGCGCTTTTGCCGCCCCGGTGCTGGCGCGCGATGGCGAAACCGGCGGCGAGCACCGCAGCCGAACCCGGATCACGCCTTACATCCAGGCGTCGCAGGTCGTCACCGCCGAGCTTCAGCCCGGTTCCGACGTGTTCACCTACACCCGCCTCGGCGCGGGGGTCGACGCGGCGATTTCGGGACGCAACTCCACCGCATCGGTCTCACTGCGGTACGAGCGTTCGATCGGGTGGGATGACAATGTCGCCGATGTCGACACGCTGACCGGCATTGCGCGCGGCTCGCTGGCGCTGGTGCCGCGTACGCTCACGCTCGAAGCGGGCGGCATGGCGGCGCGGACCCGGATCGACCGCAATGGCGCGACCTCGATTGGCGGCTATGGCACCAATTCGGATTCAACCACGCAGATATACTCTGTCTACGCCGGGCCGAGCCTGCAAACCAACGTCGGCGATGTCGCCGTCAGCGGGGCCTATCTGATCGGCTACTCGCGGGTCGATTCGCCCGATGTGGTGCCGGTCTCCTCGACCGGCGAACTGGTCGACGTGTTCGACGACAGCATCAGCCAGTCCGCCCGGCTGCACGCAGGAATTGCCCCCAATACGGTTCTTCCTGTCGGGCTGGGTGTGGGGGCGGGCTGGAACCGTCAGGACGTGTCCAATCTCGACCAGCGGGTGGATGACCGTCATGTGCGGGCCGATATCACGGTGCCGGTCACGCGCGAGGTCGCGCTGATCGGGGGCGTGGGCTACGAAGACGTCGAAGTGTCGACCCGCGATGCCTTGCGCGATAGCGAGGGCAGGCCGGTGATCGGCGCCGATGGCCGCTTCGTCACCGACGATACGAAGCCGCGCCAGATTGCCTACGACACCGACGGCCTGATCTGGGACGTGGGCGTGATGTGGCGACCGAGCCGCCGCACCAGCCTCACCGCCTCGGTCGGCCGCCGTTACGATTCGTCGACTTACTACGGCTCGCTGTCCTATGCGCCCAACGCCAATACCTCGCTCAATGTCTCGGTTTTCGACGAGATCACCGGCTTCGGTGGGCAGATGGCCAATTCGCTCAACGGCCTCAGCACCAGCTTCCAGGCGATCCGCAATCCGGTGACCGGCGACCTTGGCGGCTGCGTGGGCAGCCTCGAAGGCGGCAACTGCACGCTGGCGGGGCTCGGCTCACTGCGTTCGGCGATCTATCGCCGCCGCGGTGTCAGCGCCAGCTTCGCGCGCACCATGGGCCGCACCCAGCTCGGGCTCGGGCTCGGCTACGAGCGGCGCAAATATATCGCCGCGCCGGGCACGGTGCTGGCCGCTATCGATGGCCTTACCGACGAGAACTACTGGATCTCGGCCTTTGCCACGCGCCGGCTTGATCGTCGCTCCAGTCTCAACTTCGGCGCTTCGGCCTCATGGTTCGAAACTGGACTCGATAATGCTGGCAGTTCCGTCGGTTACAGCGCAACGCTTTCGTACTATAGAAGCCTGATCGCGGGCCTGAGCGGCACGGCAGCCGTCGGCCTCGATGGAATTTCGCGCGAAAGCCTGCCCGATTACACCTCCGCATCGGCCCTAGTCGGCCTGCGCTATTCCTTCTGACGGACTACGGGAGTTCACAGATGCACGACCAATTCTACGGCTTTACCGCAAGGCCTTTCCAGCTGACCCCCGATCCGGAGTTCTATTTCCGCAGCGCGACGCACCGCAAGGCGCTGTCCTATCTCGGCTATGGCCTCGCGCAGGGGGAGGGCTTCATCGTCATCACCGGCGAGATCGGCGCGGGCAAGTCGACGCTGGCCGCCCACACGATCCGCAGCCTTGACGAGAACCAGGTCACGGTCGCGCAGGTCGTCACCAGCCATCTCGATGGCGAGGAGATCGTCCATGTCGTCGCGCGCGCGTTCGGTCTGCAGGTGGCGGGGCACGACAAGGCCTCGGCGCTGAGCGAGATCGAAGCCTTCCTGCACGAAGAAGCGCGCGCGGGCCGTCGCTGCCTGCTGGTGGTGGACGAGGCGCAGAACCTGTCGGTTTCGGCGCTGGAAGAGCTGCGGATGCTGTCGAACTTCCAGCTTGGCAGCCACCCGCTGTTGCAGGTGCTGCTGCTCGGCCAGCCCGAGTTTCGCAACACCTTGCAGAACGAGCCTGCGCTCGAACAGCTGCGCCAGCGTGTCATCGCTGCCCATCATCTCGAATCGATGCAGGCCGACGAGGTCGAACCCTATGTGATGCACCGGCTCACGACCGCAGGCTGGCAGGGCAACCCGCAGTTTGGCGAGGGTGTGTTCGCGAAGCTGTATGAGGCCAGCGGCGGCATTCCGCGCAAGGTCAACCAGATCGTCAACCGGGTGCTGATGCTCGGCTCGCTTGACCGGATCGCGGTGATCGACGGCGAGCTGCTGGACCATGTGCTGGACGAGATGGCGTCCGAAACGGCCCATCTCGCGCCCGTAAAGACCCTGCGCTCTTTTGCGCGGCCCGAGGCACCGGCTGATGCAGGCGCCGCCGCCGAACAGCCTGCTGTCCCTGCAATCGATCCGCAGCTGATCGACGACCTGCTGGCCGAACGCGACGTGCGCATTGCCGAACTTGGTGAAGCGCTCGACGAACTGGCGGCGAGGGCGGAAAAAGCGCCACCCGCCGATCCCGATCAGGACTCCATGCGCGAGCAGATCGCCGAGCTGCAACATGCGGTGCTCGATCTGTCGGGCCAGGCGGAAGAGAGCGTCAAACGCTTGCTGAAGCCGGAGATCGAAGCCTTGCGGGCGGACATGGCCAAGCTGGAGGCTCGCACCTTCGAGCAGGAACGCACCATCCGCCAGACGCTGTCGATGCTGATCGAGTGGATCGAGGCGGAAATGGAATCGAGCAAGGCCGCCTGAGCGGCGGTCGGGGGGCTGCGCCACATGAACGCGATTACGCCAGATCGCCCTGTGCAGCAGGGCACGGCCACCCACGCGAGGGTGGTCAACGCCCTGTCGGTCGACGTCGAGGACTGGTTTCAGGTCGGCGCGTTCGAGAAGGTGATCGGGCGTGACGCATGGCCCTCGCTGGAGGACCGGGTGGAGCGCAATGTCGAGGCGATCCTCGCCATGTTCGACGCGGCGCAGGTCAAGGCCACGTTCTTCACGCTGGGCTGGGTGGCCGAGCGGCATAAGCGGCTGATCCGCCGGATCGCCGAGGCAGGCCACGAGATCGCCAGCCACGGGTGGGATCATGCGCGCGTATTCACGCTCACCCGCGAGGAGTTCGCCGAAGACATCGCGCGGGCGCGCGGTGTGCTCGAGGATGCGGGCGGAACCGAGGTGAAGGGCTATCGCGCACCGAGCTTTTCGATCGACAAGCGCAACCCCTGGGCCTTCGAAGTGCTGGCCGAGCAGGGCTATACCTATTCGTCGAGCGTGGCCCCGGTGGCGCACGATCACTATGGCTGGCCCGAAGCCCCGCGCTTTGCCTTCCGGCCGCTGGCCGATGCCGAGCTGATCGAGCTGCCGGTTACCACCGCGATGCTCGGCAGCAGGCGTATCGCCGCAGGCGGCGGAGGGTTCTTCCGCGTGCTGCCCTATGGCTTCAGCCGCTGGGCGATCCGGCAGGTGAATGGCCGCGAGGGACGGCCCGCGATCTTCTATTTCCACCCGTGGGAGGTGGACCCGCAGCAGCCGCGCGTGGCCGATGCCCCGCTGCGCTCGCGCTTTCGGCACTACACCAATCTCGACAAGATGGCGGGCAAGCTCGCGCGCGTCGTGAACGAGTTTGCGTGGGACCGGGTCGACACGGTGGTCGCGCGCGAGGCGGCCTTGCTGGACGCCGCGCAATGAACGCGCCCTTCGCCATGACCACCGAAACCGTGCGCCTTGCCGAGCTGTCGCAGCCCGACGAGTGCGCGCGCATCGAGGGGTTCGTGGCGTTGCATGGCGGCAGCGTGTTTCACAGGCCGCAATGGCTCCATGCGGTGGAGCGCGGCACCGGGCAGCGCGCGCTGGGCCTGATCGCAGAGAAGGGCGGGGCGCTCACCGGGTGGATGCCGCTCACCGAACTGCATTCGCCGATCTTCGGGCGCACGCTGGCTTCCTCGGGCTTTGCGGTCAACGGCGGCGCGCTTGCGCTGGATGAGCGCGTGGCAGAGCGGCTGATCGAGGCGGTCGAGGAACTTGCGCAGCGTCTGTCGTGCTCCAGCGTGGAGCTGCGCGGCGGACCGGCTCGCGCCGGGTGGGACATGCTCACCGAGCGTTATTGCGGCTTCGTGATGCCGCTGGCCGAGGATGACGAGGCCCAGCTCGCCGCCATCCCGCGCAAGCAGCGCGCCGAAGTGCGCAAGAGCCTCAGCCCCGAGCTGGAAGTCACCATTGGCCGCGAGGAGGGCGAGCGCGCGGCGCACTATGCCGTCTATGCCGAAAGCGTGCGCAACCTTGGCACGCCGGTGTTTCCGCGCAGCCTGTTCGATGCCGCGCTCGATGCGCTCGATGCCGATATTCTCACCGTGCGCCATCAGGGCGTGCCGGTATCGTCGGTGCTGTCGTTCTATCACGGCGGCGCGGTGATGCCCTACTGGGGCGGCGGCACCTATGCCGCGCGCCGTCTGCGCAGCAACGACCGCATGTATTACGAGCTGATGTGCCATGCCCGCCGCAAGGGTTGCATCGCGTTCGATTTCGGGCGCAGCAAGACGGGCACCGGCCCCTATGCCTACAAGAAGACCTGGGGCTTTGAGCCACAGCCGCTGACCTATGCCGAATGGACCGTGCCCGGATGCGAGGCGCGCGATGCCGATCCGCTCAGCCCGCAGCACCAGTCGCGCATTGCTGCGTGGAAGCGGTTGCCGCTGGCCGTCGCCAACCGGCTCGGCCCGCTGATCGCGCGAGGACTCGGCTGATGGCGGGCGAGATCCTGTTCCTCGCGCACCGGACGCCCTTTCCGCCCGACCGGGGGGACAAGATCCGCTCGCACAATGTGCTGAAGGCGCTGGCGGCGCTGGCTCCCGTGCATGTCGGCTGTCTGGGCGAGACCGATGCCGATATGGCCGAGGAGAAGGCGCTGGCCGCACTGGCGGCGAGTTACTGCATGCCGCGGCGAACGAAGCCGCTGCCCCTTGCCGGGATCGAGGCACTGGCAACGGGCGCTGCGATCAGCATCTCGGCCTTCGAAAACAAGGCGTTGTATCGCTGGGTACGCGACACGCTCACGAACCGCCCCATCGCAGCAATCTACATCTTCTCGGGCCAGATGGGGCAATATGTTCCACACGACTGGTCCGGGCGGCTGGTGGTCGATTTCGTCGATGTCGATTCCGCCAAGTTCGAGGCCTACGCGGCAAAGAGCGGCTTGCCGATGCGCTGGGTCCATGCCCGCGAGGGGCGGCTGCTGCGCCACTACGAAGCGCAGCTTGCCGCCCGTGCCGATTGCTCGCTGCTGGTGAGCGACGAAGAGGCAGCCCTGATGCGCGCGCGTTGCCCCGGCGTGCCGAACATCGGCGCGCTGCGTAACGGCATCGATTGTGCGCTCTACGATCCGGCCAAGGTCCGCCCGCATCGCGATCTGGCAAACGCCGCCGGCCCGCATTTCGTGTTCTCGGGGCAGATGGACTATGCCCCCAACATCGACGCAGTGGAGCGGTTCACCCGCCGGATCATGCCCGCGATCCTCACGCTTCACCCTGCGGCACAGTTCCACATCGTCGGCCGGGTACCCACCCCGGCGGTGCGCAAGCTGGCGAGCGAGCAGGGCGTGACGGTGTGGGGCGAAGTGCCCGACGTGCGACCGTTTCTTGCAGCGGCCAGCATGGTTGTCGCACCGCTAACCATTGCGCGCGGGGTGCAGAACAAGGTGCTGGAGGCCATGGCCATGGCAAAGACCGTGCTCGCCTCGCCCGAAGCGCTGACCGGGATCGACGGCGAGGATGGCGAGCACTTCCTGCGCTGCGACAGCGACGCTGAATTTGTGGCGCAAGCCTGCGCGCTGGCGGATGACAGGTTCCGCGCCGAGAAGGTCGGCAAGGCTGCGCGCCAGCTCGTGCTCGACCGGATGAGCTGGCCCGCCATGATGGCTCCGCTGGCGGACATCGTCGGCCTAACGCCCGGTCCCGAACGAACGGCTCGTCGCAATGCGGCTTGAAGCGATCTCCTCCCCCACGCGCGCTCCGCTGACCGAGAGCATCGCCCCGCAGTGGCGCGCCCCGCTGTTGCACCTCGCGCTCGCATGGGCGGCGCTGCTGGCGCTGTTTGCCGGTGAATGGGTCACTATGGCCGGGCATTGGTGGAGCAATTCGACCTATAACCATATCCTGTTCGTGCCGCCGATCCTTGCCTGGCTCGTGTGGCAGCGTCTGCCCGAACTGGCCCGCCTGACCCCGCGCGCGTGGTGGCCGGGCTTGCTCGCACTTGCCGGGGCCATGCTCGTCTGGTTGCTCGGCAACATTTCGGGGCTGGCCACGGCAAGCCAGCTTGGCGCGGTGGCAATGCTGCCGGCAACTGCCTTGGCGCTGCTCGGCCCACGGGTTGCCTATGCGCTGCTGTTCCCGCTGTTTTACAGCCTGTTCCTCGTACCTTTTGGCGACGAGTTGGTGCCTGTCCTGCAAATGATCACGGCGGACATCACCATTGCGCTTACCCATGCCTCGGGCATTCCGGCCGAGATCGAGGGCGTGTTCATCGACACCCCGGTCGGCTTGTTCGAAGTGGCCGAAGCCTGCTCGGGGGTGAAGTTTCTCGTCGCCATGGTGGCGCTGGGCACGCTGATCGCGAACCAGTGCTATCGCTCGGTCTGGCGGCGGATGGCCTTTCTGGCAGCCTCGGTCATCGTTCCCATTATCGCCAACGGCGTGCGCGCCTGGGGCACGATCTACATTGCGCAGTTTCAGGGCATCGAATTCGCCGCCGGGTTCGACCATATCTTCTACGGCTGGATCTTCTTCGCGGTGGTGATGGCGGTCCTGATCGGCGCAGGCTGGCGCTTCTTCGACCGCAGGGTGGACGAGCCCGCCATCGACCTCGCCGGGATCGAGGGCGCGCGCTGGATCGCGCGGCTCGAACGGTTTGCGGCGCCGGGCTGGGCAGTGCTCGCCGGGGTCTTTGCGCTGGCCCTTGGCGCAACCGCATGGGCAGGCGCGGCACGCGCGGTTGAGGCTCCGCTGCCGCAGGCTATCGTACTGCCGCAAGTCGCAGGCTGGGAGCAGGTGCCGACCGTGCAGGCGTGGAGCTGGCGGCCCGATTCTCCCGGCGCTGACCGCCGCCTGTTCGGCACCTATCGCAGCGCCACCGGCCAGCGGGTCGACGTGTTCCTCGCCTATTATGCGGCGCAGGAAGAAGGCCGCGAGGCCGGGGCCTATGGCGAGGGCGCGCAGCCGCTGGACACCGAATGGCGCTGGCTTGGCGAAGCTCCCGCTATTGACGGCGGCAAGGGTGACCGCCTTCAGGCCGTGGGTCTCCACCCGCGCCTCGCCATGACCTGGTATCGCCATGGCGACTGGACGGGCAGCAGCCGCCTTGAACTCAAGGCCCTGACAATGCGCGACCGTTTGCTGTTCACCGCCCGGCCGACCGCGACGATGATAGTCTCGGCAGAGGGTGGGGGCGAGGAAGCGCAGGCTGCCATTGCCGACTTTCTCGACGCTATCGGCCCGTCCGGCAAATGGATGGACCGCATCGTCGGCTTGGATTAGGCCCAACGCCGATGTGCGGTATCGCTGGCATTTTTCACTGTGGCACGGTCAAGCCGGTCGATCCGGGCCGGGTCGCGCGCATGTGCGACGTGCTTGCCCATCGCGGGCCGGATGGCGCGGGCGTCTGGAGCGCGCCGGGTGTGGCGCTTGGCCATCGTCGCCTGTCGATTATCGACATCGAAGGCTCGCCGCAGCCGATGCTCTCGCCCGACGAGCGCGCGGCCATCGTGTTCAACGGCGAGATTTACAACTACCGCGAGCTGCGCCGTGATCTGGTCGCGCTCGGCGAGCAGTTCCGCACCGATGGCGATACCGAGGTAATCCTTGCGGCCTGGCGGCGCTGGGGCCCGGACTGCGTGCGGCGGCTCGACGGGATGTTCGCCTTCGCGATCTACGATCAGGGCGAGCGTGCGCTGTTCCTCGCCCGCGACCGGTTCGGGGTGAAACCGTTGTTCATGGCGCATCTGGCCGACGGCTCGCTGGCCTTTGCCTCCGAGCTGAAGGGCCTGCTCGCGCATCCGCTGCTGCGCCGCGAGGTCGATCCGCTGGCGATCGAGGATTACATGACCTGGGGCTATGTTCCCGATCATCGCTCGATCCTCAAGGGCGTGGAGAAGCTGCCCGCTGCGCACACGCTGATGCTGCGGCACGACAGCGCAGTGCCGCAGCCGCGCCGCTATTGGGACATCTCCTTTGCCGACCGCCACAAGGGCAGCGAGCGCGATCTGGAGGCGGAGCTGCTGCACAGGCTGAAGCTGGGCGTCTCCTCGCGCATGGTGGCCGACGTGCCGCTCGGGGCCTTCCTCTCGGGCGGGGTCGACAGCTCGACCGTGGTGGCGATGATGGCGGAAGAGGCGCGCGAACCTGTGCGCACTTGCTCGATCGGCTTCGATATCGCCAGCGCCGACGAGACCAGCTACGCCGAGCGCGTGGCCGAACTGTTCGGCACCAACCACGCCGCCCGCACGGTCAGCGCCGACCAATTCGACGCCATCGACGCCATCGCCGGCATGTTCGACGAACCCTTCGCCGATGCCTCCGCGCTGCCGACATGGCGCGTGTGCCAGCTCGCGCGCGAAAGCGTGACTGTGGCGCTCTCGGGTGACGGGGCAGACGAGGCGCTGGCGGGCTATCGCCGGCAGGTGTTCCACGCGCATGAGGAGCGGGTACGGGCGATGATCCCGCAAGCGCTGCGCGAGAAGGCGCTCGCTCCGCTGGGTGCGGCATGGCCCAAGGCCGACTGGCTCCCGCGCCCCTTGCGCTTCAAGTCGACCTTGCAATCGCTCGCGGGGACAGGGCCGCAGGGCTATGCGCGCGGGCTGTCGGTGACGCCGCCGGAAGTAAGGCTCGGTCTCTATTCCGAAGCGCTCTCCCGGCAGATCGGAAACTATCGCGGCGAGGCTTTGCTGATCGAGCGGATGGCAGGAGCACCGGCGCGCTCGGGCCTCGATGCCGCGCAATATGCTGACCTGACGTTCTGGCTGCCGGGTGATATCCTCACCAAGGTCGACCGCACCTCGATGGCGGTCAGCCTCGAAGCGCGCGAGCCGCTGCTCGATCATCATCTGGTGGAGTTCTGCGCGCGTCTGCCTGAGGGGCTGCGGGTGAAGGGCGGGCAGGGCAAGTGGCTGCTCAAGAAGGCGATGGAGCGCTATCTGCCGAAGGACATTCTCTATCGCCCCAAACAAGGGTTCGTGACCCCGATTGCCGAGTGGTTCCGCGGGCCGCTGGCCGACAAGGCGCGCGGGATCGCCGGGCCCTCGGCCTTGGCGCGGACAGGGTGGTTCGACAATGCGCGGCTTGCGGCGGTGGCGGAAGAGCATATCGCGGGGCGGAGCGATCACGGGCGGCTGTTGTGGCAGCTGGTGATGCTGGATCGTTCGCTGGCCCGCCTGGGGATTACGGGTTAAACGGCGTAGGTCTCTTCGGTCCTTCGAGACGGGCGCTCAGCCTTCGGCTTCGTGCCCTCCTCAGGACGAACGGATATGTCACAGCACCCCAACCCCGTTCGTCCTGAGGAGCGAAGACGCAGTCTGAACGTCTCGAAGGACAGCCGCAGGCCAGCGATGCTTGGAGCACAGATGGGGCAGTCAGTCACCCTCACCATGGCCGAGCGCCATATATTCCTGGCTCTGCATCTCGTTGAGGCGGCTCACCGTGCGTTCGAATTCGAAGGCCCCGTCGCCCGCAGGATAGAGGTCATCGGGCGCGCAGGCTGCCGCCGCGAACAGCTTCACCCGGTGTTCGTACAGCGCGTCGATCAGCGTCACAAAGCGGGCGGCCTCGTTGCGCATCTGCGGCCCCATCTGCGGAATGCCGACGAGGATCACCGTGTGATAGGCTCGTGCAATGGCGAGATAGTCAGGCGCACCGCGCGCCTCGCCGCACAGGCGCTTGAAGCTGAACACCGCCACACCCTTGAGGCTCTTGGGCACATGCAGCATTCGCCCACCGCCGACATCGAGTTCGGCGCTGGGCACATTGGCGGCATCCTCGGGCGCAAAGTCGGTCAGGCGGAAGAAGGCTTCGCGCACCCTGGCCGTCGCCTCATCACCCAACGGGCAGTGCCAGGTGTCGAGCCCGCCGATGCGCTGCATCCGGTAGTCGGTCGGCCCGTCGAGCGGAAGCACGTCCAGCTCCTCCTCGATCAGCGCGATGAAGGGCAGGAACAGGTCGCGGTTGATCCCGTCCTTGTAGAGATCGCGCGGAGGGCGGTTGCTGGTGGTGACAACGGCAATCGAATGCTCGCGGATCAGGGCGGTGAACAGCCGGCTCATGATCATCGCATCGGCCGAATTGGTCACCACCATCTCGTCGAAGGCGAGCACGCGCAGACCCTTGGCAATGTCGCGCGCGATCACCGGGATCGGATCGCCGCTCTCGCTCTTGCGGGCATCGCGCAGGCGGGCGTGAACTTCCTGCATGAAGGCATGGAAATGGACCCGTCGCTTTTCGGGAATCGCAAGGTTGTCGTGGAACAGGTCCATCAACATCGACTTGCCGCGTCCGACACCGCCCCACATGTAAACGCCCTGCGGTCGCACCTTCTTGCGACCGAACAGCTGGCCAAGCAGTCCGCCGGTTTCCTCGGCTTCCAGCTCGCGCTGGAGCCGGTCGAGCCTCTCGGCAGCGTGGCGCTGGTCGGGATCGGGGCGGAGCTGGCCGTCGGTGACGAGCCGTTCGTAGCGCGCCAATACGCTCATCGTGACGCCTCTTACCGCGGCGAAATCTTGCGCAGGATCGAGGACCACGAGCCAAGGATCACGCCATCCTGCTCGACCGTGCCACGCACGAACACCATCTTCCCCGTCTCGCGGATGACCTCAACCGTCGCATCCAGCGGCTGATCGGGGTCAGCCGCCCCCACGAAGTGATTGGTCAACTCGATAGTGACCCCGCCGGGAAAGGTGCCGTCAGTCAATTCGGTAGCGCCAGCGAAACCGGCAATGTCGATCAGGCCGAGGATCATGCCGCCGTGGACGACACCGTACTGGTTCTTGTGCCGCTCCTCGGGGATCATCCGCAGGCGCGCCACCTGCGGGCTGTCGCGCCGGATCAGGAGCGTGCCCATCACCGCCCGGTTGTAATGCTCCGGCTCACCGAAGGCGGCATCGATCCAGCCGGGATAGTCAGGATGTTCGCGGCGCTGGGCCGGCTCGTTCGCGTCAGCCAAGGTTTAGATATGCCTTTCGGCCATCATCTTCTTGGTCTCGGCAATCGCCTTGGCCGGTGAGAGGCCCTTCGGGCAGACGTTCGCGCAGTTCATGATCGTGTGGCAGCGATAGAGCCGGAACGGGTCTTCCAGCGCATCGAGGCGCTCACCGGTCATCTCGTCGCGGCTGTCGGCCAGCCAACGATAGGCTTGCAGCAGGATCGCCGGGCCGAGGAACTTGTCGGAATTCCACCAGTAGCTCGGGCACGAGGTCGAGCAGCAGGCGCACAGGATGCACTCATAGAGGCCGTCGAGCTTCTCGCGCTGTTCGGGTGACTGGAGCCGCTCCTTGCCCGAGGGCGTGGTGCTGACCGTCTGCAACCACGGACGGATGCTGGCATACTGGGCGTAGAAGTGGGTAAAATCGGGGACCAGATCCTTGATCACGTCCATGGCGGGCAGCGGCGTGATGCGCACTTCGCCGGACAGATCCTCGATCGCAGTGGTGCAGGCGAGGCCGTTCTTGCCGTTCATGTTCATCGAGCACGACCCGCAGATACCTTCGCGGCACGAGCGGCGGAAGGTCAGCGTGGGGTCGATCTCGTTCTTGATCTTGAACAGCGCATCAAGGACCATCGGGCCGCAATCGTCGAGATCGATCTCGAAGGTGTCGTAGTGCGGGTTCTGGCCGCTGTCAGGATCGTAGCGGTAGATCTTGAAGGACTTCACGCGGGTGGCACCTTCGGCCTTATGGACATTGCCCTTGCCGGAAATCCTGGAGTTCTTGGGGAGGGTGAAGGTCGCCATGAAGATCGGTCCTGTATGAATTTGCCCCCTATCTAACCGCCTGACGCGCCGACGCAAGGTGTGCAGATGCAGCAGAGCGGGGAATTTCGTCCGCAAAAGCGGCAATCGGCAGGAATAAGGACAAAAGCTGACGCTTCGCCAATGACTTGGAGCCAATGCGGCGAAGTGGTAGACTACCCGTCTGGCGGCGCGAAGGAGCGGCGATGGGAGTACAGTCCTGGTACGACGCGCATGTGCTTCCGCGCGTTATCGCAATGGGGTGCGGCAGCGACGAGGTGGCGCAACTGCGCCGCCAGGTGGTTCCGCTGGCGCGCGGTGCGGTATTTGAACTGGGCTGTGGCGGCGGCTTCAACCAGCAACTTTACGATCCTTCGCAAATCACCAGCTTTGCCGGGGTCGATCCCAATGCCGGTCTGCTCGATGCGGCGCGGGCGAGGGCACAGGCAAGCGGACTGCCCGCCGATCTGCGCGCGGGTGTCGGCGAAAACCTTCCCTTTGCCGATGGCGCTTTCGATGCCGTGGTCTGCACTTACACGCTGTGCTCGGTAAGCGATCAGGCGCGGGTGCTGGCGGAACTGCGCCGGGTGTTGAAACCAGGCGGACGGCTGCTTTATCTCGAACATGGCCGTGCGCCCGACAAGGGTGTCGCGCGCTGGCAGCGCCGGATCGAGCCCCTATGGAAGCGGCTTGCGGGCAATTGCCATCTCACCCGCGAGATCGGGGCGGCGATCCGGGCCGCCGGGTTCGAAGTCGAACCGCTGGGGCAGGAATACTTCGCCAAGGCCCCGCGCTGGGCGGGCTGGATGGAGTGGGGCATGGCGCGCCGCGCGGGAGCCTGACAGCCGTTCTCCAATGCGAAACGGGCCGCCTGTCCTGAGACAAGCGGCCCGCTCAATCAGCTATGCTGCGGCGATCAGGCGCCGAAGGTGCGCTGCCACCACCCGCCGCGACGGGGCTGCTCTTCGGTCGTCTCGTCGCTCGCTTCGCCCTCTGCGGTGGCCGCGGGTGCATCTGCGGCAGGCTCTTCAGCTGCCGCGGGTGCGGGCGCCGGTTCGGCCGGGGCGGGAGCTGCCTCTGCCTCGGGCTTGGCCTCGCTGGCCTCTTCCGCAGCAGGCGCGGCCTCTTCGGGTGCCGGTTCGACAACCTTCTTGGCCCGTGAGCGACGCTTGGGCTTCGGAGCCTCTTCAGCCTCGGCTTCCGGCGCTACTTCAGCCTCGACCTTCTTGGCCCGCGAGCGACGCTTGGGCTTCGGCGCCTCCTCGGCAGGAGCCTCAGCTTCTGCTTCGGCTTCGACTTCGGGCTTGGGCTCGGCCTTCTTGGCACGCGAACGGCGCTTGGGCTTGGGGGCTTCTTCCTCTGCCGGGGCAACCGGTTCGGCTGCTTCGGCGGCGGGCTCCGCTGCTTCGGCTACCTCGGGTGCGGGTGCCTCCTCGGCAGGTGCGTCAGCTTCCACGGTTTCGGGCTGGGCATCCTCAGAGGACGTTTCGCCGCCCTCGGAGTCAGCTTCGTCCTCACCCTCGGCGCGATCCTCATCACGGCGACGGTTGCGGCCACGACCACCCCGGCGACGGCGGCGGCGCGGCTTTTCTTCACCGTCGTTTTCACCGTCGCTTTCACCTTCGCCAGCTTCAGCGGCATCCTCGTCAGAGCCTGCTTCGCCGTCGCTGTCAGACACTTCTCCTTCACCGTCCTCGGCGCGGCCCTTGTTGCGACCACGGCCACCCCGGCGGCGACGGCGACGCTTCGAACGGCGCTGATCGTCATCATCGTTGTCGTCGTTGTCGGCACGATCTTCGGCGTCGTCCTCGTTGCCGTCGTCTTCGTCCTCAAGGAGGTCGTCATCCTCGTCGACGATCTGTTCGAACCTGGGCGTTTCGGTGGGACGCGGGCCGGACGAGGTGACGCGCATCTTCGCGCCTTCGTCCTCGCCCTCGGGCTGGACCTCCACAGTCACACCATAGAGTTGCTCGATCTCGGCGAGATCGGCGCGCTTGGCGTTGAGCAGGTAGATCGAGGCCTCGGTCGAGGCATAGAGCGTGATCAGCGTGCCCTTGCCCTTGGCCGCCTCGTCCTCGATCAGACGCAGCGCCGACAGGCCCGCCGAGCTGGCGGTGCGGACAAGGCCGGTGCCGTCGCAGTGCGGGCACTGGCGCGTGGTCGCCTCAAGCACGCCGGTGCGCAGGCGCTGGCGGCTCATCTCCATCAGGCCGAAGCCCGAAATACGGCCGACCTGAATGCGCGCCCGGTCGTTCTTGAGCGCGTCCTTCATCGCCTTCTCGACCTTGCGCACGTTCGAGCCGTGTTCCATGTCGATGAAGTCGATCACCACCAGGCCCGCCATGTCGCGCAGGCGCAGCTGGCGCGCGATCTCGCGCGCGGCTTCGAGGTTGGTGTGGAGCGCTGTCTGCTCGATGCCGTGCTCCTTGGTGGAGCGGCCCGAGTTGATGTCGATCGAGACCAGCGCCTCGGTCGGGTTGATGATCAGATAGCCGCCCGACTTGAGCTGCACCATCGGATCGTACATCGCCGAAAGCTGGTCTTCCGCGCCATAGCGCTGGAACAGCGGCACCGGATCGGAATAGTGCTTCACCCGCCGCGCATGGCTCGGCATCAGCAGCTTCATGAAGGCGCGCGCGGCCTTGTAGCCTGCCTCGCCCTCGACCACGACCTCTTCGATCTCGCGGTTGTAGATGTCGCGGATGGCGCGCTTGATCAGGTCGCTGTCGGAATGGATCATCGACGGCGCGGACGACTTCAGCGTGTTCTCGCGGATCTCGTCCCACAGACGGGCGAGGTAGTCGAAGTCGCGCTTGATCTCGGTCTTGGTGCGCGACAGCCCGGCGGTCCGCACGATCAGGCCCATAGAACGCGGCAGCGACAGGTCGCTGACGATGCTCTTCAGGCGCTTGCGGTCCGAGCCTGAGGAAATCTTGCGGCTGATCCCGCCGCCATGGCTCGAGTTCGGCATCAGCACGCAGTAGCGGCCCGCCAGCGAGAGATAGGTGGTGAGCGCCGCACCCTTGTTGCCGCGCTCTTCCTTGACGACCTGCACCAGCAGCACCTGGCGGCGCTGGATGACGTCCTGGATCTTGTAGCGGCGACGCAGCGCCTGACGCTTGGCGCGGGCTTCGTCGATTTCCTTCGCCCGACTGCCACCGCCGCCACCGCGACGGCCATTGCCCTGACGGCGCGCACGGCCACGGCCGCGGCCACGACGCGAGCGCTGCTCGCCGTTGTCGTCCTCGCTGGTATCGTCGCCTTCTTCGTCACCGTCGGCGCCTTCGCCATCGGTTTCGCTGTCGTCGTCCTCGCCGTTTTCGACGTGGCCGTCCTCGATCGTCGCGACGTCGTCCTTCTCCGAGGTGTCGATCTCTTCGACGCCGGCCTCGCCATCGTCGTCGCCATCATCATCACCGTCGAGGTCACCGTCTTCGCCGTCTTCCTCGTCGCGCAGGGCAGCTTCTTCCTCGGCGGCGGCCTGTTCTTCGGCCAGCAGCGCGTCACGATCGGCCTGCGGGATCTGGTAATAGTCGGGATGGATTTCGCTGAAGGCGAGGAACCCGTGCCGGTTGCCGCCGAAATCGACGAACGCCGCCTGAAGACTGGGTTCTACCCGTGTGACCTTGGCGAGATAGATGTTGCCCTTGATCTGCTTGTGTTCGGCAGATTCAAAGTCGAATTCCTCAATCCGGTTTCCCTGGAGCACCGCCACCCGTGTTTCTTCCGGGTGGCGCGCATCGATAAGCATGCGCGTAGCCATTGATAAGTCTCCGGACAGCGGGGCGCGAGGAGGCTGTGCCTGCCCGGCTGCGCTGTCCCAATGTGTGAATCCCCGCCGTCAAGAGCGTATTTCCAGTGACCTGCGGGGAGGAAGGACAGATTCCACGAGCATTGCGCCCGAAAGAACCGTGATTCGTGTCTGCAGCAATGCCGAGGCGCAGCTTCGTGTTCTGCGCAAAGCCCGGTTCGCCTGCGCGGCAGCGCGGAGGCTGCGGCTTGGCGAGAGGGCTTTTGCTTGGCATTACGACATCAACCTGTAACTGCGGCGGAAAGGAGGGGGAGCCCTAGCTTTCCAGACCTTTGCCGACCAATTTGGCCGGATTGCATTTCGCTAGCATCCGGGGAAAGGCTCGGCAACCATGTTGCGCATTCTGGTCAATTTCTCTTTGCATCACGCTAGGTAAATGCTCGAATGAACAGCAACGCCGGGGGAATATTGCAGTACGGTGCCTGATCGCTTCAAGATAATGCTGATCTTCTGCGCGCCGGTTGTGGTGCTGGGCCTGATCTATCTGCTGGGAGCCAGCATCCCGGTGCCCGTGCTTGGGCGCAGCTATGTGGTGCGGATCGATCTGCCCGAAGCCGGTCAGCAGCTCGATCTGCCCGAGGTGCAGGGACCGCAGGACAAGACCCGGCCGCTGGTCGTGATCGACGCCGGACACGGCGGAGCGGACCCCGGTGCGGTGGGGCCGGGATATCAGGAAAAGCGGATCGTACTCGGCCTTGCCAAGGCGCTGCGCGACCGGCTGCTGGAGGAGGGCGGGGTGCGGGTCGCCATGACGCGCGACGACGACAGCTTCGTGGTGCTGGCAGAGCGGGTGGCCATCGCGCGCGAGCTGGGGGCGGATCTGTTTGTCTCGATCCACGCCGATAGCGCGGGCGAACAGGCCGACGTGCGCGGCGCCAGCATTTACACCCTCAGCGAAGAAGCCAATTCACAGGCCGCCGCCCGCTTCGCCCAGCGCGAGAACGGCGCCGACATCATCAACGGCCTCGACCTTTCCGGACAGGATGAGGCGGTGGAGGCAATTCTTGTCGAGCTGTCGCAGCGCCAGACCGCCAACCAGTCCGACAGCTTCGCCTCGTTGATCGTGCGCGAGGGGCAGGGGCGGCTGACCTTCCACCCGCAGCCTCGCAGAAAAGCCTCGCTGGCGGTGCTGCGCGCGCCTGACGTTCCCGCGATCCTCTATGAGGCAGGCTTTATCAGTAACCCCGAGGAAGCGCAGCGCCTGGCCTCGGCCGAAGGGCGCGAGAACTTCGCTGCTACCATGGCCAGCGCAATCCGCATTTTCCTTGCCCGCAACGCGGCGAGGCCATGAGCCTTC
Source organism: Aurantiacibacter xanthus (assembly GCF_003584015.1). Taxonomy (GTDB): domain Bacteria; phylum Pseudomonadota; class Alphaproteobacteria; order Sphingomonadales; family Sphingomonadaceae; genus Alteraurantiacibacter; species Alteraurantiacibacter xanthus. The sequence goes on from NZ_QXFM01000030.1 coordinate 24,993, forward strand.
GCTTTCAAGCTATCGCATCCATCTGGCGCAGCACGGCAAGGCCATGCTAGAGGGCGCCGCAAATGAGTGACGAGCATACCATGGACGAGGGTTCCACCAGCTATCGCATCCGCCGCAACGCCGGGGCTGCCTTCGGACGGCTTGGCGAAGTGTGGCGCGACAACCGGCTCGTGCGGCTGGCGGGCTATGCGCTGCTGCTGGCCGTTGTGCTGGCCGCCGCCTTGTGGGCGGTGTTGGTGCGCGATCTGCCCGATGCGGAAAGCCTGCTCGACTATCGCCCGAATCTGCCCACCGTTGTGCGCGGGATGGATGGCGAGATCGTCAGCCGCTACGAGCGCGAGCGGCGCGTGGAACTGCAATACAAGGATCTGCCGCCGCAGCTCGTCAACGCCTACACTTCCGCCGAGGACAAGACATTCTGGAGCCACGGCGGCATCGACGCCGGTGGCTTCTTCAATGCTGTCATCGACTATGTCTCGAAGCTCGGCTCGGGCCAGCGCGCGGTTGGCGGCTCGACCATTACCCAGCAGGTTGCCAAGAACATCCTCGTCGGCAACGAATACTCCGTCACTCGCAAGCTGAAGGAAATGATCCTCGCCACGCGCGTGGAAAGCGTGCTGTCCAAGCGCGAGATCATTACCCTCTATCTCAATGAAATTCCGCTCGGGCGGCGCTCGTTCGGGGTGCAGGCCGCCGCGCGCGCCTATTTCAACAAGGACGTCGACGATCTCGAACTGCACGAGATGGCCTATCTCGCGATTCTGCCGCGCGCGCCGGAAGTCTATAGCCGGGCAAAGAACTTTGAGACGGCACTGGGGCGGCGCAACTGGGTGCTCCAGCAAATGCAGAAGAACGGCCACATCAGCGTGGCCGAGATGGAGGCCGCGCAGGCCAAGCCGCTCGGGATCGTCAGGAACGCAGCCAGCACCGAGACCGCCGATGCCGGCTATTTCCTCGAAGAAGTCCGCCGCGAACTGATCGAACGCTATGGCGAAGAGGCCGAAGATGGCCCCAACAGCGTCTATGGCGGCGGACTGTGGGTGCGCACCTCGCTCGACACCGAGATGCAGGACGCGGCGCGCGATGCGCTGCGCAATGCCATCCTGCGCTATGATAACAATCGCCCCTGGAAGAAGCCGATCGCCACGGTCGATCCGGGCGACGGCGACATGAAACGCCAGCTCGCCAGCTCCTACATCGGCATCAACTATCGTGATTGGCGTATTGCCGTGGTGCTGAACCGTTCCGGCGGCTCGGGCACGGTCGGCTTTGCCAATGGCGACGAAGGGCCGCTGGCGGGCGCGCTGCCCGATGCCCTGAAGGCGGGCGATATCATCGCCGTTTCGCCCGAGGGCAATGGCTGGCGCCTGCGTGCAATTCCCGAGGTTTCGGGCGGTTTCGTGGCCATGAGCCCGACCACCGGCCGGGTGATGGCAATGCAGGGCGGGTTCGATTCGCGGCTCGGCGCATTCAACCGCGCGACGCAGGCGCTGCGTCAGCCCGGCTCGACCATCAAGCCGTTCGTCTACGCCACCGGGCTCGATAACGGGATGACGCCAGCCACGCTCGTTCCCGACCGGCAGTATTGCTACTATCAGGGCGCGAACCTTGGCGAAAAATGCTTCACCAACTTTGGCGGCTCGCGCGGCGGCGGGGAATACCCGATGCGCTACGGGCTGGAGCAGTCGAAGAACCTGATGACCGTCCACATCGCAATGGATTCGGGGATGGAAAACGTCATCAAGACGTTCGAGAACGCTGGCATCGCCGACAAGGGCCAGTACGATCCCTATCCGGCCTTCGCGCTGGGCGCGGGCGACACCACCGTGCTGAAGATGGTCGCCGCCTATTCGATGATGGTGAACCACGGCAAGCTGATCCAGCCATCGCTGATCGACTATGTGCAGGATCGCAATGGCAAGGTGATCTGGCGCTCCGACGAGCGCGCCTGCAACGGTTGCAATATGGACGAGTGGGACGGCAAGCCGATGCCCCGGTTCGAGCGCATGGGCGCACAACGGATGGACCCGCGCACCGCGTTCCAGATCGTGCACATGCTCGAAGGCGTGGTCCAGCGCGGCACGGCGACCCGATTGAAGGTGCTCGACATGCCGCTGTTCGGCAAGACCGGCACCAGCTCCGGCCCGACCAATGCCTGGTTCGTCGGCGGCTCGCCTGACATTGTGGCGGGCACCTATCTCGGGTTCGACCAGCAGTCGCGCAAGCTGGGCGGCTATGTTCAGGGTGGTAACACGGCTGCGCCGATCTTCCTCGACTTCGTGAAGGCCACGCGCGACTGCTGGTCGGAACGGCCGTTCATCGCGCCCGAAGGGGTGCGGATGGTGCGGATCGACCGCCGCAGCGGGCGCAGGGTGCTCGATGGCTGGCCCGCGCAAGGCGCCGATGCGGTGATCTGGGAAGCCTTCAAGCCTGATACCGAACCACGGCGCACCGGGCGCGACGGCGATACCATTGCCGCGATGCGCGACCTGATCCTGACCCAGTTGCGCAGGCGCGAGCAGGGCATCAGTGCCAATCAGGGCCGAGCATCCCAGGATGCGCCAGGCAACTTTGCCGAGGATCAGGGCGGCATCTACTAAGACGCCGTCCGCATCCCCATATTCTTGCACCCCTTTCCTCGGGCGCGCGGCTGCGCTAGTCGCCGCGCTTCATTTTAGCGGAGACCAATGCCATGCGTGCCGAAGGGCAGGCCCATATCGACCGGATCGAAGCCGCACTGGCGCTGGTCAAGAAGTCGCTCGACTGGGACGCGGCGCTGCGTCGGCTCGACGAGCTGGAAGCGCGCGTGCAGGACCCGAACCTGTGGAACGATCCCAAGCTCGCGCAGGCTGTCAGCCGCGAGCACAAGAACCTCAAGGACGCGGTCGAGACCGTGAACGAGATCGCGGGCGAGATGTCCGACGCGGTCGAGTTCATCGAGATGGGCGAGGCCGAGGGCGACGACGAGGTGGTGGCCGACGGCATGGCCACGCTCGCCTCGCTGGCCGAGCGGGCCGACCGCGACAAGGTCAAGGCGCTGCTCTCGGGCGAGGCCGACGGCAACGATACCTATATCGAAATCCACTCGGGCGCGGGCGGGACCGAAAGCTGCGACTGGGCCGAGATGCTGTTCCGCATGTATTATCGCTGGGCCGAGAAGCGCGGCTTCAAGGTCGAGGTGGTGGAATATCAGGCGGGCGATCAGGCGGGCATCAAGTCGGCCACGCTGCTGATCAAGGGCGAGAACGCCTATGGCTATGCCAAGACCGAAAGCGGCGTGCACCGGCTCGTCCGCATCAGCCCCTACGACAGTTCGGCGCGCCGCCACACCAGCTTTTCCAGCGCCTGGGTCTATCCGGTGATCGACGACAATATCGAGATTACCGTCAACGATTCCGACCTCAAGGTCGACACCTACCGCGCCTCGGGCTCGGGCGGCCAGCACGTCAACACGACCGACTCTGCGGTCCGTATCACGCATATTCCGTCCGGCATTGTGGTCGCCTGTCAGGCAGACCGTAATCAGCTCAAGAACCGTGTCACCGCGATGAACATGCTGAAGGCTCGGCTCTATGAGCGCGAGATGGCTGAACGCGAAGCCGCCGCCGCCAGCGAGTACGAGGAAAAGACCGAGATCGGCTGGGGCCGCCAGATCCGCTCCTATGTCCTCCAGCCATACCAGATGGTGAAGGACCTGCGCACCGGCGTCACCAGCCCCACGCCTGACGATGTGCTCGACGGCGACATCGACGATTTCATCGCCGCTGCCCTCGCGCTCAAAGTGACGGGCGAGGCGGTCGAAGTGGATGACGTCGACTAGGTTCGCGCGCGATGGTGGCTCCTCCGGCTTGCGGCCTTTGCGTTCCGCGCTCACGCGGGGTAGAGGCGCGTGCCATGTCGGCGCTGCGTTCCATGCTTGCTTTTGCCGTTTTTGCGCTGCTCGCGGCGTGCCAGCAGCCGCAAGAGGATGAAGCGCGCGGAGCGCAGGCTTTCCCCAAGGCTGACCGGCCCGTTTCCGGCGGCGGGGCCACCTCGTTTTCGAACGAAGAGGCACGCGACCGACGCCAGGAAGCCGATACGGTGATGGACCTTGCGGGAATCGAACCGGGCATGACCGTGGCCGATGTCGGCGCGGGCGAGGGCTATTACACCGTGCGCCTTGCTGCCCGCGTCGGCGAGAATGGGCGCGTCCTTGCCAGCGACATCAACGAGGATGCGCTGCGCCGCCTCGGCAGCCGGGTCGAACGCGACCGGCTAGACAATGTTTCGATCAAGCCCGGCTTGCCCGACGATCCACGTCTGCCGGTCAACAGCTTCGACCGGATCCTGCTCGTACACATGTATCACGAGGTGGAGGAGCCTTATGCCTTTCTCTGGCATCTGCGCCCGGCGCTGCGTGAGAATGGACATGTCGTGGTGGTCGATGTCGACCGCCCCGCCGACGAGCACGGGATAAGTCCGCAATTGCTGTTTTGCGAATTTGCCCGCGTGGGCTATCGGCTGACCGAATTTGTCCGCAAGCCGGAAATCGCCGGCTATTACGCAGAGTTCGAAGCGGCAGGCGAGCGGCCCGAGCCGGGTGAGATCAAGCCTTGTGTTCAGGCAGATGAGAAAGATGGTTCCATCGCCAACTGATCGGCGGTGGTAGGGGAAGTAAATGACGTTCAAGGGTTTGAAGCCGATTATCTATGGTGGCCGCGAGGTGTGGCCGCTGGTGGAAGGTGGCAAGGGCGTTTCCGCCACCAACCACGCCAGCTCCGGTGCATGGGCCGCCGCGGGCGGTATCGGCACGGTCAGTGCAGTTAATGCCGACAGCTACGATGCCGAGGGCAAGATCGTGCCCCAGGTTTACGAGCAGCTCACCCGCAAGGAGCGGCACGAGCAGCTGATCCGCTACGCCATCGACGGCGCGGTGGAGCAGGTGAAGCGCGCCCACGATATTGCCGGCGGCAAAGGTGCGATCAACATCAACGTGCTGTGGGAAATGGGCGGGGCGCAGCCCGTGCTCGAAGGCGTGCTCGAACGCACCAAGGGCCTCGTCACCGGCGTGACCTGCGGCGCGGGCATGCCCTATCGCCTGTCCGAGATCGCACAGCGTTATAACGTCCACTATCTGCCCATCGTCAGCTCGGGCCGGGCGTTCCGGGCGCTGTGGAAGCGTGCCTATCACAAGGTTTCGCACCTCTTGGCTGCGGTGGTCTATGAAGATCCGTGGCTGGCGGGCGGTCACAACGGCCTCTCCAACGCCGAGGACCCGAAGAAGCCGCAAGATCCCTATCCGCGCGTGGCCGAGCTGCGGGCGATGATGCGCAAGGAAGGCGTGCCCGAAAGCGTGCCGATCGTGATGGCCGGCGGCGTCTGGTATCTGCGCGAGTGGAACGACTGGATCGACAACGACGAGCTGGGCCCGATCGCGTTCCAGTTCGGCACCCGCCCGCTGCTGACCGAGGAAAGCCCGATCCCGCAGGGTTGGAAAGACGCTTTGCGCACGATCCAGCCCGGCGATGTGGAGTTGCACCGCTTCAGCCCCACCGGCTTCTATTCGAGCGCGGTGCGCAATCCGTTCCTGCTTGACCTGATGGCCCGGTCGGAGCGGCAGATTCCCTACAGCCGTGTTTCGGCGGGCGAACACACCGTCCAGCTCGATGTTGGCGTGAAGGGCAAGAACTTCTGGGTCACCCCCAAGGATCTGGAGCGCGCACGCGGCTGGGCCGCCGCCGGTTACACCACCGCACTGAAGACGCCCGACGACACCGTCGTCTTCGTCACCCCGGAAAGCCGCGAGACGATCCGCAAGGACCAGGCCGACTGCATGGGCTGCCTGTCGCATTGCGGGTTCTCGAGCTGGAAGGACCACGACGACTACACCACCGGTCGCCTTGCCGATCCGCGCAGCTTCTGCATCCAGAAGACCTTGCAGGAAATCGCCCACGGTGCTCCGGTTGAGGAGAACCTGATGTTCGCCGGCCACGCGGCCTACCGCTTTGCGCAAGACCCGTTCTATTCGAACAACTTCACCCCCACGGTGAAGCAGCTGGTCGACCGCATCCTGACCGGGGACTGATCTGGGCGAGAAGGCCCACCCGCCACCCTTGCGCAATACGTTGCGCGAGGGTCTCGCAGTGCCGGCTTTGCTCGCCAACCCGTTTCGACCGCCGCGCAAGGGCAAGCGGATCGGGGAGGGGCGGGCGGTGCTGGTCATTCCTGGCCTTGCCACGGGCGACATCTCCACGCTGCTGATGCGCCGCACCCTGCGCGCCCGCGGCTTCTCGCCGAGCGGATGGCGGCTCGGGATCAACCACGGCGCTGATCTCGCCAAGCTCGCCCGGCTCGAAGCGCGCATTGCCGCACTGCACAGCCAGACGCGCCGCAAGGTGGTGGTGATCGGGTGGAGCCTTGGCGGGCTCTATGCCCGCATTCTCGGCCAGCGAGTGCCCGAGCATATCGCCTCGGTCATCACGGTGGGCAGCCCGTTTTCGGGTGGAAGGCGCGACAATGCCGGGTGGCGTTATTACGAACTGATCAACGATCACAAGGTCGACAACCCGCCGTTCGCCGAGGATTTCAGCCGGAAGCCCCCGGTGCCGACCGTGGCCATATGGTCCGCCATCGACGGGATCGTCGCCGCACATTCGGCATGCGGGCGCGACGACGAGAGCGATCTGCGCCTTGAGGTCAAGGCCCAGCATTTCGCGCTCGGCACCTCGCGGCGGGCAATCGAACAGGTCATTGATGCGATTGCCATGGCCGACACGCTCGGCTGAGCTTGCCGCTCGGCGCTGTTGCGGCTAGGGCGCGTGCCAATCTCTTTGAAATCGGAAGCAGACCCATGAAGATCAGCGGCGTGGACATCCGTCCCGGCAACATCATCGAATACGAAAAGGGCATCTGGAAGGTCGCCAAGATCCAGCATACCCAGCCCGGCAAGGGCGGTGCCTATATGCAGGTCGAGATGAAGAACCTCATCGATGGCCGCAAGACCAACGTCCGCTTCCGCAGCGCCGACACGGTCGAAAAGGTGCGTCTCGACACCAAGGACTACCAGTTCCTCTACGAAGACGGCGACATGCTGGTGTTCATGGACACCGACACCTTCGAGCAGATCAACCTGCCTTCGGACCTGCTGGGCGATGCCCGCCCGTTCCTTCAGGACGGCATGCAGGTTTCGCTCGAACTGTGGGAAGAGCGCCCGATCTCGGTCGAACTTCCGAGCCAGATCGAAGCCACCATCGTCGAGGCCGACGCCGTGGTGAAGGGCCAGACCGCTTCGTCGAGCTACAAGCCCGCCGTGCTCGACAACGGCGTGCGCATCCTCGTGCCGCCGCACATCGAAAGCGGCACCCGGATTGTGGTTGATGTTTACGAACAGAGCTACGTCGGCAAGGCTGGCTGACCCTTCGAGACGCTCAGACTGCGTCTTCGCTCCTCAGGACGAACGGGGGTGGAGACGAAACGTTTTCTCCGTTCGTCCTGAGGAGGGTGAAGCCGCAGGCAGAACCCGTCTCGAAGGACAGGCACACCAGGTAACATGGCAGCAATTTCAGGCCTCATACGCGTGATGGAGAAGGCCGCCCGCAAGGCGGGTGCCCGTCTGCGTCGCGACTTTGGCGAAATCGAGAACCTGCAGGTCAGCCGCAAGGGCCCGGCCGACTTCGTTTCCAAGGCAGACGAAGCCTCCGAGCGCATCCTGTGGGACGAGCTGAAGGCCGCGCGCCCCGGTTGGGGCTTCCTGCTCGAAGAGGGCGGCGAGATCGAGGCGGAGCCGGGCCAACCGCGCTTCATCATCGACCCGCTCGACGGCACCAGCAACTTCCTCCACGGCCTGCCGCATTTCGCGATCTCGATCGCGGTGCAGGAGCGTAAGCTCGGCTCGGACGAGTGGGGCGAGGTAACCGCCGGTGTCATCTATCAGCCGATCACCGACGAGACCTTCTGGGCCGAGAAGACGCGCGGTGCCTGGCTGCACGATGCGCGGCTGCGCGTCTCGGGACGCAGACACCTCAGCGAGGCGCTGATCGCCACCGGCACGCCTTATCAGGGCCATGGCAACTTCTCGGAATGGACGCGCATCTTCGGCCATGTCGGCCCGAATGTGGCGGGCATCCGTCGCTATGGCGCGGCTTCGCTCGATCTCGCATGGGTGGCAGCGGGCCGGTTCGACGGGTTCTGGGAAAGCGACCTTTCGGCATGGGATACCGCCGCAGGCTGTCTGCTGATCCGCGAAGCGGGCGGTTTCGTCTCCGATTATCGCGGCCGCAGCCTCACCATATGCGACAAGCAGGTGATCGCCGGCAACGACCAGATGCACTCGCGTCTCCACAAGCTGGTGACCGAAGCGCTCAAGGCATAGCTTGTCAGTTCGCGCAGCGGGCTGTATCGGCCCTTGCGCTGGCGATGCCTCCGTGGCGGAATTGGTAGACGCGCTCGACTCAAAATCGAGTTTCTTCGGAAGTGCCGGTTCGAGTCCGGCCGGAGGTACCAGGCATCAGAAGGGGCGCTTACGGCGCCCCTTTTTCTTTGTCTGCGCATAAACCGTTATGCGGTGTTTTGCTTCACCTGCCAGCAAGGCTGCGATAGAGGCAGGCAATGCTTGAAATGCCATCCTACCATGCGCTCGCGGCCATGGTGCTGACCGTCGTCGTGTTCTACCTGTTCGCGCGGGGGAAGATGTCGACCGAGATCGTCTCGCTCGGCACCATCGCGGTGATTGCGGTCGGGCTCTATTTCTATCCCTTGCCCAACGCTCAGCCCACCGACGGGCTGGCGCTCGCCTTCGCGGGGTTCGGGCACTATGCCCTGATAACGATCTGCGCGCTGATGATCCTGGGACGGGGGCTGGTGGTGACCGGCGCGCTCGATCCGGTATCACGCGTGCTGGAGAGGGTGTGGAAGGTCAACACCCAGCTCGGTCTGTTCGTGTCGCTGGCGATCGCCGCCGGGCTTTCCATGATTATCAACGATACCCCGGTGGTGGTGCTGTTGCTGCCGATCTTTGTCGCGCTTGCCCAGCGCGGGGCAATGCCTGCTTCCAAGACGCTGATCCCGATCAACGCGGCCGTGCTGATCGGCGGCATGGCAACCACCATCGGCACCTCGACCAACCTGCTGGTGGTCAGCATCGCGGTCGATCTCGGCATGCCGCAGATGAGCGTGTTCCATTACACCCCCATCGTGCTGGCGGCGGCGCTCGTCGCGTTTCCCTATCTGTGGCTGGTGATGCCGCGCCTGCTGCCCGACAACTCGCCCGACAAGAACCATAACGAGCGCCGCTTCTTCGCCAAGCTGCGCGTGACCGAACTGAGCGGACTGGTGGGCAAGCACTTCGACGAGATCGTCGATACGCTGCCCGAAGATTTTCGCTTTGAAGAGCGGCCCACTGGCCCCTTTCAGGCCGGGCAGCGGATGACGATCTCCGGCACGCACTCGGGGCTGGAACATGCGATGCGGCTGCTGCGCGGTCCGGTCGCCCCGGCCTGGGTGGTCGACCGCATCCGTAGCGAAGGAAAGGCGCGCGACGAGGATATCGAAGTCGTCGAGATGATCGTCACCGGCGATAGCCGACTGGTCGGCCGCACGCTGGCGAGCAGCAATATCGCCGATCATTATGGCGTCGCTGTGCTCGGCATTCACCGTCCGGCCAGACCGCTGGCTGAGGAACCAAGCCCCGTCGATGCCGACCTGCGTCTGGCCGAAGGCGACGTGCTGCTGGTGATGGGCCTTGGCGACGGACTGGAAGCCTTCACCGTTGGCGACGGGCTGCTGCGCCTTGAAGGCGCGCGGGAAATGCCGCGTCGGTCGAAAGCCGTGATTGCGGGCGTGATCATGTTCGGCTCGGTGGTCTTTGCTTCGGTGGGGCTGGTGCCGATTGCCATTTCGGCGCTGGCCGGGGCGATCCTGATGTTCGTGACCGGATGCGTGAAATTCGATCGCGTGGGCCGGGCGCTCTCGGGCAAGGTGATCGTGCTGGTCGCCGCCAGCATCGCCATCGGGCGCATCGTGCTCGATAGCGGCGCGGCGATGTGGCTGGGCGAGGCGCTTGCACTCGGCCTGCAACACCTGCCACCGGCAGGCGTGGTCGCAGCCATCATGCTGTTCGTGACCGTGCTCACCAACTTCGCCTCGAACGCCACGGCGGCCACCGTGGGCACGCCGATTGCGTTCAATCTGGCGACCCAGCTCGGCATGCCGCAGGAGCCGCTGGTGCTGGCCGTGCTGTTCGGCTGCAACCTGTGTTATGCCACCCCCATCGCCTATCAGACCAACATGCTGATCATGGCTGAGGGCCGCTATTCCTTCGCCGACTATCTGCGCACGGGTGTGCCGCTGGTGCTGATCATGGTGACCACACTGAGCATTCTGCTGGCGATAACCTACGGGATGTAAGTCTGCCCGCACTCAAGCGCGGACCAGCCTTGGCACTGTGCGACCTGCATGCTTCGCGGCGTTGGTTCGCGTCCGTCACCGTGGCGAAATGTCTGGGTGCTTTTTGCTGGAGCAGGCAGCCTGCTGGCCTTTGCCGCCGCAGATGCATCCTGCGGACGGCTCCTGAATTACTATACGCTGTCTATAGAGGCACATACCTAAGACATATGTTGGTCGGAAGGCTTGCGGACCGGTAGGTGTAAAGTTTACCGACAATTTATCCTTCCCGGCTAACGCCCGACGACCGGGCGCAATTCCGGCAGCAAGCGGCAGGAACCATGATCCGACTCTTCAAACACTACATTCCGCATGCTGTGTTGCTGCTGGGTCTGCTTGACTTTGTGTTGCTGTTGCTGGCCGCCAATTTCGCCTGGACCTTCCGTGCTACGCAGATCGCCATCGAACCCGGCCCCCTTGGCGAACGCATCCTTCCGCTGACCGCCTTCGCGCTGACCACGCTCGCCGCGATGATCGCGGTGGGGGTCTATGGCGCAGATGCGCTGCGCTCGATGCGGTTCGCCTGCGCGCGGCTGCTGGTTGCGGTGAGCCTCGCCATTCTGGCGCTGGCGCTGATCGACTTCGTGCTGCCGGGGCACACCTTCTGGCGCTCGACGCTGCTCTATTCGATGGGCATTTCCATCGCCCTGCTGGTGATCAACCGTCTTCTGGTGGGCGGGTTGCTGGGCACGGCGGCCTTCCGGCGGCGGGTGCTGGTGCTTGGCGCAGGCCCGCGCGCGCAGCGGCTGCTTCAACTCAGCGAGCGGCCCGGCAGCGGGTTCGCCATTGTCGGCTATATCGCCATGAGTGAGCAGCAAACCATTCAGATCCCCGAGGCCATCGCCCGCTCGGCCATTCACGATCTGGCCAAGTTCGTCAGCAATCTGGGCGTCACCGAAGTGGTGCTTGCGCTGGAAGAGCGGCGCAATGCCCTGCCGCTGAAGGATCTGCTGCGGATCAAGACCGCGGGTGTCCACGTCAACGACTTCTCCAGCTTTCTCGAACGCGAGACGGGGCGGGTCGATCTCGATACGCTCAACCCGAGCTGGCTGATCTTCTCCGACGGCTTTTCCTCGAGCCGCATGTTCTCCAGCATCGCCAAGCGTGCGTTCGACATTGTCGCCAGCCTCCTGCTGCTGGTGCTGGCGCTGCCGCTGATCCTGTTTTTCGCGCTGCTGGTGAAGCTCGATTCGAAAGGTCCGGCCTTCTTCCGGCAGGAACGGGTGGGGCTTTACGGCCAGAAGTTCGTGCTGGTGAAGCTGCGCTCGATGCGCACCGATGCCGAGAAGGACGGCGCCAAGTGGGCCGACAAGGACGATCCGCGCATCACCCGCGTCGGCAATCTGATCCGCAAGATCCGGGTCGATGAACTGCCGCAGGTGTGGACAGTCCTCAAAGGAGAGATGAGCTTCGTCGGCCCGCGCCCCGAGGTGCCCAAGTTCGTCGAGGAACTGGACGCGGCTCTCCCCTATTATGCCGAGCGGCACATGGTGAAGCCGGGCATCACGGGCTGGGCGCAGATCAACTATCCCTATGGCGCATCGGTCGAGGATGCACGCGCCAAGCTCGAATACGACCTCTATTATGCGAAGAACTACACGCCCTTCCTCGACCTGCTGATCCTGTTGCAGACGCTGCGGGTGGTGCTCTGGCATGAGGGCGCGCGTTGATGGGGCCGGTGTGGTTCCTGTTTGTCTACTTTGTGTTCGTGGCCGCCGCCTCGAGCGCGGCAGTCCTGGCCTTGTGGCTGATCTCCAGCGAGCGCGCGAAGAGCCCGGCCAGGACGGCCACCGCAGCAGCGCTCGGCGTTTCGAGCGCCTGGGGCTTTTGCGCGATCGGCTTCGGCTATCTCGCCACGCCGACGGTCTTTCTCCTCTCGGCCACCTATTTTGCCTGGCTCTGGCTGCTCTACCGGCTGTTCGGCCACGATGAGCGCGACAAGAGCCTTGCCCCGATCCGGCCCGTCGTGGCCGCGCTGGCGCTGGTGGAACTGCTGCATCTGTCGACGCTGCTGGCGCTGTCCAATCACATGGGCGATTCTGCGCCCGCTCAGTTGATCGCGCACTTTGCCGTCATCTTCCGCCTGCTGTTTTGTGTGGGTGCCCTGGTGCTGGTGCACAACCTCTATGCCGGGGCCGAGCAACTGTCGCGCCAGTCGCTGCGCTGGCCCGCTGCCGCGATGGGCGCGATCTGGCTTTACGATCTCAACTTCTACACCATCGCCTATCTGCTGAACGGGCTGCCCGAGATGCTCGCCCAATTGCGCGGTGCGGCGCTGCTGGTGGCGGTGATCGTTCTTGCGGTCGGCTCGTTCCGCAGCGAGTCGGAGCTGAAATTCCGCCCTTCGCGCAGCTTTGCCTTCCAGTCGTTCTCACTGCTGGTGATCGGCACCTATCTGGTGGTGATGGTGGTGGTGGCCCAGGCCATTTCCTATGCGGGGAACGCCTATGCGCCGGCGATGCAGGCCGGCTTCATGCTGGCCGCCAGTGCCGTGGCGCTGGCGGTGCTGCCGTCGCCCAAGCTGCGCCGCTGGCTGAGGGTGATGATCTCCAAGCATCTGTTCCAGCACCGCTACGACTATCGCACCGAATGGCTGCGCTTTACCGATACCATCGGCCGCGCCGGACCGCAGGCACCCCCGCTGCCGCAGCGCATCGTGCAGGCCGTGGCCGACGTGACCGACAGCCCCGCAGGGCTTCTGCTGACCCCGCTCGATGAGGGCGGGCTGGCGCTGGCGGCGCGCTGGCAATGGAGCGCTATCGAGGTGCCGGGCGTGGCCGTTTGCTGCGAGGGCGCGCGCTTCTTCGAGGAAAGCCAGTTCATCCTCGACCTTGACGACCTGCGTGCCGGGCGCGAACAGGAAATCCCGCCTGCCGCCTATCCCGCATGGTTGCTGGAAGACGAACGCGCCTGGGCGGTGGTCCCGCTGGTCCATTACGAGCGGCTTGTCGGGCTTGTCGTGCTGGCCCGCCCGCCGCTGGCGCGTCAGCTTGACTGGGAGGACTTCGATCTGCTGCGCGTGGTGGGCCGCCAGCTCGCCAGCTACCTTGCCGAACATGCCACGCAGGATGCGCTGGGCGAGGCGCAGCGGTTCGACGAGTTCAACCGCCGGATCGCCTTCGTGATGCACGACATCAAGAACCTCGCCAGCCAACTTTCGCTGCTGGCGCGCAATGCCGAACTGCACGCCGACAAGCCCGCCTTTCGCGCGGACATGCTGCTGACGCTGCGAAACTCGACCGACAAGTTGCAAGGGCTGCTTGACCGCCTTGGCCGCTATGGCTCCCATTCCGGCAACGCTCGCGAGCAGGTCGATCTGGCCGCGATGGTCCGCTCGGTCGCCGCGCAATACAGCACCAGGCACGAGGTGCGCGCGAAGGAACATGCCGCCTGCTATGTCGCGGCCAATGCCGAAGCGCTCGAACAGGCGCTGGTCCATCTGGTGCAGAACGCGATCGAGGCAAGCGCGCCGACATCGCCGGTATTGCTCGATCTGCGCATCGAGGGTGACACCGCGATCATGGAAGTTGCTGATACGGGTGTTGGCATGAGTGCCGAATTTATCCGCACGCATCTGTTCAAGCCGTTCCATTCCTCCAAGCCCGGCGGGTTCGGGATCGGTGCCTTCGAGGCGCGCGAGATGATCCGCGCCATGGGCGGACGGCTCGATGTCGAATCGCGTGAGGGGCAGGGGACACGGTTTCTGGTGCGCCTGCCGAACAGTGGAAGTGCCGCCGTGCGGCGCGATATCAACGATCAAAACGCCGAGGTGGCATAATGAGTGATCCGAAACCGACCCTGCTGATCGTCGAGGATGACGAGGGGCTGCAGGCGCAGCTCAAGTGGTCGTATGACGATTTCGAGGTGGTGATCGCGGGCGACCGTGAAAGCGCGCTGACTGCATTGCGTTCCTATGCGCCGCCGGTGGTCACGCTCGACCTAGGCCTGCCGCCCGATCCCGATGGCACCAGCGAGGGTTTTGCCGTGCTCGATGCGATCATGGCGCTGAAGCCCGATACCAAGGTGATCGTCGCCTCGGGCCACGGCGCGCGCGAGAGCGCCTTGCAGGCCATCGACCGCGGGGCTTACGATTTCTACCAGAAACCGGTCGATATCGACCAACTCGGCCTGATCGTGCGCCGCGCGCTGAACCTGCACCGGATCGAGCGCGAGAACCGCGCGCTGGCCGAAAAGGTCGGCGAGGAAAAGACCGTGCTGGGCCGCATGATCACCGCCGCGCCCGAGATGGTGAAGGTCGCGCGCACCATCGAGCGGGTGGCGAACACCAATGTCTCGGTGATGCTGCTGGGAGCGAGCGGGACGGGCAAGGAGCTGCTCGCCAAGGGCCTGCACGATGCCAGCAACCGCCGCGAGGGGGCGTTTATCGCCATCAACTGCGCGGCGATCCCGGAAAACCTGCTGGAAAGCGAACTGTTCGGCCACGAAAAGGGCGCCTTTACCGGCGCGGTGAAAACCACCGAGGGCAAGATCGAACTCGCCGATGGCGGCACGCTGTTCCTCGACGAAGTGGGCGACATTCCGCTGCCGTTGCAGGTCAAGCTGCTGCGCTTCCTGCAAGAACGCACCATCGAGCGTATCGGCGGTCGCAAGGCGATCAGTGTCGACACCCGGATCGTCTGCGCGACCCATCAAAACCTCGACAGCATGATCGCTGCGGGCTCGTTTCGCGAGGATCTGTTCTATCGCCTCGCCGAGGTGGTCATCAAAATCCCCAGCCTCGCCGAACGGCCTGGCGATGCGGTGTTATTGGCCAAGGCTTTCCTCAAGCGGTTCGCGAAGGAAATGAACCCCGCCGTCACCGGCTTTTCCGCCGATGCGTTGGCCGCCATCGACAGCTGGGGCTGGCCGGGCAACGTGCGCGAGCTGGAGAACCGGGTGAAACGCGCGGTCATCATGGCTGACGGCAAGCTGGTCGGGGCCGAGGATCTCGATCTCACTGCGGGCGAGGAAGAGGCGGGCGAGATGCTCAACCTCAAGTGCGCGCGCGAACAGTCGGACCGCAAGATGATTCGCCATGCGCTGGCGCGCAGCGAAGGTAATATCTCGAACACCGCCAAGCTGCTGGGGATCAGCCGTCCGACGCTTTACGACTTGCTCAAGCAGTACGACCTGCAGGGGTGACGCAGGGCTAGGCGGCCTCCGTTACGCCCCGCTTCTTCTGCCGGATCGACCACCACAGCGAGAGCCCGATCAGCGTCGCACCGATCAGGCCGGTGATCGTCTCGGGGATATGAAACCGGGCCGAGGCGAGCATGATTCCGCCCAACGCGATAATCGCCCAGAAGGCCCCGTGTTCGAGGAACTCATACTCGGCCAGCGTGCCCTTCTTCACGAGGTGGATCGTCATTGCACGCACGAAGAATGCACCAATCGACAGGCCAAGCGCGATGATCACCATGTTGTTCGACAGCGCGAAGGCCCCGATCACCCCGTCGAAGCTGAAGCTGGCGTCAAGAATGTTCAGATAGATGAACCCGCCGAGGCCAGAGCGCACCATGGCCCCCGCCGCGCGGCGCAGTTCGTCCTTGTATTCGAGCCACTTCGAAATGCCCTCAACGGCAATGAAGGTGACGATCCCGAGCATCCCGGCCACCAGGAAACTCAGCGCATCGGCGTCATTCAGCAGCAGCGAGATGAAGAACATCGTCAGCAGCAGCAGGCCGACCTCGATGGCAGGCACCCGCGCAAAGCTCGACAGCCAGCGCTCCAGCGTGCGGATCCAGTGGACCTCCTTCTCGGCATCGAAAAAGAACTTCGAGCCAACCAGCGCGAGGAACGCTCCGCCAAATCCGGCAATGGCGACATGGGCGGAACTGACGATCCGCTCATATTCCTGCGGGTTGCTCAGCGACAGGTTAAGCGCCTGCACCGGCCCGATCCCCGCCGCGATGGCGACGATCGCGAGCGGAAACACCATGCGCATTCCGAACACGGCAAAGGCGATACCCCAGGTGAGGAACCGCCGCTGCCAGACGTCGTCCATCTCCTTCAGCACCGAGGCGTTGACCACCGCGTTATCGAAGCTGAGCGAAATCTCCAGCACCGACAGCACCACGATGATCCACAGCACACCGGCGACACCGGCGATGGTGCCCGTGCTGTCCCAGCCATACCATGCCCCCAGCACGAGGCAGATGATGGCGAAGATCAGCGATCCGCGATAAAACTGGAACAAGCTGGGGGCCTTTATTTGGGCTGGTAGGTTTGTTCGGGGCCGGGGAAGCTGCGCTCGCGCACTTCGGCGGCGTAGGTCTCGGCGGTGCGGCTGATCAGGCCGGCCATGTCTTCATAGCGTTTCACAAAGCGGGGCACGCGCTCGAACATGCCGAGCATGTCTTCCGTGACCAGCACCTGCCCGTCGCACCTGGCAGAGGCGCCGATGCCGATGGTGATGCAGCTCACCGCCTCGGTCACGGCAATGGCAATCGGCTCGACCACGCCTTCGACCACGATGGCAAAGGCCCCCGCATCGCACAGAGCCTTGGCATCGCTGACAATCTTGTCAGCTTCGGCGTCCGAGCGCCCGCGCGCGCCATAGCCGCCGAGCACGTTCACCGCCTGCGGGGTGAGCCCGACGTGGCCCACCACCGGAATGCCGCGCTTGACGAGGAAGGCCACGGTCTCGGCCATGGCCTCCCCGCCTTCGAGCTTCACGGCAGCGGCGTTGCTCGCCTTGAGCAGCATGGCGGCGGCATCGAATGCCGCTTCTGGCGAGGCTTCATAGGAGCCGAAAGGCATATCGACCACCACCACCGAATGGTACGATCCGCGCACGACAGCGGCGGCATGGTTGGCCATCATGTCAAGCGTGACGGGGATGGTGGAAGGCAAGCCGTAGATCACCTGCCCCAGCGAGTCCCCCACCAGCAGCATATCGCAATGCGGATCGAGCAGCTGCGCCTGTCGCGCGGTGTAGGCGGTGAGCATGACGACGGGTTCGGCAGTGACACCATCGACCTTGCGCGCGCGGATCGCAGGTACCGTCAGCCGTTTCATCGGCGCGGGCGTGGGATTGGCACGGCTGGTGGAGGTGTCGAGCGTGAAGCTGGTAGACATGGTGTGCTTCTAGCCTTGAGATTCCGTCACAACAAGTCGTCCGCGCCTCCGATTTTGCCGGATTGTGGGGAACTGCGGCAAATCCCGAATTCCGGCTTGCCATGGGCGAGACTTATATTAGCTTCAAATGCTTACAAAGGCCCGGACGGGGCGGGCCTCCTAATTCGGGATAGCGTCTGCCATGCTTCTGGATCGCATCAAGCCTCTCGACGCAATCCTGGCGACAGCCAACAAGAAATCACTGAATCGCACACTTGGCGCCTTCCAGCTGACCTTGTTCGGGATCGGTGCGGTAATCGGCACCGGTATCTTCGTGCTAACTTCGGCGGGCGCGCAGAAGGCTGGGCCCGGCCTGATGCTGGCCTTCGCCATCGCCGGGGCGGTCTGTATCGTGGCCGCGCTCTGCTATGCCGAAATTGCCGCGATGATCCCGGTCGCGGGAAGCGCCTATACCTATTCCTACGCGTCGATGGGTGAGTTTCTGGCCTGGACGGTGGGCTGGGCGCTGATCATGGAATATGCCATCGCCGCCTCGGCGGTGTCGGTGGGCTGGTCAGGGTATTTTTCCGGCACCTTCCTCAATGAGATTCTCGGAGTCAGCCTGCCACCGGCGCTATCCGCCGGGCCGCTGGCGCTGGGCGGCGCGCCGGGCGGGGTGATCAACCTGCCTGCCCTTATCATCGCCCTGCTGATTACCGGCCTGCTCGTGATCGGCACCAGTGAGAGCGCCAAGCTCAATGCCATTCTGGTTTCCATCAAGGTGATCGCGCTGACTGCTTTCGTGGCGCTCACATTCACCAGCCCCGAGTTCTCGACCGATAAGTTCAACCCCTTCCTGCCCGCGGGCATCTTCGGGGGCTGGGGCACGGGTGTCGGTGCAGTGGGGGCGGCTGCCACGATCTTCTTTGCCTATGTCGGCTTCGATGCCGTCTCCACCGCTGCCGAGGAAACCAAGAACCCGCAGCGGAACGTGCCGATCGGCCTCGTTGGCTCGCTGTTGTTCTGTACCGTGTTCTATATCGTGGTGGCTGCGGGTGCGGTCGGCACGATTGGCGGGCAACCGATCATGGGGCCGGGCGGTGTGCCGTTCCCGGCCGGTTCCGAAGAGCTGGCGCGCCAGTGCGCGATGCCCGAACATGCCGGTGCGCTGGTCTGCTCGAACGAGGCGCTGGCGCATGTGCTGCGCGAAATCGGCTTTTCCGGCATCGGCAATACGCTGGGTATTGCAGCCTTCCTCGCCTTGCCGTCGGTGATCCTGGTGCTGATCTTCGGTCAGACCCGCATTTTCTTCGTGATGGCCCGCGATGGCCTGCTGCCCGAGAAGCTGAGTTCAGTCCATCCCAAGTACAAGACCCCGCACGTGGTGACTTTGCTCACCGGCGGCGTGGTCGCGATTGCGGCAGCTTTCTTTCCGGTCGGCAAGCTGGCCGACATTTCCAATGCCGGCACGCTCTATGCGTTCATGATGGTCGCGATTGCGGTGATGGTGCTGCGCAGACGCGATCCGCAGCGGCAGCGTTCGTTCAGGGTGCCAGCGGTTTGGATCATCGCTCCGCTAACCGTACTGGGCACTATATTCCTGTTTCTCAATCTGCCGACCGAGGCGATGCTGTTCCTGCCCGGATGGGGCTTTCTCGGCATCGTGATTTATCTGAGCTATGGCCGTCGCCACAGCCATCTCGGTCGCGGAGTGGTGGAAGTGGTCGACGATATTGGCGGCCTGGAGCATGATTTCCCGATCGATACCCCGGCAAGCAAGCCAGATCGCTGAACAAGGTACGGGCCGCCGCAAGAGGGGCAAGGGCGGCCCGGCCCAACGCGATTACAACATGGTTTCGGTGTGTTCCTGCTTCGCTTCGTCGAGCATGTCGAAGCCGAACAACATGCGCGCCGTGTCGAGGAAGCCGAGGTCGGAATTCCAGATTTCGGCCTGGCCCAGATCCATCCGCAGCAGGATCAGCTCGGGATCCTGCTTGCCCTGCGGATACCAGGCTTCGACCGGCTTGCCCCAGAACTGATCTAGCCGTTCGCGGCTAGGCTCTTCGCTGAGAACGCCGCTGAAACGGGCGAACATCTCATGTCCCTTGCCCGCGAAAGTCGCGGTAACAGCACCGCCCCTGGCAAGGGCAGACGACCGGCGACCGAAGAACCAGATCGCGTGGTTGGCGTCCTTATCGAGCTGCGCGGTCATAGGCACGGCGGTGCCGGGTTCGCTATCCTGCTGGAGGAAAACGAAGGGGCTGTCATCGAGGGCCTTCCAGAACTTGTGCTTGAGCGCTTCGGTGTCGGTCATGAACATTCTCCTTTGTTTACCAACGGCGTGTCGGCCTTGCGGTTCCGCTCTTGTCATGGACTGGCGATGAGAACATAATAAGAACAAAGGAGTCGAATCATGGAGCTGGCCTCGCTGCCACGGGCGATGGAACTGGTGCATGCGGGCGCGCGCAACCCGCGCTGGCATCCCGGTGCCGCCCCGGCGCTGCATAGCGAAATCTTTGTCGCGTCGAGCGATGGTGGCGGTATGGGCGCGCTGCTGGCGCTGACAGGCGCGGCCCTGCGTCAGCGCGAGCGGAGCCGGGTGGAGCAGCGCCCGCTGCTGTGGGTGCAGGACAAGGCGGCGATCCGGCTGAGCGGGCGGCCCTATCCTCCCGGCCTGCCGCAAGGCTTGCGCCACCGGGTGATCCACGTTGCGGCAGAGAGTGCCAAAGATGCGCTGTTCGCCCTGGAGGAAGGTGTGCGCTGCCGCGATCTGGCCTGCGTAATCGGCGAGATCACGGGCAACCCCAAAGAGATGGACTTCACCGCCTCGCGCCGACTGACCCTGGCGGCGGAGCGGCATGGCGTGCCGCTGTTCGTGCTCCGGCATGATGCGCGGCCCGATCTTGGGTCGGCGCGGATGCGCTGGCGGGTGCGCTCGGCTCCGTCGATGCCGCCACTGTGGGATCGCGGCGCCCCCGGCCATCCGAGCTGGCATGCCGAACTGTTCCGTGCCCGCGGGCACGCTCCGGGAGAATGGACCTTGCGCGATGATGGACACGCCCTTGGCGCCGAAGGCGTCTCCACGCCGGATCATGGCGATCTGGTGCCCGACGCTGGCGCTCGATCGCTGGCGACAGGCTGAACACTGCTCTCCCGGAGAAGGGGCCGACGCCGCGCCCCTGGTGCTGACCGCGGATACAGCCCATGGCCCTCGTATCACGGCGGCGAACGCAGCGGCGCTGGCCGAGGGCGCCGCACCGGGCATGATGCTGGCCGATGCGCGCACCCTGTGCCCGAGGCTCGCCCTGCGTGCGGCCGACCCGGCTGGCGATCTCGCCTTTCTCGAACGCTTCGCCTTGTGGGCGCAGCGCTGGGGACCGTGGAGCGCACTCGATGCGCCCGATGGCGTGCTGGTCGATGTGTCGGCGGTGGCGCACCTGTTCGGCGGCGAGGGGGCCTTGCTGGC
>NZ_QXFM01000031.1 GCF_003584015.1 Aurantiacibacter xanthus
CGCGGCATCGTTCTCACGGGCGCGGAAGTGGTGCGCGGCAAGCCGCAGCACCCCGTGGCACAGGTCGGCGGGCAGCAGGTCCCAGTCGGCAGCGAGACCGGCTGTGTAGCGAACCACCAGCCGCTTCTCGCTGACCGGCACGACGAGGCGAAAGCGGCCCTGCGCCCGCGCCGTGATGTCGACCAGATAGCCGGCCGGCGGCAGCGCGGTGCGCGAGGCATCGCTCGCCAGGGCCTCCACCGCGAGGATCGCGCGCACGGGGGAGAGGTCGAGCGTCTGCCAGCCGGTGCTGGCCTCGCGCATTTCTTCGTAGGTCGCCTCCAGCGCGACCACGCCGGTGAAAGCCTCGCAGGTGGCGAGGCTGGCGGCGAGCAGGCGGGTCAGCTCCGCGTCGTCGCGCGCGGTGGTGATGGCCAGCCAGGCCTTCAGCTCGGCGAGCGCGGCTCCGGCAAGGTCAGGTGGCGTGACGAGTTGCCGCTGCATGGCGGTCTCCTGTGTCTCGGCAAGAACAAAGGCGCGCCCGCTCCGGCGAGGAGGGGGAGTGGCTCGCGGTTAGCGGGCGCGCACGGGTGCCGGGCGTGCCTGAGGCTGGCAGTGCCCGGCGGATCGAAGGCGCTTAGGCCTCGATCTTCAGCAGCTTGATCGCCGCGCTATCCAGCACCTGTCCGCCCACGCGCCTGGTGGCGTAGAAGTGGACGAACGGCTTGTTGGTGAACGGATCGCGCAGGATCGACGTCGCGGTGCGTTCGGCGATGAGGTAGCCGTTGCGGAAGTTGCCGAAGGCGATCGGAAACTGGTTCGCCGCGATATCGGGCATGTCTTCCGCCTCGACCACCGGGTAGCCGAGCAGGCGATCGGGCTGGCCCTCGACCAGCCCCGGTTGCCACAGGAAGGCCCCGTCGCTGGTCTTCATCTTGCGCACTTCGGCCAGCGTTGCCGAGTTCATCACCCAGCTTGCGCCCTGCCGGTGGCCGGCCTTGAGCGTGTGGACGAGGTCGATCAGCTTGCTTTCCGGGTTGGCATCGAAGCCCGCGGCATCGCCCGAGCCGATATATTGCAGGCTGCCGAAGGGGCGCACCGCGTCGCCCGCCAGCGAGGTGGCCGAGGCAAGGAAGCCGAGCGGCTGGTTGACGCCCGTGCCCGCCACGAAGGCAGAGCCCTCGGCAGCGGCGAACTCGACTGCGATCTCGGCGGAGAGCCAGCCTTCGAGGTCGAACCCGGCATCGTCGAGCATGGCCTGGCTGGCGGCCGGGTTGGCGTAAAGATCGCCCGAGGGCGGGGCGACCTCGGCGAAGGTCGGGCTGGCGGTTTCGGGGCGATCGTCGCCCTCGCCGACCCAGCCCGAGGCGACCCCGCCGGTGGCGACCAGCTTGCGATAGCCTGCGCTGCCGACCTGCACCACCTGCGCGATCTGGCGGATCGGCGAGATGTCCTTCAGCGCGCTGGCGATCATGGCGTCGATCTCGCGCGGGACGGCATAGCCGCCGTCACCCGGCGTGAGACCCGAAAGCGACTTCAGCTCGGTCTCGCGGCCCTGCCGCAGGTAGCCGGTGACGAAGCTCTTCACTTCGGGGCTCTCGGTCTTCACCACGCCATCGAGCGCGGGGCGCGAGGCGGCGCGGCTGACGCGGTCGAGCCGGGCCTTCACCTCGTCGACGTCCGAGCGCAGCACCTTGATCGCCTTCTCGGCCTCGTCCTGGCGCGAGACAAGATCGAAGCTCTGCGAGATTACTTCGGTTTCGATTTCCATATCCATAGCAGCTAGTTACCTTTTCGGTTGGGGGGCACGACAAATGAGACCGCCCCCCGAGTGGGGCCGGTCAGGGGGATTTTTGTGGGGTTGAGGGAAGGGCGGGGCGGGAATGACATAGCATCGGCCCGCAAAGCCCTTCCCCTTGGGGAAGGGTTGGGATGGGGGTTCCACGCTAGCCAGCCAGCCAGCCAGCGCCGAGCCCCCACCCCCAGCCCCTCCCCAAGGGGAGGGGAGCAAGGCGAATCAGATTCTAGGCGACGAAATGCACCCTCGCTCCGGGCTGGAGCGGCTGGGTGACGAGGCTCACCTCGAACAGGTCGATATCTTCGAGCACCCGGCCATCGAGCGTGCGGCGATAGCCACGCGCGCGATATCCGAAGCTGAGGCCGTTCACGCGCTTGCCGAGCAGCTCGCTCACCGCGCGGCTGCTTGGGTTGTCGATCCGGGCGATCACGCGCAGGCCCTTGTCGTCTTCCTCGGCGAGTTCGACCGTGCCGATCTGCTGCTCCGGCCGGTGTTGCCAGAACAGCGGCAGCGGCTCGCGCCGGTCCGCCAGCGTTCGGGTGAAAGCGCCCTTGCGGATGGTGTCGCCCGCAGCGTCGGCCACGTCGAACAGCGCGGCATAGCCCGCCAGCCGCACCGTCACCGCAGCAGCCCGAACACGCCGAGCCGCACGGCAATGCCGATCAGCAGCAGCGCCAGCACCCCGCGCACGACCCATTCGACGGTCGCCTTCCACGCGCTCGCCTTGGCGCTGCGCCAGGCCTCGAGCAGCTCGCGCAGCTCGTCGATATCGCCCTGCGCGTGGTCGTCCTCAAGCCCGATGCGGGTGAGCACCCGGTCCGCGCCCAGCTCGCTCGCCTCCTCGACGATGGCGCGCAGGGTGACGAGGTCGGCGCCGCCGGTCTGCGCCTGCGCGATGAGCGCGGCGAGCATGTCTTCGCGGGTCATTCGCTATCTCCGTTCGTGTTTTGTTCGGGAGCAGGAGGCAGGCTGAGCATCGCGCGCTTCTCGGCCTCGCTCAGGAAGTCGGCGCCGGTGACCTGCGCCCACAGCTTCTCGCGATCCTCCGACAATGCGGGCACCCGGTCGAGATCGACCGTGAGGGCAAGACCGGGGAACCACGGTTGCAGCCCCTCGGAAATCCCGCCGAGGATCTTCGCCGCCAGCGGCAGCAGCGTGAGCCGCCACAAGGCGCGGTTGGCCTCCTTGTAGTTGGCATAGGTGTTGTCCCCCGGCAGTCCGAGCAGCATCGGCGGCACCCCGAAGGCGAGCGCAATGTCGCGCGCGGCGGCGGCTTTCAGCTCGGCAAAGTCCATGTCGGCGGGCGAGAGCGACAGGCTCTGCCACTTGAGCCCGCCCTCGAGCAGCATCGGACGGCCCGCATTGCCGCCGCCCTGATAGGCTGCGGCCAGCTCCTCCTTCAGCCGGTCGAACTGTTCGGCACTGAGCGTGGAGGCCTCGCCCGTATCGTAGACCAGCGCGCCCGAGGGCCGCGCAGCGTTTTCGAGCAAGGCGCGGTTCCAGTTGGCGGCGGCATTGTGGATCGCCACCGATTGCTCGGCAGCGGTGAGGCAGCCTGCGCCATAGTGGTCGTCGGTCGGGTGGAAGGTTTTGAGGTGAATGAGCGAGGGCCAGCCGTCCTCGTCCTCCAGCGGCAGGTCGACCCTGGTGTCGCCCACGGTGTAGCGATAGGCGGCGGGCCAGCCGTCGGCGCCGGGGACGACGCTCATGCGCTCGGGGCGCAGGGCGAACAGCTCGGCTGGCTTGCCCGAGGCATCGCGGGCGATCTGCACGTAGCCGTTGCCGTTAAGCAGCAGATGCGCGGCGAGCGTTTCGAGCAGCGACTGCCCCGCGCTGGTGGCTTGCACGAGGGCGAGGGCCCTGGGATCGGCCTCGGCAATCGGCGCGCTGCCGACGCCCTCGGCAACGATCCGCACCGCGCGCTGGGCGACGGGGTTTTCGATATAGCCGCGCCGGATGGAGGCGGTGTAGTCGAAGCCGGTCCGCCCCGTGCTCTCGCGGTGGGCGAGCAGGCAGCGAAAGGCGGTGCCGATGTCGTACTTGCGCTTGTTGCCGTCCTCGTCGACGTCCTCCAGCCGCCCCTCGCGCAGGCGGGCGAGCAGGTCCATTTCGAGGCTGTCGTATCCTTCCGCGAGCGCCGCATACCAGCGGGCGGCGAACTCGGCGCTTTCGCGGCGGCGCTTGTAAACCAGCGACTGGCTGACCCCGGCGGCCTTGGTGGCGGCCTTTACATTGGAGGTTTCCGCCAGTTCGTTGATGAAGGCGGTTTCCCAGTTGCGTTTGGCCATGAAGCAAAGTCCCGTCGTTGGCGCTGGCGGCGAGCATCAAAAAGGCGGCACCCCGTTATGGGGACCGCCTCTTGCCGACTCGCTCTATCGCGATGTTGTCCTTTGCTAACCCAATAGCGTTACGATGTCAATAGAAAAGTGCCATATAGGCTATTTCGTGCCGCTTGCTCTGGCTGCATCGCTGGCCTAATCGCGGGGATGACGAAGCGGTTCGGGACCGGAAAACCAGATGATTACCAGACTGCTGCAGTCGCTTTACGACTGGACGATGGACAAGGCCAAGCACCGCCACGCGCAGGGCTGGCTGGCGTTCTTTGCGTTCGTCGAATCGAGTTTCTTCCCGATCCCGCCGCATCCGCTGCTCGGTCTGATGTGTCTGGCCGAGCCGAAGAAGGCCATTCGCTTTGCCGCGATCTGCACGGTGTTTTCGGTGCTGGGCGGGATGGCAGGCTATGCCATCGGCCATTTTCTTTATGAGGCGATTGGCGAGTGGCTGATCGGCGTGCTGGGTCTGTCCGAGGCTTTCCCCAAGGCGGCCTGCTATCTGCGCGAGAACGACTGGCAGGCGATCGTTATCGCAGGCACCACGCCGGTGCCGTTCAAGCTGCTGACGATCACCGCCGGGTTCATCTCGATGAACTTCGGTACCTTCGTGCTCGCCTCGATTGCCGGGCGGGGCATGGTGTTCATGGCGGTTGGGGTGCTGTTCCAGGTGTTCGGCGCGCCGATCAAGGCCTTTATCGACAAGTACCTCGCCTGGCTGACCGGCCTGTTCGTGGTGCTGCTGATCGGTGGCTTCGTGCTGATCGCGCAGGTCGGCCACGGCGATGGCAAGGCCGACCCGAGCGATGTCTGCGCCAATGTGACGAGCCTCGACCAGCTCTGACGGGTCAGTTCGTCAGGCTGGCGTCGAGCGTGATTTCGGCCTTGAGCAGCTTGGAAATCGGGCAGCCCGTCTTGGCCTCATTGGCGATGCGGTGGAACACGGCCTCGTCGATGCCCGGCACGCTGGCCTTGGTGACGAGGTCGGAGCGGGTGACCGCGAAACCGTCGCCGTCCTTCTCCAGCTTGACCTTAGCCTCGGTTTCGATGGTGCCATCCTCGAAGCCCGCCTTGGCCAGCGCAAAGCTCAGCGCCATGGTGAAGCAGCTCGCGTGGGCGGCGGCGATCAGCTCTTCGGGGTTGGTACCGGGTTCGTCCTCGAAGCGGGTCGCAAAGCCATAGGGCTGCTCGCTCAGCGCGCCCGAGCCGGTCGAAACGTGGCCCTTGCCGCTCTTGCCGAGGCCTTCGTAGCGGGCGCTGCCGGTATTGGTGGTCATGTCGTGGTTCTCCTTTGCTCAGGAGACGCACGACATGGCCTTGATGTTCCTCAGCGGCGCGAGGGCCTCAGATAATCCCCACCGCCTTGCCCGCTCGCTCGAACATGCCGAGGATCGTCTCGACCTCTTCGCTCGAATGCTCGGCGCACAGCGAGCAGCGCAGCAGCGTCATGTTCGCAGGCGTTGCCGGGGGCCTTGCGAGGTTCACGTAAAGCCCCTCGTGCAGCAGCGCCTCCCACATGGCTGCGCCCTTTTCGAGATCAGGCATGATCACCGCCACGATCGCGCTCTGCGGCTCGCTGGTGCCGAGCGAAAAGCCCAGGTCGGTGAGCCCAGCGTGCAGCCGCCGCGAGTTCTCCCACAGGTGCGCGCGCTTGTTGCCCGCATGCATCAGCTTGCGGATCGAGGTCGCCGCGGTCGCCACCACCGAGGGCGGCAGGCTGGCGGTGAACACATAGGGGCGGCACACCAGCCGCATGATCTCGAACTTCGGGTGGTTGGAGACGCAGAAGCCGCCAACCGTGCCGACCGACTTCGAGAAGGTGCCGATCACGAAGTCGACCTGATCGAGCACGCCCTGATCCTCGGCCACGCCGCGGCCATGTTCGCCGATGAAGCCCATCGAATGCGCCTCGTCGACCAGCACCATCGCGCCGTATTTCTTGGCCACCGCGATCATCTCTTTCA
This sequence comes from Aurantiacibacter xanthus, assembly GCF_003584015.1. Lineage (GTDB taxonomy): Bacteria > Pseudomonadota > Alphaproteobacteria > Sphingomonadales > Sphingomonadaceae > Alteraurantiacibacter > Alteraurantiacibacter xanthus. The sequence continues at coordinate 6,072 of NZ_QXFM01000031.1, forward strand.
GCGGCGCGACATCGCCCAGCATCGAATAGACGCCTTCGAGCACCACCAGAATGCCCGCGCCCTCGGGGATGCGCTTCAGGCGCTTTTCCATCGCCTCGATATCGTTGTGCTTGAACGGAACCACTTCGGCCTTGCCCATCGCGCAGCCGTCCCAGATCGAGGCGTGGCTGTCGATGTCGAGCACGATGTAGTCGCCCTTGCCGGCGATGGTCGAGATGATCCCGAGGTTCGACTGGTAGCCGGTCGAGAACACCATGGCATGATCCATGGCGTAGAACTCGCGCAGCGCGTCCTCGACCTCGCGGTGGCCCTGATAGGTGCCGTTGAGCACGCGGCTGCCCGTGGTGCCCGAGCCGAACCGGTCAAGCGCATCCTTGCCCGCCGCGATCACGTCGGGGTCGAAGGTCATGCCCATGTAGTTGTAGGTGCCGAGCAGGATGGTGTCGCGCCCGTTGCAGATCGCGCGGGTGGGCGAGAGCACCTTTTCCATTACCAGCGAAAACGGGTCTTCCACCCCGCTCGCCAGCAGGTTCTCGCGGATCTGGATGATGTCGTCGAACTTGGCGAACAGGTCGCGCTCGGCGGTCATGGTCTCGCTCATCTGGTCGCTCACTCGCCCTGCATGCCGGTGACGGCGTCGACCAGCTGGCCGTAGGTCTCGATCTCGGCCTGCTGGTTCATCGAGATGATGATGTCGAACTCGTCCTCGATCGCGGCGACGAAGTCCATCACGGTCAGGCTGTCGAACTCGAGATCGCCGGCGAAACTGGTGTTGTCGGCGATTGCCACCGACTTCTTGTTGAACGGCTCGATGATGGTGCGAATCCGGCTGTCGACTTCGGCACGGTCCATGGGAAGGTCCTATCTGCTGTTGCGCGCGGGCGCGTGGCCCGGATAGTCGCGGGCAAAGCCCGAGTGCGGGTGCTTGTCAAGGCGGCGAGGCCTGCGGACACCGGCTAGTTTGTGCCTACCAGCCCCTTAACCGCGGCCATGAACGGCCCGATGCTGACCGGTTTCGACAAATATCCCTCCGCGCCGGAAAGCCGGATACGCTCTTCATCGCCCTTGCCGGCATAGGCGGTGACCGCCAGCACGGGCACAGCCGAAAGCGCGCTGTCGCCCTTCAGGTGCGCGATCAGATCGAGGCCCGAAACGTCCTGCAGCTGGATGTCCATCACCACCAGATTGGGCTCGAAAGCGCGGGCGCGGGCAATGGCTTCCTTGCCGTCGGCGACCGGCTCGACCGAAAAACCACCTGCGCGCAACACGTCGCAGAACAGTTTGCGGTTAAGATCGTTATCCTCGACAACAAGGATCCGTTTTGACATTGCAGGCCCCTCGGCGGCCCGGCGCTTCGCCAGACTTGATTGCCTCTCCCTCTACCGCGCTTGTGGAAAAGTGACAATTCCTAAGGATTCACCTGTACCGCCGACCGATCGGGACACGCTCGCACTGGCGGCGCTCGGCTGGATTCTGAGCGATGGCGAGCGCGCCGAACGCTTCCTTGCGCTCACCGGGCTCACGCCGGATGGCCTGCGCAGCGCGATCGGTGACAGCGCCACCCATCAGGCCGTGTTCGATTTTCTCGCTGCGCACGAGCCCGATCTCGTTGCCGCCGCCGACGCTCTGGGCGTCGCGCCGCAAGCGCTGGTTCCCCACAGGAGTGTGCCCGAATGACCCGTCCGCTCATCGTCACCGATTGCGACGAGGTGCTGCTGCACATGGTCCGCCACTTTCGCGACTGGCTCGATGTCGAGCATCAGGTTGCGCTGGAGCTGGAAACGCACGCCTTCGCCAAGGCCATGCGCCGCCACGGCGAGACCGAGCCGCTCGGAGAAAAGGAAATGTGGCGCCTGCTGGGCCTGTTCTTCGACACCCAGATGGACAGTCAGCAGCCGATTGCCGGTGCGGTCGAGGCGATCAACTCCTTGCAGGAGCGGGCCGACGTGGTCGTGCTCACCAACCTCACCGATTCGCGCAACGAGGCGCGGGTGCGACAGTTGCAGCGGCTGGGGATCGAGGCGCGGGTGTTCACCAATCAGGGCCCGAAAGGCGGCGCGCTGAGCGCGATTGTTGGCGAATACAGTCCGAGCGTGGCGGTGTTCATCGACGATATCGCCAGCCATCACCAGTCGGCTGCCGAGCATGTGCCCACGGTACGCCGCTTGCACTTTTGCGGCGAACCGGCAATCGCGCCGCATGTCCCTTGTGCGCATCGGGCCGGTGCGGCCCACGCGCGGATAGATACCTGGGCCGAGGCCCTGCCGTGGATCAACGGCCAACTGGAGGAATTGAAGTCATGACCATCGCTGCCCGTCTCGCCGAACTGGGAATTACCCTGCCGGTCGCGGCTGCACCCGTCGCCGCCTATGTGCCGGTGGTGGTGAGCGGCAATCTGGCCCATGTCTCGGGCCAGCTGCCCTTTATCGACGGCAAGCTCGTGACCGGACGGCTGGGCGCTGATGTGTCGCTTGAAGACGGCGCAGCGGCCGCGCGCGCCTGCGCGCTGATGATCCTTGCGCAGGTGGAAGCGGCGGGCATTTCGCTCGACCGGGTGAGCCGGATCGTCAAGCTCGGCGCCTTCATCAATTCGACCGCCGATTTCACCGATCAGCCCAAGGTCGCCAATGGCGCTTCGGAACTGATGGTCGAAGTGTTCGGCGAACTCGGCAAGCACGCGCGTGCGGCAGTCGGCGTACCGGCGCTGCCGCTGGGTGCGGCGGTCGAGGTCGATGCGGTGATCGAGCTGGCGGCGGGCTGATCGGGGCCGCGATGGCGTCTCACCCGAAGGATTGCGGCTGGATCGGCGGCCATGCCTATGCCCATCGCGGGTTGCATGGCACCGGCCGTCCGGAAAACTCGCTGGCGGCCTTTGCGGCTGCCATCGAGGCCGGGCTCGGCATCGAGTGCGACCTGCGCAAGGCCGCCGACGGGCGCGCCATGGTGTTCCACGATGCCGAGCTTTCGCGCCTGACCGAGGCGAGCGGTCTGCTGGCCGACCGCGGTGTGGGAGAGCTGACTTCGCTCACGCTGCGCGGCAGCACCGAGAAAATCCCGACCCTGCGCGATTTGCTCACGCTGGTCGGCGGGCGGGTGCCGTTGCTGCTCGAAATCAAGACCGAGCGCGATCATCCCGTGGGGCCGCTGTGCCGGGCGGTGCGGCGCGATTGCGAGGGCTATCGCGGCAAGCTGGCCGTGATGAGCTTCGATCCGCGCGTGGCGCGCTGGTTTGCGAAGCATGACACGGCGCTGCCCCTGGGGCTGGTGGTGAGCGAGGAGGGCGGTCTCACGCTGATGGCGCAGATCAAGCGGCGGCTGGCGGTGGAACTGGCCCGGCCCGATTTCCTCGCGCTCGACGTGCGTGACCTGCCGAGCGGCCTGTCGCGCCGCCAGATCGCCCGCAAGGCCCCGCTGGTAAGCTGGACGGTCGACAGCGCGGCGAAGGTCGAAGCGGCGCTGGAGGCGGGGGGCATGCCCATTCTTGAGGGCGCGGGGGTGGCAGCCTTCAAGGCGCGTCCCTAGATCGGGGGCATGACGAGCGGCAAGATAAGCGCAGCGATCAAGCCCTCGGTGGGGGCAATTCCGGCACCTGAGTGGAACGCGCTGGCGGGCAGTGACAACCCTTTCGTCAGCCACGAGTTTCTCACCGCGCTGGAGGATTCGGGCAGCGTCGGGCCCGGCACCGGCTGGCAAAGCGCGCCGGTGGTGCTGGAAGGCGAGGATGGGGCGCTGTTGGGCGCGATGCCGTCGTACCTCAAGGAGCATAGCCAGGGCGAATATGTGTTCGATCATGGCTGGGCCGATGCCTGGATGCGGGCTGGCGGGGACTACTATCCCAAGCTCCAGATTTCTGTGCCGTTCACGCCTGCGACCGGCCCGCGCCTGCTGCTGCGCGATCCGGCGCTGGCGGGGCCGCTGCTGCGCTCGGCGGCACGGCTGGTGGAAATCAACGGCTGGTCGAGCGCCCATGCGACCTTTGTCGAGCCTGAGCAGGCTAGGCTGTTCGAGGAGCAGGGCTGGCTGCGGCGCGAGGACATCCAGTTCCACTGGACCAACCGCGGCTATGCCAGCTTCGACGATTTTCTGGGCGCGCTCTCGTCACGCAAGCGCAAGACCCTGCGCAAGGAAAGGGCGGCGGCGAACGAGGGGATCACCGTCAGCGCGTTGCGCGGCGAGGACATCAAGCCCGAGCACTGGGATCTGTTCTGGCTGTTCTATCAGGATACCGGCGCGCGCAAATGGGGCACGCCCTATCTCACCCGCGAGGCCTTCGACCTGATGGGCGAACGCATGGGCGAGAAAATTCTGCTGCTGCTCGCTCATGATGATGCGGGCGATCCGGTTGCCGGTGCACTCAATTTCATCGGGGAAAGCGCGCTCTACGGGCGCTATTGGGGCTGTCTGGTCGACAAGCCGTTCCTGCATTTCGAGCTGTGCTATTATCGCGCCATCGAACTGGCGATCGAACTGGGCCTCGAACGGGTCGAGGCGGGCGCGCAGGGCGGGCACAAGCTGGCGCGGGGCTACGAGCCGGTCGCGACCACTTCGTTTCACTATATCGCGCACCCCGACTTTCGCCGGGCAGTGGCCGAATTCGTCGAGGCCGAACGACGCGGCATTGCGCTCGACCAGCTAAGGTTGGGAGAAATGACCCCGTTCAGGAAAGGCTGATCAGGCGACCTTGCGGAAATCGGCGCGCAACCATTCGCGGGCCCGACGCTGGGCTTCGGCTACTTCGCGCGCGGTCATTTCGTCGGCGACATCGGCGCGGCAGTGGCAGGCCTCTTCATGACCGCCGGCGGCGGCGAGATTGAACCATTTGTGCGCTTCGACCAGTTCGCAATCGAGGCCGTGGCTACCGGTCGAAAAGGCCACCCCGAGTGCGAAGTAGGCTTCCACATCTCCCCGTGCCGCATCGGCCAGGCATTGCGCCACCATCGTGTCGGCGCTGCTGGTGTCGGCCGGAGTGAGCCCGGCAAATATATGCTGTCTCGCTAGTTCCATTGATCGTCCCCATGCGGCTCGGGAGTATGGTTCCTCAAGCCATGGGGCGATGGTCTTACGATCATGGTCAATATTTGGTTAATTCAGGGGGCTGGTTTTTGCGTCCGGCCGCTGGACAGATCGGGACATTTCGAACTTGCCGCTTGTGTGCCTCCGGCACGGCCACTATAGGCGCGCCGCAGCGACAGCCCATGGAGTTTGGCGAAGCAGAGGCCTGACATAACAGGCCCGGCCCGATTGATCCGCAGGATGGGCGGTCCTTAATACTGGGTGCGGAGCAACGTAATCATGGCGTCTGTCACGGGCGACGACATCGACGTTCTCAACAAGGCCAAGCGTGCCTTGCCGCGCGACTATGCGCCGGATGAGAATGAAGACTATATGTCGGACAAGCAGCTGAATTATTTTCGGGTATTGTTGCTCGAATGGAAACGGTCGATCCTCGAAGCCTCGGTCGGAACCCTGCAAAACCTGCAGGATGGCCCGATCCGGGAGCCGGATCTCAACGATCGCGCTTCCAGCGAAACCGACTGGGGGATCGAACTGCGCACGCGCGACCGGCAGCGCAAGCTGATCTCCAAGATCGACGCCGCACTGCGCCGGATCGATCAGGGCGAATATGGCTATTGCGAGGTCACCGGCGACCCGATCGGAATCAATCGCCTGATCGCGCGGCCCATCGCCACCATGACCGTGGAAGCCCAGGAAGCGCATGAACGGCGCGAAAAGGTTTCTCGCGACGACTGACCCGTTTTGGGACAAGTCAATTGCACGTGGGGCCGGGTTAACCGCACGTTAGGGGCGTTAAAGACAAGCTTGCTGGATTCGCAGCAAGGAGTTTCGCCGAAGGGCCAGGGGCTCCGTGGCGCAAGCAAACTAGGGACGCAATCCGGCGATGAACAACGTCGAAACCCGCCAGGTCGATCGTGACAGCCTGTTCCTGCTCGCGCAGATGCGGGTCGATGGCGTCGATCAGCCCAACCGCGTGAAGGTGCGCAATCTCTCGACAGGTGGGATGATGGCGGAAGGCCAGGTCGAGGTCGGTCGCGGCGCTCCGGTCGAGGTCGAACTGCGCAACATCGGCTGGGTCAAGGGCACCGTGGCCTGGCGTCAGGATAATCGCTTCGGCATTGCCTTCATCGACGAGATCGACCCCAAGCAGGTGCGTGAACCGGTGAGCACATCGGCGCAGACCGCTGCGACGCAAGCCCAGCGCGGCGAGCAGTTTCGCAAGATCTGACCGTTCGCCCGGCTGAGATCATTCTCACCTTATCATTGATGCGCGCGGGCAGGGTGCGTACTCCAGCGACCATGCTGGCCCCTTTTCAACGCACGCTTCGTCCGCTGACCTGCGCCTTCGCGCTTGCACTGGCTGGCTGCGGACAGGGCTCCGACGGTGAATTCACCGTGGCCTGGATCGGCACCGAGCAGGATTTGCAGGCCGACGGCGTGCGGTTGTCGAATGGCGGGCAACTGGTCCGTGCGGCGACCGAATCGGGGCTGGTCGCGCTCGATGCCCGCGGCGAGGTGGTGCCCGCGCTGGCCGAGCGCTGGATCGTCACCGACGATGGCCTCAGCTTCATTTTCCGCCTGCGCGAGGACGAATGGGCCGATGGCAGCGAAATGAGCGCGGAATCGGTGCGCGAGGCCCTGCGCCGGAACCTGAGGGCGCTGCGCGGCACGTCGCTTGGCCTCGACCTTTCCCCCATCGACGAGATTCGCGCGATGACCGGGCGCGTGGTCGAAATTCGCCTTACCACGCCGGTGCCAGAACTGCTCACGCTGCTTGCGCAACCCGAACTGGTGCTGCGTGAAGAGGGCAACGGGCCGATGACGCTCGAACGGATCGAGCCGCGCCCCAGCCAGCGCGACGAGGTGTCGGCGGCGCAATTGCTGTTCCGCTTCAAGCCGCCCGCCGAGCGCGGCCTGCCCGACGCGCCGGAGTGGCAGGACGGGGTACGCGATCTGCTGCTGGTGCCCGCCCCGGCGCGGCGTGCGCTCAAAATGTTCGATGATGGCGATGCCAATATCGTGCTGGGGGGGCGGATCGACCATCTGCCGCTGGTGGACATCGGCCCGCTCTCACGCGGAACCTTGCAGATCGATCCGGCAATCGGCCTGTTCGGCCTGCGGGTGCGCGAGGCGAAGGGGGTGCTTGAGGAGCCGGCCCTGCGCGAAGCCATCGCCATGGCGATTGACCGGCCGGCTGTAATGGAGCCGTTCAACGTCGCCGGCTGGTCGGCGAGCACGCGGCTGGTCGCGCCCGATCTGCCCGGCGACCCCGGCCTGGTCGGCGAGCGCTGGGCCGATCAGTCGCTCGAACAGCGCCGCCAGACTGCCGCCGCCCGCGTGCAACAGTACCTCGCCCGGCAGGAGGGTGCGACGCCTGCGGCGGTGCGTCTTTCGCTGGCCATCGGCGAGGGACCGGGTCTGAACCGGCTGCTGAAAAGCCTCGCCGACCAGCTGGCGGCGGTGAACGTCCGGCTTGAACGGGCGGACGATCCCGCCACGGCCGATCTGGTGCTGGTCGACCGGGTGGCGCGCTTCTCCGACCCGCGCTGGTTTCTCGACCAGTTCGCCTGTTCGCTGCGGCAGGGGCTGTGCAGCCAGCAGGCCGACAGCTTCGTGGTCCAGTCGATGAACGCGCTCGATCCGGTAGTGCGCGCCAGCCTGATTGCCCAGGCCGAGCTGCAACTGACGCGCGACAATGTCTATATCCCGATTGGCGCGCCGATCCGCTGGTCGCTGGTGCGCAGCGGCACGCGGGGTTTCTCGCCTAACCGCTACGCGTTCCATCCCTTGCCGCCGATGGCCGAAGTTCCCAAGTAACAGGGCGAGGAGCATGCCCATGCCAAGCCCGATGCAGACGAGACCGCGCCCCCTGATGTCCGACTTGCCGCTTGGCAACGATCCGCATTCGGTGCGTCGCCGGATCGAGGCGATGGAGATCCTGCTCGAGCGCAGCTTTGTGCTGCCCGGTATCAACCGCCCGGTCGGCCTCGATGCGCTGGTCGGGCTGGTGCCGGTGGCGGGCGACATCATCGGCATGGCGATGGGCGCCTACATCGTGTGGGAAGCGCGCAATCTCGGCATGCCGAAGTGGAAGCTGCTGCGCATGGCGGGCAATGTCGCCTTTGATGGCGTGTTGGGCGCGGTGCCGGTGGCGGGCGATCTGTTCGATTTCCTGTTCCGCTCGAACACGCGCAATCTCAGGATTGTGAAGAAGCACCTCGACAAGCATCACCCGCATACGCAGGTGATTGACCAGTAGGGCAAGGGCAGGCTCAGGCCTCCAGCTCGATGTCCCAGTAGAGCCAGTCGCGCCAGGTTTCGTGCAGGTAATTGGGCGGGAAGGCCTTGCCGTGCTGTTGCAGCTGCCAGCTGGTGGGGCGGATCGGCTCGTATTGCAGGCGCATGCCCGCCTGCCGGGGGGTGCGCCCGCCCTTCTTCATGTTGCACGGCGCGCAGGCGGTGGTGATGTTCTCCCAGGTCGTCTTCCCGCCAAGCCGGCGCGGCACGACATGGTCGAAGGTCAGGTGCTTCTCGCTGCCGCAATACTGGCAGGCGAAGCGGTCGCGCAGGAACAGGTTGAAGCGGGTGAAGGCGGGAAACTCGCTCGGGCGAACGAACTGTCTCAGCGCGATCACGCTGGGGATCTTCATGTCGAGCGAAGGCGAGTGCACCGCGCGGTCGTAGCTCGCGACGATGTCCACCCGTTCGAGGAACACCGCCTTGATCGCGGTTTGCCACGGCCACAGGCTGAGCGGGTAATAGGAAAGCGGGGTATAGTCCGCGTTGAGCACCAGCGCGGGGCAGGATTCGAGCCTGCGCGTTGGGTCTTCATCGGCGCTGCGAAAGCGCGCGGCCCGTTCGATCAGTTCGGCATTGAACACGTCTGGTGTCCTCCCTGATGCGGTCGAGAGGAGCATTTGCGCAGGAAAGCGTCAAGCCTGTTACAAAACGCGAATCCACAGGAATTTTCCCGAGTCGCATGGCATGGCCGCCGCAACCAGGTCCAGATACGGGATGTGTGATACCATGATCGTGACCCGTTTTGCTCCCAGTCCGAACGGTCCGCTGCACCTCGGGCATGCTTTCTCCGCGCTCACCGCGCACGATCTGGCGGCGCGGCATGGCGGGCGCTTCCTGCTGCGGATCGAGGATATCGACGGCGCCCGCTCGCGGCCCGAACTGGCCGACGAATTCCGCCGCGACCTTGAATGGCTCGGGCTCGAATGGGACGAGGTGCCCGCGCAATCGACCCGCGTGGCCAACTATGACCTGATGGCGCACGAGGTGCTCTATCGCGCGCTCGGTGTGCTTTACCCATGCCGCTGCACCCGCGCTGAAATCGCTGCCGCGGCGCGCGAGACCGCGCCCGATGGCTCGGCGGTCTATCCCGGCACCTGCCGCGAGCATCCCGTCAGCGGCGACACCAGCCATTGTGCCTGGCGGCTCGACATGGCGCGCGCCTGCGCCATTGCCGGGCCGCACGTCTGGACCGACGAACTGGCGGGCGAGCAAAAGGCGCGGCCCGAGCTGTTCGGCGACGTGGTGATCCTGCGCAAGGATGCGCCTGCCAGCTATCACCTCGCCGCGACCATGGATGACCACGCCGACGGGGTGACGCTGGTCACGCGGGGCATGGACCTGTTCGCCTCGACTCATGTGCACCGGCTGCTTCAGGCCTTGCTCGGCCTGTCGGTGCCGACCTGGCATCATCACGCGCTGCTGCTCGACGGGGAAGGGCGCAAGCTGGCCAAACGCCGCGAGTCGCCCGCGCTGGCGGAACTGCGACTGGCGGGCGCAGACGGGCGCGCGCTGGCGGACAGATTGCGCGCGCATCAGTTGCCTGCTGGAATTTCGCTTTCGGAAGGTTTACATGGCTGCCTATGAACGTACTTCTTATTATCTTGATCGTCGGGCTGTCGCTCATGGTTGTGGTCAGCCTGGTGCGCGGTGTGGTCGCCTTTCTGCAAACGACCAAGGTCGATCTCGAAAACGGCGGCGTCAATTCGACCGAGCTGCAAATGCGCCAGAACAAGGCGATGATGTCGCGCATCAAGTATCAGGCGCTCGCCATCGTGGTGGTTGCGGTCCTGCTCGCGGTCAACAGCTAAGGCTGCTCGGCTGCGGCCGATGGTTCGCCTGAACCGCATCTATACCCGCACTGGCGACGACGGCACGAGTGGGCTGGTCGATGGCTCGCGCCTGCCCAAGCATCACGCGCGGCTGGAGGCGGTGGGCGCGGTGGACGAGGCAAACAGCGCCATCGGTTATGCGATTTGCGCGCTCGACGGCGGCCTGGCCCAGCACTTGCGGCGCATCCAGAACGACCTGTTCGACCTTGGCGCAGACCTTGCCACGCCGGGAGACGACTTTGCCCCTTCGGACCGGGCCTTGCGGATCGTTGCCGCGCAGACTGCCTGGCTCGAACAGCGGATCGACGCCGAAAATGCCGCGCTGGCCCCGCTGACAAGCTTCATCCTTCCCGGCGGCAGCGAGGCGGCGGCCCGCTTGCATCTTGCGCGTACGACGGCGCGGCGGGCAGAGCGCGCGATTGTCGCGCTGGCGGCGCAGGAGCCGGTCAACCCGCAGGCGCTGGCCTACAGCAATCGGCTATCGGACTATCTGTTCGTGCTCGCGCGGCTCGCCAACGATGGCGGCGCGGGCGATGTCCTGTGGGTGCCGGGCGCGAGCCGCTGAGCTATTGCGCGGGCGTCTGGATCGGCACTGCGCCATCGGGTACGACCATCTGCGGCTGACCCACGCCGGGTTCCGGTCTTGGCGCAAAGCGCAGGTCTTCAGGCGGAAGGTCGTCGTGCTGAGGGCTGGGGTCGAACGGTGCGGGGGCGAGGCCATCGCCATCACTGTCTTCGCCATACCAGCCATCGTCTTCATAGACGGTATCCGGCTCAGGCTGAGGGATCGGTTGCGGCGTGGCGGCGGCCTCCGGCCCGATTGCGGGCGCTGGCGGCTGATCGGCAATTTGCGCGAGGCGGCCCTTGTTCGTTTCGGTGCCGATCAGGTGGACGGCGGCGAAGACCATCAGCGCACCGATCACCAGCGCCCCGGCCACCAGCTTGAGAAACCCGCGTTCCATAGCCTGCGCAGTGTGGCAGCTTCAGGTTAACTTGCGGTTTGCGCGCAGACTGTGCGGGAACGGCGAGCGGCGCTCGTCCGTTTTGTCGGCAAAGGAGATTTCGCAATGACCGACAAGACCGATCTCGCCCCCGAGGTGCACAATTCCGAGCAGGACGACGAATCCACGCAGGCGCAGAGCGTGGCCGAGCGTGCGGGCGAACTGCGCCAGCAACTGCGCAGCCCGACCGAAAGCACCAAAAGCCCGAACGAAAGCGACCTGTTGGGCGATTCGACGCAGGATCTGGTCGATCACATGCGCGATATGGAAAGCTCGGGCCGGATCGACATGGACGCCTTCCGCGGCGAGCCCGCGCACGATGACGACGAGAGCCTTTACAGGCCCTCTGCGCGCCCCGAAGACGATAGCTGACCCCGCACCATGGCATAGGCGGGCAGGGGTGAGTGCGTTCAGGCTTCCTGCTTGAGGCGATAAAGCAGATCGAGCGCCTCGCGCGGTGACAGCGCATCGACATCGACCTCGTCGAGCATCGCGCGTAAGGCATCCGGTGCCTCCTCTTCTTGCGCCATGGAGGCGGCGAACAGCGGCAGTTCGCCAAGGCCAGCGGCGAGCCCGCCCGTTTCATCGCGCCCTTTCTCCAGCCGCGCCAGCACGTCGCGCGCGCGCTTGACCACCGGTGCGGGAACCCCCGCCAGCTTGGCCACGGCAAGGCCATAGGAGCGGTCGGCCGCGCCTTCGGCCAGTTCGTGCAGCAGCACCAGATCGCCCTTCCACTCGCGCGCCCGCACATGGTGCAGCGAGAGCGTGGGGCAGCTTTCGGCCAGCCGCGCCATCTCGTGATAATGGGTAGCAAACAAGCAGCGGCTGCGGTTGGTCTCGTGGATCGCCTCGGCCACGGCCCAGGCCAGCGCCAGCCCGTCGTAGGTCGAGGTGCCGCGCCCGACCTCGTCGAGAATGACGAAGCTGCGCTCGCCCGCCTGGCTGAGGATCGCGGCGGTCTCGACCATCTCGACCATGAAGGTGGAGCGCCCGCGCGCAAGGTTGTCGGCGGCGCCCACACGGCTGAACAGGCGGTCGACCAGCCCGATCCGCGCGGCCTTCGCGGGCACGAAACTGCCCGCCTGTGCCAGCAGCACGATCAGCGCGTTCTGCCGGAGGAAGGTCGACTTGCCGCCCATGTTCGGGCCGCCCACCAGCCACAGCCGGTCCGCCACCGAGAGCGTGCAGTCGTTGGCGACAAACCGCTCGCCGCTGCGTTCGAGCGCCTGCTCCACCACCGGATGGCGCCCTGCTTCGATGGCAAGCTCGGTGCCGTGCGAGACCTCGGGCAGGCACCATTCGCCCTCCACCGCGCGGGTGGCATGGCTGGCGGCGACGTCGATCCGGGCGAGCGCGGCGGCGGTGCTGGCGATAGGTTCGGCGCTTTGCGCGACCTGTTCGACCAGCTCCTCGAAATGGGCCTCTTCGGCGGCGAGGGCGCGTCCGCCTGCCTCGGCGATGCGGGTGGCTTCCTCGTGCAGGCTGACCGAGTTGAAGCGCACTGCGCCTGCCATGGTCTGGCGGTGGGTGAAGCCGCTGTCGGGGGCCATCAGCGCGTCGCCGTGGCGCGCGGGCACCTCGATGAAGTAGCCGAGCACCCCGTTGTGCTTGATCTTGAGCGCCGAAATGCCCGTCTCGCTGCGATAGCGGGTTTCGAGCGCGGCAATGGCGCGGCGGGCGTTGCCCGAGATATCGCGCAGCTCGTCGAGCGAGGCGTCGTAGCCCGCTGCGATGTAGCCGCCCGATTGCCGCTCGGTCGGCGGCGAGGGGACCAGCGCGCGTCCCAGCAGCTCGACCAG
>NZ_QXFM01000032.1 GCF_003584015.1 Aurantiacibacter xanthus
ACGCGGGCGCGCGCTGTTCGCGCAGACCTGCGCCCTGTGTCACGGCCAGAACGCCATCGGCGGCGTGAAGGATCTGCGCCACATGGACCGCGCCACGCACGACAAGTTCGCCGAGATCGTGCTCGGCGGGATCTATCTCGACAAGGGGATGGCCAGCTTTGCCGATATTCTGAGCGAAGACGATGGCTCGGCGATCCACGCCTATATCATCGCCCGCGCCAACGAGGACTGGGGCCGCTAGCGAGGGCCGCGAAACGGCAACCGGCTTGAACTTTGCCCGCCGCCCCGCGATGAAGCGCGGATGACCGGGATCACCATTTCAAGGGAAGGGCAGGCCGCGCGCCTGTCGTTGTCGCGCGGCAAGGCGCTTAACGCGATGACACGGGAGATGTGCGAGGAGTCTCTCGCGGCGCTGCTCGCATGGCGCAGCGACGACAGCATCGCCATGGTCATGATCGACCATGCGGGCGAGCGCGGCTTTTGCGCCGGGGGCGATGTCGCCGCGGTGCGTCGCTCGGTGGTGGAGGGGGATGGCATCGAAGGCCGCGCCTTCTTTCTCGCCGAGTACCGCCTCAACCACCTGCTGTTCGCCTATCCCAAGCCGGTCGTGACCTTCATGGACGGGGTGACCATGGGGGGAGGCGTGGGCATATCGCTTCCCGCCAAGTTCCGCGTGGCGACCGAGAACACGCTGTTCGCCATGCCCGAAGGGGCCATCGGCCTGTTTCCCGATGCCGGAGCGGGCTATACCTTCGCGCGGCTTCCGGGCCGGCTCGGCCAGTTCCTCGCGCTGACCGGCGCGCGGCTCGATGGGGGCGAATGCCTGTGGGCCGGGCTTGCCACGCACTATCTGGAGAGCGCCGTGCTGGAGGATGCGAAGGCGCGCATTGCCGAGCAGCCGGAGCATGCCGAAGCGATCCTCGATGAACTGTCTGCCAGCCCGCCGCCCGCGCGCCTTGCGGGCAATGCCGAAAACATCGCCCGGCACTTTGCCAGCGACCGGCTGGAGGAGATCCTCGCCTCCCTCGCTGCCGACGATGGCAAATGGGCGGGCAAGGAGCTGGCGGCGGTGAGCAGCAAATGCCCGACGACCAGCAAGGTCGCACTGCGGCTGCTCGCCGAGGGCGCACAGCGCGATGACTTCGCCGAGGAGATGGCGCGCGAATATGCGATCGTCAGCCGCATGATTACCCGGCCCGACTTTGCCGAGGGCGTACGCGCGGTGCTGATCGACAAGGACAAGGCTCCGCGGTGGAATCCTGCGCGCCCGGAGGACGTGAGCGACGAGATGCTCGATGCCCTGTTCGCGCCGCTGCCCGAAGATGAGCGCTGGACCCCGGCGGTGATCTGACGTCCCTTGCGATCACTGTGATCGCAAACGCCTGTCATGCCCCCCTTTGCCAATCGCACGGCAATCGCCATCTTGCGCGCGAAGGAGGGTCATTCCCCATGATCGAAGTTCGCAAGTTTGCCGATCTCGGCAAGTCCAACCACGGCTGGCTCGACGCCAATTTCCATTTCTCGTTCGCGGAATATTTCCGGCAGGACCGCCTGCACTGGGGCGCACTGCGCGTGTGGAACGACGACAAGATCGCCGCCAAAAGCGGTTTCCCGCCGCACCCGCACGAGAACATGGAGATCATCACCTATGTTCTCGAAGGCGCGATTTCGCACCGCGACAGCCTCGGCAACGAAGGCCGCACCAAGGCGGGTGACATTCAGGTAATGAGCGCGGGCACCGGCATCACCCATGCCGAGTACAACCTCGAAGACGAGCAGACCCACAGCTTCCAGATATGGATTCTGCCCGACCGGCAGGGTCACGCGCCAAGCTGGGGCACCCGTGAGTTCCCGCGCGGCGAACGGGCGGGCCGGTTCGAAGTGCTGGCCAGCGGGCGTGAAGGCGATGACGATGCGTTGACGATCCACGCCAATGCCCGCGTCCTCGGCGCAACCGTGGCGGCTGGTGAAAGCGTCACTTACGAGCTGGGCGGGCGTAAGGGCTATCTCGTGCCCGCGCGCGGCAAGATCGAGATCGACGGACAGGTGGCCGAGACGCGCGATGGCGTCGCGATTGCCGATGTCGATGTTCTCACCGTCAAGGCGCTCGAAGATGCCGAACTGGTGATGGTCGAAACGGCCTGACCCGCAGATAGCCCTCTCCCGATGGCGGGGGAGGGCTATTCGTGCCCCTATTCGTGCCCCCCTATTCGTGGCGCAGCGCCTCGATGGGGTCGAGCTGGCTGGCGCGGCGCGCCGGGAAATAGCCGAACACGATGCCGATCAGCGCCGAGATCACGAAGCTCAGCACATTGATGAACGGGTCGAACACGAAGGGGAAGCCCAGCGCCGCCGAAAGGCTGGCCGAGAGCACGAAGCCCAGCACGATCCCCACCAGCCCGCCGAAACAGCACAGCACCACCGCCTCGGTCAGGAACTGCAACCGCACTTCGCTCGCCAGCGCGCCGATGGCGAGGCGAATGCCGATCTCGCGGGTGCGTTCGGTCACCGAGACGAGCATGATGTTCATGATCCCCACGCCGCCAACCACGAGGCTGATCGCGGCGATGGCGGCGACCATCACGGTCATGGTGCCGACGGTGTTGGAGACGGTTTCGTTGATCTCGGCCGTATCGACGATGTCGAAGTCGTTGGCCTGCCCGTCGAGCAGCACGCGCCGCTCGCGCAGGAGGTCTACCAGCGCATCGATCATCGCCTTGTTGTCGTAGCCCGCATCGTAGGACACGGCCATGTAGCCGATGTTGTCGTTGCCGGTGAAGCGGCGCTGCACGTTGGTCAGCGGCATGAACACCGAATTGTCGTCGTCGCCGTTACCGCCGACATTGCCGCGGCTGGCAAAAACGCCGATCACCTGACAGCTGACATTGTCGAGCCGCATCCGTTCGCCCAGCGGGCTGTCCGCCGCGCCGAACATTTCCTCCACCACTGTGGGGCCGATGATGCAGACGTTGGCCCCGGCGCTTTCTTCCTCGTCGGTGAACAGGCGACCCTGATCGAGCTTGATGCCGCGCGCATCCATAAAGGCGCGGCTGACGCCCTCGACCTTGGTTTTCCAGTCCTGCCCGTTGTAAATCGCGGTGACGTTCTGGTCGACCTGCCCGGCCACCGACTTCACCCCGGCGATCTGCTCGCGCACGGCATCGACGTCGCGCTCGTCGAACGGGCGGAACTGGCCGCGTTCGCCCTGAATCGGGAACACGAAAAACATGTTCGAACCGAGTGAGGAGATCTGCTCCTCGATGTCGGCGGTCACCCCGCGCCCCAGCGTCACCATGGTGATGACTGCGGACACGCCGATGATGATCCCCAGCGTGGTCAGGAAGCTGCGCATCAGGTGGCGGCGGATCTCGCGGAAGGCGAGCATGAGCGAGGTGCCGAACATCAGGCGCTTGCTCCCTGTTTCAGCGCCAGCCGCTCCGATTGTTCGATGCGTTCGACCAGCCCGTCCTTGAAGTGGACCACGGTCTTGGCATAGTCGGCCATGTCGGGTTCGTGGGTAACCATCAGCACGGTGATGCCCTGATCGTTCAACTCGGCCATGAACTTCATGATCTCGACCGAGCGCTCGGAATCGAGGTTGCCGGTCGGTTCGTCGGCCAGCAGAACCTCAGGGTCGGTGACGAGCGCGCGGGCGATGGCGACGCGCTGCTGCTGTCCGCCGGAAAGCTCGGCCGGGGTGTGGTTGGCCCATGGTAGCAGCCCCACCCGGTCGAGTGCCTTCAGCGCCGCCGCGTGCCGTTCGGCGCGGCCCATGCCGCGATAGACCAGCGGCAGCTCGACATTTTCCGCCGCCGTGGTCCGGGAGAGCAGGTTGAAGCCCTGAAACACGAAGCCCAGATAGCGCCGCCGCAGCAGCGAGCGCTGGTCCTTGCTCAGCGACTGGACCTCATGCCCGAGGAAGCGGAACACGCCGCCGCTCGGCTGGTCGAGGCACCCCAGAATGTTCATCGTCGTCGACTTGCCCGAGCCCGACGGCCCCATCACGGCGAGGAAATCGCCGCGCTCGACGGTCAGGTCCACGCCCTTCAGCGCCTGGAACGCCGCCGCGCCTTCGCCGAAGGTCTTGGTGATGCCGCGCAGCTCGATGATCGGCGGTTCAGCCATGATGCGCGCGCCTTACTCGCCCGCCGCCTTGAGCGCGGTGACGACCTTCATGCCCTCGGTCAGCTCGTTGGAGGTGACCACGGTAAAGCGCCCGTCCGAAAGGCCGGTGGTGACCGGGATCGGGCGCAGGGTGCCATCGGCTTCGAGCACATAGACGGTCTGCTTTGAGCCCGCGCCGATCGTTGCACGCGCTTCCTCGCGCGCGAGCCCGCCGACCTGACCGCCCAGTTCGATGCCGCCGGTTTCCTTCTCTTCGGGCGGCTTGAAGCGCAGCGCGCCATTGGGCACGGCCAGCTGCCGCGCAGTGCTTTCGGTGGCGATGTTGGCGGTCGCGGTCATGCCGGGGCGCAGCAGGCCCTCGGGGTTGGCGACGGTCAGCCGCGCCTCGTACTCGACCACGGCATTGGTCTGCGTCTGAGTGGTCTGGCTGCTGGTGGAGATATTGCCCGAGGCAAGATCGATCCGCTCCACCTGCGCGGGGAACTGACGGCCCGGATAGGCATCGACAGTAAAGGTCGCATTCTGACCGGCGACGACCTGCCCGACATCGGCCTCATCGACCTTCACGCGCAGCTGCATCACCGAGAGGTCTTCGGCGAGGATGAACAGGGTGGGGGTGTTGAAGCTCGCGGCCACGGTCTGCCCCGGCTCTACCTGCCGCACCAGCACCACACCCGATACAGGCGAGCGGATCACTGCGCGGTCGCGCTGGGTCTGGGCGCTGGAAAGCGAGGCCTGCGCCGACACTACATTGGCCTGCGCCGAGGTCAGCCCGGCGCGGCTGCGCTGCAAGGCGCCTTCGGCCTGCTCCATCTCGACCTTCGAGGGCACGCGCCCGTTCGACAGGCGATAGACCTCGCGCAGCCGCTCAAGCTGGGCCTGATCGACCGCCAGCGTGGCGCGCGACTGCTCGACCGCGGCGCGGGCTGCGGCGAGCTGGGCGCGGGCCTGGGTGATCTGGTCGTCGATCACATCGGTGTTGATATAGGCGAGCACCTGCCCCTGACGGACCTGATCGTTGACGTCGACCAGCACCCGGTCGATCCGGCCCGACACTTCCGAGCCGACCTCGACCTGATTGGTGGGGCGCAGGTTGCCCGTCGCCGTCACCACCAGATCGAGCGAGCGACTGGTGACCGCTTCGGTGACATAGGGCGGCTGCTTGTCGCCGCCGCCGAACACCAGCGCGGCGACAATGCCGGCAACGATCAGCGCCGCAATCGCCCAGACGAGCTTGCGCTTGTACCACTTGGGTTTGCTTTCGGTGCCGAGGAATTCGTCGATCGTCTGGTCGCTCATGGGTCGGTCCTGTCGCTGGGGCTCTGCGCGGAGCCACTCAGGGGGAAGTCATAGGCATCATCGCTCCACCCGCCGCCGAGCGCCTGGGTCAACTGGACGAAGGCGCTGGCCCGGTCGGCCTCGGCGGTAACGAGCTGGTTGCGCGCCGAGAGCAGCGCGCTTTCGGCGGTGAGCAGGGTGCGGAAGTCGATCAGCCCGGCCTCGTACTGGCTGCGCGCGAGGATCGCTGAATTGTTGGCCGCATCGAGCGCTTCTTCGTTGATCGTCACGCGCTCGTCGGCGGTGCGGCGGGCGACACCGGCGCTTTCGACCTCTTCGAGCGCCGAGAGGATCGCGCCTTCCCACTGCGCCAGCGCGGCCTCGGCTGCGGCCTCGGCGCTGTCGACCTGCGCGGCGGTACGCCCGCCGTCGAACAGGAGCTGGCTGATGCTGCCGACCAGCCCGCCGGTGACAAGATCGAACAGGTTGCCGGCGGTCACGGGGCCGGTTCCGATCGAGCCGGTCAGCCGCACCAGCGGCAACAGCTGCGCGCGGGCCACG
>NZ_QXFM01000033.1 GCF_003584015.1 Aurantiacibacter xanthus
CGACGGCGAAGGGCAGGGTGTAGCTGGTAAGCGGGTGGACGAAGCCGCCCCGCGCGCCCGCCATGGCGACGCCCGCGATACGCTGCTCGGCCTGACAGGCGGCGAAGTCACCACCGGTGATGACCGGCAAGATGCCCGTTTCGCTGGAGAGAATCTCGCCCGTCCAGCCGTGCGCCTCGGCATAGGCATCGAGGCGCGAGGACAGCGCGGCAGGATCGAGTACGGGCTCGTCCTGATAGTAGGTATCCTCGATGAAGACCTCGTGCTCATCCAGCGGCAGGACATAGACGAAGCGGTAGCCGCCCAGCTGCGCGACCGTGGCGTCCATAATCATCGGCGCGGTGACGCCATGCGGGCGGGCAAGACGCAGGTGGCGGCCCATGAACACCTGGCAGCCGCCGCTCAGCGTCGCGGTGGGCGTAAACCCGCGACAGTCGATCACCGCGCGCGCCGCGATGCGGGTGCCATCGGTCAGCGTGACCCCGCCCGCATCGAGCCCAGCCGCCTCGGCTCCGGTGAGGATCGTGTCAGCGGGAAGTTCGCGCGCCAGCGTAGCGGCAAAGTCCCCGCTGGCGAGCGAGCAATAACGGCTGGCGAGATGGCGGCTGTGGCCGGGAAAGCGCACGTCGTAGCCGTGGTCCCACACGGTCCTGGCGAAGGGTGCGAGCAGCGCCTCGCCGCCTGCGGGCAGATCGCTGGCAAACCAGCTCCAGCGGTGGTTGCCGCCCACCTGCGCGCCCGCCTCGATCAGCCGCAACGTCAGATCAGGGCGCGCCTGCGCCACCGCGAGTGCAATCAGCCCTCCGGCCAGACCTCCGCCGACAATGGCGATATCGCAGGTGTGCCCGGTCATCCAATATGCGATAGCCCATCGCCATTGTGGAACCAACTCGCCCCGCCAAACATTTCACCTGAAATTCGGGGAGCCCATTAATGTCCAGTTATTCTCTCAAGGCCTGCCTTGCCCTTGCCGCTGCCACTGTCGTTTCAACCGGCGCCAGCGCGCAAGGGAGCGACGAACCCATCGACATGAGCGACACCGTGTTCGCCGGCGACTATCTCTCGGTCGGCGTCGGCGTCGCAGTGAATCCGAGCTATCTCGGTTCGGACGATTACGTGTTCACGCCGCTGCCGGTTGTGCAGGGCTCCATCGGCGGAGTGGGAATTTCCCCGCGTGGCGGCGGGCTTGCGCTCGATTTCATTCCCGACGGGGACGGCAAGGTTGACTTTGATCTCGGGGTCGCGGCACGCCTGCGCGCCAACCGCAGCACCCAGATCGAGGATGAGGTCGTCGCCAGCCTCGGCAAGCTGGGCAAGGCGATCGAGGTCGGCCCCAGCGCGGGTGTCACCATCAACAAGGTGCTGCACGGCTATGACAGCCTGACCTTCAGCGCCGATGCCGCCTGGGACATCAACGGCGCGCACAAGGGCTTCGTGGTCAGCCCCTCGGTGACCTATTTCACCCCGCTCAGCCGTGGCATGGTGGCGAGCCTCTCGCTGTCGACCGAATATGCCGACGCCAAGTTCCACGACTACTACTTCGCGGTCAGCCCCGAGCAGAGCGCGGCGACCGGCGGCGAACTGCCGGTGTTCCAGCCATCGGGTGGCGGCTTCACGCGGGCCGGGGCCACGCTGTTGACCGGCATCGACCTTGACGGCGACATCACCAACGGCGGCTTCGCGCTGATATTGGTGGGCGGCTATTCGCGCGTGCTCGGCGATGCGGCGGATACGCCTTTCACAAGCGTGCGCGGCTCGCGCGACCAGTTCTTCGGCGCCTTCGGGGTCGGCTACACCTTCTGACGAGCGCCGACCGCCTCTGGAGCGGCATGCCAAAGCGGCGATTTGCAAAGCCCTTCCCCTTGGGGAAGGGTTGGGATGGGGGTTCCACACAAGCCAGCGTCGAGCCCCCACCCCCAACCCCTCCCCAAGGGGAGGGGAGTGGGTTGGATCAGGGCAATGACGTCAGACCCTAGCTCTCGTCTTTCTCGATCATAAGATCGGGCCGGGGGGCGGGCAGCGCGGCGCTGCGGTTGCCCGTCTTCAGGTAGGTGTCGAACCATTCCATCATGCGCAGGTTATAATCGTAGCGCGAGGCGGCCATTGCGTTGCCGTGGCCTTCGCCCGGATACCACACCAGCCGTACCGGCGTTTCCGGCTTGCGGATCTTGATGTTGCGATAAAGCTCAAGGCTCTGCGTCGGGCTGACGCGCGGGTCATCCTCGCCGTGCATGATCAGCAGTGGGGTTTCGGCCTGTCCGGCATAGGTGATCGGGCTGCGCTCGATGGTGAACTCGTAGTTGTCCCAGGGCTGCGCACGGGCATGGACGAGGAACTCCTCGGTCGGAATGTCGGTGGTGCCGAGCTTCGACAGCAGGTCGGAAATGCCCACGAACATCACCCCGGCGGCAAATTCCTCCGAATAGCGGGTCGAACTCCAGGCGGTGGCGAAACCGCCGTAGGAGCCGCCCGTCACGCCAACCCGGCTGCCATCGGCCACCAGCTGCTCGACAAGGGCGTGCTTGGCGTCGACCAGATCGTCGAATTCCTTGCCCGCGGCATCGCCCTGATGCTGCTTGGAGAAGGCCGTGCCATAGGCGGTGGAGCCGCGATAGTTGGGCAGGAACACCGCATAGCCTTCACCCGCCGCAACCTGACCGGGGTTGGAGTAGCTGGTCACCCAGCCGTTGCTTTCGTGCGATTCCGGGCCGCCGTGGACATCGAGGATCAGCGGCGAGCCGCCCAGCGGAGGCTGGCTTACCGGCTCGATCAGGATGCCCTCGATCACCTGCCCGTCGCGCGCGGCATAGGTGAGCGTGCGCTGGGTGCCGAAGTCGATCTCCGCCAGCCACGGGTTATGCTCGGTCCAGCGTTCGAACCCGCTGCGCGAGGCGACGAACAGTTCGGACGGGTGCGCGGGCGAATTGGCCGTGGCGATCAGGATATTGCCGCCCTGATCGAGCCCGGTCAGGATCAGGTCGCCCGGATCGACATTGCCGAGCACCTCGCCGCTGTCCGAATAGTAGCGCAGCAGGCTCTGCGCGCCGACGTGGATCACGCTGGCGAGCCGTCCGTCGGCCATCCATTCGGCATCGACCGCCGCTTCGGGCGCGCCCTCGTTCAGCGCGGTGAATTCGCCGGTGGCGGCATCGACGAGATACAGCGTGGTCGCCGCCGGGTCGTTGGCATCGACCGCTGCGATCATCGACAGTTTGCGCGAATCGGGCGAGATCTCGATGTCGCCCAGCTTGCCGGGGGTCTCCACCGTCACCACGCTCTGGTCGAACAGGTTGAGGATGCTGGCGCGCTGCCGGGTATACTGATCGTCCACCAGCGTGGTCGGGGCCGAGGTGAACACCGCGAACTCGCCATTGGGGGCGACCTCGAAGCTGTAAACCTCGCCCGGCAGCTCCAGCTGGCGCGGGGCGGCATCGACCTCTTCCCCGACATTCGCCGCGAACACCCGCGCCGTGCGCAGCTCTTCTTCATAGACGCGCGAATTGAACCCGGCATCGGACTCGGCCTCGCGTTCGTCATCCTTGGCGGGTGCGGCGATCAGGTAGACCTCGCTGCCCGAAGGCGCGAAGGAATAGGACTTGATGTCGGCCCCGTCGATGGCGGCGAGCTTGCGGTAGGGGCCGCCGCCCACCGGCACGCCCCACAGCGCGCGCTTTTCGCCCTTGTCGCTCCACAGGAAGGCGATCATCGCGCCATCGGGTGTAAAGCCGATGCGCGAGACTTCCATCCCCTCGGGCAGCCAGGCACGCGCCTGCATCGGCGCATTGGCGAGGAACAGTTCCTGCCGCGCGCCGCCGTTTTCCTCACCCTTGGTGACATCGGGGCGCGACAGCGTGGTGTAGGCAATGTGCGAGCCGTCGCGCGAAATCGCGATTCCGGCGGTGGATTCTATGCGAGCGACGTCCTGCGGCGTCATCGGACGGGCGGCAAGCGCGGTGGGCAGGGCCACCCCGGCGGCAAGCGGGAGCGACAGGAGAAGGGCGGCGCGGCGGATCAGCATGGAGTATCCTCGATTCCGGTTTCAGGTGTTAGCAAAGGTCATAGCGTGAGGGGCGCTGCTGGCAATGGCTGCGGCGGCGCTAGCCCCCGTGCGCTAGTCCCCGTCGACTGTGGGCAGCTCGCGCAAGGGAGCCTCGGGATCGGTTTCGAGCAGAGCGGAGGCCCGGTCCCACCCGCCGCGCAGCCACAGGGCATGGGCCTTCTCATGTCCCGGCAGCACCAGCGGCATCCGCTCGGCGCCAAGCGCGCGTACTTCGGGGCTGGCGGGGCGGGTGATGAGCGCGAAGCTCGGCACCTCGCTGTCTTTCCACACGCCGGCAAAGGCGAACAGCGCCTCGCCCTCGGGTGCGAGCCAGTGGCGCAGGCGGCGGCCTTCGTAGTCGGTGCCGGAGCCCCAGACCATGAAGCTGGTGGCGGGCACGAGACAGCGGAATTCGCGGTTGCGCAGGTTGCCGATCCAGAACGGGCTATCGGGATTGGCGACGCTGAGCACGGGCCGCGCGTCGTATCCGGCAGAGGGCGGGGGCGGCA
>NZ_QXFM01000034.1 GCF_003584015.1 Aurantiacibacter xanthus
CCCCGACCGCTTCAGCAGCGCACCGTCGGGCCAGCAGGACGCGCTGACCACCCGCGTGACCGCCGCGCGCATGATGCAACCGGGCGTCTATCGCCTCACGCTTCAGGACGGCGCGGAGTGGGAATTTTCCGAAGGCGTGCCGAACTCCTATCGCCCGCCGCGCGAAGGCTCGGAGATCACCATCGACCGCGCGGCACTCGGCAGCTTCCTGATGTCGTTCGACAGCCAGCGGGCGGTGCGGGTGCGCCGGATCCGCTGATCCGCCCCATCCCGACGCCTGCGGGCACCCTCAGCGGTGCCCCATTTCCTCGAACGCCCGCTCGCGCTCCAGTTGCACAGCGGCGTTGCGATGCACCTTCTCGAAGATGGCAAGGAAGCGCGCGCGCTCCTCCCCGCTGAGCGGAGCCATCAGGTAGGCGCTGCGCTGGCGGCTGGCGTCGAGAATGATCTCGTACATCCGCTCGCCCTCTTCGGTCAGCGTGAAACGGCCATGGCGACGGCCCGGCCGCCCCTGCCGATCCACCAGCACGCGCTCGATCAGACTGTTGATGGTGCGCCCGGCCTGGCTGTGATCGCGGTCGAGCCGCTCCACCAGCGTGTTCCACTCGATCGGCTGATCGCGGCCGATCTCGTTCAGCACCCAGGTCTCGAAGTTCGAAAGGCCGGTCCGGCGCTTGAAGATCAGCGCCGCCGAGCGGCTGAAATAGGCCGACAGTGTCATCAGCGGGGAAATGATCCGCGTGCGGTCGAGCATGATCGGCTTGCCCGGCTCATCCTGCGGGACCACCGGGAACCGGCTCGGCCCCCTCGGCTCGTCGCTCGCCAGCACGCGCTCCTGCTCGTAAAGTGCCACGGCCCGTTCGAGCAGCGTTTCCACCACGCGCCGGAATTCGGCCAACTCGGCGTCGGGGATGTCCACCGTCAGTTCACGATTGCGCAGTTCGGCAAGGCGCGACAGGCGGTCGGCCAGCGCCTTGCCCTTGCGGGTAAGGCTGACGGGTGAGCGGATCTGCGTGCGCTCGACCATCTTGATTTCCAGCAGGCGCTTCACCGAGCGGCTGACCTGCGCCTTGTCGACCCCGGCCCCGCTCGAAAGCTCGGCCGGGACCAGCGGCCCCACGTTGCCCAGCAGCAGCAGGATACGCCGGTCCAGCTCCACCAGCGCAATCTCGCGGGCATAGGACAGTTCGGCGCTTTCGCGCACCTTGGTGAGCAATTGCCACAATTCGCTCTGGAACACGGGCGGCGCGTCGTCGGTGGCCACAAGCTCGGCCGACTGTTCCGCCGCTTGCGGCACAAGACCATTGAGGATGATTGCCAGCCGCGCCTCGAACCCCGGCGGCAGCTCGCCCGCAGCGGTGTTGCCCAGAGCACGGGCACCGATTGCATAGGCCTCCACGATCTGCACCGCCTCTTCGGCCAGCGGACCGAGCGACTTTGCCAGCACGGCTGCATCGTCTCCGGCAGGCTGAGCCGAACCTTCGGCACCTGTCAGAAACCAGTTCCGCGCCAGATCGGCGAGTATGCAACGCCAGGCTTCCTTGCCTTCCTTCACTCATCCCCCGGATTGCTAGCGGATAGCGAGCGGCCAGCCGCGTTTCCCGTGTTGGCGGACCGTATTGCCCAAGGACGAACAAAAGAAAAGCGCCAGCACGTCGATTGGCCGTTTTTACCGGCCACACCGCCCTGCGCTCCAGCGGCCGGCAGACTTCATCAACACCGCCTGACCGCCCTTCCCGCCAGCCCCATGCGGACATGATCAACAAGTTAGCGCCGTAATCATTCATGTTTCAGCAAGGCGATGCAACGGCGCAACACTACTGTCAGCACCGTGGGCGTAGCAATATTCATATAATTGATTTTTCGATATTTTATTTGATTTTAGCAAAACCGAAACCGCGGCAACCATGGCTTGGCAAGGCGCGCGGATGACCAAAAGCGCTGGCCGATTGACCGATTTTGCCAGCCGAGGCACGAACTCGGTCTAGACACTATCAATTTCCCTGAATATGAAATCGGTTGGAGATCGGGACATAGTCAAGTTCCGGCACATGGGGAGGGATTATGGCGTCTTCGCGCTTGGGCGATGGCTGCTGTCATTCGGCGAGGGTCGCTCGCCTCTTCCTCATGAACGAAATTCATCCGGTGCAGGTGCGGCACAATCGGCATGGGCTGCGCCTTGCAGTCCATCAGCAGGGCACCGGCGAATAACAATGTGGTTTGCGCGCCCCGGCTTCACCGGGTCGGCAATCTTTGTGAAGGGAGCACGAAGTGAGGAATTTCAGCAAGCAGGCAGTCTTCAAGGCTGCACTCATGGCAAGCGGTACGAGCATTTTGCTCGCAGCCAGCCCCGCACTGGCGCAGGATACGGATGGCGCGCAGGAAGAAGCCCGGATCGTCGTGACCGGTTCGCGCATTCAGCGCCAGGATTACCAGTCGAACAGCCCGATCGTGACCGTCGGCAACGAACTGCTCGAAAATTCGAGCACCTCGTCGGTTGAAGTGAACCTCAACCGCCTGCCCCAGTTCGTGCCCGAAAAGAACCCGACCCTCGGCGGCGATATCCAGGCCACCCCGACCAACACGCCGGGTTCGGCCACCGTGTCGCTGCGCGGTATCGGCTCGAACCGCAACCTCGTGCTGCTCGATGGCCGCCGCGCCACACCCGGCAACGCCAGCATGGCGGTGGACATCAACACCATTCCCTCGGCCGCAATCGAGCGTGTCGAAATCATCTCGGGCGGCGCTTCGTCGACCTACGGTGCCGACGCTGTCGGCGGCGTGGTGAACTTCATCCTCAAGAAGGACTTCGAGGGTCTGCAGATCAACGGCCAGTACAACATGACCCAGCGCGGCGACGGCGGTGAATACCAGCTGAGCGCCCTCATGGGCACCAACTTTGCCGACGGCCGCGGCAACGTTACCCTCGCAGTCTCGACCAGCGATCGCAACGCTTCGTATCGCACCGACCGGCCCTGGTATCAGGAACTCTGGGGCAACCCGGACGTCGCCGGCAACTACTTCTTCCCGACCTTTTCGGGCATCTCGCAGACAGGTGCAGGCCAGGCCTATCAGGATCTGCTCAACAGCTACTTCCCGAATCGGACCGGCAACGTCTCGACCACGGGTGCGCTGTATTTCCTCGGCAATCTGCCGTTCACCTTCCAGAACAATGCCGCAGGGCTTTCGGGCGCATCGAACTTCCCCGAAGAGCTGATCGACGGGCAGCAGACCGTGCGCTCGTCGCTCGGCACGCTGACGCAGAACTTCCAGGAAGACTACATCAACCTGCCGCTGACCCGCTACAACTTCTACACGCGTGGCAACTACGACATCAGCGACAATATCTCGTTCATTGCGCAGGGCTATTTCAGCACAACTCACTCCGAAACCGTACAGCAACCCAGCCCAATCACGGGCGGGTGGAACGTGCTCGTCCCGCGCTATCGCGGCCGCCCGGGTACCGACACTGTAAATGGCGTGACTTACGACGACGCCGACTGGTTGCCGTCGACGCTGGTTTCGCTGCTCAATGCGCGCACCGATCCTAATGCGGCATATTCGGTGACCGGTTATGTCCCGGGCCTCGGTAACCGCGAGTCGATCACCGACAACTATACTTACAACTTGCTCGCCGGATTCGAAGGCTCGATCCCGAACTCCGACTGGACCTGGGACATTACTGCCCAGCGCGGCGAATCGGTGACGAACTTCCTCACCACCGGCGTGGCCTCGCTTGAGCGTCTGCGTGCCGTCATGGCCGCACCGAACTTCGGCGCGGGCTTCTCGCGGAACGGCAACGCCACCGGTGGCGGCTTCGGTGCCGGTCAGGGCACCTGCACCACCGGCCTCAATCCCTTCTCCGACCAGACCCCGTCGGCAGATTGCTTGCAGGCCGTCAATGCCGACCTCAAGGAAACCGGCATCATGCAGCAGAACGTGATCGAGCTGAACACGCAGGGCAGCCTGTTCAGTCTTCCGGCCGGTCGTGTGCTTGCCGCAGTGGGTGCGACCCATCGCGACAACCACTACATCTTCCGCGAAGACACGCTGAAGGAGCGCAACGGCAGCTTCCTCGACCAGGCGCTGGGCATCTATCCGGCGCAGAGCATTGATGCGAAGATCAACAGCAACGAAGTCTACGGCGAAATCTCCATTCCGCTGCTGCACAACATTCCGGGTATCCAGCTGCTCGAACTGGTCGGCGGTATCCGTTATGCCGATTCGAGCATTACCGGCGGCTCCACGACGTGGAAGGTCGAAGCGAACTGGGAAGTCACCGACTTCCTCCGTATCCGCGGCGGCTACAACAAGGCCGAGCGTGCTCCGAACGTGGGCGAACTTTATTCGCTGACGCAGAATTTCGCTTTCCTCAACGGTGGCGACGGCTGTTCGCTGGGCAATCCGTTCTCCTATTCGGCGAACCCGAACAACGCGAACGGTGCGCAGGTGGAAGCGCTCTGCCGCGCGATGATGGACAAGACCAGCATCCCCGGCCAGCCCGCCAACTCGGATTCGTTCTACGGTCGTGGGAACCCCGGCGACGTGGACTACATCGCCCCTTCGGCCGGTGCCACCAGCACATCGACGGCTCCGGGCTTCGCGTTCCCCTACTTCGTGGGCAACCCGAACCTGACCAACGAGAGCGCCAAGACCTGGACCGTTGGCATGGTGCTCGAATCTCCGCTTGATGGCGGCGTGTTCAGCAACATGCGGCTGGCGGTCGACTACTACAACATCAAGGTGGACGATGCGATCGGCCTCCTCTCGGGCCAGACGCTGCAGCAGCTCTGCCTCGATCCGGTGTTCAACCCGACGTTCGATCCGAACACCACGGCTTGTAACGACTTCGCCCGCGGCACGGGTGGCGGCATCGGCGCGGTGCAGCTCAGGTATACGAACAGCGCCGCGTTCAAGACCTCGGGTATCGACGCCCAGCTTGACTGGGCAGTCGAAGTCGGCACCGGTCGTCTGGCGCTGAACACGGTGTTCAACTACCTGATCGAAATGAGCTCCTCCCCGTTCTATTCGGGTATTCCGGAGGCTCAGCAGACGCCGTTCCGCGACTATGCCGGCACCTTTGCCGATCCGGGTGCCGGGCTTAGCACCAACGGTGCCTATCGCTGGAAGCTGCTGACCAACCTCAACTACTCGCGCGATGCTTTCGGCATCGGCCTGCAGTGGCAGCACCTCCCGGCAATTGATTCGGGCAACACCAACACCGGCTATGCCGCTTACGACCTGTTCAACCTGAACGCGTCGTATCAGGTGAGCGAGAGCACCCGGATGCGCTTTGGCATCGACAACCTGTTCGATAAGGCACCGCCTTTCGGCAACGTCAGCACGACCGCCAACCCGGCGTTCTTCCAGCTGCCCGGCGGCGGATATAACGCCAACAACTACGACGTGCTCGGCCGCCGCTTCTACGTGGGCTTCAACGCCTCGTTCTGACCGGTTGCTTCGGCACAGTATCGGGGGCCGCTTCCAACAGGAGGCGGCCCCTTTTCTTTGCCCGGCCACTGCGGCACCTTGCCCTTGAGAGGAGACCACCATGACCCGCACCATCCGCTTTCACGCCACTGGCGGCCCTGACCAACTTCAGCTCGAAGACCTCCCGCTCGGCGCACCCGGCCCCGGCGAGGTGCGACTGGCGGTGTCGGCGGTCGGGCTCAACCGGGCCGAGGCGATGTACCGCGCGGGGAACTATCCGGTGCAGCCCAGGCTCCCCAGTCTGATCGGCTACGAAGGCGTGGGCACGATCACCGCGCTCGGCGAAGGGGTGAGCGACTATGCGGTGGGCCAGCGGGTCTGCGTGCTGCCGATGATTGCGCAGGGCGATTACGGCATCTGGGCCGAGGAAGCGATTGTGCCCGCGCGCATCCTGCTCCCCGCGCCCGAAGGCCTGAGCGACGAGCAGGCGGCGGCGATCTGGATGCAGTACATGACCGCCTTCGCGATCATCGAGGTGGCCGAACTCGGCGTCGGCGAAGCGGCGATCATTCCGGCGGCCTCGTCCAGTGTGGGCCTCGCCGCGATCCAGCTGGCGAACTGGGCCGGAGGCATCTCCATCGCTGCCACCCGCACCAGCGCCAAGGCCGAAGCGCTGAAGGCCCTCGGCGCGCAGCACGTGATCGCGACCGAGGAAGAGGATCTCGCAGAGCGGGTGATGGCGATCACCAGCGGCGAAGGCGCGCGCTGTGCCTTCGATCCTGTCGGCGGTCCCTATGTCGATACGCTGGCACGGGCGCTCGCCCCGCGCGGCATCCTGTTTGTTTACGGTGGCTTGTCAGGTGAACCTACGCCCTATCCTCACTGGCCGATGGCGTTCAAGGGCTGCGCGATGCGCGGCTGGGTGGCGAGCGAAATCTGGAACCACCCCGAACGCTTCGCACGCGCGCGCAGACGGATCGAACAGGGGCTAACAAGCGGACACTTGCAACCGGTTATCGCGAAAACCTTCGATGGAATCGAGGCGCTGCCCGAGGCCAATGCCTACCTGGAATCGAACCAGCAGATCGGCAAGGTGGTGGTGCGGTTCTAAGCGCGCGCCGGTCATTGTCTTCTGTGAGCCCGCCGCTATGTCGGGAGGCGTAAAGGAACCGGGACAGATCTTGGCCAGAAAGCAGATAGACCCAGAGCGAAGGGCCGAGATCGGTCGGCAACGCCGCGCCCAGACGCGGGCAAAGATCCTTGCCGCTGCGTTCGAGATTTTCGGCGACGAGAACGGCCTGTTTGCGCGGATCGAAGACGTCGTCGCCAAGGCCGGGATTACACGCGCGACGTTCTACAATCACTTTACCGGCATGGCCGAACTGCGCGAAGCGCTGATCCACGAAGTCACGCATGACTTCCTCGTCTCTGTCACCAACACTATTGCAAGGATGCCCGATCCGCGCGACAGGGCTGCCGTGGCGCTGCGCTGCTTCCTGCATCGGGCGCGGCAGGACAAGCGCTGGGCCTGGTCGATGCTGAACATCAGCGCGTCCGGCGTCACCTTCGGCTCCGAGACGTACCGGCAAGCCGAGCAAACCGTGACCGAGGGGATCGAAGCGGGCGCGTTCCCGATCACTTCAATCGATCTGGGACGGGATATCCTGCTCGGCAGTTCGCTGGCTGCTTTGGCCTCGATGATCCGGCTCGACAACCTGCCCGATGACTATCCGGAAGCCATTGCCGGCTCCATTCTGGTCGCGCTTGGCGTTCCCCAAGACGAGGCGCACCAGATCGCACATCAGCCGATTCCCGAGCTGCTGGCACCGCAAGACTGAGCCGCACCGCGCGAGGGGACAGACCTCGCTCCATCCAAAACCTTGGAATGATAGGGTCTTACGATCAGATCATGGAAAAGTTGCGTCCACAATTCAATGAATTTGACATCACGCAATATTTGAAATAGCTAATTGCAAATTAGACAAATCGAAAAAATTATAAACCGGTTGGTACTTTTGGGAGATGATGATGCGTCGCTGCTGGCGATCCGGCATTCATGCGCGCCCGGCAGGCTCTTTGGCCATTTGGCCCATGCGTCGATGTGCGGGCAAAGCCATCCGGGCTGAAGACCTGCCTGCGACGCTGCGCGAGGCATTCCCCGATTGGGCCGCCGCACCCGATAACTTCACCCTGATACATTTCAGCAGAGTGGCAATGGAAGAGGATGCGACATGCAAGGAGTAAGCCAGACCACAGCAGGCGCTGCCGGAGGTCCAGGTTCGGACATCGATCTATACTCCGATGCCCTGCTGGCGGACCCCTATCCGGCCTATCGCACACTGCGCGACCTTGGTTCGGCGGTCTATCTCGACCGGGTCGACGCTTGGTTCATCGGCCGGTTCAGGGATGTGCGCTCGGCGCTCAACGACTGGCAGACGTTCTCCTCGGCCAAGGGCATCGGCCTCAACCCGATCATCAACGAGGCCTGGGACGAAGCACTGATCTGTCAGGACCCGCCCGTCCACACCGAGCGGCGCAAGGTCATGACCGAAGTGCTGAGCCCCGTGGCGCTCAAGCCGCTGGCCGAAACCATCGACGCGCGCGCCGCGCAGCTTGCCGACCGGCTCATTGCGACCGGCGAATTCGACGCGGTGAAGGACTTTGCCCACGATCTGCCCGTGGGTGTGGTGATGGACCTGATCGGCTGGCCCGAGGACGTGCGCCCGCGCCTGCTCGAACTGGCAGAGGGCTCGTGGAACGCTGCCGGGCCGGATAACGCGAAGATGCGCTCGGGCCTCACCCAGCTTGGCGAGATGATGGCTCTGATCACCGAGATCTACGACAACGACCGCATTCTGCCAGGCGGCTTTGCCGCGCAGCTGATCGGCCATGCCCACGCCGGGCACATCACCCGCGACACCGCCATCGGAATGCTCGCCGGCTATATCGTGGCCGCCTTCGAGACCACCATCAGCGCGATGGCTTCAGGCATCTGGCTGTTTGCCGAAAACCCCGGCGAGTGGGCTAAGCTGAAGGAGCGCCCTGCCCTGGCCACCATGGCGGCGAACGAGATCGTGCGGATCGAAGCCCCGCTGCAGAACTTCTCGCGCTGGTGCACCCGCGACGCCGAAATGAGCGACGGCACCGTGGTGCCCGCCGGGGCACGGGTGATCGTCTCCTACGCCAGCGCCAATCGCGACGAGCGGCAGTTCTCCGATCCCGACCGCTTCATCATCGACCGCAAGGAAAAGCAGAACCTCGGCTTCGGCCACGGCCCGCACGGATGCGCGGGACAGGGGCTCGCGCGGATGGAGCTGACGGCAGTGTTTTCGGCTCTGGCCGCCCGCGTCGACCGCTTCGAGATCACCGGCGCGCCCGAGCGCGCGCTCAACAACATCGCACGGGCGTTTCGCACGCTTCCGGCCCGCGCTGTCGCGAGCTGAGGGACGGGACTATGGTGGACAAGGAACAGGACGCCTGAAGCGGCGCCACTCAAGGGGAGAGAACGCGTGAACGAAGCGAGGACAACCACCGGCAACCTCGACGCCGCTATCAAGGCCATGGAAGCGGCGATCGGCGCCGACAATGTCCTGACCACGCGCGACCAGATGGCCGACCACGGCGATCCCTATGCGCCGCCGGGCGAATGGTACGAGCCGGGCGCGGTGCTGATGCCGGGCAGCGTCGAGGAGGTTCAGGCCATCGTCCGCCTCGCCAACGAGCACGGCACCCCGCTGTGGACCAGCAGCCAGGGCCGCAACAAGGGCTATGGCGGCGGCGCGCCGCGCATAACCGGCAGTTTCACCGTCAGCCTGCGGCGGATGAACCGTGTGCTTGAGGTCGATGAGGACAACTGCATGGCGCTGGTCGAACCGGGCGTGCGCTTCTTCGACCTTTACGAGCACCTGCGTGCGATCGGTTCCGAGCTGTGGATGTCGTGCCCCGATCTCAGCGGCGGCAGCGTGATCGGCAACGCGCTGGAGCACGGCGTGGGATACACGCCCATCGGCGATCACTTCGGCAACCATTGCGGGATGGAAGTGGTGCTGCCCGATGGCGATATCCTGCGCACCGGCATGGGCGGCATGTCCAACCCGCACAACTGGCTGGTCTACCCGCACAGCGCCGGCCCCAGCTGGGACGGCATCTTCACCCAGTCGAACTACGGCATCGTCACCAAGATGGGCGTGGCGCTGATGCATCCGCCAGAGGTCTATGCGCCCGGCTGGTTCATGCTCGACAACGAGGAGAATTACGGCGCCTTCCTCGAAGTGCTGCGCCCGCTGATGATCGACGGGACGATCTCCAACCAGCCGATGATCATCAACGCAGTCTGCGCCGCCAGCGCCTTTGGCGAACGCAGGCAATGGTACACCGGCACGGATTCGCTCCCCGAGGAAGTGATCGACGCCATCGCCGCCGAGCCGGGCTTCGGGCGCTGGGTGATGCGCTTTGCCGTGCAGGGCGATGCCCCGGTCGTGGCGCATAACCGGGCCAAGATCGAACGCGCCTTCGCCACCATTCCCGGCGCCAGCGTGGTGTTCGAGGAATATGACGGGCGCAACCTGCCGAGGATGGAGAACCCCCACCACAATGTGCAGGCGGGCGTCCCCTCGATGGCGCTCGACCAGATGACCAAATGGTATGGCGGCGAGGAAGGCGGGCATATCGGCTTTTCCTGCGCCATGCCGATCTCCGGCAAGGACGGGACCGCGATCCGCGATCTCGCCCGCAAGGTACTGAACGAACGCAACCTCGACTATTCGGCGGCGATCATCGTCGGCAAGCGGTCGATGATCCACGTCGCGCTGATCGTGTTCGACACCAAGAACGAGGCCCAGACCCGCGAGGCCTATGCCGCGACCAAGGCCATGCTCGAACCCGCCGCAAGGCTCGGCTACGGCGAATACCGCAGCCACCTCGATTTCATGGACGAAGTTGCCGCGCTCTACGACTTCAACGACAATGCCCAGCGTCGCTTCGCCGAGAAGATCAAGGATTGTCTCGATCCGAACGGCATCCTCTCGCCGGGCAAACAGGGGATCTGGCCCGCGAACATGCGCTGAGACAGGGCTATTGCGCCTGCCAGCCCGCAGCCTGCGCGCGTTGCTCGGCCTCGGCGTCGAGCGCGCCGCCCACGGCCATCTCCTGCGCCAGCGCCATCAATTCGGAACTGCCCGCCTGGCGATAGGCAGTCCCCTGCCCCGCACCGCCCGCAGCCGTTTCGACCATGTGCCAGCCGCCGTCTTCACGGCAGGCGATGCCGCTCTGCGCGCTTCCGGCAAAAGCACGGCAATAGTCGCCCCCGGAGCGGCGGAAGCTGAGCAGGATGCGGGGGTCCGCATCGCCCGACTGGTCCGCCACCAGCTGCCGGTCGAGCGTCTGCGCCAGCACGCCGTCAACCGCACCCGCCGGCCCATCGCCCGTGCGCGGAAGAAAGATCGCCAGCGCCAGAGAAGCCGCCAGCGCGGGCGCCACGGCCCATCCCCAGCGCCGGCGCGCCCGAGCCGGGAAGGGAACGACATTATCCGCCGAGGGCGCGGTCTGCGATGGGGCCTGCAAAGGGGCCAGCGATGCGGTGAGCCGAGCCGGCAGAGGCTCGTCAAGCACCGGGGCAAACCGCGCCGCGAGCTTTTCGCGCAGGGCACGGTGGCGGGCCACGGCCTGAGCCAGCGCGGGATCGGCTGCAACCGCCGCCGCCACGGCAGCTTGTTCGTCACCCGTGAGTTCGCCATCGGCAAAGGCGGCGAGCTGTTCGTCCGAGATCGTCATGCCGCTTCCTCCAGTTTCGCCAACAAGGCATCGCGCCCGCGCACCAGCCGCGAGTTCAGCGTGCCGACCGGACACCCGATCACCTCGGCCGCCTCGCGATAGGAAAACCCTTCGACCATCACCAGCAGGACCGCCTCGCGCTGGTCAGCCGGCAGGCTCGTCAGTGCGCGGTCGATGTCGCCCAGTTCGACCGCCGCCTCCTGAGCGCCCGCCGCCCCTTGCCCAAGGCCCGCTTCCTCGTCCACGAAGGTCTGTGCCCGGCGGGAGCGGGCGCGCGTTTCGTCAATCCAGATATTGCGCATGATCCGATACATCCAGCTATCGAGCCGCGTACCTTCCTGCCAGCTGTCGCGGCGGGCAAGGGCGCGTTCGATGGTCATCTGGCACAGGTCGTCGCCATCGGCCGGGTGGCCGGCCAGCCCCAGCGCGAAGCGGCGCATACGGGGCAGCAATTCGAGCAGTCTGTTCTCGAACGTCGATTGCACTGACCAATTGCCTTTCTGCGGATTAAACGAAGGGCGCTGTGCGTTTCATCCATGCTTAAGCGAAAAAACTGCAGGACGGGCAATATGCGAGTTTCATTGATAATTCCTGTCGCCATCCTGAGCCTTTGCGGAGCCAGCGCCCCGCTCGCCGCGCAGGTGCCCCTGCCCAACGTAGGCCAGGCCATCGGGCAAGGCGTGGGACTGCCGACTATCGAACCGCTGGGGCGGATAGTCGATCCCGTGAACCAGCTCGGCCAGGACATTGTGCGCGACGCCAGCCAGCTGCTGCGCGAGCGCGAGCGCATGCTCGACCGCTTCGTGCGCCGGAATCGCGCCACGGTCGAGTTCGACCGCGAGGGCAACCCCGCCCGGCGCGGCGAACTGCTGGTGATGGACCTTGCGCCCGATGCCAGCCGGGCCCTGCGCGCGGCCGGGTTCGGCGTGCTGCCACAAGAAGAGCTTGAGGGGCTGGGCTTCGCGGTCACGCGCCTCGCGGTGCCCGAAGGCATGTCGCTGGCGGAGGCAGAGCGGCAGGTGTCCTTGCTCGCACCCCACGCGAGCGTTGCCTCCGACGCCATCCATTTCCAGAGCGGCACGGCCCCGCCCCTGATGCTGGGGCAGGCTTCGGCAAGCGCCGCGACGACCGTGCCAGTTGGCATAATCGACGGTGCCGCTTCGGCGCGGATCGGGCGCTTCCCCACGCGCGGCTTTGCCGAGGGCGCGCCGCGCGACAGCAACCACGGCTCGGCGATTGCCCACCTGCTGCTTCAGGCGGGTGTCAGCGATATCCGCGTGGCCGATGTCTACGGAAGCGATCCGGCAGGCGGCAACGCGCTGGCCATCGCGCGCGGTCTGGGCTGGCTGGTCGCGGGCGGCAGCAAGGTTGTCACCGTCAGCCTGGTCGGACCGCGCAATGCATTGCTCGAACGCGCGATTGCCGCGGTCCGGCGCGAAGGCGCGGTGGTGGTGGCAGCGGTGGGCAATGACGGTCCGGCAGCGCCTCCGGCCTATCCCGCATCCTACGACGGCGTCGTCGCCATCACCGGCGTAGACGGCAACGATCGCGCCCTGATCGAGGCGGGCCGTGCCCTGCATCTCGACTATGCCGCGCCCGGTGCGGATATCATCGCCCGCGACGCCCGGAACCGCCGCGTGCGTCTGCGGGGAACTTCCTATGCCACCCAGCTCGCCGCCGCGCGCATTGCGCAGGCGATGGCGGCAGGCGGAAACTGGCGGACAATCGTCGACCGTGAGGCCGTCGATCTGGGCGAAGCGGGCGCCGATACCACCTTTGGCCGCGGCCTGCTGTGCGCCCGATGCGCGGGCCGATGAGAAAAATTTCGCCCGCCATGGATTAAGCGGGAGCAGCCATCCGTTTCCTTTTCGAGCGGGCCAGAGAGCGGTCTGCGAAATCGAGAAAGGAATTGGTCATGAAGAATGTTCTTATTGCTGCATCGGCTATCGCGCTGTTCTGTGTCCCGGCCCAGGCGCAATTGCTTGGCGGTTCGGGCGGCATTGGCGGCGGACTTGGCGGCACCATCTCGGGCACACTCGGCGGCGGCGCAGGTATGGGCGGCATTGGCTCCACTGTCGATTCGGTGCGCGGCAGCGCGCGGGGCACGGTGGACAGCGCGCGCAACACCTCGCGCAGCGTCCGCGGTTCGGCCCGTGCCGCCGCCGATGGAGCCGTGACGACGACTGGCGAGCAGTCGGTCGACCGCCGTTCGGGCACCGTTTCGGCAAATCGTAGCCTTGGTGGCAGCGGCGTGCTCGGTGCGAGCCAGGTGCTTGACAACCCGGTCGCGCCGGTCGCCGACGGTGCCTCGGGCTCGGGCAGCGCATCGGGAGAAGGCAGCGCAAGCGCCCAGCTGATCGGCACCGACGCGGTGCGTTCGGTCGCCGCGGAAGGTGTCGGCACTGCGCGCGGTGCCGCCGATGGTGCCCGTTCCGCCGCCGGTGATGCGGTGAGCCGCTCGCGCGGTGCAGCAAGCGGGCTTGCAGGTTCCGCCACCGCTGCCGGATCGGGTGCCGCGCAAGGCGAAGGTTCGGGCAGCCTGACAGGCTCCACCCTTGCCCTTGCCGGAAGCGGAGCCGCCTCGGGCGAAGGTGCCTTCGCGGTCGCACCGGGCATGGATGTGATCGGCGCAGGCGGCAGGAAGATCGGCGAGGTGCGCGAGGTCGTCGCCGAACGGAGCGGCGAAGTGCGCGAGGTGATCGTCGAGCAGGCGGGCCGCGAAGTCACCCTCCCCGCCGCGAGCCTGACCGGCAGCGGCGAAGTCCTCTACACCGCTGAAGGCAGCGCCAACGCCGAATAATCGGGTTGTGTGAACAACAGGAGGCCCCGGTCGCAGCGATGCGGCCGGGGCTTTGCTTTGGTGCGGCGCTGCCTGCGTTCACGCATTCCGGCGGAGGTATTATCCGTCTGAAAAATATGTTTTAATATCAATGTATTGAATTTCAAATATGAGAGGATGTCTAAACTTTTCCCCTCTCCTGAACCGCCATGTCGGTGGTATCTTCATCCCGCACCGCGCGAGCACGATGAACACTGCAACTGCGCACAGCGCTGCGAGTCCGGCAAACACGGTCATCTCTGACGATACCGTGATCGCGGTCTATGGTTACAACCATTGGCGCAAGGGAATTGGTGCGCCCGACAGGATTCGAACCTGTGGCCCCCGGATTAGGAATCCGATGCTCTATCCTGCTGAGCTACGGGCGCAACGCGGTCTCCTTAGAAGCGCGCGCGGGCCATGACAATCAGTTCAATTCCTCTGGCGGTGCCACAGGAAGCGGCAACGGCGCAATCGGCACGCCTTCCTCAAGCAGTTCGCGCGCTTCGTCAATGCTTGCCTCACCGTGAATCGCCGCCTGCTCGCGCTCGCCATAGTGCATGGCGCGCGACTGCTCGGCAAAGCTCTTGCCGACCCAGGTGCTGTCTTTCAGCGCCTCGGCCTGCGCCTTGGCAAGCTGCTCGATCGCGGCAGCGACCTCGGGCGGCATCGGCGCGTTGGCCACTGGCCGCTTGCTCGCATCAGACGCGGCGCGCTCCACAATCTGATTGCCCTTGCGCGGCACCGCTGGCGCCATCGGCGCCTTCTCGATCGCACCCGAACCGCATTGCGGGCAGATCAGCAGCCCCTTGTCTTGCTGCGCGACGAAGTCGTCGGACGAGCGAAACCAGCCCTCGAACGCGTGGCCGTGATCGCAGCTGAGATCGAACACTATCATCGAACTGTCATCTAGGCAGATCGCGCCGGTTGGCAAGGCTGGGCAGCTGCGCCCGCACCTCGGTGATGCGCAGCGGGTCGATCCGGGCAAAGCCGGGCTGATCGGTTGCGTTCGCGCCCATGTCGAGCACCACCTCGCCCCACGGGTCGACCACCAGCGAATGGCCGTAGGTGTGGCGCCCGTCCTCGTGCTCACCCACCTGCGCCGCCGCCACCACATAGGCGCTCGCCTCGACCGCGCGGGCACGCTGGAGCAGGTGCCAGTGCGCGTTGCCGGTCGGCACGGTGAAGGCGGCGGGAATGGCGATGCAGTCGCACCTTTCGCGTCCCAGCGCCTCGAACAGT
This sequence comes from Aurantiacibacter xanthus, assembly GCF_003584015.1. Lineage (GTDB taxonomy): Bacteria > Pseudomonadota > Alphaproteobacteria > Sphingomonadales > Sphingomonadaceae > Alteraurantiacibacter > Alteraurantiacibacter xanthus. Next base: position 15,263 of record NZ_QXFM01000034.1, read on the forward strand.
GCGGGAAAGCGGATATCGTAACACACCGCCAGCCCCAGCCGGCCCACCGGCGTGTCGGGCACCACCACCACCCGTTCGCCGGGGGCATATTGCGCCGATTCGCGCCAGCTCTCGCCGCTTGCGAGCGAGACGTCGAACATATGGATCTTGTCATAGCGGGCGCGGATTTCGCCCCTGTCGTCGATCACCAGGCTACGATTGGCCCAGCGCTCATCCTCCAGCCGCCGCACCGGCAGCGAACCGAGCGCCAGCCACAGGCCCAGCCGCGCCGCACAGTCACGCAGCTGCGCGAGCTGGCCATTGGCGTCCTCCGGCACGACATGCTCGGCCGCGCGCTGGCGGTTGCGATCGAGCAGCAGCGCCATCTCGGGCGTGAAGACCATCGCCGCCCCCTCCCCTGCAGCGCGTTCCATGCCCGCGATAATCGCGCGCGCATTGGCATTGACGTCGATGCCGGTGGTCATCTGCAAGACCGCAATGGAGACAGGTTCTTTCACAGCGCGCGCCTAAAGCCCGAGCAAGGCGTCAAGCTTGCCCGCCGCTTCCAGCGCGGCAAGATCGTCCGAGCCGCCGATGGCCTGATCGTCGATGAAGATCTGCGGCACGGTCTGCGCGTCGGGCTTGCGCTCGAGCATCTCCTTGCGCTTCTCGCCGCCCATCGTGATGTCATATTCTTCGTAGGCGACGCCCTTGCTGTCGAGCAGCTGCTTGGCGCGGTGGCAGTAGCCGCAATAGGCCTTGGTGTAGATTTCCACGCGCGGCGTGCTCATGCTTGGTGATCCTTTTTTCCGATGCCCCGCCTCCTCTTGAAAGCGGTTTGGCCGATCCTATTTTTTTGCTGCGGGCGCCGCAACCGGGCCCGCACCTTGTCAAATTGCTCAACAGAGGATTTGTTTCACATGAATCGTTTCGATCTTACCCCCTATCGCCGTTCCACCGTCGGGTTCGACCGTCTGTTCGACCTGCTCGAGAACAATGCCCGCAACGCGGGTGGCGATAACTATCCCCCGTTCAATATCGAGCGTCGCAGCGCCGACGCCTATCGCATCACCGTGGCCGTGGCCGGGTTCAAGCGCGAAGATCTCGACATCACCGCGCAGCAGAACCTGCTCGTAGTGCAAGGCCGCAAGCGCGCCGAGGCCGCTGAGGGCGACATGCTGCACGTCGGCATCGCCAACCGCGGGTTCGAGCGCCGCTTTGAGCTGGCCGACTACGTGCGGGTCGAGAATGCCGACCTTGCCGATGGCCTGCTGGTGATCGACCTGGTGCGCGAAGTGCCCGAGGCGATGAAGCCCAAGAAGATCGCCATCGGCGGCAACACGCTCGAAGTGGTCAGCGACAACAGCGAAGGCAAGTCCGCCGACGCGGCCTGATTTGCCCTAAACTGCCAGAAAAGTAAGTTCGGGGGCGGGCTCATGGGCACCCGCCCCCTCGGCAATGAAGCCGACTCGCCCCCACAAAACACCAACCCCGGGTCGCAATGAGGCGGATGTCTGAGCGGCAAGCTTGCCTGCGAGGCTACGACATCTGCATTGGCAGGCGCACCCTACACATAGAGTCGAAGTATCCGGCTAATAAGCCGGATACTATCGGCAAGCAAACCAGATTCGAACGATCCGGAAGAGTTTTTCGATTAAAGCGAGCAGCTTAGACGAGTCGCGACTGTTCCAGTGCGGCCGCAATGAAGCCTGCAAACAGCGGATGCGGGTCGAACGGCTTGCTCTTCAGTTCCGGGTGGAACTGCACACCCACGAACCACGGATGATCGGGCCGCTCGACAATTTCGGGCAGCAGGCCATCCGGGCTCATGCCGGAGAAGATCAGTCCGCCATCTTCCAGCCGTTCCTTGTAGGCCGAGTTGACCTCGTACCGGTGGCGGTGGCGTTCGGAAATCTCGGTTGCACCGCCGTAAATGCGTGAAACGTGGCTGTTTCCGGCCAATACCGCGTCGTAAGCGCCAAGGCGCATGGTGCCGCCCAGATCGGTCGCGGCGCTGCGCTGCTGGAGGCCTTCCTTGCTCATCCACTCAGTGATGATGCCGACCACCGGCTCCTCGGTCTCGCCGAATTCGGTGGAGGAGGCCGCCGCGATTCCCGCCGTGTTGCGCGCACCCTCGATGCAGGCCATCTGCATGCCGAGGCAGATCCCGAAGAACGGCACCTTGCGCTCGCGCGCGAAGCGGACGCTGGCGATCTTGCCCTCGCTGCCGCGCTCGCCGAAGCCGCCGGGCACGAGAATGCCGTGCAAGGGCTCAAGCTGGGCGGCGATATCGGCATCGTCGAGTTCGAACACCTCAGCGTCGATCCAGCGGATGTTGACCTTCACCCGGTTGGCCATGCCGCCGTGCACAAGCGCCTCGTTGAGGCTCTTGTAGGCATCGGGCAGGCCGACATATTTGCCGACCACGCCAATGGTCACTTCGCCCTCGGGGTGCTCGTAGCGGTCGATGATATCGTCCCACACCGCCAGATTGGGCTGCGGCGATTTCGCCAGCATCCCGAAGTGGCGCAGCACCTCCTCGTCCAGCCCCTCGCGGTGATACTGCAAGGGCACGGCATAGATGCTGGAGGCGTCGAGCGCCTGGATCACCGCTTCCTTGCGTACATTGCAGAACAGCGCGATCTTGGCGCGCTCGGTCTCGGGCAGCGGGTGTTCGCAGCGGCACAGCAGCAGGTTGGGCTGCACGCCAAGGCTGGTCAGCTCGCGCACCGAGTGCTGGGTGGGCTTGGTCTTCAGCTCACCCGCCGCCGAGACATAGGGCACCAGCGTGACGTGGATCACGCAGGACTGGTCGGGCTCCAGCTCATTGCGAAGCTGGCGGATGGTCTCGATGAAGGGCAGGCTCTCGATATCGCCGACGGTGCCGCCGATTTCGCACAGCACGAAGTCGAGGTCGTCCTGATCGGCGAGCGCGAATTCCTTGATCGCGTCGGTCACGTGCGGGATCACCTGCACCGTGGCGCCGAGATAGTCGCCGCGGCGCTCCTTGGCGATGATGTCGCGATAGACGCGTCCGCTAGTGATGTTGTCGCTCTGCCGCGCGGAGACGCCGGTGTAGCGTTCATAGTGCCCCAGATCGAGGTCGGTTTCGGCCCCGTCGTCGGTCACATAGACCTCGCCGTGCTGATAGGGGCTCATGGTCCCCGGATCGACGTTCAGATAGGGATCGAACTTGCGAATGCGGACCTTGTAGCCACGCGCTTGCAAAAGGGCGGCAAGGCTTGCCGCCATGAGACCTTTTCCAAGCGAGGAGACCACGCCGCCGGTGATGAAAATGTACCGCGCCATGGGAGGTGGGCCTTAAGCTGCCTCGTGGATTCGACGCAAGCGGAAAGCTTGCAATAATCCCCCGTCAGGCCGAGCCTGCGGGGGATAACCACGTTAAATGAAAACTGTTATTCGCTGACGCCTGCCAGCGGATCGTCGGACGGGGCCTGCGCCGGAGCCGCTTCCCCTGCGGACGGAGCCGAGGGAACGCCCTGCGTCGCGCCGCCAGCCGGTTGCGACACCGTGCGATCGAGCGAATCGTCGATCGTGCGCGTGCCCGAAGCATCGACCGCCACACCCGCCAGCACAATCGCCAGCGCCACGAACAGCACTGCCGCCCACTTGGTGGCGCGGGTGAGGAAATCGGCTGCACCGCGCGCGCTCATCACGCCGCCGGGGCTGCCACCGCCGCCCATGCCAAGCCCGCCGCCTTCCGAACGCTGCATCAGCACGAGGATGACGAGCACAAAAGCGACAATCGCCTGCACAACGGTGAGGAAGAGGAAAAGACCCATGATACTTCTTTGCTGCTGGGCGCTTATGCGCCTGTCTCAAAGCGGGCGATCTAGGCGTTTCGACCCGTTTGCACAAGTCATCGCCTGGGACCGCCCTGCCCTGTCCTAGTTATCCTGGCCTTCGGCGGCGGCGATGATGATGCCGAGGAAGCTCTCGGCGGTCAGGCTTGCGCCGCCCACCAGCGCCCCGCCGACCTCATCCGCAGAGAGCAGCTCTGCGGCATTGTCGGGCTTGACCGAGCCGCCATAAAGAATGCGCACGCTCTGGCCGGCCTCGCCCAGCAGTTCGACCAGCTTGGCGCGGATCGCGCGGTGCATGGCGCTGACATCGTCGACCGTCGGGGTGCGCCCGGTGCCGATTGCCCAGACCGGCTCATAGGCCACGGTCAGCCGCTCGGCGGTATTCTCGGCGCCCGGCAGCGAGGCGGCGAGCTGCGCGGTGACGACCGCTTCGGCCTCGCCCGCATCGCGCTGCGCTTCGGTTTCGCCGATGCAGACGATCACGTTCATGTGGGCGGCGATCACGGCATCCGCCTTGCGGCGCACGATCTCATCGCTCTCGCCATAGTCGGCGCGGCGCTCGGAATGGCCGACGATCACGAACCCGGCCCCCGAGTCCTTCAGCATCGGCGCGGAGATATCCCCGGTGTGCGCCCCGCTTTCGGCATAGTGGCAATCCTGCGCGCCGACGCCGATCAGTTCGGCTTCCTTGCGCGTGGCGTGGATAAGTGTGAACGGCGGGGCCAGTGCGACCTCGACCTTCACCATTCGTTCGGCGGCGCGGTCGATAGCGCGGGCTTCGGAGAGCATGGCGCGAGTGCCGTGCATCTTCCAGTTTCCAACGATGAAAGGGCGCTGGGCCATTGAAATTCCCGTAATCTGTGTGTGTCCGGCGAGGCAACGGTATCAGCTGCATCGCAATAAGGGCCTCAGCGGCTAGTCAGCCGGGGCCTGCTTGTCAAAGCCGCTTTTTCCCCGGACGACAATCCTCACACTGGCTGTTGCGGGCGGGTCGCAGCCGGGATAAGGCGCAGCCAGTGTGTCCTCAAAAAGGGGGCGTGCAACCAAATCCCAACAGGTCCGCCGGATCGCAGGTCACAGACAAAGCTGCTTCATGCTCACTTTCTTCCGCAATTTCTTCAAGTCCAAGGTCGGCGTGGTGGTGACGCTGGGCTTTCTCGGGCTGATCGCGCTGGCCTTTGCCAGCATGGACATTTCCAGCACGGGCGTGTTCGGCGGCGTTTCCGGCGGTGATCGGGTGGCTCTCGTGGGCGACCGGCGAATCAGCACCTCGGACCTCTCCACCAATGTGAGCAACGAGGTCGAGCAGCTGCGCCAGCAGAACCCGACCCTGACGATCCAGAGCTTTGCCGCCGAAGGCGGCGTCGCCAGCGTGCTGCAACGCATGATCAGCCGCTGGAGCATTGCCGAATTCGCCGAACGGCTGGGCCTGCGCGCGGGTGACCGGCTGGTCGACAGCGAAATCGTCTCGATCCCGGCTTTCCGCGGTGTCGATGGCAAGTTTTCGCAGGAAGCCTTCCGCAGCCTGCTGACCCAGCGCGGCCTCAGCGAGAACGCCGTGCGCGAAGATCTGGCCATGGGCCTGATGGCCCGCCAGCTGATTACGCCCGCCGCGCTCGCCTCGCGCATGCCGACCGCGCTCTCGCGGCGCTATGCCCAGCTGCTCGGCGAGAGCCGTTCGGGCGCGATCGCTCCGATCCCCGCCGAGGCCTTCGCGCCGACGGGCGATCCGACCGACGCCCAGTTGCAGGCCTATTACGGTGAGCATCAGTCGCGCTTCATCCGGCCCGAGCGCCGGGTGCTGCGCTATGCGGTGTTCGACGAAGCCTCGCTCGGCACGCAGCCCGCGCCCACGCAGGCGCAGATTGCCGCCCGGTACGAGCGCGACAAGGCGCAGTATGCCGCGCTCGAAATGCGCGGGCTGACCCAGCTCGTCGTGCCGACGCAGGCCGCCGCGCAGGCGCTGGCCAATGAAGTTGCCGGCGGCAAGTCGCTCGAAGCGGCGGCACGGGCCAAGGGCCTCGCCTCTTCGCAGGTCGAGGAACTGAGCAAGGCCGATCTGACCTCGCGCACCTCGCAGGCCGTGGCCAATGCCGCCTTCGCCGCCGCGCAGGGCGCGCTGTCGGCTCCCGCGCAGGGTCCGCTGGGCTGGTATGTCATGCGCGTCGACAAGGTCAGCAACCGACCGGGCAAGCCGCTCGCGCAGGTGAGCGGCGAGATCGCCGAGCAGCTGCGGGTCGAGCAGCGCCGTCAGGCCTTCTCCACCGCCGCCGAGGCCATCGACGATGGCTTTGCCGACGGCCGCAGCCTCTCCGACATCGCCGACGAGTACAAGCTTAAGCTGACTACGACGCAGCCGATCACCGCCGATGGCCGGGTCTATGGCAAGAACGAGACCGCGCCGATCGAACTGGCCCCCGTGCTCGAACTGGCCTTCGATGTCGACGAAGGCGATCCGCAGTTGGCCGAGACCGTGGCGGGCGAGAGCCTCGTGCTGTTCGAAGTGGGCGAGATCACCGCTTCGGCCCCCGCCCCGCTGGCCGAAATTCGCGACGATGTGACGCTCTCGTGGCGCCGTGACGAAGGCATGAAGGCCGCCGGCGAAGCTGCCGCGCGCATCCTCAAGCGGGTCGAGGGCGGCTCCACGCTGGCCGCGGCCGTCGCTGCCGAGACCGCGAAGCTGCCGCAGCCGCAGAACGTGACGCTGAACCGTCGCGAACTGGCCCAGCAGCAGCAGGTCACGCCGACCACGATGCTGTTCTTCTCGATGGCCGAAGGCACCACCAAGCGGATCGAACAGGGCCCCTCCTCGGCCTGGTTCGTGGTGTCGCTCGACAAGATCACCACGCCCGAGATCGCCAATGACGATCCGCTGGTGGCAGCCACCCGGCAGCAGCTGTCGCGCAATGCGGGCGAAGAATATACCGAGCAGCTGGTCCGTGCGATCCAGCAGAGCCTCAAGGTCGAGACCAACCAGTCGGCGGTCGATGCTGTGATTGCGCAGCTCACCGGCCAGAACCAGCAGTAAGGGAGGCGGATTTGGGCGCACAGCCGCTCAACGCAGCGCAAGCCCGCGCCAGCCTCGCTGCTGGTGCAAATGCGCTCGTCTGGCGCCGGGTCGTCGCCGACACCGAGACGCCGATTGGCGCGGCGCTCAAGCTGATCGAGCCGGGCCGGGGCGACTTCCTGCTCGAATCGGTCGAGGGCGGCGAGGTGCGCGGGCGCTATTCGCTGCTCGGGCTCGATCCCGATCTGATGTTCCGCGCCACCGGGCCGAGTGCCGAGATCAACCGCAAGTGGCAGCACGACCGCGAGGCCTATGCCCCGCTTCCCGGCGATGCGCTGAGCGAGCTGCGCGCGCTGGTCGCAAGCTGCCGGATCGACGTTCCCGCCGAGTTGCCGCCTGCGCTGTCGTGCGTGGTCGGCTATTTCGGCTATGAGACCATCGGGCTGGTGGAGACACTCCCGCGCGCGCCGCAGAGCGAGCTGGCCCTGCCCGATATGCTGTTTGCCCGCCCCACGCTGGTGCTGGTGTTCGATTCGCTGACCGACGCCCTGTTCGTGATCGCCCCGCTGTGGGCAGGCGCGGGCGAGCCCGACAGGCTGATCGAGCGCGCGGGCGAGCGGATCGACGAAGCGCTCCGCCAGCTTGCGGGCGCGGTGCCGCCCTCGGCGCAGCTGGCCGTGCCGCCCGATCTCGACCTGCAGCCGGTGATGGACGAGGCCGAGTACGAGCGCATCGTGCTGGCTGCGAAGGAATACATTTCGGCGGGCGACATCTTCCAGGTCGTACTGGCGCAGCGCTTCACCTGCCCGCTGCCGGTGCCGCCGATTGCGCTTTACCGCTCGCTCAGGCGGGTGAACCCCTCGCCGTTCCTCTATTTCCTCGATCTGCCCGGTTTCGCCGTGGTCGGGTCGAGCCCGGAAATCCTCGTGCGGGTGCGTGATGGCGAAGTGACCATTCGCCCGATCGCGGGCACCCGTCCGCGCGGCAAGACGCCCGAGGAAGACGTGGCGAACGAGCAAAGCCTGCTCGCCGATCCGAAGGAATGCGCCGAGCACCTGATGCTGCTCGACCTTGGTCGCAACGACGTGGGCCGGGTCGCGGCGGCGGGTACGGTGCAGGTCACGGCACGCTCGATTGTCGAGCGATACAGCCACGTGATGCACATCGTCTCGAACGTGGTGGGCAAGCTCTCGCCCGATCACGACGCTATCGATGCGATGTTCGCAGGCTTTCCCGCAGGCACCGTCTCGGGCGCGCCGAAGATCCGCGCCTGTCAGGTGATCGCCGAACTCGAACCCGAGACGCGCGGGCCCTATGCTGGCGGCGTCGGCTATTTCGCGCCCGATGGCTCGGTCGACAGCTGCATCGTTCTGCGCACCGCCGTGATCAAGGACGGGGTGATGAACGTGCAGGCCGGGGCCGGGATCGTCGCCGACAGCGATCCGGCTTACGAAGCCGCCGAATGCCGCCACAAGGCCAGCGCCCTGATCGCCGCCGCGCGCGAGGCCGTGC
>NZ_QXFM01000035.1 GCF_003584015.1 Aurantiacibacter xanthus
ACACTCCGCTGATCTACGCCGCGAGTTGTGCCAAATGTTCTGACGACGGACAATCGGCGGCCATAGGATCCCGAGGCAATATAGCCGTCGCCATCGGTATCCAGCGCCTGCAATGCCGCCGCCGTATCAGCCCCGAGGAAGGGCGAATAGGTGTGGATCATGAGGTTCGAGCCGAGCGTACCGTCACGATAGGACGTCGAGTTGGAGATCGGCGTAGGAGCCAATTCCTGCGAGACGCGGTTGTTGATGAACACGGCCTCGGCATAGGGAACGATCGCAGGGCTGATCTCGTACTGCGCCTTGGCATAGCCGAGATAACGCTCCTGCGGGACCTGAAGATAGTTCACCGCGCCGTAGTTGTAGAGATCGGTCGACGAATCATAGTTGATCGCATTGCCGCTCTCGTCAAAACGAACGGCGGCATCCGAAGTGGCGTAACCGAGCGCCTGGGCGAGACCAGGAATGGTCAGGCGGAAACCGGGGATCGAGGACGAGCCGCCGGGGAACAGGTTGCCTTCGCCATCGTCGCTGTAGCTGACTTCGGTCGCCTTGCGCGCGCTCGCAAAGACGGAATCGCGCTTGTAGTAATCGACGTGCAGAACAACGTTACCGCGACCGTCGGAGAAGTTCGAACCGATCGTGCCGTTGATGTTGTAGCGCTGGCCGTCGCCCTTTTCGGAAACTTCGTAGTTGCCGTTGAGCTCGATGCCCTCAAAGTCGGTCTTGGTGATGAAGTTCACGACGCCGGCGATGGCATCCGAACCGTAAACGGCCGAAGCGCCGCCAGTCACTACATCGACACGCTCGATCAACGCCGAAGGAATGGTGTTAAGGTCAACGATCTGGCTGGTGTCGTAGCTGATGTACCGACGGCCATCGACCAGCACGAGCGTGCGCTGAGAACCAAGGCCACGGACGTCAACGGTCGCAACACCATCACCAGGGTTGTTCGACGCGCCGGTGCTTGCCGGGATAACCTGCGGCAGGTCGTTCAGGACCTCTTCCACGTTCGCGGTCTGCTGGAACTGGAATTCCTCAGCACCGACGAAGGAAACCGGGCTGGAGCTTTCGATGTCGGGGCGCGCGATACGCGAACCGGTCACGATGATCATGCCGTCGGATTGCGTGGTCGTGGTCGCGCTGTCCTGCGCGAAAGCCGGCGCGCTGGACAGGCCGATCGTCAGGGCGAGCAACGCGGCTCCCGAGCGAAGGCGGCGCTGCCGCAAGAGATTGGTCGTCATGAAAAGTCCCTCTTTTTTATGGCTTCACAGCCGGAGCTGCCGCCCTTTACGCAGCAGTGGAGGGATTGCTTACGGAACATAATTTCGTGTGCAACCGTATGAATACAGACGAAATCGCTTTGTCATCGCGGTGATGCGCAGTTGCAACAAATCTGCAATGCGCAGGAGCCCGCTCGCAAGCAGAAGAATTGCGAAAATCGTTAAAATATAGTTTGTTATCAGCTTGCCATCACCCTGTTGCGCCTGAGCCACTAGGTATGCGGGCGATGCGAGTCACAAATCAGCAGTCGGGCGCGACAAAGCTCGCTCAGCAGACCCACATGGGTCGAATCGGGCCTGGATTGCCCCTTACGCAAGCCAGGGCCCATGCTATCGTGGCACAAGCACCACAGGAGCAGCCCCCGCCATGACCACCCCCGTTCTGCGCTGGATCGCCTCGCTCTGCGCTGCCGCGTTGCTTACGCTCGCGCCCACGGCCTCGGCGCAGGCGCAGACCCGCGCGGAGGGGTTGTGGATCGGCACGCTGGCCGTCTCACCCACATTGTCGTTGCGGATCGTGGTCGAGATCACACGGAAGGCCGACGGCGCACTGATCGGGACATTCGACAGTCCCGATCAAAACAGCTTCGGCGTCCCTCTCGCCGACATTACCTCCACCAACACCGCGCTCGCCTTCACGCTGCCCGCCGCCGGGGCAAGCTACGCGGCCAGATGGTCGCCCGAAGCCGAAGGCTGGCAGGGAACCTTCACCCAGGCCAGGCAAGACTGGCCGCTTGCGTTGCAGCGGCTCGACCCCGCGCAGCGGCCGCAGCGCAGCGCCCTGCCCGCCGGCTGGCAGGTGCCTGC
>NZ_QXFM01000036.1 GCF_003584015.1 Aurantiacibacter xanthus
CCGGCGAGCGCTACGCCGAGCCAGCCCCTGCCCGGCCGTCAGGAAGATTTGCCGAAGATCGTCTCTTACGGCCCCGGCGGATTCCTGCGGCAGGGCCCCGGCGACCAGCAGGCCCCGATTCCGCCCGCGCCGCCGCGCCGCCTCGTTCCGGCCAAGCCCAGCCCCGAGATCGCCGACAAGACGAGCCTGCTCGACCTCAGCGACCGTGTGTGCCGCTGGCCGATGGGCCACCCCGGCGAGCCCGATTTTCACTTCTGCGGCGAGAAGGTGAACCCCGGTTTCCCCTATTGCGTCGAGCACTGCGGCCGGGCCTATCAGGCGCAGCTGCCGCGCGGCGCGCGCCGTCCCCCGCCGCCGCTGCCGTTCGGCGGACCGCGCGTGCGCTGAGCAGCAGACGCGACGAACAAGGCAAACGCCGGGGAGCCAGTGGTTTCCCGGCGTTTTCAATGCCATGATCCAAAGAAGAGAATTGGCCCCCGACTGCGGGGTGGGGGGAGTGTCGGAGGCCAATCGCGTGGACGCCCGCCGATTTGCCCAAGGGGCACGCGCGGGGCGATCCCAGTCCAATGGTTGGGGTTGGACTATCGAAACACCCACCAATCCGATCTGCGACCCGAACGGCTTGCCGATGCTTCGCGGCCCCACTAGGCGCGCGCATTAGGTCATGCACGTCACGCAATTACGTAACAGAAAAGACGCTCTGGGTGCGCCAGCGCTCAGATAGCGTTGCCGGGTTCGCGCCTCAGCGTTTGCTCGATCAGGTGCTGGTGATCGCGACCGAGCACAAGGCCCAGCGTGAAGCCGCGAATGCAGGCTGCCGTGCGGTCGGTCACGTTGAGCTTGTTGAACAGTCGCCGCACATACATGTCGACGCTCGACCGCGAGATGTCGAGGATCTGCGCGATCACCGAATTGCTCTTGCCGTCGCACATCCAGCTGAGCACCTCCAGTTCGCGGTTCGACAGCGCCGGCACCGTGTCGTCCATGCGCACCAGTTGGCAATAGCGCTGAAACGAGGTCTGCCCGACGTTGTTGACCCACTGCAACACGTTCACTTCAGGCTTTTCCGGGTGTGGCCAGGATGCGCCGAGAAAGCCGCTGCGCCCCTGCGGCCCGTAGCAGGCGACCCCCACCCCGCGGCCAAGCCCGAACTTTCCGGCGATCTCCAGATAGCGGCGCTCGCGCTCATCGATCGTCACCTGTTCGAGCGCGTCGGGCCAGAAGAACGCGCCGGAGACCGATAACGAAAAGTTCGGCAGAGGATCGACCCGATACAGATAGCTGCGATAGTGCCGCTCCCAGATGCGGGAATTGCCCAGCGATGTGAGAATCCGGCCCACCCGCGCATCGGAGGTGAGCGGCGCCAGAAAATAGGCCGCCGGAATCCCCGCCAGCGCCAAAGCCTCGCTGAGCGCCGCGCGGACGGCGAACACGTCGTCAGCCTCGGCGATTCTTTCGAGGGCTAGCGAGTCGGCTTGATCAGCACTGGGCATACCACGTCCCCCTCCGTTGGAACATTTGCGCCCACTATTATTATTAAATTACCCAAAAGTAATTTCGATGACCATGCATTGACAAAAGTTATCGGAAAGTTTCGCAGCGATCAACCCACTGCCCCGCTACGTTCAGCGCTTTCGCAGAGGCGGCACATGCCGGTCGATCACCAGCGAAGCAGCCGAGATCACAACTGCACATACCACAAGAATCGCAAAGAAGGGCCATGTACTTGCACCGCCCATCTCGATCAGAGCGCCGCCCAGCGCACTGCCTCCGATGGCGCCGATCCGGCTCATGAAAATGCCGAAGCCGATGCCGGAGGAACGGCAGCTTTGCGGATAGCCGAAGGTCATCAACACATACATGCCCGCGATTGCCGCGCTGAAGAAGCCCCCGGCCGCGCCGACCAGCCATGTCACCACGCGCTGCTGCATCGCATCGGGCGCAGCGGGCAGAGCTTCCACCTGCACCGCCAGCGCCAACAGCACACAGGCGAGCACCAGGCTGATCGCCAGCAGCACCCGGTGCGAGCCGAACCGCCGCATGGCAAGCCCGACGAGCACCGAACCGATCATCGAGGTCACCCCCGCCAGCGCCACCGCGCCGCCCGCATCCGCCAGCGTGAAGCCACGCGCGGTCAGCATCGTGGTGGTCCAGGTCAGGATCGAATAGGCCACCATCGCGGCGGCGGTGAAAGCAAGGCCGATCCCGATATTGAGCCGCATGTTGCGCTTGTCGAACACGCTGGTGCGCTGCCCTTCCTCCCCGTCGGCCTCGTGCCGTTCGGGGGCGAGTTCCTCGTCGGTATCGAGCACGAAGCGGGCGTTTTTCTGCGCCTGCTCGCGCTTGCCCAGCGCCAGCAGGAAGGCCGGACTGTCACGTAAGGTCACCACAATGACCACCGCCAGCAGTGTGGTCGCCAGTCCGATACGCAGAAAGGTGCCATCCCAGCCATAACTTGCCGCCATGCCCGGCCCGATCAGGCCGACGATCGTCCCGCCGATGGGGGTGCCGACCGACAGCGTACTGACCGTCACCCCGCGCCAGCGCTCGGGCAGCCACTCGCCTGCCAGGGCCAGTGCATTGGCATAGGCGCCGCCGAAGCCAAGCCCGCCAGCCAGCCGCCACAGAGCCATCTGCGTGACATCGCCCGCGCTTGCCGCCCCCACAGTCGACAGCGAGAACACCAGCGCCGAAATGGCCAGCGTCCAGCGCCGCCCGATAGCATCGCCCAGCACACCCCCGGCAAAGGAGCCCAGCCCGAACCCCACCAGCGCCGCGCCCGCGGCAATCCCGAAGGTGCTCGGATCGGTGCCGAAGCTCTCGATCACCAGCGGGGCCACGATGCCAAGCAATTGCAGGTCAATCCCGTCGCACACCAGCACCAGCATGCAGACTGCGGCGATCATCCACTGGAACGGTCGCACCGGCTGCGCATCGAGTGCCTCGGTAAAGCTCCTTGCCATTGCGGCTTCTCCTCCCTCGCCTGTTTTCTGCTATTTATGATCGCAATCATGCCGCACCTCCCGTAAAAGTCACGGACAATCGCTTCAGGTCAAAAATTGTTTCATAAAGGAAGTTTTCACCATGCCGATTTCGCTTCACGCGGCGACAGTGCCGACCATGCTGCAGCTGCTGGGCTCGGCGCATGGCTGGATCGACAAGGCGCGCGAGCACGGGCTTAGCGAGGACACGATGGCAAGCGGGTGCCTGATCGAGGACATGCTGCCCTTTGCCTATCAGATCAAAAGCATGGCGCACCATTCGAAGGGCGCGATCGAGGGCCTGCGCGCCGGCGTGTTCGGGCCGGACATGACCGATCCGCCCACGACCTGCGACGGGCTGCACGCCAAGCTGACCGAAGCCGAAGAGTTCCTGCGCGCGCTCGATCCAGCCGAACTGGACAGCCTTGCCGACGGCCCGATGCGGTTCGAATATCGCGAGTTCAACGTGCCGTTTACTCCGGTCGACTTCCTGCTCAGTTTCAGCCAGCCGAACTTCTTCTTCCACGCCACCACTGCCTATGACATTCTGCGCGCGAGCGGCGTGCCCCTCGGCAAGACCGACTATCTCGGCATGATACGCGCCAAGCAGGGCTAGGCGCGGGCTTCCTGCACCATTGCATCCGGCGCTGCGCGGGCACCGCACGAACTGGCGAAGGCAAGCCCTTCGCCAGCTTCGGTGCACCCCAACCGCTCAAGTAGTCATGGTTAAGCCCGGACTTCTCCGCCGGCGGGGCGAGCGTCATTGGCGCTTCATCGCCCAATGCCGCAAAACACCCGCCAGCGTGCTGCGCTATGCCAGCGCTCACCCTGCCGACAAATCAGCACTACTATCGCCTAAGTACACTACCTGATGGAAAGGCATGCCATCCGCTCACTTTAACGATACTATATAAAGTCATACAAAGCTTGGGACATTATGATTCGCCACCGCCCCTTCTCTTCGGCGGAGAACGCCTCTCCAACCTTGCTCCGCGTGCTGTTGCGAGGTTCGCACCTGACGGCGGGCGTCATCCTGCTCCTGGCACTGATGGAAGGCGGGCACTTCCTGACCTACGCGGCGGCGATCAGCCTGTTTTTCATGACGGCGCAGGCGGTCATCTCCATCGTTCTGGGCAGGATCAGCGAGAAACGCATCACCAATCTCGAGGATCTCGCGACCAAGGTCGACGAGCAACGGGCCCAGATCGAGCAACTGTTCAGCATGACCGATATGCTGCAAAGCGCGCTCAGCCGCGAGGATGCGGGCGAAGTGCTCGCCGCCACCGCCAGCAAGCTGCTGCCGGATCTGCGCGGGGCGCTTTACATCTTCAACAATTCGCAGGACCGGCTCGACCTTGTTACGCTGTGGCCCGTGGATGGCGTGTCCAATCCCATCAAAACGCTGATCCCGGCCAACTGCTGGGCCCTGAAACGCGGCAAGGTGCAGATCAACGATCCGCAAGCACGCAGCCTGTGCTGCAAGCACAATGCCGGGCGCAACGCCACGATCGAGGTGCCGATGATCGCGCGGGGCAAGGTTCACGGGCTCCTGATGTTCGCTTCCGACGATCTGGACGGCGCCATCCGGCTGCGCGAGATCGCGCGTGTGGCACAGGCGCTGGCCGATTCGATGAGCCTCGCGCTCGCCAACATTGCCCTGCAGGAGAAGCTGCGCACCCAGTCGCTGCGCGATCCGCTTACCGGGCTGTACAACCGCCGCTACATGGAGGATGCGCTCGAACGCCACCTCAAGATCGCCGAGCGCAATGCCACCCCCACCTCCGTGATCATGATCGATCTCGACCATTTCAAGCAGATCAACGATTCGCATGGCCACGGCAAGGGCGATGCGGTGCTGCGCGACGTCGCGGCGCAGCTGACCGCATCGGTCCGCCCGACCGATACCATAGCCCGCTATGGCGGTGAGGAGCTGATAGTCATCATGCCCGAATGCGAACTCGGGCACGCGATAGACAAGGCCGAGCTTCTCCGCAGCCGCATCGAGAGCCTGTCCACCCTGCACGGCACATCGATCACGGCCTCGTTCGGCGTGGCCTGCGTGCCCGAGACGTCAAGCTCGGTGCGCGAGCTGGTGCCAATGGCGGACGCGGCGCTCTATGTCGCCAAGAAGGCCGGGCGCAACTGCGTGAAGGCAGCCAGCAGACGCCAGATCCCCCCTGCCTCGAACACGCCCCCGCTTCTGGCCGTAACGAAGAAGTAAGGCGGCCAGCGGGGCTCCCCCCAGTTGCTTCGCACCCAAACAAAGAGGCCGCGCGGTTCTCACCGCGCGGCCTCCATTGTGTTGCCTTACAAGCCGGTTGAGGCTCAGTCGTCCTTGAGGAACGCGGGCATGTGGTCTTCACCACCGCCACCGTTGCCGCCGCCGTCACGATCGCGACGCGGGCCACGGTCGCCGCCGCGATCACCACCACGGCCACCGCCACGCGGACCACGACGGTCGCCGCGCGGCTTGTCGCCACGGTCACCGCGCGGCTCGCGCGGCGGGCGGGTGTCTTCCAGCTCTTCGCCGGTTTCCTGATCGACGACGCGCATCGACAGACGGACCTTGCCGCGCTGGTCGATCTCAAGCACCTTGACCTTGACCTCCTGACCTTCGGTCACGACGTCGGTCGGCTTCTCGACACGCTCGTTCTTCATTTCCGACACGTGGACGAGACCGTCCTTGCCGCCCATGAAGTTCACGAAGGCGCCGAAGTCGACGATGTTGACGACCTTACCGTCGTAGATCTTGCCGACTTCCGCTTCCTCGACAATGCCCTGAATCCACTTCTTGGCAGCTTCGATCTGGGCCACGTCGCTCGACGAGATCTTGATCAGACCTTCGTCGTCGATGTCGACCTTGGCGCCGGTCTCGGCGACGATCTCGCGGATCACCTTGCCGCCGGTGCCGATCACTTCGCGGATCTTCGACTTGTCGATCTGCATCGTCTCGATACGCGGCGCGTGGGCCGAAAGCTCGGTGCGGGCGGTGCCCAGCGCCTTCTGCATTTCGCCCAGGATGTGCGCACGGCCGGCCTTGGCCTGCTCGAGCGCCTTGCCCATGATCTCCTGCGTGATGCCGGCGACCTTGATGTCCATCTGCATGGTGGTGATGCCCGCCTCGGTGCCGGCCACCTTGAAGTCCATGTCGCCGAGGTGATCTTCGTCACCCAGGATATCGGACAGCACGGCGAATTCGTCACCTTCGAGGATCAGGCCCATGGCGATGCCCGACACCGGACGTTCGATCGGAACGCCCGCGTCCATCATCGACAGACAGCCGCCGCAGATCGTCGCCATCGACGACGAACCGTTCGACTCGGTGATGTCCGACAGAATGCGGATCGTGTAGGGGAAGTCTTCCTTGCTCGGCAGCACCGGGTGCAGCGCGCGCCAGGCCAGCTTGCCATGGCCGATCTCGCGACGGCCCGGAGCGCCGAAGCGGCCAACTTCGCCAACCGAATAGGGCGGGAAGTTGTAGTGCAGCATGAAGTTCGAATAGGTCAGGCCGTCGAGCCCGTCGATCATCTGCTCGGCATCCTTGGTGCCCAGCGTGGTGGTGCAGATCGCCTGCGTCTCACCGCGCGTGAACAGCGCCGAACCGTGCGTGCGCGGCAGGAAGCCGACCATGCTTTCGATCGGGCGGACCTGATCGAGCTTGCGACCGTCGATGCGCTGGCCGTCCTTGAGGATGGCGCCGCGAACGATCTCGGCTTCGAGCTTCTTGACCAGCTTGCCGGCGGTCATCTGCGTCTGGCCATCGGCCTCGGCATAATGGGCCTTGGCCTTGGCGCGCGCCTCGTTGAGCGCGTTGGCACGGGCCGACTTGTCGGTCAGCTTGTAGGCGGCGGCGATGTCGTCACCGACGATCCCGCGCAGCTCTTCCTTCATCGCGGCCTTGTCGTCCGACTGGTCGATCTGCCACGGCTCCTTGGCGGCCTGCTCGGCCAGCTCGACGATCAGCTTGACCACCTGCTGGTTGGCTTCGTGCGCGAACATCACCGCGCCGAGCATTTCCTCTTCGGTCAGCTCCTTGGCTTCCGATTCCACCATCATCACGGCATCGTGCGTGCCGGCGACGACGAGGTCGAGGCGGCCCTGCTCAAGCGCCGCTTCCTGCTTCGGGTTCAGCACATATTCGCCGTCGATCATGCCCACGCGGCAGCCCGAGATCGGGCCCATGAAGGGCACGCCCGAGATGGTCAGCGCAGCCGAAGCGGCGATCATCGAGAGGACGTCGGCCTCGGTCTCACCATCGTAGGAGAGAACCTGGCAGATCACGTTGATCTCGTTGTAGAACCCTTCGGGGAACAGCGGACGGATCGGACGGTCGATCAGGCGGCTGGTGAGGGTTTCCTTCTCGGTGGCGCCGCGTTCGCGCTTGAAGAAGCCGCCGGGGATGCGGCCGGCCGAGGAGAACTTTTCCTGATAGTGAACGGTGAGCGGGAAGAAGTCCTGCCCTTCCTTCACGGACTTGGCGGCGGTCACGGCGCAAAGCACCACGGTTTCGCCATAGGTGGCCAGCACGGCGCCGTCAGCCTGACGGGCGATGCGGCCGGTTTCGAGGGTGAGGGTCTTTCCGCCCCACTCCAGCGATACGGTTTTGGTGTCGAACATGGATTATCCAATCATACCCGCCAGCCAGATTGCTTGGCGGGGTTTCCTGCCGGGGATACCGTCCCGGTCCGGTGTGGGGCTATTTCACGCCCCTGGCCCCCTCGCCGGATTGCAAGGGATGGCCGCTTTCCATTGCCGGAGATTTGTGACCGGCAAATGTGCGAAGGGCGGCCTTTCGAGCCGCCCTTCGAGAAACTCTTACTTACGCAGACCCAGCTTCTGGATCAGGGCATTGTAACGCGCCAGATCCTTCTTCTTGAGGTAGGCCAGCAGGCTGCGACGCTTGTTGACCATCTTGAGCAGACCACGACGCGAGTGGTTGTCCTTGTGGTGCTCCTTGAAGTGCTCGGTGAGGTTGCGGATACGCTCGGTGAGGATCGCGACCTGCACTTCGGGGCTGCCGGTGTCGTTCGAGGCGACGGCGTTGTCAGCGATGATTTCCTGCTTCTTTTCGGCGGTGACCGACATTCATTCTACTCCGCGGCATCAGCTACAGTTGAACCCCCGCACGACCTTGGCCGTACCTTCCGAAAGCTCCATCAGCGCCACCGGCTCCTCGGCCAGTTTCGCGTAGTGCAGCCCGTCGGAATGGGGCAATCCCGAAATGACTCGGCCCTGACGGACCGCCTGCGCACTCTCGGGATCGAGGATCAGGGCCGGGATACCGTCCAGCCCCGCCTCAAGCGGCAGGATTATGTCTTCAAGAGGCGCGCCCTTACCGATTTCGTTCAATTTGTCCAGCGAAATCGCCTGAGCCTCGGTGAACGGACCGGCCTTGATGCGGCGCAGGTAGGTGACATGGCCGCAGGTGCCAAGGGCATGGGCGATGTCGCGCGCCAGGCTGCGGATGTAGGTGCCCTTGGAGACATGTGCGATGAGGGTTGCGCTGTGCAGAACAACATCCGCTCGCCCTGAGCTTGTCGGACTCGCAGAGGGGGCGAAGCCCCAACGGCCGCTCTTTTCTTCGGGTGTTGCGCTTGAAGAAAAAGGCGATCCTTCGACAAGCTCAGGATGAGCGGAGGAGAGGGTCAATTCGTGGATAACCACAGCCCGCGTGGCCAGCTCCACCTCTTCCCCTGCCCGCGCCCGATCATAGGCGCGCTTGCCATCCACCTTCAGCGCGGAATACTTCGGCGGCACCTGTTCGATCGGCCCGGTGAACTGCGCCAGCACCGCCTCCAGCGCCGCCAGCCTCGGCCGCACGGCGCTTTCCTCGATCACCGCGCCCTCGGCATCGAGCGTATCGGTCATCGTGCCGAACTGCACGGTGAAGGCATAGGCCTTGTCGCTGTCGAGCATCCGCCCGGCCAGCTTGGTTGCCTCGCCCAGCGCGATCGGGAGCACGCCCTCGGCCAGCGGATCGAGCGTGCCGCCATGGCCGACCTTGAGCCCGCCCTTCAGCTTCATGTTGAACCCGGCCTCGCGCAGGTTGCGCTTCACCGCGGAAACGGCCTGCGTCGACCCCAGCCCCACGGACTTGTCGAGGATAATCCAGCCATGCGGGTTCATCGGGCGATGAGGTCCGCCAGCGCAAGATAATGTCCGATTGCCCACTGCACCGGCACGCCAATGGTGTTGCCGAGCAGGTTCAGCCCCGGCGCCAGCCAGGTGATCGCAATCAGGCCGACGAACAGCAGCATCCCGAACGGCCGCAACCGCTCGTAAACCCGCGCGGCGCTGGGCGGTAGCAGGCCCTCGACGATGTGCGAGCCGTCAAACGGCGGGATCGGCAGCAGGTTGAACACCGCGAGAAACACGTTCACCAGCACCATGAAGAAACCGAAAGTCGCGGCGAGCACCACGCTGCCATCGGCATTGACGATGATCGGCGTGCCGCCATCGGAATAGCCAAGCGACATCCCCTGCGACAGCGAAAGGCCGAGCAGCACCGCCCCCACCAGCGCCAGAACGAAATTCGTGCCCGGCCCGGCGGCGGCCACGGCCATCATGCCATAACGCGGATTGTCGAGCCGCTGCTTGATCACCGGCACCGGCTTGGCCCAGCCGAAGATCGGCCCTCCGGTCAGCGCCAGCAGCCCCGGTACCACCAGCGTGCCCACCGGATCGACATGGCGCAGCGGGTTGAGGCTCAGTCGACGCCGTTCCTTTGCAGTGGGATCGCCCAGCAACAGGGCAACATAGCCGTGCGCGACCTCGTGAAACACGATGGCCACAACAAGACAGGGGATCAGCAGCAGGGCCAGCAGGATGGTTTCACTCATGGGCCGCTCACATGGGGATTTGCGGCCCCGCGGTAAAGCCCGTAAGCCTCAGGGTTCGTTATCGACAGACGAAAAATGGAGAGAGCATCACATGCCGCAGGCGAGCAGCCAGCCACCGCAGAAAGGCATCCTCGGGCGGATCGAGCGTGTCGGCAATGCCCTGCCCGATCCGGTATTCCTGTTCCTGTGGCTGATCCTTGGGCTGGTCGTGCTCTCGATCGTCGCCTCGCTGGCGCAGTGGCAGGCGTTTCACCCGACCGAGATCGACGAGGCCACCGGCACCAGCCGGGTGATCGCTGCCACCAGCCTGCTTTCAGGGGACAACATTCGCCGCCTGTGGGTCGACATGCCCGTCACCTTCACCCACTTTCACCCGCTGGGCTATGTGCTGGTGGTTATGCTGGGCGCAGGTGTGGCCGAGCGTTCGGGGCTGTTCGGCACGGCCATGCGCGGCGCCGTGCGCCATGCCCCCAAGGCCCTGCTCACCCCATTCGTCGCGCTCGTCGGCATGATCGGCAACCTTGCCGCCGACGCCGCCTATGTGGTGCTGGTCCCGCTTGCCGGAATCGTGTTCCACGCCGCCGGGCGCCATCCGGTCGCGGGCATTGCCGCCGCCTTCGCCGGCACCTCGGGCGGCTTTTCCGCCAACCTCCTGCCCGGCCAGCTCGATGCGCTGCTGTTCGGGATCACCGAGGCGGCGGTGGAAACCGTGTTCGGCGAGTTCACCGCCAATATCGCAGGCAACTGGTACTTCATCGCCGCGATGACCTTTGTGTTTCTGCCGGTGATCTGGTTCGTCACCGACCGCATGATCGAACCGCGCCTCGGCGCCTACGACCCGGCCCGCGCGGGCAATGCCCCCACCGGCGACAATCCCGACAAGGATCTGACCCCGGCAGAACGCAAGGGCCTCAAGCTGGCGGGGCTGGCCGTGCTCGCAGTCTGTGCGTTGTGGACCTACTTCACCTTTGGCCCCGGCACCCCGCTGATCGACGAGGAGGCCAGCCCGGAAGCCCGGCTGACACCGTTCTACCAGAGCCTCGTGGCCGGGTTCTTCCTGCTGTTCCTGCTGGCCGGCTGGGCCTACGGCAAGGCCGCAGGGGCGATCAAAGACCACCGCGACCTCGTCAAGATGATGGCGGGGGCGATGGAAGACCTCGCCTATTACCTCGTGCTCGCTTTCGTGGCGGCGCACTTCGTGGCCATGTTCGGCTGGTCGAACCTTGGCCTGATCCTGGCGGTGAACGGGGCGGACTTCCTCGGCGGCCTCGGCCTGCCCGCCTGGGCGCTGCTGGCGGCGATCGTCCTCGTCTCGGCGCTGCTTAACCTGTTCGTCGGTTCGGCCAGTGCAAAGTGGGCGCTGCTGGCACCGGTCCTGGTGCCGATGCTGATGCTGCTCGGCCTGTCGCCCGAAATGGCGACGGCGGCCTATCGCGTAGGCGACGGGGCGACCAACATCATCACCCCGCTGATGGTCTACTTCCCGCTGATCCTGATCTTCTGCCAGCGCTGGCAGGCCGACTTCGGTCTCGGCTCGCTGGCGGCGACAATGCTGCCCTATTCGATGGGGCTGCTCGTATCGGGCCTGCTGCTGACGGTGGGCTGGGTCATGCTAGACCTGCCGCTTGGCCCCGGCGCCAGCGTGTTCATCGACGTGCCGGTGGCGGTGCAACCGTAGCTGCCCCTCTCCCCTCCCTTCGGGGAGGGGCTTTCATTGTCACGGCTGGCGCGCGGCCCATTCCTCGGCGAGGATCGAGAACATCACGGTGTTGCGCAGATGGCCGGTCCAGGTCACGCGCTCGGCCCGGAGCACGCCTTCGCGCACCGCACCCAGCTTGCGCACCGCCGCCTGCGAGCGCTCGTTGCGTTCATCGACGCGAAACTCCACGCGGCGGAAACCGGCGGCAAAGGCGCGCCCCAGCACCAGCGGCTTGACCCGCGTGTTAAGCCCGCTGCCACGCTCGGCCTGCGCCATGAAGGTGCCGCCCAGTTCGAGCGTCTGCTTGCCCGCGACGATGTTGAGAAAGCTGGTCGTGCCCGCCACCCGGCCATCGCGCAGGATCACGAAGCCACGGCGCGCCGGATCGCCCAGCAGGCTGTCGAAATAGGGGTCGAACCCCGGCCCCGAAAGGTCGACCGGATAGATCGGCCAGACCGGATCGTCAGGCGGGCAGATCGCCCGCAGCGGCTCGCGGTAGTCCTCGCTCAGAGGTTCGAGATCGACCAGGCCCCCGTCCCACTCGTGATCGCGCAAGGGCTGCCCGAGCAGGGCCAGATCGACGATCATTATGCGTCGTCCTCGTCGTCGAGGTCGCGGCGCACCCGCGGGTCGTCGAGCAACTGGTCGATCCGGCTCGCCTCGTCGAAGGTCTCGTCGGCCTGGAAGCGCAGCTTGGGCGCGAACTTGAGGCCAAGCCGCTGCGCCACCTCGCGCTGGAAGAACGCGGTGTTGACCTGCAAGGCCTTGACCACGGTCTTCTCGTCCTCGCCCAGCAAGGGCTTTACGTAGACCTTGGCCTGCCTGAGGTCCGGCGACATCCGCACCTCGGTCACGGCGATGTTGTGCGCGCTGAGTACCTCGTCATGCGCCTCCCCGCGAGCAAGCAGCTCACTGAGGATATGGCGCACGCGCTCGCCCACCTTCAGCAGGCGGACCGAGGGATCATCGGGGTTCGAGTGTTTTGCCATAGCCAGGTGCCCCCTCCCGCGAACGGGAGGGGTATCCGATCACAACACGCGCTCGCGCTCTTCAATCTCGAACACTTCGAGATTGTCGCCGGGCTTGATGTCGTTGGTATCGGCCAGAACCACGCCGCACTCGAGACCCGTGCGGACCTCGTCGACGTCGTCCTTGAACCGGCGCAGCGACTGGATGGTCGTGGCCGACACGATGACGTCGTCGCGGGTAAGACGGGCGAACAGGCCCTTCTTGATGACACCGTCGATGACCAGCAGACCAGCCGCCTTGTCCTTCTTGCCCGCCGGGAACACCTGCTTGACCTCGGCGCGGCCCACCACGTGTTCGATCTTCTCGGGGCCCAGCTCGCCGGCCAGCTCCTTCGAGACCTCTTCGGTGAGGTGATAGATCACATCGTGATACATCATCCGCGCGCCGTCGCGCTTCACCAGCTCGCGGGCCTTGGCGTTCGGGCGGACGTTGAAGCCCACGATCGGCGCCTTCGAAGCCACGGCCAGCGACACGTCGCTCTCGGTGATCGCACCCACGCCGGCGTGCAGCACGCGGACCTTGATGAGATCGTTCGAGATGTTGTGCAGCGCGTTGACGATCGCCTCGACCGAGCCCTGCACGTCGGCCTTCACCACCACCGGCCATTCAATCACGTCGCTCTTGTTGAACATCGTGTCGAAGCTGGTCGGCGCGAGGGCCGTGCGCTTCTCGGTTTCCTTTTCCTTGCGATACTGCGCCACTTCGCGTGCCCGCTGTTCGTTCTCGACCACGGTCATCATGTCGCCCGCCGAGGGAACGCCGCCGAGGCCAAGCACCTCGACCGGCATGCCGGGGCCGGCTTCCTTGATCTGCTTGCCCTTGTCGTCGACCAGCGCACGCACACGCCCGCTCTGGGTGCCGACCACGAAGGTATCGCCACGCTTGAGCGTACCGCGGTTGACCAGCACCGTCGCCACCGGGCCACGGCCCTTGTCGAGCTGGGCTTCGACCACGGTCGCCTCGGCCATCCGGTCGGGGCGGGCCTTGAGTTCGAGCAGTTCGGCCTGGAGCAGGATCTTGTCGATCAGCTCGTCCAGACCGGCGCCGGTCTTCGACGAAACTTCCACGTCCTGCACATCGCCCGACATCGCCTCCACGATCACCTCGTGTTCGAGCAGGCGTTCGCGGATCTTCTTCGCGTTGTACTCGGGCTTGTCGGCCTTGGTGATCGCCACGATCATTGGCACGCCAGCGGCCTTGGTGTGGCTGATCGCCTCGATCGTCTGCGGCATGATCGCATCGTCGCCCGACACCACCAGCACCACGATATCGGTGACATTGGCACCGCGCGCGCGCATCTCGGTGAAAGCGGCGTGGCCCGGCGTATCGAGGAAGGTGATCTTGTCCTTGCCCTTCGTCGTGATCTGATAGGCGCCGATATGCTGGGTGATGCCACCGGCTTCGCCCTTCACCACATCGGTGCCGCGCAGGGCGTCGAGCAGGCTGGTCTTGCCATGATCGACGTGACCCATGATCGTGACCACTGGCGGACGCGGCTGCAGCGTCTCTTCCGGATCGGTGTCGGTCGAGGTGTCGATATCGACATCGCTTTCCGACACGCGCTGGATGCGGTGGCCGAATTCCTCGACCAGCAGTTCGGCGGTATCGGCGTCGATGGTCTGGTTGACCGTCACCATCATGCCCATGTTGAACAGCGACTTCACGAGGTCGGCACCCTTCTCGGCCATACGCTGGGCGAGTTCCTGCACCGTGATCGCCTCGGGCACGATCACATCGCGCACCTGCTTCTCACGCGGGGCGGACGAGCCGCCACCATGCATGCGCCGCTCCTTCTCGCGGGCACGCTTGAGCGCGGCGAGGCTGCGCGCGCGGCGCCCCTCGTCCTCGTTCAGCGCCCGGTTGACGGTGAGCTTGCCCGAACGACGCTTGTCGGCAGCGCTGCCGCCACCGGCATTGTTGCCACCACCGCCACGGTCGGCCGGCGCAGCGGGAGCACCGCTGGTGCGCTTGGGCTTGTCGGCGGTCTTGCGCTCCACCTTCTCGGGCTTCTTGATCTCGGGCCGCTTGACCGGAGTGAACCGGCGCGGGCTCGGTGTGACCGGAGCAGCGGGAGCCTCGTCAGCAGGTGCGGGCGCAGCCTCTGCCTCAGCCTTGGCCTCGGGTTCTGCCGGAGCGGCCTCTGCCGGGGCAGCCTCGGCGGGCGGATTGGCAGCCGCTTCCTTGGCGGCGGCTTCCTCGGCGGCACGCTGCTTGACGGCCTCTTCCTCGGCCTTGCGCTTGTCCTCGGCGCGGCGCTTTTCGTCTTCCGCAGCCTGGCGCGCCTCTTCTTGCTCACGCTTGCGCGCTTCCTCGGCCACCCGCAGACGGTCTTCCTCGGCCTCGCGCTGAAGGCGAG
>NZ_QXFM01000037.1 GCF_003584015.1 Aurantiacibacter xanthus
GAACAGCAACGCGCAGCGCTGGCCGGGGAAAGCGACCCCGAGGCCGAACTCGCCGCTGCGAAAGCGCGTGCCGAGGAAGCGGGCAAGGCCCTTGGGGAGAGGCGCGAGGCGCTCACCGCCGCACAGGCACGCAAGGACGATCTGGCGAAGGCGCGCGACGAGGTAGCCTCGGCGCTGTCCTCGGCGCGGGCCGAACTGGCGGGTGTCGAGCGCGAATGGCAGGCCCTGAAGCGCGACCGCGA
>NZ_QXFM01000038.1 GCF_003584015.1 Aurantiacibacter xanthus
CCGGCGCGCTGGGCGTCGATCTGGCTTTGCGCGTGGTCGGCGAGGGTGGGGCCGGTCCCGGCGAGGAACGCGAGGAAAGCGGGGTCTTCAAGCGTGCCATCGCCCGGCCACTGGCTGTGCAGCTTGGCCTGCGGGTAGTTGTCGTCGAAAGTGCCGGGGCGGGTGAACAGCCGTTCGAGGAAATGGGTCGGGCCGGGCTTGCCCATTTCGCCCTGAAACTCGGGGTTGAACGGGCTGCGGCCGTGTTGCGGCCGGTCCACCAGATAGACGGCCCAGCCATGGCGCACGAACCAGTGCACCCAGCCTTCGCGCCCGTCCGCAGTGCCGAGAAAATCCGTGCCCTGACCGCCGCCGCCGTGGATCATCACGATCGGCAACTCGTGCGTCAGCGCGCGCGGAATCCAGTATTCGACATATTGCTGCCCGCGCATGGCCTTGCCAGCCAGCGGATGGTCGATCAGCTCGCCGCCGGTCCAGAAGAAGCCGTGCGCCGCCAGTTCGAGCGGGTTATCGGCCCCGGCGGCGTGCAGGTCGGTGGGGCGATAGGAGCGGGTCAATGGATCTGACCCTGCCGGTCGCCGATGTTGATCGCCACCCGGTCGCTTGGATCGGCGTCCTTCCAGCGCGAGCCGGGGCGCAGCGTATCGCCGATCACCTTGTAGGCGAACAGCATCAGGAGCGCGCCGCTATCGGGATTGTCCTTCAGCGCCTTCACGTGCTGGAGGTCTTCCTGCCGCTTGGCCGGATCGGCCTCCTGCAACATGCGCTTGTTCTCGGTGGCGGCGGGGGTGACCACGTCCCAGAAGATGCGGCGGCGCTCGTCGGAGAAACGGTCCAGCACCTCTTCGCTTTCCTCGCCGCGCAGCACCGCGCCGAGCACGTCGGCCAGCACCACGCCGGTCCAGACGCCCGAGGTCAGGCCCAGCCCGCCGCAGGGGTTGGTGGCATGGGCGGCATCGCCCGCCAGCAGCACGCGGCCCTTGTGCAAGGTTTCCGCCGCGCGCTGGTGCAGCATGTAGGGGCTGGAGGAGCCGATCCGGTAGTCCTTCCTCCCTTGCATGAACCACTCGTAGCGCTGGTGAATGCGCTCCTCGTAGCTTTCGAGCGGGAGGCTGGCGTCCTCCATATAGGTGCAGCGCCAGAGCCCCTCGCGGTCAAGCTGCGCGATCACCGCCATGTTGACCGGGTCGCACACGAAGTTGGCTTGCTGATAGCCCAGTTCGTCGAACGGGAAATAGACGTTGGTGGCGACGAAGCGTTCGGGCCAGGTGTGGCCTTCGAACTCGATACCCGCGAGCTTGCGCACCGTGCTGCGCGCGCCGTCGGCTCCGATCAGCCATTTGGCGGTGAAGACCTGCTCGCCTTCCGCCCCTGCGGTCGTGACCGCCACCGTCTCGCCGTCCTCGTGCAGCGCGGTCACTTCGTGGCCGAACAGCACCTCGACGCCGAGTTTGCGGGCATGCTCCATCGCCACGCGGGCGACCTGATGCTGGCCGACGTGAAGCTGGTAGTCGTAGGGGATGCCATCGATATGTTCGGTCACCACCACGGCGGAATAGTCGAACTCGGGGATGTGGGTGCCGAAGGTGTCGTTCCTGAACCCGATTTCCAGCAGCTCGGGCAGCAGGCCCAGCTCTTCGAGAATGATCAGCGTGGAGGGGAAGTAAACCGCCGCGCGCGGGCTGTCGACGATATCGGGCTCCTTCTCCAGCACGCGGACGGACACGCCCGCCTGCGCCAGCGTGAGCGCGGTGAGCAGGCCCACGGGGCCAGCGCCGACAATCAGGACATCACTGGGTGCGGGTGTTGTCATTGTTCCTCCTCCGCCGCGCGGCGTTTGGCTTCGCTCAGGACATAGGCGCGGATCGCCTCGGCCTGTTCTGCGTCGATCCACGGGGCAAAGCTGATCATGCCCTTGTCCTTGAGCGCCCCGCCGATCACCACCTGCCGCCAGGCCTGCGCATTGGTGGCATAGGCGCTGCGCGTCAGATCAGGGTTGACCGGGCCATTGTGGCAGATGCCGCAGAAGGCGAAGAACTGGGTCTGCCCCTCGGCCAGCTGGGCCGGGGTGAAGACCTCATCGCTGCTGGCATAGGGCGCGGGCTTCCATTCCGGGAGCTTGGCAATCGTGCCCGTGCCGCCGATCCTGAACACCAGCAGCGCGCCATTGGGCGGCGGACGGCGCATCCAGCCGGTCTCGGTCGCCATGCCCATCGAGCCGCCATAGCCCGCCATCACCGCGACATATTGCACCCCGTCCACCCGGTAGGTGATCGGCCCGGCCATGATCCCGCGTTCGCCTTGCCAGCTCCACAGCTCTTCACCCTTGTCGGCGCTGTAGGCCATGAAGCGGCCATCGGGCAGGCCCTGGAACACGAGGTTGCCGCCGGTCGCCAGCGTGCCGCCGTTCCACGGCCAGTCGCGGCGGATCTCCCACACCTTCTCCTGTTTCACCGGATCCCATGCGGTGAGCTTGCCGTAGGTGATCGAGGCGAGGTAAGCGCGGCGCGCCTCGGGCGTGGCACCGGGCACCGAGCCTTCGGGCGGGGCCATGAAGGTGACGCCGGTGTTCCAGCGCCCGATATGCCGCTCGAAATTGCTGTCGTCGGCATAGGCGTTGGGCACCTCCATCACCGGGATGTAAACGAGGCCCGTCTTGGGCGAATAGCTCATCGGGTGCCAGGCATGGGCACCGATCCCCATCGGGGTGACGAGGTAAGGCGCATCGGCAAAGCGCGCCTCGGGCACTTCGACCGGGCGACCGGTTTCAAGGTCGATTTTCTCGGCCCAGTTCTGTTCGGCATAAGGCTCGGCGCTGATCAGCTTTCCGGTCGCCCGGTCGATCACATAGAAAAAGCCGTTTTTCGGCGCCTGCATGGCAACCTTGCGCTGTTTGCCGTCGATTTCGAGCGTTGCCAGCGTGATCTGCTGGGTGGCGGTGAAGTCCCAGGTCTCGCCGGGGTTGATCTGATAGTGCCACTTGTATTTGCCGGTATCGGGGTCAAGCGCGAGGATCGAGGACAGGAACAGGTTGTCACCCTTGCCGTCGGAGCGGACGCGGTGGTTCCACGGTGCGCCATTGCCGACGCCGATCAGCAGCTGGTTGAAATCGGCATCGTAAACAATCGAATCCCACACGGTGCCGCCGCCGCCCAGTTCCCAGTAGTCGCCGAACCACGTCTCGCCCGCAAACTGTGCGAAGGCCTCGTCGGAGGCCGCGCCATCGGGGCCATCGGCGGGGTTGCCGGGCACGGTGTAGAACCGCCAGACCAGCGCGCCATCATTGGCATCGTAGGCAGAGATATAGCCGCGTACGCCCATCTCGGCGCCCGAGTTGCCGATCAGCACCTTGCCGCGCACCACACGCGGCGCGCCGGTGATGGTGTAGGGCTTGGACTGGTCGACCGTGACCACGTCCCACAGCTCTTCGCCGGTTCCGGCATCGATTGCGATCAGTCGCCCGTCGATGGTGCCGACGAAGACCTTGCCGTCCCACACCGCCACGCCGCGGTTGACCACGTCGCAGCAGGCGTCGGCCCCCTTCGAGCCGTCGACCTCGGGATCGTATTTCCACAGCACTTCGCCCGTGGCGGCATTCAGCGCCCAGACCTTCGACCAGGCGGTCGAGATGTACATCACCCCGTCGACCACGATGGGCGTGGCTTCCTGCCCGCGGTTGGTGTCCAGCTCCACCGCATAGGCGAGGTTCAGCTCGCCGACATTGCCCGCGTTGATGTCCTCCAGCGGGCTGAAGCGCTGTTCGGCATAGGTGCGGCCATAGGTCAGCCAGTTATCGGGATCGTTCTCGGCGGCGAGCAGCCGTTCCTCATCGACGACATTTGCGTCGTTGGCGCTGCATCCCCATAGCATCGCCGCAGCAGTCAGGGCCGCAAGGCCCCTGGCAATCGCCACCATCAATCTCTCTCCCGATCCGGCCCGATTCTTAGCGGTGCCATAATCACAGTTGTTAGGTTATCGAGCGTGCCCCTTCGAGTCCATCGGGCAAGCGCAGCGGACGTTGATCGGGGCCGATTTCGAACAGGACATCGGCCCGTGCGGGCATTTCGGAAAGCTGGTGCCGGGTCAGCCGCTCGTAGTGGTCGAGGAAGCGGGTGAGGGCGGTCTCGTCCATCAGCCCCGGCGCGCCGGGATTGGCTTCGGCGAGCTTGCGCTCCTGCAAGCGGCGGTTGGCGGCGACGGCTTCGAAGCCCTGCACCTTGAGCATCACCAGCAGGTCGATCCGGGCGAACAGATCGGCATAGTCGCCGGCGAGGAAGCGGTTCACGAGCCCGCGCCACACGCCGCCGCGATCTTCTTGCGCTTCGAGCCGGTTGATCGGTTCGATGAGCGCTGCCTGATCCTGCGGCGCTGCCCCCACGCACCAGCCTTCGAACAGCAGCACATCGACCGGGCCGGGGATCGTTTCGCCTTCGCCGGAGCGGTCGTCGATGGACTTGTCAAAGCGGGGCAGGGTGATGCTGCGGCCCGCCTCCATGTCCTCGATCAGACCGAGCGCCATGGTCACGTCGTGCGTGCCGGGCACCCCGCGCGTGCCGAACAGCGGGTGGACCTCGGCGGCCATATCCGCCCGCTCGGCGCGGGTGAGATATAGGTCGTCGAGCGAGAGTGTGGCGACGCGCAGGCCTTGTGGTTTGAGCAGCACTTCGAGGAAGCGGCACAGCGTAGACTTGCCTGAACCTTGCGCACCGTTGATGCCGACGATCAGCGGTTTGTGACCCTTAGCCTCACCCGCGATGCGGTCGGCAAGCGGCTGCCAGAACTGCTCGACAACTTCGCGGTAGTCTGCGGGCAGGCGCTCGGCTGCGATCAGCGCCGTAACGGCATCGCTCATGCGACCGGATCGGGCAGCGGCTCGCCCGCGGCAAAGGCCTCGACATTGGCCAGCGCGCGCATGCCCATCGCTTCGCGGGTCTCGGCATTGGCACTGCCGAGGTGGGGCAGGAGCACCACATTCTCCAGCCCGAGCAGGCATTCGGGCACCTGCGGCTCGGCCGGGTAAACATCGAGCCCCGCGCCTGCGAGCTGGCCGCTGCGCAGCGCTTCGGCCAGCGCCTCGTGATCGACCACCCCGCCGCGCGCGGTGTTGATGAGGTAACTGCCGCGCTTCATCGCCGCGAGCGCCGCAGCATCGATCAGGTTGGCCGTTTCCGCGCCGCCCGGAATGTGCAGCGACACCACATCGGACACCGCCAGCAGCTCGGCAAGGTCGGGATAGAACGTGCCGTCAACTTCGCTCGCCTGCGGCATTTCGCGCCGGGCGTAGTAGGCCACCTTCATCCCGAAGCCATGGTGTGCGCGGGCGGCGGTCGCCTGTCCGATCCGCCCGAAGCCGATGCAGCCGAGCACCTTGCCGTTCAGCGCCGAGCCGACCATGTGCGTCGGCCCCCAGCCGGTCCACTTTCCGGCGCGCAGCTGGCGCTCGCCTTCGCCCGCGCGGCGCGTCGCCATCAGCATCAGCGTGAGCGCGAGATCGGCGGTGGCGTCGGTCAGCACACCGGGGGTGTTGCTGACGGCAATGCCCTTCGCCTTGGCGGCGGCAATGTCGATATGGTCGAACCCGACGCCGTAATTGGCGATCAGCCGCACCCGGTCGCCGCCCGCGATCACTTCGGCGTCGATGGCGTCCGAGACGGTGGGGCAGAGCACGTCGAATTCGCCCATGGCTTTGACAAGATCGTTTTTGGACAGTGGCTTGTCATCGCTATTGAATGTAACGTCGAACTTGTCGGCGAGGGCCTTTTCCACCGCTTGGGGCCAGCGGCGCGTAACGAGAATGCGCAATGGGTCAGTCCTTGTTTCCACCTGTGGCAGGGGCTGGTGATCGCCCAACAGCAGGACGATGGCGATAGTCTCGCGCTCAGCCTGCTTCCCTCCCGAGTTATGATTAGAATGCTATGGGTTTGCCGCGCAAAAGAAAAGGCGCTTGTAGGGCAATCCCCACAAGCGCCTGTCACAGCCCGCGCGGCTGAGGCTGTGCGGACCTCAGCTTTTCGCCTTGGTGATGAACTGCGTTTCGGCCTGCGTCGATTGCGGGCCGGTGTTGCGTTTGTGAATGCCGCCCATTCCGGCCTGGCGGTTGAACGGATCGACATCGCCCTCGCGCTGCTCCAGCCCGTAGAGGGTGAACAGGCCGGGGTGCTGGCCAAGCCCGCCGAACAGGTCGCGCACGCGCTCGATCCAGTCGCGCAGCGGGTCGTCGGCGGCGAGCGGCGGGGTCTGCGCCAGCGAGGCCAGCCACAGGAAGCTGCCGATAATGCGGTAGTCGGCATAGTTGGGCTCGTCGCCGCCAAGGAACTTGTGTTCGCGCAGACCAATCCGCAGCGGTTCGAGGCTGGCCGAAATCGCCGCCAGCCGATCTTCCCGGCCCGCCTGCAGGTCTTCCAGCTTGCCGCCCAGCATCACCTCGCGCGAGCTGGTGATGTATTCCTTGTCGTGCTCGTAGCAGACATCGCGATAATCGGCGCAATAGCTGCGCATCCACGGGCCGACGGCGGTGCGCCAGAACCAGGCGTCGAGCGTCTTCGTCATCACCGCCACGCTTTCGTGCGGGATCAGCATGGGGCGTTCGGGGTAGGTCTCGTCGAGATATTCGACGATGCCCCAGCTATCGAGCACCCAGCGGCCATTGTCGACGATGGCGGGCAGGCGCTCGGTCTTGCCGCCGGTACGCTCGGCGATGCCGGTGAAGCCGCCTTCCACCACATCGAGGTCGAACCCCTTGTGGCGGATCGCGAACTTGGTGGCCCAGACGAAGGGGCTGATCGTTGCCCCGGTGGAGACCTGAAGGTCGTAAAAGGTGATTGCCTTCGTATCAGCCATGGGATCCTCTCGTTGATTATGTCCGAATGGGTAATGCTTGCGCGGGGAAAAGGAAAGTGGGACTTGGCTGAGCGATGACACAGATCGCCACGCTATCCTTGCGCGAGCCGCTTGACAGCCTTGCAGCCGGCCTCGGTCGCTCCTTTTCCGAGACCGGATTTGCCATCGTGCGCGACCACGGAATTGCGCCCGAGACCATCGCCCGCGCCGACGATGCGATGCGCGCCTTTTTCGCGCTGCCGGAGGAGGCCAAGCAGGCTTACCGGATCGCGGGGCAGGGCGGCGCGCGCGGCTATACCCCGTTCGGGGCCGAGCATGCGAAGGATGCGGCGGTGCACGATCTCAAGGAGTTCTGGCACGTCGGGCGCGAACTGCCCGCGGGCGATCCATTGGCGCAGTTCATGCCCGACAATGTCTGGCCCGCCGAGGTGGCGGACTTCCGCGCGACAAGCCTCGCGCTGTTCGCCGCATTCGAGGAGGCGGGCGGGCACCTGCTGGAGGCGATCGCCGTGGCCTTGGGGCAGGAGCCGGGCTTCCTCGCGCCCACGGTGGCGCAGGGCAATTCGGTGCTGCGCTATTTGCACTATCCGCCCGTTTCAGCGGCGCGCGAAGGCGCGGTGCGCGCGGCGGCGCATGAGGACATCAACACCATCACGCTGCTGCTCGGGGCCGAGGAGGCGGGGCTGGAGCTGTTGACCCGCGATGGCGAATGGCTGGCGGTGAGCCCGCCCGAGGGCGCGCTGGTGGTCAACGTCGGCGACATGTTGCAGCGGCTGACGGCGGGGCGCCTGCGCTCGACCACGCACCGGGTGGTGAACCCGGTCGGCGAGGCGGCGGGGCGGTCGCGCTATTCGATGCCGTTCTTCCTGCACTTCCGGCCCGACTATGTGATCGCGCCGTTTGGAGAAGGGGGTGAGGAGCCGATCACCGCCGATGCCTACCTCCAGCAGCGGCTGCGCGAGATCGGGCTGATCTGAGCGCGCTGGCTGGGCCCAATCCCATCGCTTGGCGCGAGCGGGGAAGAACAGGATGGCATAGCATTGGCTCGCAAAGCCCTTCCCCGTCGGGAAGGGTTGGGATGGGGGTTCCGCGCCAGCCCGCGTCGAGCCCCCACCCCCAGCCCCTCCCCAAGGGGAGGGGAGCAAAGGGGATCAGGTCAATGTCACCAGACCCCGGACACAGCAGAGTGGGGCCCCTAATCCAGCTTCGCCTCTTCCAGCTTCACCAGCCGCCACAAGGTCTTCAGCACCGGCGCGGCAAGCCCATGCGCCTCGGCGGCTTCGACAATCGCGCCGACAATCGCATCGACCTCGGTGCGGCGGCCCGCCTTCACGTCCTGCAACATCGAGGCTTCGTGATCGGCATGGTCCTTCATGCTGACCTCGGTCAGGTCGAGAATCGGCTGGGCATCGATTGTCACCCCGCTCGCCCTTGCGGCGGCGACGCCCTCGGCCACGGCCTCGCCGATCAGCGCGCGGCTTTCGGCATTGGCACCGAGAAAGCCCGGCGTGCGCAGCGTGAGCGCACACAGCGGGTTCATCGTCGCGTTGAAGATCGCCTTGCCCCAGATCGCGGCGTGGATCTCCGGATCGAGCTGCGCGGGCAGGCCGCCTGCCGCCATCGCTTCGGCCACCTCGGCGGCAAAGGCGGGGTCGCCGCCAAAGGCCGGGTAAAGCCGCGAGTATCCCTCGCCGTGGCTACGCACCCTGCCGGGGCCGACCAGATCGCTCGGCAGCATCGACGCGCCGACCATCACCCGGTCGTCGCTGACGAAGCCCGCCAGCCGCCGGTCGTTGCCGAGCCCGTTTTGCAGGCTGAGCAGATGGGTATGCGTGCTGATCGCCGCAGTGATACCCTCAAGCGCGCCTTGCGTGTGGAAGGTCTTGGTGAAGACCAGCACCAGATCGACCGGCTCGGTAACATCCTGCGGCAGCGCAGCACGGATCGGCAGGTGCTCCACTCCGTTGCGGTCGAGTTCGAGGCCGTTGGCGTTGATCGCGTCGACATGGGCCTGATTGACGTCGCACAGGATCACCTCGTGCCCGGCGCGGTGAAAGGCCGCGCCATAGAGGCAGCCCATCGCGCCCGACCCCAGAACCAGAACCTTCATGCCTTTATCCCTCCCATTCCTGCCCCGAGCAGCAGCAGCATTTTGACATCGACCGCCACCCCGCGCGCTCGCGCATCGGCGACGAACTGCTCGAGATCGGCCCGGTTTACTCGGTGCACGATGATTTCCTCGTCCGCGACCCCGCCGCCGTCGCCAACCTTCGTCAGCTCGCTGGCGCGCAGCAGGGTAAAGCTCTCGCTCACCATGCCGGGGCTGGAGAAATAGACGCCGAGGTTTTCCCAATGGGCGGCGGCATAGCCGGTTTCCTCGATCAGCTCGCGCTTGGCGGCTTCGAGCGGGTCTTCATTCTCCGACCCGTCTTCATCGCCGATCAGCCCGGCGGGCAGTTCGAGGCAGTTGCAGCCAAGCGGCACGCGGTATTGCTCGACGAGCACCACATGATCGCCGTCAAGCGGCAGGATCACGGCGGCGCGAATGCCGCGTGCGCGTCCGACATATTCCCACTTGCCCCGGCGTTTGGCGGTGATGAACCGGCCCGCCCACATCACCTCTTCGGGTGCATCCGCGTCGTCTGGTCTCATGCCGGGCGGCCTATCGGACCACTACAGCTCGATCAAGCGATCGGGCAGTTCGTTCACATCGTCCTCGGCGCGCGGGAAGTGCGGGCTGAGCACCTTGCCGACATCGCGCACCCCGGCGGCAATGCCCTCGGCGATGCAGCCCTTGCGCACCTCCACCAGCATGTCGGCCATGGCCTCGCCCCAGGCCTCGGCGGGCACGAGCGTGGCAATGGCGCTGTCGGCGACGATTTCGGCGCGGTGCTCCTGCATCGAGAGATACAGCATGACCCCGGTGCGCCCATGGGTGCGGCTTTCCGCGCCGACCTTGAAGTGGCGCACGGCGGCATCGCGCACACGGGCGCGCTTGAGCGGCCCCGGAACGAGCAGGAACTTCACCGCGTCGATCTGCAGGATCGCCCAGGTGGCGGCGAATTTCAGCACCCCTACGCCAAGCATCAGGGTGGTGAACTCGCCGGTGGTCCAGTCATGGCCCCAGCCGCCGAACAGCCCGTCCCACAGGTCGGTGTAGAAGGTGGGGAAGGCGGCCATCACGCTCATCGCGGTGAAGGCGATGGCGGCGCAATAGGCCAGCACGACGTCGGAATAGCTATCGGAGGCCTGCGTGAGCACGGGCACGATCTCGCCCGAAGTGGTGAGTTCTGCCTCGGCCACGGCATCGGACACGATCTTGTGCTGGTGTTCGTCGAGCATTGCCATCGTCACCACCCCCCGGAGGCG
This sequence comes from Aurantiacibacter xanthus, assembly GCF_003584015.1. Taxonomy (GTDB): domain Bacteria; phylum Pseudomonadota; class Alphaproteobacteria; order Sphingomonadales; family Sphingomonadaceae; genus Alteraurantiacibacter; species Alteraurantiacibacter xanthus. Next base: position 10,210 of record NZ_QXFM01000038.1, read on the forward strand.
CCGCCGCCCCCGAATGATCCGCCACCGCCGCCGAAGCCCCCGCCACCGCCGAAGCCGCCACCGCCGCCCCAGCCGCCACCACCACCCCAGTGGTCGTCATTGTCGGTCAACCCGCGGGCGATGGCCTTGCCGGCCTCCCACAGGATGATGTCGCCCACCGCGCCGCCAATTCCGCCATGGCGATAGCGGCGCTTGCGCCCGCGACCGAACAGCGCGGGGAGGATGAAGAAGAACAGCAGGAAACCGAGCCAGATCAGCCCGCCTGCGGGAATGCCGCCCTCGCTCTTGCGCTGCGCGGTCGCCTCTTGCGCCACGCGCGCGGCCTCTTCGGGCGGCAGTTCGAGCTGGGCGATGATCCGCGCCGCGCCGAGCGTGATCCCGCCAGCATAGTCGCCATCGCGGAAATAGGGCTTCATTTCCTCGACATAGTCGTAAGCGAGGCCGTCGGGGATGATCCCTTCCAGCCCGTAGCCGACCTCGATGCGCACCTTGCGCTCGTTGGGCGCGACCAGCAGGATGATGCCGTCGTTGCGCTCCTTGTCGCCCAGACCCCAGGCACGGCCGAGCTGGTAACCATAGTCGGCAATATCATAACCATCGAGGCTCGCCACCGTCGCGATCACGAACTGGCGCTGGTTGGCCTGTTCGAACTGGTCGAGCGCGGCGGTCAGTTCGGCCATGGTGGCCGGGTCGAGCACCTGTGCCTGATCGACCACCGGCGCGGTGCCGCGCTCGGGGAAGACGGGCTGGGCCGCAGCGGGCAGGGCCCACAGCGCCAGCATTGCCGCCAGCGCCGTAAGCAGCCCGCCAATCAGGCGATTGAGCGACATGGAAGCGATCAGTTCACGCCCATGTCGAGCTTGGGCGCGACTTCTGCGCCCTCGGTCGCGGCCTTGTAGGACACCATCGGCTCGGCCCCGTGGATCAGCTTGGCGCCGATTGCATCGGGGAAGGTTCGGATCGTGGTGTTATACTGGCGGACCGCCTCGTTGTAGTCGCGGATGGCGACGCGGATGCGGTTCTCCTGCCCTTCGTACTGGGTCATGAAGCGGCCGAAGTTGTCCTGGCTCTTCAGCTCGGGGTAGGCCTCGACCGAGACCAGCAGGCGCGAAATGGCCCCGCCGAGCTGGTTCTGCGCGGCCTGATACTCTTCCATCTTGGCCGGATCGCTGAGGTCGTCGCCCGTGACCTGCACCTCGGGCCGGGTGGCCGAAGCGCGCGCGGACACGACCGCATCAAGCGTGGCGCGTTCCTGCTGGGCGGAGGACAGCACGATCTCCTGCAAGGCCGGGATCAGGTTCGCGCGCTCCTGGAAGGCGGCCTCCACATCGGCCCACTTGGCCTTGGCGCCTTCTTCCGCGGTGGGCACCGAATTGATACCGCAGGCCGATAACGCAAGCGCGCCGACAAGGGCGAGGGCGATACGGGCAAATTTCATCAGACTGTTCCTCCAACAGGTGTGTTGCTTATGTAGCACGGTGGGGCGAGGTTACAAGTTGTGCTGCCGGGCAAGGCGGCGGCGGGATCGAAACGGGCCATTCTGCGTCCTGTGCCCAGGCAGTGCAGCAGCAACGGGAAAGTGGGTCATGTTCAAAGAGTTCAAGAAGTTCATCGCGCGCGGCAATGTGCTCGATCTGGCGGTGGGTGTGATTATCGGCGCGGCCTTTGGCAGGATCGTGACAAGCCTCAACGAAAGCATCATCATGCCGCTGATCAGCTGGGTGGTGGGCGATGTCGACTTCACCAACTGGTTCATCCTGCTCGGCAAAATTCCCGCCGACTACACCGGAAACCGCCAGAGCTATGCCGAGCTGAAGGCGGCCGGGGTGCAGATGCTCGGCTATGGCGATTTCCTGACCCAGACGGTCGATTTCTTCATCGTCGCCTTCGCGCTGTTCCTGTTGCTGCGGACGGTCAACAAGGTGCTCGACGAGATGCAGGAAAAGGCCAAGGCGACCAGCAACACCTCGGACAACACCGAAGTGCCGACCGACCCGCAGCTCGACGTGCTGAAGCAGATACTGGCCGAGATGCGCAGCCACCCCGCGCCGCGTGCGACTGGCGATCAATAGCGGCTGGCGAAAGACTGGCGGTTCTGCAATTGGTGCCTGTGTTCAGGAAGACCGGGAGCAACGGTAATGTTTGCAGAGTTCAAGGAATTTATCGCCAAGGGCAACGTGATGGATCTTGCGGTGGCGGTGATCATCGCGGGCGCCTTTGGCACCATCGTTACATCGCTGACCGGCGATATCATCATGCCCTTCGTCGGCTTTATCTTTGGCGGGGCGGATTTTTCGAGCCATTTCATCCTGCTCTCCACCCCTGAGGGCTATGACGGCAGCATGACCGACTATGCCGCCCTGAAAGAGGCCGGGGCCGCCATGATCGGCTATGGCGCACTGGCGACGGCGGTGATCAACTTCCTGATCCTGTCGTTCATCATCTTCCTGCTGGTGCGTTATGCGAACCGGCTCAAGGCGCGGTTCGAAAAGCCCGCCGAGCCTGCCGCCCCAGCCGGACCGAGCGAGATCGACCTGCTGATCGAAATCCGCGATGCGCTGAAGAAGTGACGCCAAACTCCCCTCCCGCCTGCGGGAGGGGCTGGGGGTGGGCATGGGCCGCTTGCGGCCCACCCCGCTGCGACTAGGCAGCAAGCTGCCAAGTCTCGCTGCCCCTCCCGTAAACGGGAGGGGATGTGTGTCACTCACTTCACATTCATTACACAAGCCCTATATAGGGCCTGCCGGTTTCGACCGGATATGGCGATAAACGGCCTTGTGTAATAGATGCAGCGGACCCGGGGGCAGTACCCGGCGGCTCCACCAAGATCGGCGCTTTCGCGCCAGTGTTGACGGGGCCGAACCAGGATCGACGTGTATTCAAAGACAGGGTTTTTGCCCGGGCTGAGTAACCCGTAAAACTGTTCAAAACCTATAAGTGCCAACGATAACGAAGCACTCGCCATCGCTGCGTAATTGTCTGGGCTAACGCCCTGCAATTATTAGGCTATACAGCGCGGTTGGACCGACCGGGCAACAGAACGGATTCCGGGGCTCCGGGGGTAGCTAGCAACAGAAACCCCCACTTTCCTTTTTTCTCGCAACACCCGCTCGTCCTGAGCTTGTCGAAGGACAGGCACGGCCGTGCCGTTCTGCGGGCGAACCTTGGTGGCTGCCCTTCGACAAGCTCAGGGCGAGCGGGTCTGATGACTTGGGGCGATATCCGCAGGCCCTCCCTATTCCGCCGGCAGAATCGCCTTCTTCTTCGCCGCCAGTTCGCCGCGTTCGTATTTCAGGCAGTCGAGAATCTTGCCACCCGCCATGAACACCGCAGCGGTGCAGGCAAGGAACAGCAGCTTGCCGCCCCAGCCCGGATACTGGTCAAGATAGACCGATCCGCGCTCGGTCGCGCCAAGCGCGAGGGCATAGATGATCAGGAAGGCCTCAAGCCGCGTCTTGATGACGAACAGACGAGAAATCTTGCGAAACATGATTGACCCTTCCTTACCCATCGCAAAGCAATCCCCATGCCAGGCATGGAATCCCTTGCATCACGATGGTTAAGGCGGGCGGGTCTGTAAGGCAATCCGACAGGTGAAGGTTAACGCAGCTCGGCCAGATCGAGCGCGGTCAGCAAGGCCGAGCGGGCCGCCAGCACCGATTGCGCCAGCGCGGGCTTGCCGATGTCAGCCGGGTCGATCTCCTCCGGCCACTCGGCGGCGATCACCTGTTCCAGCAGATCGGCCCGGGCTTCGCTCAGGATGAACCGCGGGTCGACCGTGGCGGGGTCGGCCACCACGCGCAGCCGCAGGCAGGCGGGGCCGCCGCCGTTGGCCATGCTCTCGCGCACGTCGACCACCTTCACCGCGCGGATCGGGCCGTTGCTGGCGAGCATGTCATCGAGCCAGCCCGAGACCGCTGCGTTTTCGCGGCATTCGCCGGGGACGACCAGCGTCATGCTCCCATCGGGCATGGTCAGCAGTTGCGCGTTGAACAGGTACGACGAGATCGCATCGGCAAGGCTCACCCGCGCGGCGGGCACCTCCACCACCTCCAGCGCCGGGAAGGCGGCGCGGATCGTGTCATAGGCGCGCTCGCGGTCGGCGAAGGCCTGTTCGTGCGCAAACAGCACCTGCGCATTGGCCACTGCGACCACGTCGTTATGGAAGGCTCCGGCGGCGATGGCCTCGGGGCTTTGTTCGATGAACAGCGCGCGTGCCGGGTCGAGCCCGTGGCTGCGGGCGACCACGCGGCTCGCCTGTTCGTGCTGGCGGGCGGGGAAGGGGCCGCCGCTGCGGCCATAGACGAACACCTCGACGCCTGCGCTCTGGTGGCCTTCGCAAAAGCGCATGTGGTTCGCCGCGCCCTCGTCGCCGAAGCAGCTTGGGATCGGGCCGTGGACGGCGAAGTGCGCGCTGTCGGCAAAGGCGAGGCGCAATTGCGCTAGCGTGTCGGGCCATTCCTGGCTGCGGTGCGGCATGGTGACGAGGTTGGCGACGGTGAGGTGGCAGCGCCCGTCGGCGCAATCGGGCGCAGGGGAAACGGTGGCGGCATTGGCGGTCCACATCGCACTGGCCGACCAGGCGCTGGCGATCAGCGCGGGGTCGGTGGTGCTGTCGGCGGCGAGCGCTTCGAGCCAGCTTGCATTGGGCCGGGGCAGCGGCAGGAAGAACCCCTGCGCGAGCCCTGCGGCCATATTGCCGCGCATCTTGGCGAGCCCTTGCAAGGCCGCCTTGCGTGGCTGCGAGACTTTCCCAGCATTCTTGGTCGCCGCGAGGTTGCCGAGGCTCAGCCCGGCATAGTTGTGCGAGGGGCCGACGATCCCATCGAAGTTGATTTCCTGTAGTGCCAACTCATCCTCCGTTCGGCTCGAGCGAAGTCGAGAGCCGTATGCGCGCCGTGTCTCGACTTCGCTCGACACGAACGGGCGCCATTTCGTTACCGCCCGATACTCCACACCAAGTCGCCTTCGCTGACATGCAGCAGGTCGGCCGCGCGGGCGTCTATGGCCATGCCGTCTGCCGTCACTTCGCGCGCGCCATAACAGCAGCGGAAGTCCGCCAGTCTGCCGGTGGCGATCAGCGCCTTTTCCCCCTTGTCGAGTTCGCACGAGGTCACCGGAGCGCTCTTCGCATCGCGGATCGAGGCGACACTGTCGGTGCGCGCGGTCATGGTCGGGCCGCCGTCGAAGATGTCGACATAGCCCTCATAGGAGAACCCCTCGCTTTCGAGCATCCGCATGGCGGCGCGGCCCGAGGGGTGGGGCAGGCCGATCACCTGCCGCGCCTGTTCGCTGAGCATGGCGAGGTAGACCGGGTGCTTGGGCATGAGGTCGGCGATGAACTGGTTGCCGTGGACGGCGTTGAATTCGTCGGCCTCCTGAAAGCCCATGTGGAAGAACTTGCCGCCGATCGCGTCCCAGAACGGTGAGCCGCCGCGCTCGTCGATGATGCCGCGCAGTTCGGCCAGTAGCTTATCGCCAAAGCGGGCGCGGTGGGCGGCGATGAACAGGTAGCGGCTGCGGGCCAGCAGCATGCCGAGCCCGCCCGCGCGCTCGTTGGGGTGGAGGAACAGCCCGCCGACCTCGCTCGCACCGCCCAGATCGTTGACAAGGCTGAGCAATTCGGCCGTGACGGTGCGCTCCAGCTCCTTCGAGTGCTGGGTGACGGTGGTGATACGGTAGGAGTAGAACGGCCACTTCTGCCCGATGGCGGAGAAGATCTGACCGGTGCCGCGCACCTCGCCGGTCTTGGTGTTTTCGAGCATCAGGACGAACAGGTCGTCGCCGAGTTGGTCGTCGTCCCTGTCGCAAGCCGCTGCCGAGCGTTCGAGCTTGGCGGTGAGCGAGGCGCGGTCGGGCGGCAGATTGGTGAAGCCGCCGCCGGTCAATTTGGCCATCTCGTAAAGCGGCTGAAGATCGCTGAGGCGGGCAGTGCGGATCAGGAAACTCATAGCGGCGCTCCAGAGGCGAGGCGGTGGAGGACGAGGGCGCTGAGCCGGGCGCGCTCGGTGAGCGAGGAGACGATCATGAATTCGTCGATTGAATGTATTCTACCCCCGCGAACGCCCATCGTATCGACCACTGGGACCCCGCAGGCGGCAATGTTGTTGCCATCGCAGACCCCGCCGCTGGGTTGCCAGCCGATGGTCTGACCGAGATCGGCTCCGGCCTGCTTTACGAGGTCGAACAGCCTGGCCGCGCGCGCGTCGACCGGCTTGGGCGGGCGGGATATGCCGCCGGAGAGGGTGACCTCTACCTCGTGTTCCTTGGTAATAGTTCTGATCAATGATTTGATATTGCGTGTGAACTCTTCCGCCGCCTCGGTGGTGTTCGGGCGGATGTTGAAGCGCAGAACGGCATGATCGGGCACCACGTTGTTGGCCGAGCCGCCGTCGATTTTCGCGGGATTGATCGGCAGGTCGGCATGCTGCATCCGTTTGAGCGCCAGCACGCAGTCGGCAGCGGCCACCAGCGCGTTGCGTCCGTCCTCGGGGTTGCGCCCGGCATGGGCGGATCGGCCTTTGAAAACAAGTGTATAGTTGCCAGACCCGCCGCGCGCATGGGCGAGCGTGCCATCGGGCAGGGCGCTCGGTTCATAGGTCAGCGCGGCGGCCTTTTTGGCGGCCAGTTCGGCGATCAGCGCGGCGGAGGACAGCGAGCCGGTTTCCTCATCCGAATTGATCATCACATCATAGCCCACCACCTTTGCCGCATCGCTTGTCTCGAAGGCGGTAAGTGCTTCCAGAATAACGGAAATACCGGCCTTCATATCGGCGGTGCCGGGGCCGTTCAGGGTGTCGTCGTCGAGCCAGGTCAGGTCCTGAAACGGGTGCTCGGCGGGATAGACGGTGTCCATGTGGCCGGTGAGGATAAAGCGCCGTTCGGCCTCGGGGCGGACCCTCAGCACGAGGTGGCGGCCATGCTCCAGCGCGACCTCGCGGCCCTCGCTATCGATGGCGGAAACGGGGGCCGGATCGCGCAAGGTCACCTCGCCGGGAAGCGTCGAAAAGGCCTCGGCGAGCTTCTCGGCCACGGCGGCGAGCCCTGCGATATTGCCGGTGCCCGAGTTGATCCGCGCCCAGTCCTGCGTCCGCTCCAGCATGCGGCTCTGGTCGATGGCTTCGAACAGGGCGGCTTCGCTGGGAGAGGGCTGTTTCATCGGTAACGATCTGGCCTGTCAGCGCGGCCAAGTCAAATGCACCGGTATCAGGACAGCACCCGTGCCAGCGCCACGAATTCGCCAATCGCCAGCGTTTCGGCGCGGCGCTGCGGGTCGATGCCGCAGGTCTCCAGCGCCTCCAAAGCACCGGGCACACCCTTGAGGCTCTGGCGCAGCATCTTGCGACGCTGGCCGAAGGCGGCCTCGCTCAGCCGTTCGAGCACGCGCGCTGTTACGCCTGCGGGCGCTTCGGCAGGCGTGACGTGGACGATCGCGCTCATCACCTTGGGCGGCGGAGTGAAGGCGCTGCGGTGGACCTTCATCGCCAGCTTGGCCGCACTGCGCCACTGCGCCAGCACGGCCAGGCGGCCATAGGCGCCCGACCCCGGCGCGGCGACGATCCGCTGGGCGACCTCCTGCTGGAACATCAGCGTCAGCGACTGCCATGCAGGCGGCCATGTCTCGCCGCCGAGCCAGCGGGTGAACAGCAGGGTGCCGATATTGTAGGGCAGGTTGGCGACCACGTGAAACGGCTCGCCCAGCACGGTGGCGTGGTCCTCGGCCAGGGCATCGCCCTCGATCACGCGCAGCTGGCCGGGGAAGGCGGCGGACAGCTCCGCCAGCGCCGGGATGCAGCGGGCATCGCGCTCGATGGCGGTGACGCGGGCTCCGGCGCGCAGCAGGGCGCGGGTGAGACCGCCGGGGCCGGGACCGATCTCCAGCACCGCCTTGCCCGAGAGGTCGCCCGGAATGGCGGCAATGCGGCTCAGCAGTTGTTCGTCGAACAGGAAGTTCTGCCCCAGCGCCTTCGACGCGCTCAGGCCGTGGGCCGCGATCACCTCGCGCAGTGGAGGAAGCTCGCTCATGCGGCGGCGCGGCGGGCGGCGATTTCTCCGGCCATGCGGATCGCCGCGATCATCGCTTGCGGGCGGGCGACGCCCTTGCCGGCGATATCGAAGGCGGTGCCATGGTCGGGCGAGGTGCGCACGATGGGCAGGCCGAGCGTGACGTTGACCCCCTCGTCGAAGTCGAGCGTCTTCAAGGGCACCAGGGCCTGATCGTGATACATCGCCAGCGCCGCGTCATAGCCCGCGCGCTTGTGCGGGGCGAACAGCGTATCGGCAGGGTGGGGGCCGGTGGCGTCGATGCCCTCGGCGCGCAGGGCGGCGATGGCGGGCATGATCGTCTCGATCTCCTCGCGCCCCATGCGGCCATTTTCGCCCGCGTGGGGGTTCAGCCCGGCGACAGCGATATGGGGGCGGGCAATGCCATAGTCCTCGCGCAGGGCACGCGCGAGAATGTGGCAGCGGTGGATTATCAACTCCTGCGTCACCAGCCCCGGCACCTCGGCCAGCGCGCAATGGACGGTGAGCGGCACGGTGCGCAGGCTCGGCCCGGCGAGCATCATCACCGCGTCTTCGTCCGCAAGGCCGCAATGCCGGGCGAGCATTTCGGTCTGCCCGACGAAGGCGGGCTCGATGCGGGCGATCTGGGCCTTGGATACAGGCGCAGTCACCACCCCTGCGGCCTCGTCGGCCTTGCTGAGCGTGATCGCGCGTTCGAGCGAGGCGAAGGCGAGCTGCGCCCCGTCTTCGCCCGGAGCGCCGGGCTTGTAGGCGCCGTCGGCCCCGGCCAGCACCGGCAAGCCCTCGGCAAAGACGCCTGCGGCCTCGGCCATATGCGCAATCTCGACCAGGGGAACGTCGCACTTCGCTCGCACGGCGGCGGCGCGCAGCACCTCAAGCCCGCCGATGGCGGCAAAGGCGGGCAAATCCTGCTCCGCCCGTGCGCGCCAGGCCGCCAAAATCAGCTCGGGTCCGACTCCGGCCGGATCGCCGATCGAGACGGCCAGCGGCTTGGTCATCGGCTCAGTTGTACTCGATAACGGCATCGCGGCGCAGGTCGCGCAGATAGCGCTGGGCGCGCTTGTTGATGCGGTCGTCTTCCATCTGCGACATCAACTGGCGCTTGTCCGGGCCGGCGGTGGTGGGCGGATCGTCGCGGCCGCACAGCATCAGCACGCGAATGCCCTCCTGCAAGTCGCCGAACGGCGGAGTGCTCTGACCGATGTTGAGGCCGAGCAGCACGTTCTGCAACGCTTCTGGCAGGGCACGGGCGGCGATCTCGTCGTTGTCGACCACGGTAGCACCGATGGCGGCGGCCTTGGCATTGGCATCGCCGCAACCATTCATCGAATCGATGGCGGCGACAAAGGCGTTGCCGCGCCGTTCGGCTTCGGCCTGGGTGGTGCCGGGTTCGAAGTTGATCGAAATCTGCTTGAGGCTGAGCGTCGCATCACGCGGGTCGGGCATGCCGATCTGGCGGCGGTCGATCAGCAGGCCGATCCAGAAACCGCCCGGAATCTCCACCGGGCCGACCAGCTGGCCGGGCAGCATCTCGCCGACGATGCCTTCAAGCTGCGGGTTCTGTAATTGCTCCACGCGAATCCAGCCCAGATCGCCGCCCACCGCCGCGGTGGTTGCCTGCGAATACTGGCGGGCATAGGCCTGGAAGCTGCCGCCCTCGCGCAGCTGCTGCACGATCTGCTGGGCATTGGCATTGACGGCATCGCGGTTGGCCGGGGTCGACTGGAGGAAGATTTCGCCCAGACGGTATTCGGTTGCGCCGCGCGATTCCTGCATCCGCTCGTACAGCTCGCTTACCTCGGCCTCCGACACGTTGACGAAGGGCGCGACGTTGCGGCGCAGCAGACGGTCCCAGGCGAGTTCGCCCTGAATCTGCCGCTTGATCGTGCGCGGGCTGGAGCCAATCGATTCGAGATACTGCCCCAGCTGCTCGACCGACATGTTGCGGCCCTGCTGGGCGAAGCGGGCATAGGCCTCGTCGACCTCGTCAGGCGTGACCGTCATGTCGAGCGCGGCGGCTTCCTGAACCTGAAGGGTCTCGTCGATCAGGTTGCGCAGCACCTGCAGCCGCAGCCGTTGCAATTCGTCGGCCGGAATCTGGACACCCTCGTTGGAGGCGAGGATCAGCGCCACGCGCTGGTCGACATCGGTGCCGGTGATGATGTTGCCGTTCACCCGCGCGGTGGCGCGGCGGATGTTCGGGTCGCTCTGGCTGAGGAACGAGATGTCGCTCGGGAAATTGAAAGCATCGCTCTGGGTATCGGCGCCTTGCGGGGCGGCAGCCTGGGCAAAGGCCCCGGTCGAGCCGGAGAGCAGGAGGGCGCTCGCCGCCGTGATGGTTACGAGCTTTCGTGCAAACGCAATCACGTGATCGTTCTCTTTCATCCATGCGGCGCGAGTCGTCTCGTGCCTGTCTGTGCATTCCGGCCAATACCGCGCCGGACTGAACATTAGCTGAGTCAGCCGTTGCCGTGCCGGCAGGGCTCTATCGAAAACGGTGCGCGCTGCCAAATGCTTGCGCTGGCAGGAGCGGGCAAATCACCGGAAACTGAGGTTGCGCAGCGAGAAGTAGAGCTGGAACGAGTTGCCGCTGCGGGCGTCGGCCAGCTCGATATAGTCGCGCCGCCAGGTGAAGCCCATCTCCAGACAATCGTCGGCATAGGCGATGCCAAGGCGCGTGCGCAGCGGTTCGAACCCGTCGGACGTGTTGGTCGGATCTTCCGACGCATCGGTCAGGTTGACCACCGCCGAGCCGAACAGCGACCAGTAGTTGGCAAAGGCGATGCGCCCGGCAAGCCGCAGCTCCTCGCGGTCCTGCAGATCCTCGAAATCGATCTCGATATCGCGGTTGAGGCGCAGATAGCCGACTTCGACATAGGTGCGGTCGCTGCCCAGCGTCGCGTCGATCTCGGCGCGGCGAATGGCGAAATTGTCCTTGTCGAGACGGAAGCGGTGCACGAGCTTCAGGAAGTCGCGATAGCGCACTTCGGTCCGGCCGACGAAGTCCGAGAAGCGTTCGGTCAGGCCGGTTCCGTCGGGGAACAGCACCGGCTCGTTGCTGAGGCGGTAGGATTGGCCGATCGTGGAGGAGATGCGCCAGCCGGGGAAGTTGAGCTGCCAGTCGGCGCCGTAGGTGACGCGCGCGCCGTCCTCGACCCGGTCGTAACCGGGGAAGCGGTTGAGCGCGAAGAGGTTGGAATCCTCCAGATCGATCGCGCGCGCATCCTCGTTGGGGATCGAAAGGTTGCGGATCGAGGGCGCGGCGACGAACTGCACGCGCGGGGTGATCGTCTGCGTGCCGCCCATGAACTCGCCGATCAGCGGCCATTTCACGTCGATTGCGCCGATGGCCACGCCGCGGGTCTGCCAGCCCTCGGTCCCGGCATAGAGCGCGGTGGTGGTCATGTGGTTTTGCGCCGAGTGATAGACGTCGCCGCGGACGAGGGCGGTGAACGAGACCTCCTGCCCGAGCGGGGTGATCTTGCGCAGGTTCCACTGTGCGCGGGCGAAGGCGCGCTGGGTATCCTGTCCGTCGGTGCGGGTGATGGCGAGCGTGTTGCCCTGCAACTCGACCGTGCCGCCGAGCACCGGATCGGCGAGGCGCTGGCGATAGTCGACCAGCGGCAGGGCAATCGGCACCTGGCCCTGATCCTGGTTGACCAGCAGCAGCTGCGTCGCCCAGCCGGCCACCGAAAGATAGCTGTTCCTGTCGATGTTTTCGAGCGCCACGGTCGAGCGGATGCGGTCCTCGCGGCTGATGTCGTAGCGGCGCAGGAAGGTGCGGTCGCTGGCGTAGCGCAGCGAGCCGGTCAGCGAGAGGTTCTCGTTGAACTGGAACCGGCCGTTGCCGGCGATATAGCCGCGAATGTCGTTGCGGCTGGGGCCGTTCGGCTGTCCGCTCGCGGTGAGCGGGAGGCGGCTGCCGTAAGTGCCGTAACCGGTGATCTGGAACGCGCCCTTGTCGGTCAGCTGGCGGTATTTCGCTGATACCATCGGCGCAGTGGCGGTGTAGACATAGCCGCTCACCTCAAGATCGCGGTTTTCGGCTATGCGCCAGTAGAAGCTGTCGGAAACCGAGACGCCGTTGGAGGCGGTCAGCTCGATTTCGGGGATGAAAAAGCCCGAATCGGCGCTGCCATCGGCGCGGATCGAGAGGCCGGGCAGCGGCAGCAGGCGGGTGCCGAACAACTCCAGATAGGCCCCGCGGAAGCGGATACGCTGGGTCTGCCGATCATAATAGACCCGCTCGGCGGTGACGCGCCAGCTCGGGTTCTTGGGACAGCCCTCCTCGTTCAGCACCGAGCAGGTGGAAAAGGCCGCCTTGTCGAGCGCGATATCGCCCTGTTCGTTGCGGCGGGCCTCGTTCGCGGCCAGCCGCGCGCCCTCGCGGAACACCAGCAAGAGGTTGCTCATCGCGGCGGCTTCAAGCTCGTCGGTCAGCACCAGCCGCTCGGTAAACAGCTGATTGCCGTCGGCATCGACGAAGCGGATCGAGCCTTCGGCCACGATCTCGCCGCTCATGCGGTTCCACACCACGCGTTCGGCGCGCACCGACTGGTCGCCCGCTTCGAGAATCACGTCGCCTTGCGCGGTGACCGTGTTGGTGTCCTGGTCGAACAGAATTTCGTTGGCTTCGAAATCGATCTCGCGCTCGCCATCAAGGGCGTCGATCAGATCGGCGTTCTTGCCTCTGGTTTCGCTCTCTTCAGCGGCGGTATCGGGGGCTTCCTGCGCATAGGCAGGCAAAGCGGCGAGCATGGCAAACCCGGCCACGCCAATAAGGGGCAGACTGCGCAAGAGTGCCTTCGAAGGATAACGCCTTAGGGGGAGCATGGCTTGCCTATTGCACTGTGCGATCCTAATTCGCAACGCCAGCTTTGATCGCGGCGCATTCGACATGTCGGCGCTGTGCCCCGATCGCATCAGCATGACCGGAGTGACCATGAACATTGCCTTTAGCCAAGCCCTCGACGCCAATTCGCCCCGCCTTGTTGCGCGTGTGGTCGGACAGGGCGCTCTTCCGGGCGATCTGCCCGCCATCATTGCGAGCGGCGCGGAGGCCTCGCGCTTCAAGGGCAAGGCCGGGCAGACTTTCGAGGGCTTTTACGAGGGCGACAACGGCCCGGTGCGCCTTGCGCTGGCCGGCGCGGGCGAGAAGGACAAGGAGCGTTTGCCTTCGCTCGAAAAGGCGGGCGCGGCGCTGACCGCCAAGTTCCTCACCTCGGGCGAGACCGCGCTGGCGCTCGATTGCCGCGACGGCTCGCTGAGCGCTGAGGAAGTGGCCGCCGTGCTGCTTGGCCTTCGCCTCCGGGCATGGCGCTGGGACACCTACCGCACCAAGCTGCGCGACGAGCAGAAGCCGACGCTGGCCGAAGTGGTGGTGGTCGGCGCGCCCGAGGGCACCGAAGCCGCGTGGAACGAGGCCGAGGCGCTCGCGCGCGGTGTCGAGTTCACCCGCGAGCTGGTCAGCGAACCGGCCAATGTGATTTATCCCGAGAGCTTCGTCGAACGCTGCCGTGAGCGCCTCAAGGGCACCGGCGTCGAGATCGAGGTGCTGGGCGAGGCCGAGATGGAAAAGCTCGGCATGGGCGCGCTGCTTGGTGTGAGTCAGGGTTCGGTGCGTGAGGCGCAACTGCTGGTGATGAAGTGGAACGGCGGCAAGGCTGGCGATGCGCCGACCGTATTTGTCGGCAAGGGCGTCACCTTCGACACCGGCGGCATTTCGCTGAAGCCCGGCGCGGGCATGGAAGACATGAAGTGGGATATGGGCGGCGCAGGTGCCGTGGCGGGTGCGATGGTGGCGCTGGCGGGGCGCAAGGCCAAGGCCAATGTGGTCGGCGTCTGCGGCCTGGTCGAGAACATGCCTGATGGCAATGCCCAGCGCCCCGGTGACGTGGTCACCACCATGAGCGGGCAGACGGTCGAGGTGATCAACACCGATGCCGAAGGCCGCCTCGTGCTGTGCGACGCGCTGACCTGGGCGCAGCGTGAGTTCAAGCCGAAGACGGTGGTCGATCTCGCCACGCTGACCGGCGCGATGATGATCGCGCTCGGGCAGGAGCACGCAGGCGTGTTCTCGAACTCGGACGAGCTGGCCGAGGGGCTGCTCTCGGCGGGCAAGACGAGCGGTGACAAGCTGTGGCGTTTCCCGCTTTCGCCTGCCTACGACCGCCTGATCGACAGCCCGATTGCCGATATGAAGAACGTGGGGCCGCGCTGGGCGGGGTCGATCACGGCCGCGCAATATCTCCAGCGCTATGTCGAGGACGGTGTGAACTGGGCGCACTGCGACATCGCGGGCATGGTTTGGGCCGACAAGCCCGGCGCGACCTGGGACAAGGGCGCGACCGGCTATGGCGTGCGCCTGATCGACCGCTTCGTGCGCGACACCGCCGAAGGGTGATGCCGGAATTGGCGCGCCTTTCATTTCTGTCTCAAGCAGCGCAACGGCGGGGTGGAAAATCCCGCCCTCAAGCAGCAAAGCGGTGGGGCAGAGGATCCCGCCCTCAAGCAGCGAAGCGGTAGGGCGGAGAATCATGCGCGTCGACTTCTACCTGCTCGAAACGGCCAGCGCCGAGCAGGCCACTGCACAGCTCGCCCGCGCCACGCTTGGTGCGGGCGAGCGGCTGCTGGTGGTTGGCGCGGGCGAAGACATGGACCGCGCCTTGTGGGAGGAATTTCCGCAGGACTTCCTCGCCCACGGCCGCGCCGATGCCCCCCATGCCGAGCGTCAGCCGATCCTGCTCGCGCCCGATTGCGCGGCGGCCAATGGCGCGCGCTATGTCCTGCTGGCCGATGGCCAGTGGCGTGAGGAGGCGCTCGGGTTTGCGCGGGCCTTCCTTCTGTTCGACGATTCACGCCGCGCGGGCGCGCGCGACACCTGGCGCAAGCTGGGCGATCAGGCGGGCGTCGAGCGCAATTTCTGGCGGCAGGAATCCGGGCGCTGGATCAAGCAGGCCTGATGGATTAGACCTCGGGCAGGATTGGGACATTCGAGGGGTAATCGGGCAATGCGCGCAGTTGTGATTTCCGCCGCCGTTCTGGCACTTGCCGCCTGCGGGTCGGACGATTCGAACACGATCGAGACCGAGGACGGCGACATCACCTATACGGTCGATGAGGATAGCGGAAAAACCGTCACCACCGTCACCAATGCCGAAGGCGAAACGGTGAAGGTACAAAGCGGCGAAGGGGCCGCGGCGAACCTGCCCGATGGCTTCACGCTCTATCCCGGTGCGAGGGTCGTCTCCAGCACCAACGTCTCCTCGGGCGGCAGCAACGGGGCGCTGGTGGAGCTGGAAAGCCCGGCCAAGGCCGAAGAGATCGTCGCCTTCTACCGCAAGGAAGCCGAGGCGGCGGGGATCGAGATCAAGATGGAGATGAAGGCCAACGAGGCGCAGATCGTCTCGGGCGAAAGCCCCGATGGGCTGGTGTTCTCGATCAACGCGGCTCCTCGCGACGAGGGGGGAAGTCGCGCCACGCTGACCATCGGCACCAAGAGCTGATCGCGGCCCGGCTTGCTCGGCCTGCTTGCTTGGGGCCGTGCTTGCCGCTAGGGGCGCGCGCGAAAGAGACATAAACCAACTTTCGCGAAGGAATTACCCATGGCGGTCACCCGCACGTTTTCGATCATCAAGCCCGATGCTACCCGCCGCAACCTGACCGGCGCGGTCACCAGGATGCTGGAAGAAGCCGGCCTGCGCGTCGTCGCTTCGAAGCGCATCCACATGACCAAGGAACAGGCCGAGGGCTTCTACGCCGTCCACAAGGAACGCCCGTTCTTCGGCGAGCTGGTCGAGTTCATGATGAGCGAGCCGGTGGTGGTGCAGGTGCTCGAAGGCGAAGACGCCGTGACCCGCAACCGCGACATCATGGGCGCGACCAACCCGGCCGATGCTGCCGAGGGCACGATCCGCAAGGAACTGGCGCTGTCGATCGGTGAGAACACCGTCCACGGTTCGGACAGCGAAGAGAACGCCGCGATCGAGATCGCCTACTTCTTCAAGCCGGAAGAAATCGTCGGCTGATTGTCCGCGCTGGCCATTGGCGAGCGCGCAGACAACAAGGCCCCGCCGGAGCGATCCGGCGGGGCTTTTGTTTGATCGAGAGCAAGGTATTGGTAGCGCCGCTGCGGCAAATGTCGGTCTGCAACAACAGGAGAATGCCCCGATGAGCCACACGCCCCATGAACTCGCCGCCGAGTTTCCCAACGATGGCGAGCTGCTGCACCAGCTCAAGCTGACCGACGCGCACTTTGCCCGTCTGGCCGACGAGTATCACGAGGTGAACCGCGAAGTTCACCGGATCGAAAGCGAGGTCGAGGCGGCATCGGACGAGCGCGCCGAGGCGCTCAAGAAGCAGCGGCTTGGTCTGCTGGACAACCTGTCGGCGATTGTCGCGAAGGCGCGCGACGCAGCCTAGAGCAGGATGACATAGCACTGACCCGCAAAGCCCATCCCCAAGGGGAGGGGAGCGAAGTGGATCAGCGTAATGTCATCAAACTCTAAAACTGATAGACGGCGCGGTGTCCGTGGTGGGGGCTGGTTTCGGCTCGCCCCTGCTCGGCCCGCATCGCCGCCATGGCCTCACCGCTGAGCGGCAGGCCCAAAGTGCGATAGACGCGGGCGATTTCCGCCTTCCAGTCGGCTCCCAGCGCGTCGAATTCCACCTCGGCCACGGGGCCGGAAAAGCCAGCCAGTGCCGCAGTCATCCGCGCTTCGCGTAGCGCCAGTTTGCGGCGCCACTCTGTTTCGAGCGCGTCAAGATCCACCCGGTCGCTCTGGTAGGCCATTTGCCCTGCCACCACCGAGAGGGTGCTGGCGAGAATTTCGTCCGAACATCGCCGGGTGACGACCACGCGCGCCTCGGGAAACTGTGCCAGCAGTGCGGGCAGGTCTTCGGCATATTGCGGGCACTTGAGCACGCGCGGGCGCGCGGCATTGCCCATTTGCGCCGCGTCCGAACGCAGCACGCGGGCGAATTCACGATAGACCGGCGCGGGATCGCGGGCCTCGCTGAAGGCGACGAAGGAGGGGATGCGATACTGCGCCTCCAGCGCCGCAGGCGACAGCGCGTAGGAGAGCCAGGGCAGTTCCTCGTCCACCAGCGTCGCGCCGAACGGGTGCTGCATGTCGATCCACGGGTTGATTTGGCGTGCAACCGCAATGCCGATGCGGGTCTTGATCGGCCGCAGCTCGGGCTGCTTGCGGACTGGGTTCATCGCGCAATAAAACGGCGTTCCGGCATGGGCTGGATCGGCGGCGAGGAGGCGGTGCATGCGCGTCGTCCCCGCGCGCATCTGGCCCACGACGATGATCGGCGGGGCGATGGCGGTCTGCTCGATGCCCGGATTGCTGCGCCACAAGGCACCCAACCGATGCCGCATGCGGATGGCCGCGGTGATCTGGCCATAGGCCATTGTGTGCCCGAGCGCGTTAAGCTGCGCCTCATCGCGCAACGATTGGCACAGATGTTCGAGCCGAAGCCGGAAATCGGCCACGTCCTCGGCGCTGCGGCCATAGTGCTCGTCTGCCGGATCGCAGCCTTTTGCGCCGATGTCCCACAGCGCCTCGGGCTCCAGCGCCGGGCGCGGGTGCAGCCCGTTGCGCCAGATCGCGTCGATGGCGCGGTCGGCGAGCGCCGAGGTGCGCGAACGGGTCAGCAGGTGGGGGCGGGGCGGGGGCGAACTGGCCAACCGCTCAGGACCGCCCGACGTAGTCGGCGAACATGCGCGGGTAGAGCTGGTATTCGGCGAGAATCACCCGGCGGGCGAGGCTGTCGGGCGTATCCTCGGGCAGGATCGCCACCGGCATCTGGCCGAGCAGCGGCCCGCCGTCGAGTTCGGGCGTCACCACATGCACCGAGCAGCCGCCAAAGGCATCGCCTGCCGCGATGGCGCGGGCGTGGGTGTCGAGCCCCTTGTACTTCGGCAGTAGCGAGGGGTGGGTGTTGACCATACGGCCCTCCCACCCGGCGACGAAGTCTGCGGTCAGCACGCGCATATAGCCGCACAGCGCCAGATACTCCGCACCCGATTCGCGCAGCGCTGTGTCCATAGCCTGTTCGTGCGCGCGCCGCTCCATCCCGCGATGGTCGAGCGCGAAGGTGGGCAGACCCTCGGCGGCGGCGATCTTCAGGCCCGGCGCGTCGGGCACGTTGCTCGCCACCAGCACGATCTCGTAGGGGCAGCCCGGCAGCTTCGAGGCATAGTGCAGCGCCGACATGGTCGTGCCGTTGCCCGACAGCAGCGCGGCGACCCTGACCTTGGGCCGAGTGGCCTCAGGCATCGTGGCCCGCGTCCCATGCCGCGTCAGCGCCCCAGGTGCCCGCCGAGCCACGCACGGTGCAGCCGCGCTGGCCCGCCTCGATCACGCCGATCTCCAGCACCTCTTCGCCCGCCTCGGCGAGCGCGGCCTTGGCGGCCTCCAGCTTCGCCGGATCGACCGCCAGCACCATGCCGGTGCCGCAGTTGAAGGTGCGCGCCATTTCGCCGGGAGCGATGTTGCCCTCGCTCTGAAGGAAAGTCATCAGCGCGGGCTGTTCCCAGGCATCGGCATCGACCACCGCACGCGCGCCTTCGGGCAGCACACGCGGGATATTTTCGAGCAGGCCGCCGCCGGTGATATGCGCGAGCGCGTCGATCAGACCGGCGCGCACCGCAGGCAGCAGCGCCTTCACATAGATCCGGGTGGGCTCCATCAGTGCGTCGATCAGCGGGCGCGCGGCATCGAACGGGGCGGGGGCGTCGAGCTGCCAGAACTTGTCCGCCGCCAGCCGTCGCACCAGCGAATAGCCGTTCGAGTGGACGCCCGAACTTTTCAGCGCCAGCAGCACATGGCCCGGCGCAACCTTGTTGCCGGTCAGCTGCTCGCCGCGCTCCACCGCGCCGACGCAGAAGCCCGCGAGGTCGTAATCGCCCTCGGAATACATGCCCGGCATTTCCGCCGTCTCGCCGCCGATCAGCGCGCAGCCTGCCTGTACGCAGCCCTCAGCGATGCCTGCGATCACCCGCTCGGCCACGCCGTTCTCCAGCTTGCCGGTGGCAAAGTAGTCGAGGAAGAACAGCGGTTCCGCGCCCTGCACGATCAGGTCGTTCACGCACATGGCGACGAGGTCGATTCCCACGGTGTCATGCTGCCCGCTGTCGATGGCGAGCTTGAGCTTGGTGCCCACGCCGTCATTCGCGGCGACCAGCAGCGGATCGGTATAACCGGCCGCGCGCGGGTCGAAGAAACCGCCGAAGCCGCCGATCTCGCCGTCGGCACCGGCGCGGCGCGTGGCCTTGACCAGCGGCCCGATGGCCTTGACGAGGGCATTGCCCGCAGCGATGGAGACGCCCGCCTGGGCATAGGTATAGGAAGGAGTGTTGGAGCTCATAGTGCAGACGCCATAAGCTTTCGCGCTTGGATTTCCACTCACCTTTGGGCAAAAGGCCCACGATTTCCCCGATGACCACACGCACTCTCCTCCCCGCCGCCCTTGCGCAAGGCCCCCACAAGCGGCTCGCAATCGGCCTTTTTGCGGCTTTTGCCCTGGCCCTTGCCGCCGCGCTGATGGCGCAGGTAGCGGGCGATCGCGGCATTCCGCCCGTCGCCAGCTCCACCGATATCGAGGTCCACGGGATCGAGGTGAACGTCAGTGGCGACAATCCGGAGGATGCTCGCTCGAAGGGCTGGCTGGAGGCGACCCGCAAGGCGTGGAAGAAGATCGAGGGCCCCGAGTTGCCCGATGCGCGACTCGAGTCGCTGGTCTCGGCCATCGTGGTTGAGGAAGAGGATATCGGCCCGCGCCGCTATATCGCGCGGCTGGGCGTGATCTTTGATCGTCAGCGTGCCGGCCCGCTGCTGGGTGGGGGCGGAAATCGCGCCCGCTCGGCGCCGATGCTGCTGATGCCGGTGATGATGAGCGGCGGCACGGCCACCACCTTCGAAACGCGCACCCAATGGCAGCGCGCCTGGGCCGAGTATCAGTTCGGATCGAGCGCGATCGACTATGTGCGCCCCGTGGGCTCGGGCTCCGATTCGCTGCTGCTGACCTATGGCCAGACCGGACGCCGCAGCCGCGCCTGGTGGAACAACCTGCTCGACCAGTTTGGCGCAGCCGACGTGCTGATCCCGATTGCCAGGCTGCGCCACGAATGGCCGGGTGGCCCCGTCGTCGGCACCTTCACCGCGCGCTATGGCCCGGATGACCGGTATCTCGAAGAGTTCACCATGCGCGCCGACAGCGAGGCTGACGTGCCGCGGATGCTGGTGCGCGCGGTCGAGCAGTTCAATGCGATCTACACCCGCGCGCTGGCGGCGGGCGCCTTGCGGCCCGACCCCACGCTCGAAATGGACGGGTTCGAGATGACGCCAGAGATTCGCGCGCTGCTCGACGAGGCCC
>NZ_QXFM01000039.1 GCF_003584015.1 Aurantiacibacter xanthus
CGGCGCGACCACCGCCAGCAGCGGCGCGAGGATCGGTTCGACGCCCTCCCACCAGTCGGCAACGCCCGCTTTCTCGGCCAGCCTGCGCGGTTCTTCCAGCCCCGAGGCCTTGCGCGGACCGCGCAGCCGCAGTTCGAGACGGCGAACGGCGCGCAGCCAGTCGGCGCGCTCCTCGTGCCCCACCAAGGGATGGCCGAGCAGCGCCATCAACGGCACCGGCGCAGCGCGCTCAGCCCCGACCTGTGCCAGCAGCAGCAGCACCCGCCCCGCCGCCGTCTGGCTGAGCGG
>NZ_QXFM01000040.1 GCF_003584015.1 Aurantiacibacter xanthus
AGGCATCGGCGGGCGTGACGTTGTCGAGGCTCTCGTGGTAGCGCTGGTGGTTGTAATGCTCGACGAAGGCCTCGATCTGCTGTTGGAGATCACCGGGCAGAAAGTAGTTTTCCAGCAGTACGCGGTTCTTCAAGGTCTGGTGCCAGCGCTCGATCTTGCCTTGGGTCTGTGGGTGGAAGGGTGCGCCGCGCACGTGGCTCATCTTGTTGGCCTCGATGTATTCGGCCAGTTCCCCAGCGATGTAGCTGGGGCCATTGTCGCTGAGCAGGCGGGGCCTGTGCAGCACGTTGACGTGGTCGCAGCCTGAGGCTGCCAGCGCCATATCGAGCGTGTCAGTGACGTCCTCGGCTCGCATGGTGCTGCAGAGCTTCCAGGCGATGATGTAGCGTGAGTAATCGTCGAGCACGGTCGATAGATAGACCCAGCCCCATCCGATAATCTTGAAGTAGGTAAAGTCGGTCTGCCACATCTCGTTGGGGCGGGTGGTCTGCGTGTGGAACGCCTCGGCGGCCTTGATCACTGTGTAGGCCGGGCTGGTGATCAGATCGTGGGCCTTCAGGAGGCGATAGACCGTG
>NZ_QXFM01000041.1 GCF_003584015.1 Aurantiacibacter xanthus
GGCCTCTCGCCCGAGGAGGCCGCGCTGTGGGACAGGGTGGCTGCCAGCGTGACGCCGCTGCACCCGGTCCGCAAGGTTGCACCCAAGCCGGTCGTTCCGATGCCCGAGCCGCCCAAGGCCCCGGTGCGCAAGGTCAAGGGTCGTGTTCCGCCCGCTCTGCCGCCCAAGGCCGTGCCCGCACCGCCGCCATCGCCCGCACCGGGCCTCGATTCACACTGGGAGCGGCGCCTTGCCCGCGCTGCGATCGCGCCTGATTTCACGCTCGACCTGCACGGCCATACGCTCGAACAGGCGCATGCGCGGCTTGATAGCGGGCTGATGCAGGCCAAGGAGATGGGCGCGCGCATGGTGCTGCTGATCACCGGCAAGCCGCGCGCCGAGGCTTCTGCCGACCGGGGCGACAGACGCGGGGCGATCCGCGCCAAGATCCTCGACTGGCTCGCCGCCGGGCCCCATGCGAGCGACATCGCTGCCGTGCGCAAGGCACACCGTCGCCACGGAGGCGAGGGCGCGCTCTATCTGGTGCTGCGGCGGCAGCGCTAGAGTCTGATCCACCTTGCTCCCTTCCCCTTGGGGAGGGGCGGGGGGTGGGGGCTCGACGCTCGTTAGCGCAGAACCCCCATCCCAACCCTTCCCCACAGGGGAAGGGCTTTGCCAATCGCGCTGACCCCGCGCAAAAAGGCCCCGGCATTGCTGCCGGAGGCCTCTTTCTCGTCGGTATGCTCAGCCGTGGTACTTGGCGTAGGTGAGGTCGAAGCGGTCGGCTTCCATAACCTTGGTCCAGGCCTTGGCGAAGTCCTCGGCGAACTTGGCCGCGCTGGTGTCCTCGGCATAGACCTCGGCAATGGCGCGCAGCTGCGAGTTCGAGCCGAACACGAGATCGGTGCGCGTGGCACGCCACTTTTCCGCGCCGCTTGCGCGGTCCTTGCCGACGAATTCCTCGTCGCCGCTATCGTCCACCACCTGCCACTTCGTGCCCATGTCGAGAAGGTTCACGAAGAAATCGTTGCTGAGCACGCCCGGTCGATCGGTCAGCACGCCGACGCCGCTGCCATGCGTGGGGTGGGGCGTGACGGCACCCAGCGCCCGCATCCCGGCCACCAGCACCGCCATCTCGGGCACCGACAGGCCGAGCAATTGCGCCCGGTCGATCAGCATGTCCTCGGTCTTCACGTCGGCCTTGGTCTTCAGGTAGTTGCGGAAGCCGTCCGCGAAGGGTTCGAGCGGCTCGAAGCTTTCGGCATCGGTCTGCTCTTCGCTCGCATCGCCGCGCCCGGTGCTGACCTTGACGCTCACCGCATGACCGCCGTCCTGCGCTGCCTTCTCGACCGCCGCCGCGCCCGCCAGCACGATGGCATCGGCCATCGACAGGTTCCCGCGCAATTCGTCGAGCTTTGTCAGAACATTGGCCAGTTCTTCCGGCTCGTTGACCGCCCAGTCCTTCTGCGGCGCGAGGCGGACATGCGCGCCGTTGGCACCGCCACGGTTGTCCGAGCCGCGGAAGGTCGAGGCCGAGGCCCAGGCCGCCTTGACCAGCGCGCTCGCCGACAGGCCCGAGGCCAGCACCTTCTCCTTGAAAGCGGCGACATCGGCCTCGCTGGCAGGCGTACCGGCGGGGACCGGATCCTGCCAGATCAGGTCTTCGGCGGGGACGTCCGGCCCGAGGTAGCGCACTTTCGGCCCCATGTCGCGGTGGGTCAGCTTGAACCAGGCGCGGGCGAAGGCATCGTCGAGCGCGGCCTGATCGTCGCGGAAACGCTCGGAGATCTTGCGATAGTCCGGGTCCATCTTCAGCGCCATGTCGGCCGTGGTCATCATGGTCGGCACCTTCTTGGAAGGATCGCGCGCATCGGGCGCCATGTCTTCCTCCGACTGGCCCACCGGCTGCCACTGCTTCGCGCCCGCCGGGCTGGTCACCAGCTCGTAGTCATACTTGAACAGCAGGCGGAAGTAGTCGCCGCCCCACTGGGTGGGGTTGTTCGACCATGCACCCTCAAGTCCCGAGGTGGTGATATGCCCGGCGGCGATATCCTCGGCATTGGTGCTCCAGCCGAAGCCCTGCATTTCGAGCGCGCCACCTTCGGGCGCACCCGAAAGCTGATCGGGCGGGACCATGCCGTGGGTCTTGCCGAAGGCGTGGCCGCCAGCGGTGAGGGCAACGGTTTCCTCGTCGTTCATGGCCATGCGGGCGAAGGTCTCGCGCATGTCGCGGGCCGATTGCAGCGGATCGGGATTGCCGCCGGGGCCTTCGGGGTTCACGTAAATCAGGCCCATCTGGATCGCGGCGAGCGGGTTTTCGAGCGCCTTGCCCTCATCGGGGATGATGCGCGTTTCCACGCCCTCGTCGACCCACTTCTCCTCGCTGCCCCAGTAGACCTTCTCCGGCTCATAGACGTCCTTGCGCCCGCCGCCGAATCCGAACACCGGGCCGCCCATGCTTTCGATGGCCATATTGCCGGTGAGGATGAACAGGTCGGCCCAGCTGATGTGCTTGCCGTACTTCTTCTTGATCGGCCACAGCAGGCGGCGCGCCTTGTCGAGGTTGCCGTTGTCAGGCCACGAGTTGAGCGGGGCGAAGCGCTGCTGGCCGCTGGAGGAACCGCCGCGCCCGTCGCCGGTGCGGTAGGTGCCCGCGGCGTGCCAGGCCATGCGGATGAAGAACGGGCCATAGTGGCCATAGTCGGCCGGCCACCAGTCCTGGCTGTCGGTCATCAGCGCCTTGAGGTCGGCTTTCAGCGCATTGTAGTCGAGCGCGTTGAAAGCTTCGCAATAGTCGAAGTCGGCGCCCATCGGATCGGGCGACTTGCCATCCTGCGTCAGCAGTTCGAGGTCGAGCGCGTCGGGCCACCAGTCCTTGTTGGTGCGGCCCAAGAGGCTACGCATTCCGCCGTTGTGCATCGGGCAACCGCCCAGCGAACCTGTCTTTGCGTCCATGATCAATCTCCTGCGGCGACTCTTCGCATGAGCCGCTTTCTGAAAAGAGAATGCGCGGATCCGTATTATAGGTCCAACCGATTGATTGGGCTTTAGTGATCGGATTGGCCGTTCAGTGAGCCTAGCGTAGGACAATGACGCCCAAACGAAAAACCCGCGCCCGTCAGGTGACAGGCGCGGGTTCGTTTTATGTCCGGTCGGATCGTGTCAGGCGGCCTCGGCGATCTCTTCCGGGTTGGCGTTACGGATCAGGAAGTCGAACGCGGAGAGCGCCGCCTTGCTGCCTTCACCCATGGCGATGATGATCTGCTTGTAGGGCACCGTGGTGCAGTCCCCCGCCGCGAAAATGCCGGGCAGGTTGGTCGCTGCGTGGCTGTCGATGGCGACCTCGCCGAACTTGCTCAGCAGCAGGCCGCTGTCCTTCAGCCACTCGGTGTTGGGCACGAGCCCGATCTGGACGAACACGCCTTCCAGCTCGACCGTGTGCTCCTCACCGCTGGCGCGGTCCTTGTAGACGAGGCCGTTGACCCGTTCGCCGTCGCCTGTGACCTCGGTGGTCTGGGCGTTCACGAGCACGTCGACGTTCTTCATCGAGCGCAGCTTGTCCTGCAGCACCTGATCGGCCCGCAGCTTGGTGTCGAACTCGACCAGCGTGACATGGCCGACGATCCCGGCAAGGTCGATCGCCGCCTCGACGCCCGAATTGCCGCCGCCGATCACCGCCACGCGCTTGCCCTTGAACAGCGGGCCATCGCAGTGCGGGCAATAGGCGACGCCGCGGTTGCGGTATTCGAACTCACCCGGCACGCCGAGGTTGCGCCAGCGCGCGCCGGTGGAGAGGATCACGGTGCGGGCCTTCAGCGCCGCGCCGTTTTCCAGTTCAACCGTGTGATAACCGCCCGTCTGTTCGGCCGGGATCAGCTTCACCGCCTTTTGCAGGTTCATCACGTCGATGTCGTATTCGGCGACATGCGCTTCGAGCTGGCGGGCGAGCTTGGGGCCTTCGGTGTAGGGCACCGAGATGAAGTTCTCGATCCCCATGGTGTCGAGCACCTGTCCGCCGAAGCGTTCGGCGGCGATGCCGGTCGCAAAGCCCTTGCGCGCGGTGTAGACCGAAGCTGCCGCACCCGCCGGACCGCCGCCGACCACGAGCACCTCGAACGGAGCCTTGTCGGCGATTTTGGCCGCCGTGCGGGCGCCGGCATTGCTGTCGAGCTTGGCGAGAATTTCCTCGACGCTCATCTTGCCGCTGGCGAACATTTCGCCATTGAGGAAGGTGGCGGGTACGGCCATTACGCCGCGCTCTTCCACTTCCGCCTGGAACGCGCCGCCTTCGATCAGGGTGGCGGTGATCTTCGGGTTGTTGAGCGCCATCAGCGTGAGCGCCTGCACCACGTCGGGGCAGTTGTGGCAGCTCAGCGAGAAGTACATCTCGAATTCGTATTCGCCCTCAAGCGCGGCGATCTGTTCGAGTACCTCGGCCTCGACCTTGGGCGGGTGGCCGCCGGCCCACAGCAGCGCGAGCACCAGCGAGGTGAACTCGTGGCCCATCGGCAGCCCGGCAAAGCGGACCCACTTCGAGGCGTCGGACGCGCGGCGGATGATGAAGCTGGGCTTGCGGGCGTCGTCGCCGTCGAAGCTGGCGCTGACCATATCGTGCAGCGCGGCAATCTCTTCGAGCAGTTCGCGCGTTTGCGCCGATTTCGGGTCATCGCCGAGCGAGGCGACCAGTTCGATCGGTTCACGCAGGTTGGCAAGATAGGTGCCGAGCTGCTGGGTCATGGTGGCGTCAAGCATGCCTGATCTCCTTCAGAGCGGGGCGATGGAAAAAGGGGAGGGGGGGAAGCGCGTTGAAGGCCCGGGGCGAGGGGTAGGGGGGGCAACCCCGGGCCTTCTTGCGACCCGAGCCCTGCAACAGGGCCGGGATGTGCGCGGCGGGCCTAGCGCCCGCCTGCGCCGCATGCGGTCGGATTTACCCGACCGACAGATATTGTCGATCCGTTAAATCTTGCCGACGAGATCGAGCGAGGGGGCAAGGGTTTCCGAACCTTCTTCCCAAGCCGCCGGGCAGACCTGACCGGGGTTGTTGCGGACGTACTGCGCGGCCTTGATCTTGCGGGTCAGCTCGGTGGCGTTGCGGCCCACGCCTTCGCAGGTGATTTCCATGATCTGGATCACGCCGTCGGGATCGACCACGAAGGTCGCACGGTCGGCAAGGCCCATTTCCTCGCGCAGAACGCCGAAGTTCTTGCTCAGCGTGTGGAGCTGGTCGCCGAGGAAGGCATACTTGAGCTTGCCGATTTTCTCCGAGGTGTCGTGCCAGGCCTTGTGGCTGAAGTGGGTGTCGGTCGAGACGCCGAACACTTCCACGCCCATGCCTTGCAGTTCGTCGTACTTGGCGCCGAGGTCTTCGAGCTCGGTCGGGCAGACGAAGGTGAAGTCGGCCGGATAGAAGAAGAACACCGCCCACTTGCCGGCGATGTCGGCCTCGGTGACGTCGAAGAAGTCCTTACCGGCCTGAAATGCGGTGGCCTTGAACGGTTTGATGGTGCTGCCGATGATACCCAAGTGTCTTCTCCTGATTGGACTGCTGGTGTTGAACTCGTGCAGTCCAGATAGCGATGGATTGCGCTCAGAGAAGCGGGTTGTTGCGATTTGCTTGATCGAGAAATTCGATAAAACGTGATTTGTGTGAGAGGTTGGGGCGATTTTATATGCGTCGGCCTCGCGAAGCTGGATTTCACCGACCGCTGCGCTAGACATTGTATAGGCTCGGATCACGGGAGAGGTCGGCCATGGCAACAGGTGCGCACGAGGCGGGCGGCATGGTTGCGCCCGCATGGCGAAGCCGATTCCGGCCCAGCTTTCACTTCTGGCTGGTGCTGGCGATGTGCTTTTTCGTCTTCGCCGGGTTCGGGCTGCACTCGGCGTTGCCCGCCTTGCAGGGCCGCTTTCCGCCCGCGCCACCGGTTGTGCATCTGCATGGTCTGGTGTTCGTTGGCTGGATGCTGCTGCTCCTCGCGCAGACGAGCCTTGTCTGCGCTGGCAATGTGAAGCTGCACCGCTCGCTGGGAATGTGGGGCATTGCCCATGCCACGGCGGTGCTGCTGATCGGGCTGCTGATCCAGCTGGTCGCCTCGCGCGCGGGGATGGACGCGGGGCGCGATCCTGGCACCGATGGGCTCTATCTCGGGGTGCTGGCGGTGATCGCCTTCGGCGTGCTGTTCACCGCCGCGATCCGCAACCGGCAGCGGCCCATGGTCCACCGGCAGGCGATATGTTTTGCGATGCTGCCCGTGTTGCCGCCGGGAGTGAACCGGTTCTGGTTCAACGTGCTCGCGCTCGACGATCCGATCCCGACCTTCTGGCTTTACCTCACCTTGTGGACGATGGCCGGCGCGCTGCTGGTCTACGAATGGCGCAGCAGCGGGAGGATCAACGGCTGGTCGCTGTTTGGCGCGGGCTGGATTTTCGCGCAGGGCATGGTGCACGAGGCGGTTGTCGGCACCGCGTGGTTCAGCGAGTTCTCGCGCGCGCTGCTGGAGATGAGCCGCTACCGGTGATTCGCTTCGCCAGGCGATAACGGTCGCACCGCGACCGCAAGGCCGACCGGCTGCCCGCAGGTGCCCCGCAGCGAAGCGGAGGGATCAGCACCGAGGACGCTCGCCCGGATGGGCGAGCGAAACTCAACCAACCTGCCCCCGGTGCAGCAGCTTCTGGTCGGCCAGCACCAGCGCCATCATCGCCTCGACCACCGGCGCCCCGCGAATGCCGACGCAGGGGTCATGGCGGCCCTTGGTGCGCACCTCAGTTGCCTCGCCGTCGCTGGTGATCGAGGCGCGCGGGGTGAGGATCGAACTGGTCGGCTTGAACGCCACCCGGCACACCACCGGCTGGCCGGTCGAAATACCGCCCGCGATGCCGCCCGCGTGGTTGGCCAGAAACTCTGGACCGTTTTCGCCGGGGCGCATTTCGTCGGCGTTTTCCTCGCCGGTGAGGCGTGCAGCGGCAAAGCCGTCGCCGATTTCGACCGCTTTCACCGCATTGATGCTCATCATTGCGGCGGCCAGTTCGCTGTCGAGCTTGGCATAGAGCGGTGCGCCCCAGCCCGCCGGAACGCCCAGCGCCACGCACTCGACCACCGCGCCGAGCGACGATCCGGCCTTGCGCGCATCGTCCACCAGCACCTCCCAGCGCTTGGCGGCCTCAGGGTCGGGGCAGAAGAACGGGTTGTTGGCGATCTCATCGAAGTCGATCTTCGCCCGGTCGATGGCGTCGCCGCCGATCTCGCAGACATAGGCGACGATGCGCACTTCCGGCACCACCAGCCGCGCCACTGCGCCCGCCGCCAC
>NZ_QXFM01000042.1 GCF_003584015.1 Aurantiacibacter xanthus
CGGCGGGGTCGGGCAACTGGCTGAGCTTGTCCTGCGCTGCGGCGACCTCGGCTTCGGCCTGAGTTACGCGTGCGGACAGGTCGTCCCCCGCCTCGGCCAGTTCTGCGCGCCGGGCGGCAAGCCGCTCGCGCCGTGCCTCGGCTTGATCCTGCGCGCGCAGGGCCGAGCGTTCGGCCTCGGCGGCCTCGTTAACTGTGCGCTCCATCGCCACCAGTTCGCGTTGCAGCGTTGCCAAGGCCTCCTGCGTCTCGGCCTGCGCGGCTTCGGCCCGTTCCGCCGCGTTGCGCAGCGTGGGCACCTGAGCATCGAGTTCGGCAAAGCGGTTGTCCGCCTCCAGCCTCGCGGCTTCGGCGGCCCCTTCGCCGCGCGCGACAAAGCCGTCCCACCGACGCAGCGCTCCGTCGCGGGTGACCAGCCATTCGCCGGGTGCCAGCGCGCGGCCATCGTCGTTCTCGGCAAAGTGCACCAGCGCGAGCCGCGCGGTGAGCTGCTCGGGCACTTCGCCGAGGTGATGGACCAGCGATGTGGCGAGCGCGGCAGGTGCCTGCGACCCACCCCAGAACCGCCCCTCCACCTTGCCTTCGGGCGCGCCGAGCGGGGCCTTGGCATCGCGCCCCAGCACGGCGGCGAGCGCGCGTTCGTAACCCGGCTTGGCCGAGACCCGGTCGAGCGCGGCAGGAAGGCCCTTGCGCCCTGCCTGCTGCTTCGCGCGCGC
>NZ_QXFM01000043.1 GCF_003584015.1 Aurantiacibacter xanthus
GGCCGCCGCCGCCAGCGCAATCGCGACATGGAGCCCCGGCGCGCGGCCAAGCGCCTGCGACAACCGCGCCACGAACAGCGCATCGCGCCCGCTGGCGATCACCAGCGCGGTGGTCAGAAAGGCGAGGAAAAAGGCCGACATTGCGCCCGGCTCATAGCCGCCCCGGCCAAGGTGAGCCAGACGCGATCGCTGCTCACCCGAGCGGCCTTGTCATCGCTTCGCGCGCGGCGTCGCCGATGGCGGCGGCAACCACGCGGAACATCTCGGCCGCAGGCGAACTGCGCCGCCAGATCAGCCCGATCGAGCGATAGGCCGCCCAGTCGATCACATCGAGCCGCACGATCGAGCGCTCGCCCCCCGCCTCGGAGCGCAGATAGAGTTCGGGCAGCAAGGCCAGCGCGATTCCCGAGGCCACCATCTGCCGCACCGAATCGAGGCTGATACCCTCGTAATCCTTGAGCACCACGGCCCCGAACCCGTCGCAAATATCGCGCACCTGCCGATGGTAATGGTGGCGCGGGTCAAGGCTGAGGAAGCGCTCTCCGGCCAGTTCGGACTGCTGCACCGCCACTTTGGCCGCAAGCGGGTGATCGGGAGGGGCGACCACGCTCAGCGGCTCGCGGAACAACGGCTCGATCTCGATGTCGTCGCCCGCCACCGGCAGCGGCGTCAGCAGCAGGTCGAGCGCGCCGTTGCGCAGGTGCTGCACCTGTTCATCGGGAATGCCATCGCGGATGTGCAGCTTCATATCGGGGTATTCGCGATGGAGCCGGGCGATCACCTCGGGCAGCAGATAGGGCCCAAGCGTGGGCGTGACGCCGAGGCGGAAAGTGCCCGCCATGCGCTCGGCACTGCGCGCGGCGATGCGCTTTACGTCCTGCACCTCGGCCAGAATCGCGCGGACCTTGCCCACCACGTCGCGCCCGATCGGGGTCAGCGCAATGCCGCTGGAGCGGCGGTCGACCAGCACCGCCCCCAGCCGCTCCTCCAGTTGCCTGAGCTGCTGGCTGAGCGTCGGCTGCGCCACGTGGAGTGCAGCAGCGGCGCGGCCGAAATGGCCGTGATCGGCAAGCGCGACGAGATATTCGAACTGGCGAAGCGTTGGCATGGCACTGATAGCCTAGCCCTATTGAAACGCCCTTGTCACTTCGATTGGCATCGATGCGCCGGAATACCCAGCTTGCCATCAGGCAACACAAGGAGAGAAACGATGGCAGACACGCACCTTGAAACCCTGCGCAAGCGGCATCGCACGCTCGATCGCCTGATCGATACCACCAAGGCGCTCGCACGGCAGGGCGACCTGACGCACCTCAAACGCGAGCGGCTGCTGCTGAAGGATCGCATCGCACAGCTGTCCGCCTGACCCGATCAGTGCGCATGATGGCAAGGGCGTAGGGTAATCCTGCGCCCTTCGTTGTTAAGAGCCCAGGTCTCCGACGGACGATAGGCCAAGCCGCCGCCACACGATAGCTTCTCTCTATCAGAGCGGATTAACCGATCCATTCTCTCGATAAAACTACCGATTTTTCAGAGAGATGGGCCAGCCAGCCCCACAAATGCCCCGGTCATGACCGACGCAATGCCAGCGCCATCCAATTGAAACCAAACGGAGGCAGAACCATTGTTGTCACGCGGACCGGGCCCCTCTGGCAAGCGCCTTCCTGACGCTTGTGATGTCGGACCGCATCGGACGGCCCTGTACGGGACCTGGCCTGCCCCCTCTCGCCCCCCGCCTGTGCGAGGCCGTCCGATAAACCATCCCTCTGCTGACCACACACCCTGGGAGACACGACATGAAGGCCCGCATCTACAAGTTGAACGAATACCTCCAGCGCGTGGAAGAGCGCCTCTCGCTGGAGCAGCAGCGCAAGCGGCCCGATGGCTTTGCCCTGCTGCATCTGCGGATGCTGCGCCTGCGGATCAGGAATGCCCTGACCCGCGCGATGGCGCGCCTGTCCACACCTGCTGTTGCCGCGCCGCAGATGCAGGCGGGCTAAGCGATGCTGGCGCGCGCAACCGTAGCCCTGCGCGATTTCCTCAAGCAGGAGAGCGCAGGCGGTATCGTCCTTATCGCATCGGCCCTGTTCGCGCTCGTCGCGGCCAACAGCGCGGCGGCCGGCACCTATTTCGGCACGCTGGACCTGCCCGTCGCCGTGACGGTGGGCAGCTTCGCCATCGCCAAGCCGCTCTTGCTGTGGATCAACGACGGCCTGATGGCGGTGTTCTTTTTCCTCGTCGGCCTCGAAGTGAAGCGCGAGGTGGTGCAGGGGCAGCTGTCGAGCTGGAACAAGGCGTCGCTGCCGCTGTTCGCGGCCATCGGCGGCATGGCCGTTCCGGCGCTGGTGTTCCTTGCGCTCAACTCCGGCTCGCCCGAGAACGCCTCGGGCTGGGCAATCCCCGCCGCGACCGACATCGCCTTTGCGCTCGGCGTGCTGTCGCTGCTCGGCCCGCGCGTGCCCATTGCGCTGAAGGCGCTGCTGCTGGCAATCGCGGTGATCGACGATATCGGCGCCATCACCATCATCGCGCTGTTCTATTCGGGCACCATCGACACCGGCATGCTGGCGGGCGGCGCAGCGGCGCTGGCGGGCCTGATCGCGCTCAACCGGCTGCGGATCGGCTCGTCGATCCCCTATGTGATCCTGACCGTGGTGCTGTGGGTCTTCGTGCTGAAGTCGGGCGTCCATGCGACGCTGGCAGGCGTGGCTGCGGCCATGACCATCCCGCTCACCGCGCGTGACGGCTCGGCCCCGCTTGAGCACATGGAGCATGGCCTGCACCCCTGGGTGGCCTTCCTGGTGATCCCGATTTTCGGCTTTGC
The DNA here is from genome assembly GCF_003584015.1 of Aurantiacibacter xanthus. Lineage (GTDB taxonomy): Bacteria > Pseudomonadota > Alphaproteobacteria > Sphingomonadales > Sphingomonadaceae > Alteraurantiacibacter > Alteraurantiacibacter xanthus. The sequence continues at coordinate 2,825 of NZ_QXFM01000043.1, forward strand.
CAATGCGGGCGTGAGCCTTGTGGGCCTGTCGCCTGCCGACCTGCTCGCACCGCTGCCGCTGGGCATTGCGCTGGGTCTGCTGATCGGCAAGCAGGTGGGGATTTTCGGCCTGGCCTTCGTGGCGGTGAAGCTGAAGCTGGCGAGCCTGCCGGAGAACGTCGGCTGGCGGCAGGTGCATGCGGTGTCGCTGCTGGCGGCGATCGGCTTCACGATGAGCCTGTTCATCGGCAACCTCGCCTTTGCCGATCCGGCACAGGTCGATGCGGTGAAGCTGGGCGTGCTGTCGGGCTCGCTGGTGGCGGCGCTGAGCGGCTATGCGCTGCTGCGGATGTCGCTGAAAAGCAGGTGAGCTGGAGCGGGTGAAGGGAATCGAACCCTCGTCGTCAGCTTGGGAAGCTGCTGCTCTACCATTGAGCTACACCCGCAACACGCTGAATTGGTTGGATTTTCCAGGATGCGACGGCGACCCTTCCAACATTTCGCTTGCGATGACCGCCGCCTAGCCTGCTTTTTCGGCCGGATCAATCATGGCTTTGCCGCACAGGAGGAGATTGTGCGACAAAACCGGCTGACGGATGGCCCCGATCCGGCCCAAATTTGCATTCGGGCCGCTTCCCCCTATGCTTGAAGCTTCTCAACCGAGACTGACAACGACGTCGCCAAGTGCATGAAGCCGTGCGCTTACTGTGCGACCGCAAGACGGGTACAGATGCCGGAAACCAACGAAACACCCATTTCTCCTCCCCTGGTGGAACTGGAGATCAACACCCACGATCGCGGCTTTTACGACGGCTTCAGCCGCGAGGTAACGATCCCCTCGAAGATCATCGTCTCGCTGATCATCATGTGGGCAATCTTCTTCCCGGTTTCCGCCAACGAGACGCTCACCGTCGTCAACTCTTCGATCGTCGCGAACTTCTCTGGCTGGTACGTCTTTCTCGTCGCCGCGCTGATGACCACCTGCCTTCTTCTCGCACTCATCCCGCAGGCCGGTTCCCTGCGCATCGGCAATCCGGGCGAAAAGCCCGAGTTCGGTTTCTTCAGCTGGTTTGCCATGCTGTTTGGCGCAGGCATCGGCATCGGCATGCTGACCTATTCGACCGGCGAGCCACTCGCCCACTTCCAGAACAACCCGGACATCATCCGCGGCACGGTGGCCGCTGCGTCGCCCGAAGCGGTGCGGCCCGCCTATGTCTACACCTTCCTCCACTGGGGGCTGGCGGCCTGGGGCTGCTACGGGCTGGTGGGCCTCGCCATCGGCTATGTGGCCTACCGGCGCAATCTGCCGCTGACGATCCGCTCTGCCCTCGCCCCGCTGTTCGGCAAGACGATGGAGGGCGGCATCGGGCACATCGTCGATATCGTGGCGGTCGTGGCGACGATCCTTGGCGTGGCGGTGACGATGGGGCTCGGCGTCGAGCAGTTCGTCGCGGGCCTCAGCCGGCTGGGTCTGGGCGACTGGCTGCTTGATGCCAGCGGCAAGTCGACACCCACGGCCATTATCGCCTCGCTGGTCCTGCTGGTCGGGGCCTCCACGCTCAGCGCGCTGTCGGGCGTGGGCAAGGGCATCAAGTGGCTGTCGAACATCAATCTGGGTCTGTCGCTGGCGCTGCTGGCCCTGTTTGCGGTGGTCGGCGTGGGGCTGGCGGGGCTCGAACTGCTGGGCGTGACGATTGTCGACTATCTGCTCAGCCTTCCGCGCACGGCCCTGACGCTGTTCCCCTCCGACGGAACCGCGATCGGCGAGGCGCTGGTGCGCTGGCAACTTGACTGGAGCGTCTTCTACTGGGCCTGGTGGATCGCCTTTGCCCCCTTTGTCGGCATGTTCATCGCGCGCATCTCGCGCGGGCGGACGGTGCGCGAATATGTGCTGGGCGTGATGATCGTGCCTTCGCTTATGTGCTTCGTCTGGATGATACTGGTCGGCGGCACGGCCATCGAGCTGGAGCTTGGCGGACAGGCGCAGGGCACGATCCTGGCCGCGCCGATTTCCGATCAGCTCTATGCCACACTCAACGTCCTGCTCGATCCGGGTGTGGCGGCCATTGTCTCCGGCCTCGTGGTGATCCTGCTGATGACCTACCTCATCACCAGCACCGACAGCGCGATCCTGATCGTGAACACGATCAACGGCGCGGGCGAAACCGATGGCCAACGCCGGCGCCATATCCTGTTCTGGGGCTTTGCGCTGGCGGTCATGGTCGGCTCGATGCTGATCATCGGCGGGATCGACGCCATTCGCACCACCATGATTATCGGCGCACTGCCGTTCTCGCTGGTCGTTGCCCTGATGGGCGTGGCCATCGTGAAAGCCATCGCTTTCGACATCGTGCGCAAGCGCCACGGCGTCCCGACGACCGCCGATGCCTGCGAGCATTGGCCGGACGAACCCTAGAACCGCAGGCCATCGCATATGCGGCGGGCCGGAGTGCCCCGAGCTGGCACAGCGCCTCTCGCATTTCGGACTTTTTCAATCTCGAAGCTGCCTTCAGCATGCAAACACGGCTGGTTAGGCAGGCGATGGGTCGCTATGGAACCGATTCGAAGGGGGCCGCAACCCCCGCAGACATATTCAACGAGGGGGCCCTCCCATGCCACTAGTCAACATGAAGCCGCTGCTCCGCCACGCAATGGACAACGGCTATGCCGTCGCCGCGTTCAACCTGGTCGACTACAACTCGACCAAGGCCATGGTGAAAGCCGCCGAGGGCCTCAACGCCCCGGTCATCTGCCAGACCAGCTCGAAGACCATCGACTATTACAGCCACGAAGAGATCGTCAGCTGGGTGCGCACCTGCGCGGAAAACTCGCCGGTCCCGGTCGTGCTGCACCTCGATCACTGCAAGAACCTCGACATGATCGAGAAGTGCGCCGCCAGCGGCTGGACCTCGATCATGATCGACGCCTCGGAATTCCCGTTCGAGGAAAACCTCGCGATGTCGAAGCAGGTCCGCGCAATCGCCGAGAAGTATAACGTCGGGATGGAAGCCGAACTCGGCCAGATCATGGGCGTGGAAGACGATATGGTGGTCGACGAAGCCGACTCTGTGCTGACCGACCCGGTCGACGCCAAGACCTTCTGCGACGCGCTCGACCTCAGCGCCTTCGCCTGCGCCGTGGGCACCGCGCATGGCTATTACAAGGGCGACCCAGTGGTCGATTTCGACCGCATCGAGGCGATCAACAGGGCCACCCGCACCCCGATGGCGCTGCACGGCGGCACCGGCCTTTCGGACGAGACCTTCGCCAAGGCCATCGCCCGCGGCGCGGCCAAGGTGAACATCTCGACCAACCTGAAGCACGTCTTCATCGACAGCGTGGACGACTACCGCAAGGCCAAGCCCAACGACTACGAGCCGCTGCGCGTGATCGACGCCCAGTATCAGGCCTGCAAGGCCATGTTCGCGGGCTTCATCGAGAAGTTCGGCGGCAAGGATCAGGGCGCGGCCTTCCTCGCCACGCTGCGTGAGAACGCCTGATGATCAAGGCGCTGATTTTCGATTGCGACGGCGTTCTGGTCGATACCGAACGCGATGCGCACCGCGTCGGCTTCAACCGCGCCTTCGCCGAGTTCGGCATCGACGCGGAATGGAGCGTCGAGCTTTATGCCCGGCTGCTGCTGACCGCTGGCGGCAAGGAGCGGATGACCGTCTATTTCAACGAATTCGGCTGGCCTGAGGATCAGGTCGCCAGGTTCGGTGGGCAGCAGGAGCTGATCCTCGCGCTGCACAAGGAAAAGACCCGCATCACCTCCGAGATCGTGACCGAACTGCCGGTCCGCCCCGGCGTGTTGCGGATCATCGACGAGGCGCGCGCGGCGGGTGTGCGGCTGGGCGTCTGCACCACCTCGAACGCCAGGTTCATCGATGCGGTGCTCGACCTGTTCGGGGCGGAGCGGAAAGCGGCTTTCGAGTTCGTCCATGCGGGCGATGTCGTAGCCAAAAAGAAGCCCGATCCCGAGATCTACAATCTCGCGCTCGAAACGCTCGGCCTGCCCGCCAGCGCCTGCGTAGTGGTGGAAGACAGCCGCAACGGCCTGCTTGCCGCCAGTGGCGCGGGCATCCCGACGCTCATCACCACCAGCACCTATACCAGGGAGGAAGACTTCTCCGAGGCGGCGCGCGTGGTGCCCGAACTGGGCGACGATCCCATTATCATCACTTTGGCAGACCTGAACGCGCTCAACGAGGCGGCAACCGCCTGACGCGACCCACCGGGGAGGATTGAATGACTACGCTTACCATCGACCAGATCGCCGGGGCGATCGACGTCACCTGCGACACCGTGATCCGCAACGAAAAGTACTTCTCCGATCTCGATGGCCTTGCCGGCGACGGTGATTTCGGCACCTCGCTGGCCACCGGGTTCAAGGTCATCAAGGCCGAACTGCCCACCGCCGACCGCAGCGCCGTGGGTGCCTTGCTGCTCAAGATCGCGATGGTCTGTTCGAAGCATGTCGGCGGGTCGTCGGGTCCGATCTGGGGCACGGGCTTCATGAAGGCCGGGATGGCCTCGAAGGGCGAGACCGAGGTCAGCTACGCCAAGCTTACCGAGATGGTCGGCGCGGCGCTGGAGGGTATCATGGCGCGCGGCGGGGCCAAGCGCGGCGACAAGACGCTGCTCGATGCGCTGATCCCGATCCACGAGACAATGCAGGAAATGGACGGCTCCGACCTTGGCGCCGTGCTGGCCGCTGTCACCGCCGAGGCCGACAAGGCCATCGACGAGACCCGCACGCTGGTCGCCCACCGCGGCCGCGCCTCGCAGGTTGGCGAGCGCAGCGCCAACACGCCCGATCCGGGCATCGTCGGCATTGCCACGATCCTCTACGACTGGTGCAAGCACTACGGCATCGATTACGCGCCGCAGGCCGCCGAACTGAACCGCTGATTTTCCAAACGGGAGAGAGACCAATGAAGAAATTCGTCAACGATCCGGCCAATTTCGTGCCCGAGTTCATGGCGGGCGTGATCGCCGCCAATGGTGACCTGCTCGAAGCCGTGCCCGAGTTCCAGCTGATCAAGCGCAAGAGTGTCGACGCCAGCAAGGTCGCCATCGTGCAGGGTTCGGGCTCGGGCCACGAACCGGCGCACGTCATGGCCGTGGGCCCCGGCATGCTGACCGCCGCCTGTCAGGGCCCGGTCTTCGCCGCGCCGCCGGTCGATGCCTGCTACGAGACGATCAAGTCGGTCGCCACCGATGCGGGCGTGCTGGTGCTGGTCAACAACTACCAGGGCGACCGCATGGCCTGGGACATGGCCAGCGAAATGGCCGAGGCCGAGGGCATCAAGGTCGTGCAGTTCCACATCAACGATGACGTGGCCGTGCAGGACAGCCTCTACACCGTTGGCCGTCGCGGCGTGGCGGGCAACTTCTTCGTGATGAAGGCCTGCGGTGCCGCCGCCGAAGCCGGCGCGAGCCTCGAAGAGGTCGTCGCCGTTGCCGAGAAGGTGAACGCCAACGTTCGCACCATGGGCGTTGCACTCACCAGCTGCATCCCGCCGGCCAAGGGCGACGTGATCTTCGACATCGGTGACGACGAGATGGAAATCGGCGTCGGCATCCACGGCGAGCCGGGCCGCGAACGTGCCAAGATCCAGCCTGCCGATGCGATCGCCAAGATCCTGTTCGATGCCGTAGCCGACGACCTGCCGTTCAACTCGGGCGACCGCGTGGCGCTGATGATCAACGGCCTTGGCGGCACCCCGCCCGCCGAACTCTATGTGCTCTACAACAAGGCCGCCCAGCTCTGCGCCGATCGCGGCCTGACCATCGCGCGCAACTATGTCGGCGAGTATTGCACCGCCATCGAGATGGCCGGCGCTTCGCTGACGCTGCTCAAGCTCGACGACGAACTGGAAAAGCAGCTCGCCGCTCCGGCGCAGACGGCCTGCCGCATCTTCTGATCGCAGCCAGCCGCTGACAAACAAAATGGCCCGGTCCTCACACGAGGGCCGGGCCTTTTTGCTGTGCCTTGGCCGTGTCTAGCGCCCCGCGTCGCGCGCCTTGTTGATGTCCACCGTCTTGGGCGATTTCGAGAACAGCTCGGTATAGGGATCGTCGCCCGTGTCCATCGTGTGCGGCTCGGTCCCTTCGCGCACGGTGGTGCGGCGCATGTCGCGCTTTTCGTTGGCGGCATCGAAATCGCCGCCGCGATGCATGGTGCACAGGTTGTCCCAGATCACCATGTCGCCCACGTTCCAATCGACCTTGAACACATATTGCGGCTGGGTGCAGTGCTCGATCAGCTGCTTGATCAGCGCGCGGCCCTCCTGCTTGTCCATCCCCTTCACGTCCATCGTGTGCGCGGCGATAAACAGCGCCTTGCGGCCCGAGCCGCGGTGAACGTGGACCAGCGGGTGCTCGGCCTTGAAGCGCTCGTCGATCTCCTCCTCGGAAATATCGGCACCGGCCTGCTTGCGGCTCCACCACAGCGAGTTGATGCCGACCTTGCCTTCGAGCAGCTGCTTGGTCTCTTCCGGCAGATCGGCATAGGCCTGGCGCGTATCGGCGAACCATGTCTGCCCGCCCTCCTTCGGCACCTGACGCGCCATCAGCAGCGAATAGGAGGTCCGCTGGGTCAGGAAGGCGGTGTCGGTGTGCCAGAGCCGGTCGCCCTTGCGATATTCGATCGCCGCCGGATCGCGCGTGATATTGCCGTCCAAATCGAGGTTCGAGGCATCGAACAGCTCGCGAAAGGGCAACCGCATCCGCTGCCCCTCAGGGCGCTTGGGGACGCGTTCGAGATAGCCGAAATTGCGGCTGAACGCGACATGCTGCGCATCGTCCATGCCGGTGTTGCGCCACAGGGTGACGCCGTAAGTGTCCATCGCATCGGTGATCTGCTTCAGCTCATCGGCAGACAGCGGCCGGGTCAGGTCCAGCCCCGAACACTCGGCCCCGAAAGCGGGCAGGATGGGTTTGACAGTCAGCGGCATGATTTCTCTCCGATTGCTCTCCGGCAAGCAATAGATAGCTTGCTAAGTACTTTCACTCTTCTTACGCCTGCCGGTGACCGCTGGCAATATGGTGTGCCGTTCAGCGTGGCTGGCGCGCGCGGATTGGCTCTGTTATCCTGAGGACCTATGCGAGCACACACCCTTACTCTCGTTGCCCTGCCCCTGCTGGCGGCCTGCACCTCCGTCCCCGAACAGCCCGGCCAGTGCGATGCGGCCCCGGCCCAGTCGCTTCTGGGCGAACCCTATACCGAAGCGCTCGGCGCGAAGGTGCAGGAGCTGACCGGCTCGACGATCCTGCGCCCGGTGCACGAGGGCGATCCCGTCACCGAGGACTACCGGCTCGACCGGGTCACCGTCGTCTGGAACGACGGGCGCAAGGTTGTGAAGATCTCCTGTGGCTGACCCGAACGACGGTCGCCCGCGCATCGCGCCGCTCTCGCCGTTCGAGGAGCAGGCCGGGTTTACCCGCGCCATCCGCGTGGGTGAGCGGATCATCGTGTCGGGCACCGTCGGGGTCGAGGAAGACGGCAGCGTCTCGCCCGATGCGGGACGGCAGGCGGAACGCTGCTTCGAGATGATCCTCGGCTATGTCGCCGAGCTGGGCGGCCAGTCGGGCGATGTGGTGCGCGTGCGCATGTTCGTCACCGATATCAAGGATGCCGACGCCGTCACCGCCGCCTTCAGCCGCGCGCTTCGCCATGCCCGCCCCACCGGCACGCTGGTGGCGATCAGCGCGCTCTACGATCCGGCATGGAAGTGCGAAATCGAAGCCGAGGCGGTCATTGGCGCGGGGCAGTGAGCCCGTCGCGGCCTGATACCCCAGATAACAGGGCCGATAGGAAAGGCTCCTTGTATGACTGCCGCGCAGCCGACAATGCGCGGGAATGTGCTCAGGCGGTGCAGCAACAGGGGGCGGATTTCCAAGTATGACAACCATGTCAGACGCAGAGCTGGCCGCCCATCTGGCGCAGTACGCGGGCAGGATCCTGCTCGAAGTGCGCGATAGCGGGATGTTCGCAGGCAAGGCGCTGGGCAAGGCCGGCGACGAGACCGCCAACCAGTTCCTCGTCCATGCCCTGCGCCACCAGCGCCCCGACGATGGCCTGCTGTCGGAAGAATGCAAGGACACCGCCGAGCGCCTCACGAAATCGCGCGTATGGATCGTCGATCCGGTCGACGGCACGCGCGAATATGGTGAGGCGCGCTCTGACTGGGCCGTGCATGTGGCGCTGGCGATCGATGGCGTTCCGGCCATCGGCGCGGTCGCCCTGCCCGGCCTCGATGGCGGACTGGTGCTGCGTTCGGACGCGCC
>NZ_QXFM01000044.1 GCF_003584015.1 Aurantiacibacter xanthus
CCGGCCCTGCATTGGCGTCCGGCCCGGTCGGCGCGGGCTCGCCTGGCCTGCCTGCTTTCGGGACCAGCGGCGGCTTCGCCCCAACCCCGATCGGCTTTGTATCCACGCCGACATCGTCGGGCGGCAGCAGCAGCGGTGGAAGCAGCAGCGGCGGGAGCAGCAGCGGCGGCACGCCCGGCCCGGTCGTACCGGCTGTTCCCGAACCTGCCAGCTGGCTGATGATGATTATCGCGGTCTTCACGCTCGGATCGGCCATTCGCCGAGGCCATGCAAATCGGGAAACCGTGGCGACCTGCTAAGTCGCAGCTTGGGTGAGGATCACAGCACCGCTATCGATGAACCATCGATAACGATCCGGCCCATGCGCTCCAGCGTATCCAGCCCGATCAGCGAGTGCGGCAGGCGATCATCGGCGACGACCGCCTGAACGTCCGCCAGGACAATCCCGCTCACCGTCAGAGTGGCGATAGAAGCGCGCTCGACAGGCAGCTTCCCATTGGCGGTGTGCAGCCGGGTGGTGCCGTCGACAGCAACAGCGGCCAGCGCCGCGTCGGACTGGCGCAGCACCGTGGTGGTCGCGCCGGTATCGACGAGAAAGCGGGTCTGCACCCCGTTGACCTCGGCATCGAGGAAGAAGAAGCGCGCACCCGGCGGCTTGGAGGCGATGGTAATCGGCTGGCTTCTCGCTGCGGGTTCGGTGCCCTTTGCCGAGGCAGCAACCGGTTCGCCATGCTGGCCGGGCGCGAACAGCGCCTTGGGCGTATCGTCAAGCGCCACCATGCCCATCACAAAGGACAATAAGATCGAGAGCGGGGCGAGCGCATTCGTCATGCGTTCGAGACTATGACCAAATGGTTAACAAATCCCTGCTTTTGCGCCCGCTAAGGCGATTTTAACCGCTGTAATGGCCGCGTTTCTCGGGTTCGTCCGTCGCCTGCTCGGAATCATGGCGCTGTTTCAGCAGGATAGTACGGCGATGCTGAACGCCGAAAAAGATCAGAAAAACAATCGCCGCGACCAGCAGATCGATCGCCGCCCGCAAATAGGGCGAGCGGGCCGAAGCCATGTCGGCAAACAGCACATAGGTCGGCTCGTGCACACGGTAGCCCGCGTTGCGATAGAGCGTCCGCAGCTCGCCGCGCGCGGCGGCATGGCGCAACACGCCCTCGATGCGCCGCCGCTCCGGCGGGCCGGCCTCTCGTCGGTTGATTTCGACGAACAGGGTGATCGCATTATCGCTCGCCGGGTCGAGCACCGGGGCGACCCACAGCGTCCTGCCGGAAAACAGCAGGCGATCCTCGAAGAAACCGATCCTGCCATATTCGAGCGTGCTGTCCATCGTCACGCGGCCTTCGATCTTCTTGCCCGAGCGCAGGTCCGCAAGCGTGATCGGCAGCGGCTTTTCCCGCACCCCGCCAATGGTCAGCGACAACGAAGCCACCGCCACCCCACAAACGGCAAGGCCGGCAGCGATCCAGCCGAGATAGCGCCGCATCATCAGGCTGCGATGGAGCGCCGCCTCGTAGGTGGTGAGCGCCGGATTCGAGCGCGCCTTGCGCATCCGGTACAGCAGGGTGAGCGTGATCGGCGCGGTCAGCAGCAGGGTGAGCACCGTCAGCGTCACAATCGGCCAGCTCGCGTCGAAGCGCGCAAACTGCCATTCGATCAGCCGCGATACGAGCCCGCGATACTCGACCAGCTGCCAGGTCAGAAAGGTCAGGACGATCGCCGCCCAGACGACACCGATCAGGCCGATGATCCCGGTCCGGACGTAGGCCTTGCCCCGCGAAGTTTTGTCCTGTGAAATCGAATCGCCTCCGAAAGCCGAAACTCAAGGTGTCTGATCGGAAATGGCTGCGCTGTTGCGCGCGCTCGGCCCCCAGCCCTGCTGGTATCGAATCGGGCCGTCCTGGCGCATTTCCTTCAGAGTCCGCTGTATTTCTGCCTCAACCTTTTCTTTTACTAGCAACTGCCTAGCAAAATTTCTCTGAGTCGGACGAGAAGAATTGATCCTGTCCACGGCCAGGACAGTCCATTTTCTGCCTTCAAGCATCAGATCGCGCCCCGGCACCACCGTTTCGAGCCAATCGGGCCGCCGTTCGAGTCGCGCGGTATCGACCACCAGCGTGCGATCATCGTCGGGCGAACGCAGGGTCAGCAGGCGCCGCTCGCCGAGCAGGTGGCCGTTGTTCGCGAGGAACTGCTCGACCTCGGCGTCGGGCACATGGTCGAACTTGTCGGCCAGACTGCGCCGCAGCGCATCGACCAGCAGCTCTTCGCGGGCGCGGCGCTCGGCAAAATGGAAATCCGCATCGAGATCGAGCCCGCGCTCCAGCGCCAGTTGCGCCAGCAGCTTGCGGTCGACCAGTTGCTCGAGCGCGTCGTTCGCGGCGGCGCGGCCCTCCTCGGCATCGGGCCGGTTGCCGAGGTCGTATTCGTGGCTCAGCTCCGCCTGCGTGATCGGTTCGCCATCGACGCTTGCCAGCACCTGTCCATCGACCTCGGGCGGACCGCAAGAGGCCACCAGCGCCAGCAATGGTGCGGCAAGCCAGTGGCTCGCCTGCTTGCAAATGGTTCGATCCAGCCGCATTCTGCCCCCATGAAGACGATTTACGATTTCGTGTCCGTCGGCATCTTCGTTTTTGTCGCCTTCGTCTACCTTCAGCGGTCGGTGAAGCGGCCGCCGTGGAAAGACAATACCTTCGATTACGTTCTTTGCGCCATCGGCTGCGCGGGCGGCAACTGGCTGGGCAACGAAGGCTATGACGCCGCCGCCATCGCCTTGCTGATCGTGACCGCGATCTATTTCGTGGTGCGGTTGCAGCCTTTTCGCAGCGCCTAGGTCTGCCCGAGCAAGACCTGCCGCCCGCGCGGGCCGGACAATGCGATCAGCCGCCGCGCAAAGTCCGACAGGACCGGGATCGCCGAATCGTAGCCAGTGGCGGGCATCGAGAGCCGCAGCAGCACACCCTCGTCGACCCGCCAGCGCGAGACGCCTCGCGCCACGGCCAGCCGTTGCTCCCACAGCGATTGCGCGAAGACCTCGCCGATTCGCGTCCAGTAGAGCACCGCTTCGCGCCGGCTCCCCCGCTCCGCCAGCATGATGTTGCCGGGCACCGGGCTTGCGGCAATCGGCAGGTCTTGCTCCTGCACGTCGAGCACCTCGAAGCCGGAGGCCACGTAGCAGATCTCGGGGCGGTGCAGCTGGAAGGTGTAGTCCTGCCTCCGGCCATAGGCCATCACCAGCGTGATCGGGGGCTGATCGGGGTGAACGAAGGCCTTGATCGCCATCTCGTCATAGACCCGGTCGGTGAGCTGATCGGGCGAAGGAAGAATCACCTCCTCGGGCGCAACCGCCCGCCAGTCGTCCACCTGCTGCGGCAGCACGCTGGCCGGGTCGAACCCGATATCGGTGCCGGGCCGCAGCCGAACCGCACCCGCCGCCGCGCCGAACAGGCCGAGGCATCCGCCCAGCAGCACTGTGCGCCGGTCAGGCATGACGTACCCCGTCGATCAGCCGCAAGCCGCTGCGCAAGCCGCGGTCCACCGCAAGGAACAGGCCGAGCGCGATGGAGAAACTGAGCAGCCCCGCGACCGGGTGGATCAGCGTATCGAGCACCGGCGCACCGAAGCGATCGACCGCCACGATCAGCACCACCACGCGCAGGATGTTCGCGCCCCAGGCAATCGGCACCGCCAGCGCCACGCACAGCAGCGTGCGCCGCCAGTCGCGCCCGCGATACCAGTAGGTGAACAGCAGCACGAAGGCGACCAGCGTGATGGTGGAGCTGGTCCCCGCGCAGGCCGCCTCCAGCGCGAGGCGAAACTGGTTCACGAAGATGCTGGTCCGGTCATAGGCGACATCGAGCCCCAGCCTATCGGCCAGCTCAACCGCCGAGGCGGCCATCTGCGCGCGCAGCCGCTCGGTCATCATCGTCGACAGCGAATAGGGCAGCGGCACCGCCAGGCCGAGGAAGGCGAGCGGGAACCGGCAGGCCCAGACGATGGCCCCGCCCCGCCATGCCCACAGCGCCAGCACGCAGCCCGCCCAGGCGCAGACCGCCATCAGCAGCACGACACCGATGGCGCTCGCAAACAGATAGCCGAGCGAGACCGCAACCAGAGCGCCCAATACGGGCCGCAGCGGCCCCGCACCGAACAGCGGCCGGTTGTTCTCGATGGTCTGGACGGTGGTCCACAGGCCCAGCAGCAGGATCAGCGGGGTGAGCGATCCGGCCTCGGTGTTCCAGTCCTTCTGCGACAGGGCCACCAGCGCAGGCAGGCAGTAGACCGCCATGCCCAGAGGCACGATCCAGCGGCCGTCCTTCATCCAGGGCAGGGTGCGGACGGCCTCCATCGCCTATTTGAGCGGCATGATCCGGTCGATGATATAGGCCGCTGCTTCCTGCGGGGTCATCTCCACCGTGTTCACGCGAATCTCGGCGTTCTCGGGCGCTTCGTAGGGGCTGTCGATACCGGTAAAGTTCTTCAACTTGCCCTCACGCGCCTTCTTGTAGAGCCCCTTCACATCGCGTTCCTCGGCCACTTCGAGCGGGGTGTCGACGAAAATCTCGACGAACTCGCCTTCGGGCAGCAGGTCGCGCACCATCTGCCGCTCGGCGCGGAACGGCGAGATGAAGGCGGTGAGCACGATCAGCCCGGCATCGGTCATCAGCCGCGCGACCTCGCCCACGCGGCGGATATTCTCCACCCGGTCGGCGTCGGTAAAGCCCAGATCCTTGTTCAGCCCATGGCGAATGTTGTCGCCATCGAGCAGGAAGGTGTGGCGGTTCATCAGGTTGAGCCGCTTTTCCACCTCGTTGGCGATGGTCGACTTGCCCGAGCCGGAAAGGCCGGTGAACCACAGCACCTTCGGCGTCTGGTTCTTGAGCCGCGCGTGCTCCTCGCGGGTGATGTCGACCGCCTGCCAGTGGACGTTCTGGCTGCGGCGCAGCGAGAAATGCAGCATCCCGGCGGCAACCGTGGCGTTGGTGACCTTGTCGATCAGGATGAACCCGCCCAGCGTGCGGCTGTCGGCATAGGGCTCGAACACCAGCGGCTTGTCGGTGGTGACCTCGGCCACGCCAATCGCATTGAGGCCAAGCGTCTTGGCCGCCAGACGCTCCAGCGTATTGACGTTGATCTCGTACTTCGGCTCGGCAATCGCAGCGGAGACGGTCTGCGTGCCCAGCTTCAGCCAGTAGCCGCGGCCCGGCAGCAGCGGCTCGTCGTCCATCCAGACCACGGTGGCCTCGAACTGGTCGGCGACCTCGGGCGGGTTATCGGCGACGGCGATCACATTGCCGCGCGAACAGTCGATCTCGTCGGTCAGCGTCAGCGTGACCGACTGGCCCGCCACCGCCTCGTCGAGATCGCCGCCATAGGTGACGATCGAACGCACATGGCTGGTCTTGCCCGAGGGCAGCACGCGCACCGCATCGCCCGGCTTCACCGCGCCGGTGGCGATCTGGCCGGAGAAGCCGCGGAAGTCCAAATTGGGGCGGTTGACCCACTGCACCGGCATACGGAACGGCTTTTCCGCGTCCTGCGCATTGAGCACCTCGACCGTTTCGAGATGCTCGATCAGGCTCGGACCTTCATACCACGGCGTGTTCTCGCTGGGGGCAACCGTGATGTTGTCGCCCTTGAAGCCCGAGATCGGCATGGCGGTGAAGCTCTCGATGCCGATTTCCTCGGCGAACTTCGCATAGTCCGCCACGATCTTGTCGAACACTTCCTGCGAATAGTCGACGAGGTCCATCTTGTTGACCGCGAGGACGATGTTCCTGATGCCGATCAGGTTGCACAGGTACGAGTGCCGCCGTGTCTGCACCAGCACGCCCTTGCGCGCGTCGATCATCACCACGGCGAGGTCGGCGGTCGAAGCGCCGGTGACCATGTTGCGGGTGTATTGTTCGTGGCCGGGGCAGTCGGCGACGATGAACTTGCGCTTCTCGGTGTTGAAGAAGCGATAGGCGACGTCGATGGTGATGCCCTGCTCGCGCTCGGCGGCGAGGCCATCGACCAGCAGCGCGAAGTCGATCTCCTGCCCTTGCGTGCCGACCTTTTTCGAATCGTTGGCCAGCGCGTCGAGCTGGTCCTCGAAGATCATCTTCGAATCGTAGAGCAGCCGCCCGATCAGCGTCGACTTGCCATCATCCACGCTGCCGCAGGTGATGAAGCGCAACATCGTCTTGTGCTGGTGCTGTTCGAGATAGGCGTCGATGTCCTCGGCGATGAGGGCGTCGGTCTTGTAAATCGGTTCGGTGGTCATCTTACAAACTCCGCTCGCCCTGAGCCTGTCGAAGGGCAATGGCGCGGCGTGCTTCGACAAGCTCAGCACGGACGGGGGTGGGAATGCGGCGGGCCGACATCAGAAATAGCCCTCCTGCTTCTTCTTCTCCATCGAGGCGTCACCGCCATCCTTGTCGATCACGCGGCCCTGCCGCTCGCTGGTGGTGGTGAGCAGCGTCTCCTGCACCACGTCGGCGAGCGTCTTGGCGGTGCTCTCGACCGCCCCGGTGAGCGGGAAGCAGCCGAGCGTGCGGAAGCGGATCGACTTCATGGTGATCTCGGGCAGCTTGCCCATCGCCTGTTCGAGCCGCTCAAGGTCGTCGGCCATGAACAGACCGCCTTCATATTCGTAGGTGGGCCGTTCCTCGGCGAAGTAGAGCGGAACGATCTCGATCTGCTCCTTCATGATGTACTGCCAGATATCCAGCTCGGTCCAGTTCGAGATCGGGAAGCAGCGGATGCCCTCGCCCTTCTTCTTGCGGGCATTGTAGAGGTTCCACAGCTCGGGCCGCTGGTTCTTCGGGTCCCACCCGTGCGACGAGGTGCGAAAACTCATCACCCGCTCTTTGGCGCGGCTCTTTTCCTCGTCGCGGCGCGCGCCGCCGAAAGCAACGTCGAAACCGTATTTGTCGAGCGCCTGCTTCAACCCTTCCGTCTTCCACATGTCGGTGTGGAGCGGGCCGTGCTGGAACGGGTTGATCCCGCGCGCCTCGGCCTCGGGATTGTGATAGACCAAAAGCTCCATCCCGGCCTCCTGCGCGGCTTTCTCGCGCAGTTCGTACATGGCCTTGAACTTCCAGGTCGTATCGACATGCAGCAAGGGGAACGGCGGCGGCGAGGGATAGAAGGCTTTCTTCGCAAGGTGCAGCATCACTGCCGAATCCTTGCCGATCGAATAGAGCATCACGGGGTTGTCCGCCTCGGCGGCGACCTCGCGCATGATATGGATGCTCTCGGCTTCGAGCCGTTCGAGATGGGTCAGACTGGTCATGCGTTCCCTTGCGTCGCTTCGGGCCACTTTGCCGGGGTAGCAAACTTGCCCTCGCTGCCCACAAGGCCCAGATGGGTGCCTAGAGAAAAGCCGCCGGGCAGCAACCTAGTTTGCTTTTGCCCCGGCAAACCGAGACTTTGTCGAACGGAAAGACACGCCATGCTGATGCCCCTGCACGAAAACCGCCTTGCCGCCCTGCGCCGCGAACTGGCCGCGCGCGGGCTCGATGGCTTTGTTCTGCCGATCAGCGACGAGTACCTGTCGGAATATGTCGGCGCCTATGCCCAGCGCCTGCAATGGCTCACCGGCTTCGGCGGATCGGTTGGCAGCGTGGCCGTGCTGGCCGACAAGGCCGCGATTTTCGTTGACGGGCGCTACACCATTCAGGTCCGCGATCAGGTCGAGGCCAAGCTTTACGAATACAAGTCGGTGCCCGCCGATTCGCTGGCCAAATGGGTGGCGGACAACAGCGCCGCCGGGGCAAAGATCGGCTACGACAGCTGGCTGCACACCCGCGGCTTTGCCCGTGCGCTGGAAGCGGCGCTGGCGAAGAAGGGCGCCCATGCCGTGCCGGTGGTGGGCAACCCGATCGACGCCGTGTGGGACGACCAGCCGGAGCCCTCGCCCGCCCTGGTGTTCCTGCAGGACGACGACCTTGCCGGCCGCTCCAGCGCCAGCAAGCGCGGCGAGATCGCCGAATGGCTGAAGAGCGAGGGGCTCGACGCGGTGGTCATCAGCGCGCTCGATTCGATCGCCTGGGTGCTCAACGTGCGCGGACGCGATGTCGAGCACACGCCGGTCGCCCTGTCGTACCTCACGCTGTTCGCCGATGGCACCGCCGACTGGTTCATCGCGCCCGACAAAGTGCCCGCCGAAGTGGGCGCGGCGCTGGGCAACGCCGTTCGCCTGCGCCCGCGCGATGAGTTTGCCGAGGCGCTGGGCGAGCTGGCGGGCAAAAAGGTCGCCACCGATCCGCAACGCTCGGTCGCGGCGATCTTCGATGCGCTCGACAGTGCCGGGGCCGAAGTCGTGGCGGCACAGGATCCTGCCGTGTTGCCCAAGGCGATCAAGAACGAAGCCGAACAGGCCGGGCACCGCGCCGCACAGGCGCGCGACGGGGTGGCCGTGACGCGCTTCCTCCACTGGCTCGCGGTCGAGGGGCCGAACGGCGAGATCGACGAGCTTTCCGCCGCCGCCCGCCTGCTGACCTTCCGCCAGGAATGCGGCGACCTGCGCGACCTCTCGTTCGACACCATCTCCGCCGCCGGGCCGAACGCCGCGCTCGCCCACTACCGGGTGAACGAGGAGACCAACCGCCGCCTCGAACCGGGCAGCGTCTATCTGGTCGATTCGGGCGGGCAGTATCCCGATGGGACCACCGACATCACCCGCACCGTCTGGATCGGCCCCGGCGCGCCGCCGCAGGAGGTGCGCGAGCGCTTTACGCGGGTGCTGAAAGGCCACATCGCGCTCGACACCCAGACCTTCCCGGCAGGCACCACCGGCGGCCAGCTCGACAGCCTCGCGCGGCAGTTCCTGTGGTCGGCGGGTCTCGATTACGCCCACGGCACCGGCCACGGCGTCGGCGCTTTCCTTGCCGTCCACGAAGGACCGCAGCGAATCGCCAAGTCGAAGGGCGGGCAGGCCGGGGCCGAGCAGGAACTGCTCGCAGGGATGATCCTCTCGAACGAGCCGGGCTATTACAAGGCCGGCGAATACGGCATCCGCATCGAGAACCTCGTGCTGGTGGCCCCGCGCACAATCGCAGGCGCCGACGAGGGCGAATGGCTCGGCTTCGAGACACTGACGCTGGCCCCGCTTGACCGGTCGATGGTCGAACCTGCGCTGCTCAGCGAAAGCGAGGTGGCCTGGTGGAACGATTATCACGCCCGCGTCGAGGAGGTGATCGCGCCTCAGCTGAGCGGCGACGTGCGTGACTGGCTGCTCGAAGCCTGCCAGCCGCTATGACCGTCCGCCGCCTCGACGAGCATCCGGTTCATCTCGATGCCCGCAGCGGAGCGCTGGTTCAGCCCGCGTTCCCGCAGGGCGCCGGAGCCATGGAGTGGTACGAGGACTATGCCCGGCGCAGCGCGGCTGACGGTGCCAAGGGGCGGCTGGTCGCGGTCCATGCCTTCGCCGAGGACTGGACCTCCTGGGAAATGCACCCCGCAGGCGACGAACTGGTGCTGTGCCTCGAAGGCCGGATGGTGCTGGTGCAGGAGCTGTCCGACGGCACCCTTGCCCGCACGGAGCTGGCGGCAGGCGACTATGCGATCAATCCGGCGGGCCTGTGGCACACCGCCGATGTGCGCGAGCCCGTGCGGGCGCTGTTCATCACCGCAGGGTTGGGCACCGAGCACCGCGCGCGATAACAGTCACGGCAAGCGGCCCCAATGCTGGCCGCTGCATGAACCGGCAGCGCGAGGCGCGACAAATGACGACAAAATTGGCCTTCGCGGGCATAAACCTGCGACATAGAAGGCCTAGATCAAGGGCAAGGACAACAAGGCGCAGCCCTCCATCCTCCCATCCCATCAGGGCCGTGGCTTGTTGTCCGATCCAACCACCGGGAGTTCTTGAACAATGAAGACGATCCCCCTCTCGCTGGCAATTGCCGCCAGCGCCGCCGCTCTCGCCGCAAGTGCCGCCATGGCGCAGGATCGCGGGCCCGAGCGCGCTCCACAAACCCGCGCGCAGGCCGAGGCCCGCGCCAGCGCCATGTTCGACCGGCTCGACGTCAATGGCGACGGCCAGCTTTCCGCCGCCGACCGCGAGGCCGCCGAACGCAAGCGCTTCAACGAAGCCGATACCGACGGCAACGGCCAGCTCAGCTTCGCCGAAGTCATGGCCCAGCGCGAAAAGCGCCAGCAGGCCCGCGCCGAACGCCGCGAGCAACGGGCCGAGCGCATGGCCGC
>NZ_QXFM01000045.1 GCF_003584015.1 Aurantiacibacter xanthus
AGCCGACCGCCTCGTCCTCGCCAGCCGCTTTCGATGCCTGCGAGGTCATCACCTTCGAGGAGCAGCGCTTCGCCGACTGCATCGCCGACCCTGCCGATCACACGATTGTAACCGCGCTCAGCCCGGCGGGCGGCGCACCGTTCCGCTCCTTCGCCGCCTATCGCAAGGCCAACCCTGAGACCGATGTCGCCTTCGCCATGAACGGCGGCATGTTCGACGATGCCGGCCAGCCGGTCGGCTATTTCGTCGAAGATGGCGAGCGGCTGAAAGCGCTCAGCCGCGCCGATGGTACGGGCAACTTTCACCTGAAGCCGAACGGGGTGTTCTTCGGCAGCGGCAGCAAGTGGCAGGTGCTCGACACCGAGAAATTCTACAGCACCGTGCGCGAGCGCCCCGCCTTCGGCACCCAGAGCGGGCCGATGCTGGTGATCGACGGCAAGATCCATCCCGAGATCACCGAGAACGGCCCCAGCCGCCTGCTGCGCAACGCGGTGGGCGTGGACGAACAGGGCCGCGCGCACTTCGTTATCTCGCAAGGCCCGATCAGCTTCGGCGTGATCGCGCGCCTGTTCCGCGACCGCCTCAAGACCCCCAACGCGCTGTTCCTCGACGGCACGGTGTCGAGCCTGTGGGACCCGGTGGCCGACCGCATGGACGGACGCGCTCCGCTCGGCCCCTTGATCGTGGTGAAAAACAAGCCAAGAGCACAACAATGAGCCAGCCCGACATCCTCGTCATCGACAATTACGACAGCTTCACCTTCAACCTCGTCCACTACGTGATGGAGCTGGGGGCGAAGGTTGAAGTGGTGCGCAACGATGCGCTTTCCGCTGCGGAGGCGCTGGCGACGGGGGCCAAGGGCATCCTGATCTCGCCCGGCCCCTGCACGCCCAACGAAGCGGGCATTTCGCTCGATCTGGTGGCGGCCTGCGCCGATGCGGCGCGCCCGCTGATGGGGGTGTGCCTCGGGCATCAGTCGATCGGGCAGTATTTCGGCGGCACGGTTACGCGCGGCGGGCTGATGCACGGCAAGACCAGCGCGGTGACGCATGATGGCACCGGCCTGTTCGCGGGCCTGCCCTCGCCCTACACCGCCACGCGCTATCACTCGCTGATCGTGGAGGATATTCCCGCTTGTCTGGCGGTCAACGCCACCAGCGAGACGCCGGGGCTGGATGGCACCGCCGTGATGGGCTTCCGCCATGTCGAGCTGCCGATCCACGGGGTGCAGTTCCACCCCGAAAGCATCGCCACCGAACACGGCCACGCGCTGCTGGCGAACTTCCTGCGCATCGCCGGGCTGGAGCCGAAAGCGCGCTCATGAGCCTGACCATGTCCGAAAGCCACGCGCTGTTCCTGCGCATGCTCGACGGCGCGATGAGCGACGAGGAGATCGGCGCGCTGCTGCTCGACATGACCGAGCGCGGCGAGACGACCGAGGAAATCGCCGGAGCCGCGCAGGCCATGCGCGACACCATGGTGACGGTGAAAGCGCCCGCCAACGCGATTGATGTCTGCGGCACGGGCGGCGACGGGCAGCATTCGCTCAACATCTCGACCGCCGTCGCCATCGTGGTGGGGGCTTGCGAAGTGCCGGTGGCCAAGCACGGCAACCGCGCGGCCAGTTCGAAGGCGGGCGCGGCCGATACGCTGGAGGCGCTCGGCCTCGATCTCGATGCTGCCGCCCGCGTCGCCGAGAAGACGCTCGACGAGATCGGCATCGCCTTCCTGTTCGCGCAGACCTATCACCCCGCACTGAGGCACCTGGCCGCGATCCGCAAGGCGCTGGGTCGGCGCACGATCTTCAACCTGATCGGCCCGATCGCCAACCCGGCCCGCGTGCAGCGCCAGCTGATCGGCATTGCCCGGCCCGACTATGTGCCGATCTACCGCGACGCAATGCAGTTGCTGGGGATGGACAAGGTGATGATCGTCTCGGGGCTGGAAGGGCTCGACGAGCTGTCCATCGCCGGGCCCAGCCGCGTGGCGACGCTCGGCATCGAGGGGATTGGCGAGGAAATCACGCCCGAGGATGCGGGGCTCCCACGCCATCCGCTGAAATCGCTTCAGGGTGGCGATCCTGCCTACAACGCGGCGGCGCTGGCCCGTCTGCTCGCTGGCGAGGAAGGCCCCTATCGCGATGCGGTGCTGCTCAATGCGGCGGCGGCGCTGATCGTGGCGGGCGAGGTGACGAGCCTGCGCGACGGTGTGGAAGAGGCCGCCGAAGCCATCGACAAGGGGCTGGCCAAGGCGCTGCTCGACTGCTGGATTGCCGCGAGCAAGGCCTGAACCCAAGCGGAGTGCGAAAGTGAACAAGCTGGACGAAATCTGCGCCACCAAGCGCGAGGAAGTGGCCGCCCGCAAGGCGCTGACCAGCCTCGCCGCGCTGGAAGCTGCCGCCGCACAGCAGTCCGCCCCGCGCGGGTTCGAGCAGGCGCTGCGCAGCAAGGCCGCGAGCGGCTTCGGCCTGATCGCCGAGGTCAAGAAGGCGAGCCCCTCCAAAGGCCTGATCCGCGAGGACTTCCAGCCCGCCATGCACGCCCGCGACTATACCGCAGGCGGCGCGGCCTGCCTTTCGGTGCTGACCGACGCGCCCTATTTTCAGGGCCACGAGGACTATCTCAAGGAGGCCCGCGCGGCCTGCGACCTGCCAGTGCTGCGCAAGGACTTCATGGTCGACCCGTGGCAGGTGACTGAAGCGCGCAGCATCGGGGCCGACGCGATTCTGATCATCGTGGCCGCGCTCGACGACGTGCTGATGGCCGAGATCGAACAGGCGGCGCTGGCGCAGGGCATGGACGTGCTGGTCGAGGTCCACGACGAGGCCGAGATGGAGCGGGCGGCCAGGCACCTCACGTCGCGCCTGATCGGGGTCAACAACCGCAACCTCAAAACCTTCACCACCGATCTCGCCACCACCGAACGGCTTGCCCCGCTGGCCCCCGAGGGCGCGCTGCTGGTCGGAGAAAGCGGTATCCGCGACCATGCCGACTGCCAGCGCCTCGCCGCCGCCGGGGTGCGCTGCTTCCTCGTCGGCGAAAGCCTGATGCGGCAGGGCGACGTGGTCGCCGCTACGCGGACCTTGCTCGAAGGATAACGCCATGCACCTGCTGCACGACGCCGAAGCGCCCATTGCCGAGCAGATCACCTTCGACCAGTTCCTCGCGGTCGATATCCGCGTGGGCACGATCATCGCCGCCGAACCCTTCGAGAAAGCGCGCAAACCCGCTTACCGGCTGACGCTCGACTTCGGCCCGGTCATCGGCGAGAAGAAGAGCTCGGCCCAGATCACCGCCCACTACACCTGCGAGGAACTGGTCGGGCGGCAGGTCGCCGCCGTGGTCAACTTCCCGCCGCGTCAGATCGGCCCGATGATGAGCGAAGTGCTGGTGCTCGGCTTTCCCGATGCCGCTGGCGAGGTGGTGCTGTTCGCGCCCGACCAGCAGGTCGCCAACGGGGTGCGGCTGTTCTAGAGTCTGATGACTTTACCCTGATCCACCTTGCTCCCCTCCCCTTGGGGAGGGGCTGGGGGCGGGGGCTCGACGCCGCCCCCCATCCCAACCCTTCCCCACAGGGGAAGGGCTTTGCGAGTCGACGGTATGTCATCCCCGTTCTAGCCGGACGGCGCGGACGAAACCCGTTCGCCCCCGCCCGCTTCGGTCAGAAATCGAACTTCGCGATCAGCGAGAACCGCCGCCCGGCTTCGGGGAAGCCATCGGTCAGCATGTAAAGCTCGTCGAACAGGTTGCGCACGGCCGCGCCGATGGTGACGCCGCCCGCGACCTCGTAGTCGACCCGCAGGTCGGCCAGAGCATAGCCGCCCGTCTGGTAGTAACGCGTGCCGGCGCTGTTCACGGTCCAGCGGTCAGAGGCCAGTTCGAGCGACGGCAACACGCTCAGCCGCGCGGCCGGCTGCCAGCTCGCCCAGGCGAAGGCGCGGTGTCCGGGCACCCCGGTCGGCTCGAAAGCGGGGATCGAGGGATCGGTGAAGTCGCGGTGGATATAGGTGTAGTTCGCCCCCAGTTGCAGCGTGGGGCTGACCACCGCCGAAGCCGACAGCTCTGCCCCGTAGGACGTGCCGCTGCCGACATTGCGGCTCTGGCTCACCCCCGTGCCGTTATAAATGAACGGGAAGGCGACAATCGCGTCGTCGATCCATGAGTGGAACAACGCCGCCTCCAGTTGCAAGCCGCCCACCTCCTGCGTCGCGCCCAGTTCCAGGGTGGTGGCGCGTTCCGCCTCAAGCGCGGGGTTCGAGGTCGCCCCGCCGAAGCGCGAGCTGAACCGCTCCGCCAGCGTCGGAAAGCGCGTGCGCGAGGATAGCGACAGATGCGCCGAAGTGGCGCTGCTCGCCTGCCAGTCGAGCCGCGCCTGCCCGTTCCATGCATCAGCATTGCGTAGCGGGTAGGACAGAGAGGTGCCGCCATCGCGCGAACTGTTGAGTACGAACTCATCCGCCTGAATGAGAGTGCGCCAGTCGTAGCTCACCCCCACGGTGAGCGAGACCGTGTCCGCCAAGGCCAGCTCGTCTTCCAGCGCGAGACTGAAGGTGTCTTCGAGGCTGCGCTGTTCGGGCTCGATGTACCCGGTGGGAAAGAGCTGCGAATACTCGATATGCTCGTCGCGCCGGTAGTGGAACGCAAGGCCCAGCCGGTTCGCCCCCTCCCGCCATTCAAGCCGCGCCGCGCCGCCATGTGACTGATCGGCATACCAGCTGTTGAACACGCGCCCCGCTGGCAGGGTCTGGCTGGTCTGCGTGGCATCGTCGAAACCCCGCAGCAGGTTATTGAAGCTGTTGAGATAGGCCTGCATCTTCAGCGTCAGGCCATCGCTCAGCTGCGTGGTCGAGAGGGCATAGAAGCTGTCGATATCCCACTCCGGCCAGGCCCAGGCGCGCGGGCCGGGGTCGGTGACATGGGGCGGCGCGTTCTTGCTGCCCTCCTGCCGGGTGTAGCTGAGCACATATTCGTCGGTTTCGTTGGGGGTGTAGCCGAGCTTGGCGTTCAGCCGCCAGTCCTCGGTCCGCGACAGCTCGCGCGCGCCGCCATCCTCCACCGCCGTGGGCGTGAAGCTGTCCGGCAGGTCCCAATGGTCGCGGAAGCTGCGCGCAAAGCTCGCCTGCGCATACCAGCGCTCCTGCCGGGTGCCGAGCGCGGCAAAGCCGGTATAGCCCGCATAGTCACCGTCACGGTCGAGATCGAGCGTGGCGCGGCCATGGGCCTCCAGCGCGCGCGTGGGGCGGCGCGTCACCAGATTGATCGCCCCGCCCATCGCGCCGGGCCCGTCGAGCACCGAGGCATAACCCTTGGCCACCTGTACCTCGGCGAGGTCGCCGCTGAGGAAGCGGCCATAGTCGAGCCGGTTGTCGTAGGGGAGATAGACGCGGATGCCATCGATCGAGATCGGCACCTGAAAGCGGTCGAACCCGCGCACGGTCACCAGCCGTTCGTTGCGCGCATCGCCGCTGGCCGAAACCGCGATACCCGGAACCAGCGTCAGTGCATCGTCAAGCGTGGTGCGGTTGAAGGCCTCGATGGCCGCCTGCCCCAGCGTCTCGCTGCCGGGCGCGACCGAATCGCGGGCGATAGTGGCGCGCACCACGATCCGGCCGAGATCGAAAGCGCTGCCCGCCGTTTCGTCGCGCTCCTCAGCCTTGGCGTAACACGGTGCGGCCAGAATTGAGCACGCGGAAGCAAGCAGCAGAAATCGCAACAGAGGTCTCCATCAATTGGGGCAGAGCGGCGGGAAAGGGGCTTCCCTCCGCAGCGACTCGCTATATACAGCCGTATATAGCTATTGGAAGAACTCTATGCGCCCGTCCCTGTTGTTGCCCGCCATCGCTGCCGTTTTGTCCGGTTGCGCCAGCCCCCACCCGGCCCCGGAAATGGCAGCGTCTGCGCCGCTTTCCTGTCCCGCTGCCGATGTCGCGCTGGGCCAGAGCTGGTCGGGCTGGAACGCCACGGTGCCGCTCATCTCGGCGCGCAACACTGCCGAGCTGACGACAAGCGGCTTCGCCCCCGGTCAGGCAATTGCGCTGAGCCTGCACCCCGACCCGGAGGTCGCCTATGCCAGCCTGCCGCAGGGCGAAGGCGAGGAAACGAGCTTCGGCGGCCTTGCCCGCTTCACGATCACCGAAGCGGGCATCTATGGCGTTGGCGCGGGCAGCCCGCTGTGGATCGACGTCAGCCGCGATGGCGTGCCCGCCGTGCCGGTGGCCTATGGCAGAGGCGTGCGCTGCACCCCGATCCGCAAGGTGGTCAGCTTCGAGCTGCAACCGGGCGACTATGTGCTTGAAATATCGGGTAGCGAGACATCGCAGGTCCAGCTGATGATCGGTGCCGGAGGGGTGCCACAACCCGACTGACGCATCGCCCTGAAAGCTCCTCCGCGGCCTCCATACGGGGTGGAAAATGCGTGCAAAAGCAGCGGACAGCGAAAGATTGAAGCGCGCGCCTTTACCACTTCTCAAGCAAAATGGCCGATGGCGGTCGCGGAGGTCCAAGATGTTGCCCAGAGTTGCCGCGCTGTCCCTGCCCGCGCCTTTCATTGATCGCAGGAATGCCAGTCGCCGGACCTTCACCCTCAGTTTCGACGCGGGGGAACGACCGGGCACGACAGCTGTCGCCATTCTCGATCTGTCGCAGACGGGCATGCGCATCCGCTCGTCTGCCAAGCTCGATATCGGCGAGCAACTCGATGTTGCGATCCCGGAAGCGGGGACGGTCTCGGCGATCATCGTCCGCAGTACACGGCTCGATTTCGAGAACGAATACGGCGCCGAGTTTCCCGAACCGATTTCGCAGGCCGCGATCAGCGCCGCGCTTCTTGCGGCTCCGGCGCTGCCCCGCCCCCATGCAGAGGACGCGGCTTTCCCCGAGCCCGACGTGCCGAAGCTGCGCCGCCGCACCCGTGTGGCGATTCTCGGCGGATTGACCGTGGCCTCGTGGGCGCTCGTCGGCGCGGTCGGCTACGCCATCGCGCGGCTGGTCTAGCCACCCGATCCCGGCACCCGAGTCCCTGCGGCATTGCCGGGGGCCCTGTCCTACAGCGCAACCCTGTGCCACCACGGCGGGATGACCGCCAACCTGCCTGTTCCGCATAGCAGCACGCTTCGCAGCCCCCTTGCGTCGGGTGAGAAAATTCTCTCCAGAACGGTGTCACACCTGTTCCACCTTACGCCCCGCGCAACACCGACGAAGGCCGCCACGCCATGAGCAAGCTCACCCACCTCGACGAAACCGGCGCCGCGCGCATGGTCGATGTCGGCCACAAGACGCCCAGCCAGCGCAGCGCCACCGCCGAGGGGCGGATCGCGATGCAGCCCGCCACCTTGCAGGCGGTGCGCGATGGCTCGGGCCCCAAGGGCGATGTGCTCGCCGCTGCGCGCATCGCGGGCATCATGGCGGCCAAGCGCACCGGCGAGCTGATCCCGCTGTGCCACCCGCTCGCGCTCGATACGGTGAGCGTGGACTTCGCCTTCGAGGACAGCGCCATCCGCGTCACCGCGCGCGCCGCGCTCACCGGCAAGACCGGAGTGGAGATGGAGGCCCTGACCGCCGCCTCGATGGCGCTGCTGACGATCTACGACATGGCCAAGGCGCTGGAGAAGGGCATGGTGATCGAACAGGTCCGCCTGCTCAGCAAGACCGGCGGCAAGAGCGGCGACTGGCACGCCGAATGAGCCTGCCCCCGCCCATCCCGCATGAGGAGGCGCAGGCGCGCCTGCTCGCCATGGCCGCTCCGCTCGGCAGCGAGCGTCTGCCGACAGGCGCGGCTGCGGGGCGCTA
>NZ_QXFM01000046.1 GCF_003584015.1 Aurantiacibacter xanthus
ACCGCCGGGTGGTCGGTCAGCGCGCTAGCAACAGCGGCTTCGTCCGGCAGACCCGGCTCGGCGGCGAGAGGCGCGGCCAGCACGAGCGCGAGGAAAGGCAGGGTGAAGAGGCGCATGTTATCGGCCCTCCCGTTCGGCCTGGGCAAGATCGCCCGCCTCGCGCTCGGCGCGGCTCTCGCCGAAGCGTTCGTAAAGGATGGGCAACATGATGAGCGTGAGCAGCGTCGCCGAGACCAGCCCCCCGATCACCACGATGGCGAGCGGTTTCTGGATCTCCGAGCCCGGCCCGGTCGCGAACAGCAGCGGCACCAGCCCGAAGGCGGCGACCGAGGCGGTCATCAGCACGGGCCGCAGGCGCCGCTCGGCCCCGCGCCGCACCGCTTCGGCAAGCGTCATCCCGCCTTCGCGCAGCTGCCGGATATAGGTCACCATCACCAGCCCGTTGAGCACGGCGATGCCGAGCAGCGCGATAAAGCCGACCGAGGCCGGAACCGACAGATATTCGCCCGACAGTGCCAGCGCGATCATCCCGCCGACCATGGCGAAGGGGATATTCAGCAGGATCAGCACCGAGGCGCGCAGCGAGCCGAGCGTCAGGTAGAGGATCGCAAAGATCAGCAGGATCGCAATCGGCAGCACCACCGCAAGGCGGGCGCTCGCGCGCTGCTGGTTCTCGAACTGCCCGCCCCACACCAGCCGGTAACCCGGAGGAAGCGGCACGTTGGCGGCGATATCGGCGCGCGCTTCCTCGACATAGCCGACCAGATCGCGCCCGGTGACGAAGGCTTGCACCATCGCATAGCGCGAGCCGTTCTCGTGTTCGAGCTTCACCGGGCCTTCCTTGCGGGTGATCCGGGCGACATCGCTGGCCCGCACCAGCTGGCCCGAGGGTGCGCGGTAAAGCTGGTCGGCAAATAGCTGCGGGCTCGCCTCGCGCATGCCGTCGGCGCGCAGCATGATGGGCACGCGGCGCACGCCTTCTGCCACGACGCCAGCATTCACACCCTCGACCTGCGCGCGCATCATGTCCTGCAGGTCGCTCACCGGCATGCCGAGCCGTCCGGCGGCCACGCGGTCGATATCGAGCTGGAGATAGTCGACCAGATCGTTGGCGACGGTCATCGCCTCGCTGGTGCCTTCGAGCGTCTCCAGCCGCGCCTGAATCTCGCCCGAGAGACGCGACAGCTCGTTGAGATCGGGCCCGAACAGCTTGATCGCCAGATCGCCGCGCGCGCCGGTGAGCATTTCGGAGGTGCGCATGTCGATCGGCTGAGTGAAGCTCGGCTCGATGCCGGGGAAGCGCGCCATCACCTTGCGCAGCTGGTCGACCAGCCACTCCTTGTCCTGCACCCGCCACTCTTCGCGCGGCTTCAATTGGAGGAAGCCGTCGCTTTCGTTGAGCCCCATCGGGTCGAGCCCGATCTCGTCCGAGCCGACGCGCATGATGATCGCCGCGACCTCGGGCACCTCGGCCATGATCGCGCGCTGCGCCGCAAGGTCGCCTTCGATAGAATGGTCGAGCGAGATCGACGGCAGCTTGGAGAACTGCATCACCACCGAGCCTTCGTCCATCACCGGCAGGAAGGTCTTTCCGGTCACCGTATAGGCAAAGGCCGTCAGCCCCAACGCCACACCGGCAACGGCGAACACCAGCCTCTTGCGCGCAAACGATCCCGCCAGCGCGCTCGCATAACGGGGCGAGAGTTTACGCATCAGCCATGGCTCGTGAGCGCCGGTTTTCACCTTGAGCAGATAGAACGACAGCACCGGGATCAGCGTCAGCGAGAGCAGCAAGGCCGAGGCCAGCGCCAGCACGATAGTGAGCGCGACGGGCGAGAACAGCTTGCCCTCCAGCCCCTCCAGCGTCAGCAGCGGCAGGAACACGATGGCAATGATCGCCAGCCCCGAGGCGACCGGTTTGGCCACCTCGGCGGTGGCGACGAACACGTTGTGCAGCTTGCTGCTCCGAGCGTGGTCCTCGTCGGACAGGCGCTCGACGATGTTCTCGACCACCACCACGGCCCCGTCGACCAGCATTCCCACCGCAATGGCGAGCCCGCCAAGGCTCATCAGGTTTGCCGTGAGGCCTATCGAGCGCATGAAGATAAAGGTCAGCAGCGCCGCCATCGGCAAGGCCAGCGCCACGATCACCGAGGCGCGCACGTCGCCGAGGAACAGCAGCAGCAGGATCACCACCAGCACGGTCGCTTCGAGCAGGGCATCCTCCACCGTGCCGACCGCACTGCCGATCAGGTCGGAGCGGTCATAGAAGGGGGCAACGCTCATCCCCTCGGGCAAGGTCGCTTCGATCTCGGCGAGGCGTTCCTTCACCCCGGCCACGACCTTGGAGGCATCCGCCCCGCGCAGGCCGATGACGAGGCCCTGCACCGCCTCGCCCGCGCCGTTCTTGGTGACGGCGCCATAGCGGGTGAGACTGCCCATGCGCACCTGCGCGATATCGCCAATGCGGATCGCCCCGCCCGCTCCGGTGCGCACGACCGTATTGGCGAGATCGTCGAGCGTGCGAATCGCCCCGGTGGAGCGCACGATCAGCGCCTCCTCGCCCGTGGTCAGGCGGCCCGCGCCATCGTTGCGGTTGTCCGCGTCGATGGCAGCGGCAAGGTCGGCGGTGCTCAGGCCCGCCGCCGCCAGCGCCGCATTGTCCGGCGCCACCTCGAAGGTCTCGACATAGCCGCCAAGCGCGTTGACATCGGCCACACCCGGCACCGTGCGCAGCGCCGGGCGCACGATCCAGTCGAGCACGCGGCGCTTTTCGGCAAGGCTCTGCGGGCCTTCGAGCGTGAACATGTACATGTCGGAAAGCGGAGTGGAGATCGGGGCCATGCCGCCCTCCACCGTGGGCGGGAGGTCGGCCATTACCGCGGTCAGCCGCTCAGCGACCTGCTGGCGCGCCCAATAGATGTCGGTCCCGTCGGCAAAGTCGATGGTGATATCGGCAATCGCATATTTGGCGACCGAGCGCAGCACGCTCTGATCGGGAATGCCGAGCATCTCCATCTCGATGGGCGTGATGACGCGGGTCTCCACCTCCTCGGGCGTCATGCCGGGGGCCTTGAGGATGATCTTCACCTGCGTGGTGCTGATATCGGGGAAGGCGTCGATGGGCAGGGTGGCGAAGGCCCAGCCGCCGATCCCCGCGAGCACGGCGGCAAGGGCGATGATAGCGAGGCGCAGGTCGAGCGCCTTTTCGGTCAGCTTGCGCAGCATCGAGCCTACTCCGCCGTTGCCTTGAGTTCGGCAATGCCGCTGGTGGCCACGACCTCGCCCGCCTTCAGCCCATCGGACAGCACCGTGCGATCACTCGCTTCGGCCAGTACCGTCACGGCGCGCGGGGTAAAACCCTCTCCGCTGCGCACGAAGACGGTGGGCACGCCGCCAATCCGGGTGACGGCACGGTTCGGCACCGAGACGCCCTCCTCGCTCGCGGAGCCGATGATGATGGCCATCACGTTCTGCCCCGAGACAAGGCCCGGCGCCGCGCCGATGCTGGCCTTGGCCATCACCGAGCGGGTAGCGGGGTCAATCGAGGGCGCGACCGAGACGATCTGCCCGCCCACGGTCAGCATGTCACCGCCGTCCTGCGGCAGGCGCACCTCGATGGCCATGCCGGGACGCACCGCGCGGGCCAACCGTTCGGGCAGCGCGAGGTCGAGCTGGTAGCGGCTGGTCGCCTCGATCACGAAGGGCGCGCTCATCAGGTCGACCGGACCGCCCGTCTCCACCCCGACATGCGAGACCCGCCCGCCAATCGGCGCGCGCAGGGTCATGGTGCCATCCGGTCCCGCCCCGGCCAGCGAGACAAGACGGCGGTTCTCCGACGAGGTCACCCGCG
>NZ_QXFM01000047.1 GCF_003584015.1 Aurantiacibacter xanthus
GACGCCCTCGACCACGGCGCGGAAATTGTCCGGCAGCGGCAGGCGCTCGAACTCGGCGTCGGTCGTCTTGCGAATATCCTTGAGGTAGGCGCGTTCGTCCTCGGCGCAGAAGGCAATCGCCACCCCGTCACGCCCCGCACGCGCGGTGCGGCCGATGCGGTGGACATATTGCTCGGGCACGTTGGGCAGCTCGTAGTTGATCACGTGGCTCACGCCGGGGATGTCGATCCCGCGCGCGGCAACGTCGGTCGCCACCAGCACCGGCACCTTGGCGCTGCGGAACTCTTCGAGCGCGCGCTGGCGCTGCGGCTGGCTCTTGTTGCCGTGGATCGCATTGGCTCGAATGCCGTCCTGCGCCAGCTTCTTCACCACCCGGTCAGCGCCGTGCTTGGTGCGGGTGAAGATCAGCACGCGCTCGATCTTGGTCGGCACCTCGTAACGGCCCGAGAGGATCAGCCCGAGCAGCGCCTGCTTCTCGTCCTGCTGGACCATCAGCAGATACTGGTCGATCCGCTCCGCCGTGGTGCTTTCGGGAGTGACCGAGACCTGCACCGGGTTGTTGCAATAGCCGCTCACCAGCTCCTTGATCTGCGCAGGCATGGTGGCCGAGAAGAACAGCGTCTGGCGGTCCTTCGGGGCAATGTCGCGGATCTTGCGCAGGGCGTGGATGAAGCCGAGGTCAAGCATCTGGTCCGCCTCGTCGAGGACGAGGATTTCGAGGCCCGCAAGGTTAAACGCCTTCTGGTCGATCAGGTCGAGCAGACGGCCGGGCGTGGCGACCAGAATGTCGGTGCCCTTGTGCAGCTTGTTGCGGTCCTTGTTGACCGAGGTGCCGCCGACGATCGAGTGCACCTTGAGCCCGGCCAGCGCGCCATAGTCCTCGGCCGACTGGGCGATCTGCCCGGCCAGTTCGCGGGTGGGCGCCAACACCAGCATCCGGCACGACTTGAACGGCACACGGTTGTCGCTCTTGCGCAGGTTGTCGATGCTCGGGAGCATGAAGGCGGCGGTCTTGCCGGTGCCGGTCTGCGCGATGCCGAGCAGGTCGCGGCCTTCGAGCACGGGCGGGATCGCCTCCTGCTGGATCGGGGTCGGCGTGGTGTAGCCCTTCATGTCGAGCGCCTGCAGAACAGGCTGCGACAGGCCGAGCTGGTCGAATGTGGTAGTCATAAAAGAAAACTCGCATGCAGTGCGAAGGCGCGCAGCCATAGGGGCGCGCACTCGCGGAGGTAAGGAACCGCCCGCGTGAATTGGGAAGCTTGGGGAAACAGAACCGAAACGCGGCCGGGGCGAGCTATCGCCTGTTCACGCTGCCATGCGCTTCGATAGCGGCCCTTTGGCTGCTGCGCCGCAAAAAGTCAATTTCTTTCGCAGGTGCGCAAGAAACTCACAATCGGGCAAAGGCCTCGCTCTCGGTCAGCGGATGGCCGTAATGGTAGCCTTGCAGATAGTCGCAACCAAGGCTGGCAAGCCGCTTGCCTTGCGATGCATTCTCGATCCCCTCGGCCACCACCGAAAGATCGAGCGAGCGCGCCAGTTCGACGATGGTTCGCACGATCTGCGCCGAGCGTGTTTCGCCGGCGTTGGCAACAAAGCTCTTGTCGATCTTGAGCGTATCGAACGGCAATTGCTGCAAATAGCTGAGCGAGGAATAGCCGGTGCCGAAGTCGTCGAGACTGGTCTTCACGCCCCAGCGCCGGATCTGTTCGAGCACTTCGCGCGTGCGCCGCGCATCGGTGATCGCCGCTCCTTCGGTCACTTCGAGCCGCAGGTTCTTCGGATCGATTCCCTTGCGCATGATGAGTTCGCCCACCCGCGCCGAGAAACTGGCCGAGAGGAACTGCCGCGCCGCCACATTGACCGCCACATAGCGGTCGGCCCAACGCCCGCCGCGGGCATTGAGGCGGGAAATCGCCGAGCAGGCTTCCTCCAGCACCCAGTCGCCGAGATACAGGATCAGGCCGCAGCTTTCGGCGGTCGGGATAAACTCGGCGGGATGGATCAGCCCGCGTTGCGGGTGTTTCCACCGCACCAGCGCCTCGAACCCGACGATCACGTTCGGATCGGCGGCTTCGACGATGGGCTGGAAGTTGAGCACGAACTGCCTGGTCCGGATCGCCTCGCGCAGTTCCTGTTCGAGTTCATGGCGGAACCGGAACGTGTCGCGCATCGAATCGTCGAACTCGACGGTGATGGCCCCGCCACGCTCCTTGGCCGCATACATGGCCACATCTGCGTTACGCACGAGCTGTTCGAGATCGCCGGCCCCTTCAAGCCGTGCGATACCGATCGACGCCTTGATGCGGCTCACGCCCGCCGGCAGTCCCTCAGGCTGGGCCAGAGCCTGATGCATCTGCGCGGCCAGATCTTTCGCCTGGTCGATCCATGCCCGACCTTCGAGCAGGATGATGAACTCGTCCCCTCCCACGCGCGACACGCAGGAACTTCCCTCGCTGGCCGTCATCAGGCGCTGGCGGGAAAGCACACAGTCCTCAAGCCGCCGCGCGGCATGCTTGATGAGCTGATCGCCGGCGGAATGGCCCATCAGATCGTTGACCCGCTTCAGTTCATCGAGGTCAACCACCATGATCTTGACCAGCGCATCCTCGCTCCGGGCATTGGCAGCCGCGCTGATCCGTTCGAGCAGAGCAATCCGGTTCGGCAATCCGGTCAGCGCGTCGTGGCGTGCCTCGTGGACCAGCACCTGCCGGCTGCGTTCACGTTCGACCACGCGGCCAAGCTGGATACCGATCTGCTGCAACAAGTCGCGCAAGTCTGTGTCGAGAAGGACGTATCTGCGGCAGAAGAACTCGAAAATGGCGACCGTTTCACCCGCCAGCGTGATCGGAAAGGCAAAACCCGAACCAAGGCCCGAGGTGAAGGCCAGCGAACCGCTCGGCAGTTCCTCGTCATCGGGGGTTTCGTCGAGCACATGGGCTTGTCCGTCGGCGAGCACCCGGCCCGGCAGCCCCTCGCCCAGGCGAAACTCGGCGTCGCGCGAGAGTTCGATGAAGTCGAACAAGCGGCTGGGCTCGGCTGAGAACCACAGGTCAATCGCGCGCGCAGTTTCGCCGCCGTTCACGACGGTATAGGCGATGCCGCAAACCAGATCGAGGTCGGTACAAATCTCCTCCAGCGCTGCATGAAACGACTGGCGCAGACCGCCGGGGGAGTTGGCCGCCACCGTAACCTTTTGCAGCAAGGCCAGTCGACGCTGGCTCGAATAGAGCGCGCGCAGCCCCGCTTCGGCAATCGCCTCGGCATCGAGGCGCGCCTTGTGCTCACGCTTCAGCCGACGTTCCAGACGCTGAATCCGGTCGTCCGGCGCGCTCGTAAACCTGTCGTACAGCGCGCTCACGATTGCCAATCGATCGACATCCGGCAGATGCCGTCGCCTTTATGCATGCACAGAACGTGCTCGATCGTCGCCCGCTCGCCGAAATGGTTGAGCGAACCCTCGATGAAGCCGTGCGCCAACTGGCAGAGCTGGCGCGGCGAACGATAGCCGAGCAGCAGCCGACCCGCCCGGTCCTCGTCGAAGTGAAAATGCGGACAGGAGGCGCCCGCATAGAGTTTGCGCACTTCGGGATGGATGATGTCATTCACGCTGAGGATGAAGCTGCGCGCCCCGCGGTGACTGGCAAAGAACTGCGGATAGCGCGATTGCAGCATCGGCATGGCGTTGCGCCCGAACCAGCGCAGAATGTCGGCCTGATCCTTTTCCAGCAACGCCGCTGCCGCCGCTACCAGCGCGAACAGCTCCTCATCGGGATAGCTGCCGAGCGACGTATAGGCACCGCTCACGCCAGATGCGTCGATCAGGCTATCCCACGCCTCCTCGCTAAACTCAGCTTCGACTGCTTCCTGCAACAGATTGAAAACAATACCCTTCACTGATCGCAGTCCGCTTCCTCAAAACCCGGTTCAGGTGTAAAAACCTAGCACCGGGCAGTTTCACCGCACTGTCATATGACTAAGGGCAATCCCCTATACGGAGTTTCACCCTGGCCACCGGTCAGGACAGCCCGGCGGCCTTGAGCAGAGCTTCGGTCGAAGGATCGAAGCGCTCGCCGCCGGCCTCGATCTTCTTGGCAATCTCCTTGCCCAGTTCGACCCCGAACTGGTCGAAAGGGTTAATGTCCATCAGCACGGCAGCGGCGAACACGCGGTGTTCGTGGAAGGCGATCAACGCGCCGAAACTCTCCGGCGTCACGTCGTCGAGCAGCATGGTCGCCGAGGGGCGGTTTCCGGGATAGTTGCGGTGCGGATCGGCATTGCTCTTGCCCGCCATCAATGCCGCGCCTTGCGCAAAACAGTTCATCAGCAGGATATGATGATGCGCCGGATCGAGCGCATCGCCCGGCTCGATGCTGGCGATGAAGTCGACCGGCACCAGATTGGTGCCCTGATGCAGCAGCTGGAACACCGCGTGCTGCGCGTCGGTGCCCACCCCGCCCCAGGTGATCGGCGCGGTGATCCCGGCAGGCTCGCCGCCCACGGTCACGCTCTTGCCGTTCGATTCCATTTCGAGCTGCTGCAGATAGTCGGGCAGCATCCGCAGCCGCTCGTCATAAGCGAACACCGCGCGGGTCTGCGCCTTCAGGATGCGGGCATAGTGCAGGTCGGCAAAGGCCGCGCGCAGCGGCAGGTTTTCCCGCCCCTCGGCGCTTTCGAAGTGGCGGTCCATCGCGGCGGCCCCGGCGAGGAACTGCTCGAACCCCTCCACCCCGATGGCCAGCGCAATCGGGAAGCCGATACTCGACCACATCGAATAGCGGCCGCCCACGCTGGTGGCGAAGGGCAGGATGCGGGTTTCATCGACACCCCATTCGACCGCCTTCTCCGGCGCGGCGGTGAGCGCAATCACCCGGCCCGTGGGATCGTCCACGCCGTTGTCGGCCAGCCAGCGCAGCGCGCTCTGGGCGTTGGTCATGGTCTCGATGGTGGTGAAAGTCTTGGAGGCAACCGCGACCAGCGTGGTGGCCGGATCGCACTTGGCGAAGGCCTCTTCCAGCGCGAGCCCGTCGATGTTGGCGACCACATGCACATCAACCAGCGCATCCTCGCGCGCCAGCGCGTCAATCGCCAGCGCCGGGCCGAGCGCCGAGCCGCCGATGCCGACATGGATCAGGTGGCGCACCTCGCCCAGCACGCCGTCATGGATCGCCTGCACCATCATCAGCATCCGCGCCCGCAGGGCCTCGGCTTCCTCGACGCTGGCGTCCTTGCCCACGCCGCGCAGGGTCGAATGCTCGGCAGCGCGCTCCTCGGTCGGGTTCACCACTTCGCCCGCGAACAGCCGCCGCCGCATCTCGTCGAAGTCGGAAGCCTTGGCCAGCGCTTCGAAGCCATCGAGACGCGCATCGTCGAGGTGCGTTTTCGACCAGTCGAAGCGGATGCCGCCATCGTCCAGCTCGATCCGCCGGGTCAGCTTCTCGACGCGCGCCTCGTCCGCAGCGAACAGCTCTGCCAGCGTCGGCTGAGGCAATTGGGCCAGCGCGTTCCAGCATTCCTTGCGAGTGGTGCTCATGGTGATGTCAAATCCCTTCAACAGATCTCTTCCGCGCCATGGCTAGGCGCATCGCCTGACAAAGAAAACCGCAAAATATTGCACATGCGAAGACAGCCTGAGGTCAGGCCACGCTTGACGGAGGCCCGCGCGGGCAACATGACCGCGCCAAGATGAGCGACACCGACCATATCCGCGAACTGCGCGAACCCGAACCCACCGGCAAGGCGGCCAAGCCCGAGAAGAAGCCGGAGGATGCGAGGAGCTTTGCGTGGTTCCTGGTGAAGCTGGTGCTGATCGTGCTGCTGTTCCGCACGCTGGTGTTCACGAGCTTCAACATTCCGTCCGAATCGATGATGCCGCGCCTGTTGGTGGGTGACTATCTGTTCGCCGCCAAATGGCCCTACGGCTACTCGCGCTATTCGCTGCCGTTCGATCTCGATGTCGGCGACGGACGGCTGTTCTCCACCCTGCCAGAACGCGGTGACGTGGCGATCTTCAAGCACCCGATCGACAAGAGCGACTATATCAAGCGCGTGATCGGCCTGCCCGGCGACACCATCCAGATGATCGACGGGGTGCTTCAGATCAACGGCACGGCCGTGCCGAAGGAGCCGGTGGCCAATTTCGTGCTGCCGACCACCGCTGCGCGCGGTTGCGGTCCGGGCCGTGCCCGCTTCACCGTGCGGCTCGATGATGGCAGTTTCGCGTGCTCGTTCCCGCAGTTCCGCGAGACGCTGCCCAACGGGGTGAGCTACAACGTGCTCGATCTCGGCACGGTGGAGGTCGACAACACCCCGCCGATCACCGTGCCCGAAGGCCACC
The DNA here is from genome assembly GCF_003584015.1 of Aurantiacibacter xanthus. Taxonomy (GTDB): domain Bacteria; phylum Pseudomonadota; class Alphaproteobacteria; order Sphingomonadales; family Sphingomonadaceae; genus Alteraurantiacibacter; species Alteraurantiacibacter xanthus. Next base: position 6,335 of record NZ_QXFM01000047.1, read on the forward strand.
TGCTGATGATGGGCGACAACCGCGACAACTCGCAGGATTCGCGCAAACCTGCGGTGGCAAACGGATGGGTCGGCATGGTGCCCGTCGAAAACCTCGTCGGGCGCGCCAGTTTCATGTATTTCTCGACCGACGGCAGCGCCGAGTGGCTGAAGCCGTGGACATGGTTCACCGCCGCGCGCTGGAGCCGGATCGGCAAGTCGATATGAGCGAGCTTGCATCCGACACCCGCAAATGGCTGACCAGGGTTGGCTTCACCGTTAATCGCCCGAGCCTGTGGCGCGATGCGCTCACCCACGGCAGCACCGGTGAGGCGGGCAACTACGAACGGCTCGAATTCCTCGGCGACCGGGTGCTCGGCCTGACCGTGGCCGAATGGCTCTACGAACGCGACCAGAGCGCCGAGGGCAAGCTTGCTCAACGGCTCAACGCCCTTGTATCGCGCAGCCAGTGCGCCACCCGTGCCCGCGCGATCGGAGCGCCCGCGCATATCCGCCTCGGCAAGCAGGCGCGCGACGATGGCGCTTCCGACAGCGACAACGTGCTCGGCGACATCATGGAAGCCTTGCTGGGGGCGAATTTCCTCGAAGTCGGCTTTGCCCCCACCCGCGACCTGATCCGCACGATCTGGGCCGAGGCGATGGACGGCACTGCTGGCCGCTCGAAACATCCCAAGAGCGCCTTGCAGGAATGGGCGGCAGGCAACCAGCGCAAGCCGCCCGAATACGAAGTCATCAACATCGAAGGGCCCGACCACGCCCGCAAGTTCACAGTGCGCGTGAGCGTCCACAAGGTTGGCTCCGTCGAAGCCACTGCCAGCGGCAAGCAAGACGCCCAGACTGAAGCCGCGCGCCTGTTCATGGAGAAATACGGATGAGCCAGAACGCTCCCCAGAAGTGCGGCCTGGTGGCCGTGATCGGCGCGCCCAACGCGGGCAAGTCGACGCTCGTTAATCAGCTGGTCGGCCAGAAGGTCGCCATTACCAGCGCCAAGGCGCAGACTACCCGCGCGCGCATGCTCGGCATCGCGTTGCACGACGAGGTGCAGATGATCCTCGTCGACACCCCCGGCATTTTCGCGCCCAAGCGGCGGCTTGACCGGGCGATGGTATCGGCTGCGTGGGAAGGCGCGGTCGAGGCCGATGCGGTGCTGCTGATTGTCGATCCGGTCAAGCAGCGGCGACACGAGCTGATCCCGCTGCTCGAAAATCTGAAAGGCCGTCCTGAGCGCAAGTATCTCGTGCTCAACAAGGTCGATGTCTCGAAGAAGGAACCGCTGCTGGCGCTGGCTCAGGAGCTGACCGAGATGGCCGACTTCGCAGAGGTGTTCTTCATCTCGGCGCTGACCGGCGACGGCGTGCCCGAGTTGAAGGCGCATCTGGCCGCGCTGATGCCCGAGGGCGTCTGGCACTATCCCGAGGATCAGGTGTCCGATGCCAGCGAACGGTTGCTGGCGACCGAAGTCACCCGCGAACAGCTTTACCGCCAGCTGCACGAGGAGCTGCCCTACGACAGCGCCGTGCGGCCCGAAAGCTATCAGACCCGGCCCGATGGCTCGGTGGAAATCCACCAGCAGATCGTGATCGCGCGCGACAGTCAGAAGGGCATCGTCCTCGGCAAGGGCGGCAGCAAGTTGAAGGCCATCGGCGAGGCCGCGCGGGCTGAGCTGGCCGAGATCCTCGGCGTGAAGGTCCACCTGTTCCTCCATGTGAAGGTGGACGAGAAATGGTCCGAAAGCCGCGAGATCTTCGAGGAAATCGGACTGGACTGGGTCAAGTAGCTGCGCGCCGGATAGCGGCGGTGCGATAGCGCGCCAGCGAACACACCGCCGCCACCACCGCCAGCGCACAGGCAGCATAGAGCGGCACCGGGCTCTGACCGAAGCCCGCCGCCAGCAGAATACCCACCAGCACCGCGGCCAGCGTTTGCCCGAACAACCGCGAGGTGCTCAGCAGGCCGCCTGCCGCTGCCGCCCGGTCACGCGGGGCGCGGCCGATCAGCAGGCGCGAATTGGGGCTGAAGAACAGGCCGAAGCCCAGCGCCGTGAACGACAGCCGCCAGCAGATGCCGAACATCCCCGGATTGTCGCCCATGGTGGCCAGCAGCAGCAGGCCGGTGATCGCAATACCCATGCCCGTCACGCCGAGCTTGGTCGGCGCGACCCGGTCGGAAACCCAGCCGGCCAGCGGCGAAACCACCAGCATCGTAAGCGGAAACGGCAGCAGGAGCGTGCCCACCACCTGCGGATCGTAGCCCATGCCGGTCTCAAGCCGGAACGGCAGCGACAGCAGCAGCGAGCCCGAAGCCACAAAGCAGGCCATCGCCGCCAGCGCGGACAGGCCGAGCGTCGGGTTGGCAAGCAGGTCGACGGGCAGCACCGGAGCCGCGCGCTGGCGTTCCCGCCGCACCAGCAGGGCCGTCGACGCCACACCCATGGCAAAGACCAGCGCACCCCCGGCCACACTCTCATGCGTGCCGAGCAGCAGGCCGCCGACCAGCAGCAGCATCGACAACGCGCTCCACACGCCCGAAACCACCTCGCTCTTGCGGTCGAGCGGCTCCGGATCGGGCAAGGCGCGTCCGAGGATCAGCGAGACGACGGCAAAGGGCACGGCCACCACGAACACCAGATGCCAGTCGGTATGGCCGACGATATAGCCGCCCAGCGTCGGGGCCAACGCGGCGGAACTGGCCACGATCACCGAATTGACGCCCAGGCCGGTGCCCAGTTTGGTTGAAGGATAAATGTGCCGCAGCATTGCCGAGGAAACGCTGAGCGCCATTGCCGCACCCACGGCCTGCGCACTGCGCAGCACCAGCAGCACCACGAAGTTGTCAGCGAAGAAGCACAGCCCCGAAGCGACCATGAACAGCCCCTGCCCATACTGGTACAGCGTGCGATGGCCGAGCCGGTCGCCAAGCGAGGAGAACGGCAGCAGCAGCATCACCAGCACAAGTTGATAAACGGTGACAATGTTGGTCACTATCGAGCTGGAAACACCCAGATCGCGGGCTATCGTCGGCAGCGCGACGGTGGGAATGGCTCCGTCGATCACCAGCAGACTGGTGCCGAGGCTGATGGCGACGATGGCCCACAGACGGCGCGGGAGCGGCAGGCCATCCTCGGCGACCGCGTCAGCCTGCGGGGGCCGTGCAATTGAACTCATCTGATCCATCGGCCCCACTTGTGTGCACTTGCGAAGAAAGGCAAGATGGTCGCCACTTGTTCTTTTCGCACCCGAACCTGACAAAGCTGACACAGTGTCACGGCCAAAACCCCGAAAAAAGGCCAGGGTTCCCGCCGAGTTACGCCCGCCGAGCGAAGTTGACAGTGCCGCAAAGCAAAACGCGCGGCAAGCGCCGGGCGATCAGGATCGTGACAAGGCAAGGCAGGGGGCATGTTTCACGCAGCGCTTGTGGCACACCTGCGCCGCTGTAGGAAACCGGCCCCTTTCCGGATGTGACCCTGCCCCCTTGCTCCCCTCCCCTCGGGGAGGGGCTGGGGGTGGGGGTGGGGGCTCGACGCTGATCTGGCGTGGAACCCCCATCCCAAACCTTCCCCAAGGCTAAGGGCTTTCTCTAGCCCTCTGTCGCGGGTGCCTTTTTCGCCGGAGCCTTTCTCGCGGCGGCCTTCTTCTTCGCAGGTGCTTTCTTCTTCGCAGGAGCCTTGCGCTTCTTCGCCGGGCCCTTGGCGGCCTTCTCGGTGATCAGGGTGATCGCCTGTTCCTCGGTCAGGTCTTCGGGCTTGATGTCCTTGGGAATAGTGGCGTTGGTGGTGCCGTCGGTGACATAGGGGCCATAGCGCCCCGGCATCACCTTCATCTCGCCGCCGCTTTCCGGGTGCGCACCGAAGGTCTTGACCGGCTCGGCCTTGGCCCGGCCCCCTCCGCCCTTGCGGTTGGCCGCCTCGGCCAGCAGCGTCACCGCCGCGTTCATGCCCGTCTCGAACACATCGCGGGTGCCCGAGAGCTTGGCATACTTGCCATCGTGCCTGAGGTATGGCCCGTAACGCCCTATCGCCGCTTCGATATCCAGACCCGTATCCGGGTGCTTGCCGATGATGCGCGGCAGCGCCAGCAGCTTCAGCGCCCAGTCGAGATCGAAGTCGTCGAGATCCTTGGGAATGCTCGCCCGCTTCGCATCCTTGCCCTCGCCGATCTGGACATAGGGGCCGAACCGACCGGTCTTGCGCTCGACCGGCAGCCCGGTCTCGGGATCGGTGCCCATGCTTTCGTCTTCCGAGCCGTCGCCCTCGCCCGGCTGGCCGAACTTGCGGCGGAAATTGCATTCGGGATAGTTCACACAGCCGATGAAGGCGCCGAACCGGCCACCACGCAGGTGCAGCTCGCCGCCGTCGCGGCCCTCCTCGGCGCACTTCGGGCACCAGCGCGGCGGGTTGCCATCGTCGCGCTTGGGGAACAGATAGTCTTCGAGGAACACGTCGAGCGCCTCGGTCACTTCCGAAGGCTGCTGCTCCATCACCTCGTCGGACTTGGGCTTGAAGTCCTTCCAGAAGCTTTCGAGCAGCGCCTTGTATTCGGCCCGGCCACCCGAGACCTCGTCCAGCTCGTCTTCCATCCCGGCGGTGAAGTCGTAGGCGACATAGGTGGGGAAGAAGCGTTCGAGAAAGGCTGTCAGAAGACGGCCCGAATCCTCGGCAAAGAAACGGTTTTTCTCCATCCGTACATAGGCACGATCGCGCAGGGTCTGGATGGTCGAGGCATAGGTCGAGGGACGGCCGATGCCCAGTTCCTCCAGCCGCTTGACGAGGCTCGCCTCCGAAAAGCGCGGCGGCGGCTGGGTGAAGTGCTGGGTGGCATCGATCCCCTTCTTGGCCGGCAGGTCGCCCTGGCGCAGCACAGGCAGCAGGCCGTCGTCATCGTCGTCGTTCTTCTCGTCGAAGCTCTCGGAATAGACCGCGAGATAGCCGGGGAACTTCACCACCTGCCCGGTGGCGCGCAGCTCGTGCTGGCCGGTGGCGTCGCGCAGGGTGACGCTGGTGCGTTCAAGCTGCGCGGTCGCCATCTGGCTGGCCATGGCGCGCTTGAAGATGAGGTCGTAAAGCTTGGCCTCGTCGCCCGAAGCGGCGCGGTCGCGGGTGAAGTCGGTCGGGCGGATTGCCTCGTGCGCTTCCTGCGCGTTCTTGGCCTTGGTCGAATAGAAACGCGGCTTTTCGGGCAGATAGGCGCTGTCGTAACGGTCGCCGATGGCGTGGCGGCAGGCGTCGATAGCGCTGTGGTCCATCTGCACGCCGTCGGTACGCATATAGGTGATCGCGCCCGCCTCGTAGAGCGACTGGGCACAGCGCATCGTGTGGCTGGCCGAGAAGCCCAGTTTTCGCGCGGCTTCCTGCTGCAAGGTGGAGGTGGTGAACGGCGGCGCAGGATTGCGCTTGAGCGGCTTCGTCTCGACCTCTTCGACAGTGAAGCGCCCGGCCTCGACCGCGGCCTTGGCCGCCTCGGCGCTGGTGCCGTTGCCGAGCGACATCTTGTCCAGCTTCTTGCCGTCGAACTTGACCAGACGCGCGTCGAACTGACTGCCGTCGTGCTCCATGTGGGCGACGACCGACCAGTATTCCTCGGGCTTGAACGCCTCGATTTCGCGCTCGCGCTCGCAGATCAGCCGCAAGGCGACCGATTGCACGCGGCCCGCGCTTTTGGCACCGGGCAGCTTGCGCCACAGCACCGGCGACAGGGTGAAGCCGAACAGGTAATCCAGCGCGCGGCGGGCGAGATAGGCGTCGATCAGATCCTGATCGAGATCGCGCGGCTTCTCCATCGCGCTGGTGACAGCCGGCTTGGTGATCGCGTTGAAGGTGACCCGCTGGACATGCGTGGGCAGCACCTTCTTCTTCTTGAGCAGGTCCATCACGTGCCAGCTGATCGCCTCGCCCTCGCGATCAGGGTCGGTGGCGAGGATCAGTCGGTCGGCGTTCTTGGCCGCATCGGCGATGGCTTTCACCTGATCGCGGTTGCGCTTGTCGCTGTAGACCTCCCAGTCCATCGCGAAGTCTTCGTCCGGGCGAACCGAGCCGTCTTTCGGCGGCAGATCGCGAACGTGGCCGTAGGAAGCGAGAACCTTATAATCCTTACCCAGGTACTTCTCGATGGTTTTCGCCTTGGCTGGCGATTCGACAATAACAAGCTGCATGGAGAAAACCGTCCGTCCCTTACACGTGTACGTACGCGCGAGGGTGATGCGGCTAGCGGCCTCGCGTCAAGCAGGCAGTTAGCGAGGCTTGGCTCATCCGGCCAGAGAGACTTTTGCCCCGGCATGGCGCGCAAGGTGCCCGGCGATCTCCAGTTCGAGCAAGGCCATATGCACCGCGCCGGGGCTGGAGCCGGTCTGGCGGATCAGCTCGTCGATGGCGACGGGGGCCGTGCTGAGCAGGTCGGCAAGGGTGCTGGCGGGCACCTCGTCATCGGGCGCCGCGGCGAAATCCGGCTCTGGCTCGCGCACGCGGGAGCGGGGTTTTCCGTCGAACCCGGCGAGCAGTTCGATCACGTCCTCGGCGCTCTGCACGAGGATCGCGCCCTCGCGGATGAGCTGGTTGCACCCGTGGCTGCGTGCATCGAGCGGCGAGCCGGGGATCGCCATCACCTCGCGCCCCGCCTCCCCCGCCAGCCGCGCCGTGATCAGCGAGCCAGACTTGGGTGCAGCCTCGACCACCAACGTCCCGGCTGCGATCCCGGCAATGATGCGGTTGCGCGAGGGGAAGTGGCTGCCGCGCGGCTCGGTGCCGGGGGGCTGCTCGGCCAGCAGCAGGCCCTCGCGGGCGATCTGCTCCTGAAGCTTGGCGTGCTGCGGCGGATAGGCGATGTCGATCCCGCTGGCGATCACGCCGATGGTGGCGGGCAAGGCCCCCTCGTGGCAGGCTCCGTCGATCCCGCGCGCGAGGCCCGAGACGACCACATAGTCCTCCCCCGCCAGCTCGC
>NZ_QXFM01000048.1 GCF_003584015.1 Aurantiacibacter xanthus
CGCCGCTGGCGCCGCGGCGAGCAGCTACAGCCTGGGATCGCTTGGGAAAAGCGGTGCCGGCGCGGTCGCGGGCGGGCTTTCCGCTGTCGGCCAGTCGGCCGCAGGCGGCGCGGCCAAGGCCGCTATGGCCCCGATCAGGAAAGCCGCCGCCAAGGCTGGCGACAGCATGAAATCCAACTTCCACTCCGGCGCCCGTGCTGGCTTCACCGCATCCGGCGGGACCATCTCGGGCGGTCCCGGCGGTTCGGGCAGCGCACCGGCTACAGCGTCAGCCACGCCCGGCTCTTCGCTCGGTTCACCGCCTGCATGGGCTCAGGCGATGAAGCGCCAACAGGCGCTGCAACGCGGCGTTACCGCGATCACGCACGCTGTGCGCTCCGGCGATCGCGGTGGCGGCGGCATGTCGCCCGACATCAAGCAAAAGGACTGACGGCTCATGTTCAAGCGCCCCTCCATTCGTTACGGCAAGGCCGTCGATCCGGAAACACCCTATCAACGCGCCGCGCAGGCATGGGATGACCGAATTGGCTCGGCGCGCGTTCAGGCGCGGAACTGGCGGCTAATCGCTTTCGGCTGTCTCGCCCTGTCCGCGGGACTTGCGGGCGGCCTTGTCTGGCAGGGCGCACGCGGCACGATTACGCCCTGGATTGTTGAGGTCGACAAACTGGGCCAGGCCCAGACCGTCGCGCCGGCCAATGGAGACTATCGGCCAACCGATCCGCAGATCGCATTCCATCTGGCGCGGTTTATCGAACAGGTCCGCAGCATTCCCGCCGACCCGGTGATCGTGCGCGAGAACTGGCTACGCGCCTATGACTTCACCACCGATCGGGGCGCCGTGGCGCTCAATGACTATGCGCGCACGAACGATCCATTCGCCAATGTCGGCCGCATCCAGATCGCCACCGAGATCTCCAGCGTCATCAGAGCTTCGCCCGACAGCTTCCGCGTCGCCTGGATCGAGCGGCGCTATCAGGACGGCAGTCTTGCGGCGATCGAGCGTTGGTCAGCCATCCTCACCGTTGCCGTGCAGCCGCCCCGCGATCCCGAACGGCTGAGAAAGAACCCGCTCGGCGTCTACGTCAACGCCATCAACTGGTCGAAGGAACTGGGCCAATGACCGTATCCGCATCATCGCCTCGCCAGTCGCGCTGTACCTACGTGCTTCCGGCTTTGCTGATTTCCGTATCCACGCTGTCGGCCTGCGCCACCAGCGCGGCGAAGCCGCCCTTAATCCGCTACGACGATGCGCCCGCCATCGCGGCCGTTCACACGCCGTCGCCTCCCGCGCCAGTCGAGATCGTCACCGTGCCGGAGCCGCTGCCGCTCCCCGGCCAATTGATGCCCGTTACCGAGAGCAGCGCGCCGCCCGAGCCCGCTGACCCTTCGGTACGCGTCAACCAGGCCAATGCCGCGGCTCGGATGCAGCCAGTGCGCGACGGCTTCATCAACGCGATCCAGGTCTACCCATGGTCGGATGGCGCGCTCTATCAGGTATATGCCGCACCCGGACAGGTCACCGATATCGCCCTGCAGGAAGGCGAACAGCTCGTTGGGCCCGGGCCGGTTGCGGCCGGCGACACGGTGCGCTGGATCATCGGTGATACGGTGAGCGGCTCCGGGACGTCTGCTCGGGTTCATATTCTCGTGAAGCCAACGCGGCCGGATCTTTCAACCAACCTGGTCATAAACACCAACCGTCGTACCTATCATGTCGAACTGCGCGCCACCCAGGCCACCTGGATGGCCTCGGTCTCCTGGACCTATCCACACGACCGCCTGATCGCGTTGCGCGCGCAGAACAGCCATGCCGCGTCATCAACACCCGTCGCCACCGGCGTCGACGTATCCCGGCTCAACTTCCGCTATCGGATCGAGGGCGACGAAGCGCCCTGGCGCCCGGTTCGAGCGTTCGACGACAGCGCGCAAGTGTTCATCGAGTTTCCCGCCGGTATCGCACAAGGGGAAATGCCACCGTTGTTCGTAATCGGTCCGGAAGGCGGCGGCGAGCTGGTCAACTATCGTGTGGCGGATCGCCATATGGTCGTCGATCGCCTCTTTGCGGCCGCCGAACTCCGTCTTGGCGGGGAGCGCCAGCAGACCGTCCGCATCGTTCGCGACGACGGACAGCGCCAGCGCAGGACCCGGCGATGAGCAGCGCGCACGAGCCCCGCGCGGCGCTCGACGCGCCGGGACGGCAGGATGATGCAGCGGCGCCTTCGACATTCGATCGCGGGGCGGAAGACGCGGAACGCGGTCCCCGCGAAGCGCCGTCGCAAGAGCCGCGAGACGAGCAGCTTCTGGAAGATCCTCAGCCGCTCGCGGACCCTGCGGGCTTTCGGCTGCGCGGCGATCCGCCGCGCGTCATGCGCCTGTCGCGCAAAGCCATCGCAACCCTGGGTGCGGTCGGTGCCCTGGCCGTGGGCGGTGCTCTGACCTTCGCGCTCCAGAGCCGTGACCGACAAGCGCCCGAGGAACTCTACAACACCGACAGTCGAGCCGTGACCGAACAGGTCGCCGCGGCGCCGCGAGACTATAGCCAGTTGCCGCCTGGCGTGCCTCAACTCGGAGCGCCGCTCCCCGGCGATCTGGGCGGCCCGATTCTCGCCGCCCAACAAGGGGACGCAGCGGCTCCCGATATGGCGTCGCCGCCCGGCGCGCAGGGCATGACGCCGGAAGAGCTGGCGGCCCAGCGTGCCGAGCAGGAACGGGAAGCCGCCATCGCGAGCCGGCTCTTTCTGGGCGGTCAGGCCGGTGCTCCGGTCCAAGTTCAAGCCCCTGGCACGGGTGGGGCGGTTCCCGGTATCGATCTCGCGGCCCTCGGCGCGGCAACACCCGCGACACCGGAACCGGCGGATGGGCCGAACATGCAACGCGCCAAGCGGGAGTTCGTCGAGCGCGGCCCGGAGAGCAGAACCATCAACAGCGGCCGCCTCGTCGATCCGGTCTCGCCCCATGTCGTGCAGGCAGGCAGCGTGATCGCGGCCGCCCTCATCACCGGGATCAGCTCCGATCTGCCTGGACAGGTCACCGCCCAAGTCACACAGAGCGTCTACGACAGTCCGACAGGCCGCACATTGCTCATTCCGCAAGGATCGCGGTTGATCGGCGACTATGACGCGGAGGTCGCGTTCGGACAGCGCCGCGTACTTCTGGTCTGGAACCGGCTGATCCTGCCCGATGGGCGTTCGATCATTCTCGATCGCCAACCCGCAGGCGACGCCTCCGGCTATGCCGGCATCGAGGACCGCGTCAACGAGCATTGGGGCGGCATCCTGCGCGCCGCAGGCCTTTCAACGCTGCTCAGCATCGGCGCGGAACTCGGGACCGATTCGGATGACGACATCGCGCGCGCCATCCGCGACGGCGGCCAGAATACGATCAACCAGGCGGGTCAGGACATTGTCCGCCGCCAGCTCAACATCCAGCCCACGCTCACGGTGCGGCCCGGCTACCCGGTCCGTGTTCTCGTGAGCCGCGATCTAGTGCTGGAGCGCTGGAGACAGACACGATGACCAAGCTCAAACTTGGCGATCTCGCCGAAGACAAGCCGGTCCGGCTCACCATTGAATTGCCGGCCTCCATCCATCGCGATCTTGAGGATTATGGCCGCGTGCTGGCTCAGTCGACCGGCGCGCCACAGCCGGTCGCCCCGGTCCGGCTGATCGCCCCAATGCTGGAACGGTTTATGGCGACGGATCGCGGGTTCTCGAAAGCGCGCCGTCAGGCGCGGGAAATGTAGCGCAGCGTTCGTGCGGTGATTAGCGCGCGTAACTAAAGGTATGGCTAAACTGCTATCTCCCAACAAGCGGATGTGCGTACCCACCGGCGGGATATGTCAGTGATGGGCCGCAGTGATCGAAGCCGCGATATCCGCAACCGAACGGAACAATATCAGCGGATCATCCTTGGAGGCGACGAAGCCTCGCCTGGTCCAGAATGACGCAGCGTCATCATCCACCGCGTTCACCACGAGCGCACGCCCGCCGATCAATGAAGCGGCCGTGACGCATCGTTGAAGCGCATGTTTGACGAGCCCTGTGCCAATACCCTTGCCTGTCCACCGTTCGTCGGTCGCAAGTTGGCCGAGCAGCAGGCAGGGAACCGGGTCGGGCGGCTGGCCGGTACGGATCGATCGAGGCAGCCGTCCGGGGACGATAGCCGTGGGCGCCAGCCCATAGTAGCCGACGACGCGATAATGCTCATGCACCACGATGACCGCTGTAAATCCCTTTTCCTGGTTCGACAGCGCACGCGTCTTCAGCCAGCGGTCAAGTGTCGGTTTACCGCAGGAAAAATCCGAGATGTTGTGTTGGGCGCTGAGAGCCTCGGGTCCGGAAAGAACCAAGGTTCAATCCTCGCTTGTCGCACTTGTCTCCCACGGCGCAGGACGCCGGATCAGTTCGATCATCTCCGGCACAGGAACCGGCGGCCCGGACAACGCTTCCATGAAAGCGTCGAAACTCGCCGCGCTCATGCGCACCGGAAGGGTCTCCATCAGCACGTCTTCGGCGGCCCGAACCGCCGCGTCTCGCACGAAATCCGTCCGAGAACGCCCGCGCAGCATCGCCGCACGGTCGATGATCGCGATATCTGCGTCAGGCAACCGCATGGAAAGCGGATGATCTTTTCGCTCGGCTAGACGGGGCATCGGGAATCTCCAAACCACATCCCATTTAGCGCATGTAGCGTAAATTGCAATACAAGAACAGATGGCGCCGGGAACCATGCGCGCAAGCCTCTCCGCCGTTATCGGCCCATGAAGGCTTCGAACCTTTCCCTGCCCTCCGCCTCGACAATGGCGGTCTCGGCATTGGCGCATTCATCGCCACGCACGCTGCCATCCCGGCATCGGTCGACCACACTCCTGGCTTTTTCGAGATTGGCGGCGAAATACTGTGTGCCGCGAGGCACGGCCGAAGGGAGTGGCAAGTTCACACTGACCTCCCGGTTCGCCGCGTCGATCGGCAGGATAGCCGGGCGCAGAACGAAGCCGAACCCAAAGCCGATTACCAGCGCGATGATCGCGACCGCCACTGTCTTGCCGTGCATCCTGTTCACTCCTTCTAGTCGCTTCGGAAATCTGCTGACGCCGGCCGGGCCGTGATCAGGCATCGGGATAGCGCTCGCGGATGAGGCCGAGGAAGCGCCGCAGCGCTGGGCTCGTGTCGTCGCTGCGCCAGTAGCAGCCATAGTCGATCCGGGCCTGGCCGGTCGGTTCATGAACCTCCCGGAAGACGATGCCAGGATGATTGACCCCCAGCGCCGATTCCGAAACGAGGGTAAGGAACCAGCCTGCCGAGACCATCGCCAGAACATTCTCGCGGCTGACATCCTGGGTTTCGACTTCGGGTTGAAAGCCAGGCTCGGCCAGTCGGGCTTGCATCAGCCGCATCAGGTCCGGGCCAGGGTCTTGCGTTCCCAGCACGAATGTCTGGCGTCGCAGATCGGGCCAATAGATCCGTTCGGCTTCGACGAGGGGATGACCCTCCGGCAGTGCGACCAATACGCGCTCGGACCAAAGCGACCGTCGTTTCACGGCCGGATCTGCCAGTTCGCCGGTCACGACGGCGAGATCGATCACGCCGGCATGAAGCGCATGATGGAGAAAGCAGCGATCGCGCTCGACTCCGTTCAGTCGGACGTCCGGGAAGCGCCGCTGGAATTCTACGATCGCAAACCGCAGGTCGCCCGCTGTCAGCGAGCTGCAAAACCCGATTGTGAGTTCGCCGGCATCGCCATTGCGCATCGCGCGCGCTCGCGTTTGCAGATTGTCGATCTCATTAACGATACGGCGGGCGGCCGCGATGATCGGCAGCGCTTCCGCCGTCAGGGTCGCACCGCGCGTTCGCCGCTCGAAAAGCTTCACGCCGAGCCGGTGCTCCAGCAGCAAGACGTTGCGACTAAGTGTCGCCTGCTTGATTCGCAACAGGGCCGCCGCCCTCGAAAAGCTCCTCATTTCCGCCGCGAGGACGGCGTAGCGTAATTGTTTCGTTTCCAGTGGCACGGCCGACCTCCCCGACGGAGGAAGGGAGGGATATCCGGGACAGTCTGTCGACCCGCCCCTGGAAATCCGTTGCTCACATCACTTCCTCCTGACTGAAAGACCAGCGGAGGCGGCTGCAAACGAAACGGATTCTGTCATCGGAACGAAATAATTAACCTTGTCAGCCCGCCAGGCCGCTCAATCCGTCAGGATTGGCATCATGGTTTTTACATGCGCATCGATCCGCTCCAGCACAGCTGGCGGAACGACGACGCGTGCTGGCAAGGTCCACCAATGCGCGTCGATGCGCTGCACTGTCTCCGCCACGGCTTTGAGCACGGCGGGCTCTGGAAGTCTTGCCCGATTGGCGAAGGCCTTCCACCGAGCCGGACCCAGTGCCTTGAACGATCGCTCACCGCCAAGCGACAGCGCTAGGCCATCTGAGGGAATATAGGGAACCGTCGAAAGCGTGTCGTAGATCGGCGCCAGTGCTGGGGTGTCGCCCGCACCTGGATAGATCAACGACCAGTTCTTGAGATGCATATCGCCGTTGCCCATCACAACCGAGAGGGTCAGTCTGCGGACGAATTCCAGCGCGGCGAAGGGTGAGATTGCGACGTTCAGCACCGAAGCGATGTCGTGGAAGGCGGCCCCGTCATATTTACGTGCGGGATAAAGGCCGAAGATCTGCGCGAAATCTTCAATATGGACGCGCTGTCCATTCGCCGTGCGATCGAAACGGCGAACGAGGAGAACCAGGCCTTCTGCAAGTGTTTCAAATTCTCCGGGTATCCCCTCAAACTGGTCGCGGCTGAGAAGCTCCCGCTCGGGGACATCCATCCCGATTGCTTCGGCAAGCGCGAGATTGGCAAATTCGTTTTCCGATACGCCCGGAAAGGCGGTGGATGGGAACTTGGCGATATATTGTCCTTCGCCGTCACCAAACGGCAGCGTCAGACCTCCGCCCTTGCCGGTGTTCTTCATCACCGAGAGCTTCATTTGCACGCCCGCCAGCGAAAAACGAGCCTTGCGTGGCCCATGTGAGGCTGTCGTCGTGACGCTGGCCTGTCCGTCAGAGGGCAATACGCGCACAGCGCCGGGCAAGTCTGCGCCGAGCGCCGCCAGGAGATCAAAATCATTGCCTGGCCGCACAGTGCCGGCGTGGTGCTTCTCCATTGCTGCGCGCAAACGGTCTTCGGGCAGGAGATTGGCGAAAAAGGGCGGCAAGGCGCCAGAGACGGGGCGCGGGTCTTTACGCAAATCCCCTGAGGCCGAGCGAAGGGACAGGCTCAGAACCGGAACGCCGCCTGTCGCGCGATAGGCCGGATCAAGGCTGAAGGCGCTGAAATCACCGGGCGTTCTGACGATCGTGCCGACCTTCACGTCCTTCAGCAACACATCCAGAGAGGTTATCGTCTCAGCGGTTGGCAAGGCTGTCATCACCGCTCTTCCGGTTGCGGGCTGAAGGCTGGGCGATCGTCCTCTGTCTCCGGATGTAAGAGCGCCGCCACAGCCGGCGCCATCGCCTGGGGCACCAGCATCATCTCAAGGCCGACCGCCCGGGCGATGTTGATCAATGTCGTGGCGCGCGCCGCCGCAGCCCCTGTCTCAATGTCGCGATAGCGTGGGCGTGATATGCCGGCGAGATCGGCGACTTGTTCCTGGGTCAGCCGCGCGGCCTGCCGAGCGCGCCGAAGATGGTCGCCGATCTCTTTCAACGTGCGGTCTTCCATTTGATACCTTTGCGGATCGATCGACTGACAATTGATCTGAATAGGTATCATATCAATGAAGCGCAATCAATAAAAGATCCTAAAACATATCATTGCTACTATGCATGGCTCGTTTTCGGATCATTGTATGCGGTCGAGGCGCGGGAATGGCCGGAAATGGGTTAGCTCATCACCACCACGCCGCCGGCAAGATGGCGGGCGCGCAGGTTCAGCAATTGCTCGATCTGCGGGACGGCTTCCTCGATCCGGTTGGTGTGGAAGATCGCATTGACCTCAAGGCCGCCCAGCGCCGCATTGGCGAGCACGATCTTGCCCGAGCGGTAGAGATTGATCTGGTCGACCACTTCGGCCAGCGAAGCGCCTTCGAAGATCAGCAGGCCGCGTCGCCAGGCCGTCGCCTTGGCGCCGTCGATCTCGCTGCGACGTGTTCCGCCATCGGCTGCGACAAACACCTGTTCATTCGCGCGCAGCATGAGCGGCCGATCGCCTCCACGGCATGTCACCTCTCCATCGACACAGGCGACGCGAACGCCGCCGTCGAGGCGCTGGACGTTGAAGCTGGCGCGATGCGTCGAGGCCTCCACTGCACCGGCCTTCACCCGGAACGGCGCACCGCGCTCCCCGGCGGTGATGAAGGCTTCGCCGACCACGAGGCTGATCCCGTTGGCGCCGTCGCGGGTCGTGTCGAGCAGGGAAATGGCGGTGCGGGAATTCATCTCCACCTTCACCCCGCTCACGGGCGCAAATGCGTAGCGCTCTCCGATAGCGGTCCGATGATCCGCGGTGAGTTCGGCAAAGGAAGGCCAGAGGCCAAGCGGCGGTCTGGCGACGCCCAGCGTCAGTGCGGCGACGGCCACCGTGCCGCCGCCGGCCAGAACAGCGCGGCGGCTCACCATGGCGGGCTGCTTGTTGTGCTTCGCCGCGACGGCGTAATTGCGCACGCCGGCAATCTCACGAAAGGCGGCCTCGTGCGCCAGGCTGGTGGCGCGCCATGCCGCGAGCCGCGCGGCATCATCGTCCGTCGCTGCGCCGGACGTCAGGCAGACGAGCCAATCGGCCGCTTCGACGAGCAGGTCGTCGGCGTCATCTTCACGGATCTCCCGATCCGTCATCGGCAATCCGGATCCAACGGGCGCGGCCATTGCGCGGTCTGCATCCTCAATTCTTTCTCCTCCTATCGGGTAGACACGCGAGCGGCCCGCTCAGCGAAAGGGTTTTTTCGCCGGGTGCGGCGCGCGCAGTGCAAGATGGCGCCGCGCAGGTCCATCTGGATCAGCCGGACCGTCACGCCATAGTGATCGGCGAGTTGCTCATGGCTCATCGTGCCGGTGAAACTCTCGATGAAGACGTGGCGCTGGCGGGGCGTCAGTTCACCCAGCACTTTCCAGACATGGGCGAGTTCGCTGCGCGCCAGAGCGATCCGCTCGGGTCCGGGCGCGTCATCCGGGATCGACAATATGTCTTCGATATCCTGGCTGCCCAATACCCGGCGCTGTTTGGCCGACATGGTCGCGGCCATGTTGATCGCCGCGCGATAGATATAAGCGTCGGGGTCGTTGACCGGCGCGTCATCTTTGAGATCGCTGAACTTGATCCAGGTCTCGTGCAATGCTTCGCCAGCCAGGTCTTGCGAGCCAAGGCGCGCGGCCAGGCGATCGCGAATCTGGGTGTAACGGAGCGCCAGCGTTGTTTTGATACTGGCCCGCGTCGCGCTCATGGACGCCGCCTCCCGCCAGGTGGAGCGGCGCGCCCTGCAAGACGGTCGGTCTCCACTTCGAAGCGCATCGAGCGGCTGAGCCCCTCGGGCGGCGGGCTGCTGATAATCGCGCCGAACAGGATCTGGCGGACGCGGGCGTCCCAATCGGGTTCGGAACTGCCGCGCATCAGGCGCACCTCATCGATGCGGCCGGTCGGATCGACGGAGACGGCGATCTCGATGCGGAAACTGCGCCCCTCATAGGCGCCGTCGCGCTTCAGGCGCTCGAAGATTTCCGTCTGAACGCGCTGGGCATATTGATTGTAGGCGCTTGGATCGCGGCGACCGACTAGGCGCGGCGCGCGAACTTCCGCCATGTCGAGATGGAGCGCGGACGGGCCAGCCGCCGCCGCATTCCCAGCCCGGTCGGATGGCGGCGGCTGGCCCTCGACGAAAATCACCGCAGAGTTGGGGCCGGTGAAGCGCGCCGAGAGGCCGGTGCCTTGCAGAAGATGTCGAAGGGCCGCAGGCGCGGCATAGACGCCGCGGAGCGGTGTGGACTGCCGCGCGCCGGCGAGGCTTTGGCGATAGATGATGTTGACGCCGCTCACGGTCGCAAACTCGGCGATCGCCTGCGCCACGGGCTGGGCAGGAATATCGTAGCGCCGCTCCTGCATCGCCGGCGCTGTCTGGGCTGCCGCCACCCCGGCCATGCAGATCGTGAGGACGATGGCGGCATAGAGCAGAAGCCCTTGTCCACTTCGCCTGACTGCAATGAAGGGGATGCGCGCAATCCTCGTCATCCGAGCCTGAAGGTCACCGGGATGACGACGCTGAGCTGGCCGGGCCAGCCTTCCGGGAAAGCCGGGAGGGGCTGCGCGCGCATGACCGCGGCGACCGCTTCCCGGTCGATGTCGGTTACGCCGGAGCTTTCCCCAACCCAGGCCTGGATCACCCGCCCGTCACGCGACATGATGAAGTGCAGCATGACCACGCCCTCGCGCCCCGCATCGCGCGCGCCGGCGGGATAGATGCGGTAACGCGCCAGATGAGCCTCCAGTCGCCGGCGATAAGCGAGGACATCGGCGTTCGGGAGATTGGCCAGATCATGTGCTTCGCCCTGCGCCTCGGCACTGGCGTGCGTCCCATCTGACTCAGGCCCGGCAGCGCGCGGCAAAGGGTCAGGGTCTCCGGTCAGCCCGGAGGTCTCCGGGGGGCGTGGCTGAGAGAGGGCCTCCGCCATTTCGCCGCGTTGTGGGCTATCGTCGCGAGCGCGTCCATCCGCCGGATCGAGCGGGATGAGTTCGACGATCAAAACCGAACCGCGATCGCCGCCGGCGACATCGCGCACAGGCGTGCCCTTGTCCCAGGCCCATAAGAGAGCGGCCCCCATGACAGCGTGCATGGAGAGCGAGGCGAGCCAGCCTATCAGTCGTGTCGAGACCTCCCGACTCATCGTCCGCCCGTCATCCCACTGTCATTCAAATGCTCAGCCCGTAGGCAGAATTTATCGCGTCTTCGTGACAGCTGGCCGGGCCGCGGAATTCTTTCGCGATGCCGGGCTGAAGAAAAATGCCTCGAAGCGAAAAAAGTCTTTCGTTCGATGTCGCGAGATTGGTCTTCCAATCGAGGACCATGACCATGCACCCGACTATGGCCATCAGATTGGAGACGCATGACGCGGATAACAGGGCGATCGCCCTGCCATCCGTTCGCGCAGTCGTGCCCCATCGTCAGGCGGTCGCCGTTGATGAAGCAGCACGCCCCGCGGTCTTGCGGCAACGCTTCAAGCTCGGTCCGCTCGACTTCGATTATCGGGCTTTTCCGCGCCAGCGCGTTGTCGCGCTCTCCTCGACCGACACGACCGTCCATATCGTCCTGCCGATCACTGGGATGACCGTGGTGGTGACGGAAGGCGAAGCCCAGACGCTCCGCGCCGGTTCGGCGTTGCTGCTTGGCGCCATTACGCGGACGGCCGTTGTCTGCACCGCCGGTTCGAGCGCGCTCTTCCTGCATATTCCGCGCGCCGCCATCCAGTCGGCCGCCTCGCGCGCGCTTGGCAGTCCGCGCCGCCTCGCCGCGATCGATCATCTCTTCAACTGGTCGCTCGACGATCTGGGCGCCCGTCTGCCGCGCGCTTCGGTTGCAGCGGAGCCCGGCCATGACGATCCTGTCCTGGAACGGCGGACGCTCGATGGACTGGTGAAGCGGTTGCGCGACGATGACGTTGCCGACACGCTCTTTCCCGTCGCGCGCTCGGTGCAGCGCGCCGTCGAGCATATCCGCGCCAACCCGCAGCACAGTTGGACGATCAACGATCTCGCGCCGATGGTGGGCGTGACGCCCGGCACCTTGCGCCGGAACTTCCGTACCTGTCTCGGAATCACCGTTACCCAGCTCGTTCAGCAAATCCGTATCGAGTGGGTGAGAGCGCGCCTGGAGAGCGTGACCGAAAGCCGTTCCATCAGCGACATCGCGCTCGCCGCCGGTTTCGGGGCGCCTGGCGTGATGAGCCGGACCTATCAACGTCACTTTGGAGAAACTCCGAGCAAGACCCGCACGCGGGCCTTTCGCGCCATGCGCGACTGAACCTTCCTCCCGCTCATGGGAGACAATAATTCCTCTAGCGTCCTGACGAATAGTCAGGGCGCAATTTCTGCTGCAATGAAGTAGAAATACAATATTATGCGACATAAATTACTATCAAGTGATTCGCCTGTGGCATTACGATAATACGTAAACCAGCGATCTCTGTAACACAACTTACATACTAAACGACCTAGGCGAGACGAAACGCATTTGGGCATGTGTTATGTCTTGAGACTTGCCCGCATCCCTTCTTAAGAGCGCATCGACAACTGGCGCTGCAATGCAGCACGGGTCTTTGCGCGCGCCGGCCATGGGATGACAGCGACCGGTCGCCGTCCGGCTCCAAGCCGTGCGGCGCTTCCGGCAGGGGGTACAGGTTTTGAGGTTCGATAAAGATCACTGGCGCCGTGCCGCGAGCCATGTCGCGCTTGCCGTCTCGATAGGGTTGATCGCATCGCCGGCACTCGCCCAGGGCGGCGGGGCTGGCGACGCCATCGCCGCCCCCGCCGAGGCAAGTGCCCGCTTCGACATCATGGCGTTCCAGGTCAGGGGCAACACCGTCCTTGCGCCCGACGATGTCGAGCGGGCGATCCTGCCCTTCATGGGGCCGGGACGAAGTGAGGCCGATGTCGAGGCCGCACGGGCGGCTTTGCAGAAAGCCTATGAGGACGCCGGCTATGTGGCGGTCTCTGTCTATGTGCCTGAGCAATCCGTCGACGGCGGGGTTCTGCAACTGGCTGTTCAGCAACAGGCCATCGGCCAGCTGCTCGTCGAAGGCGACACGGGACGCGCCGATGCACTGCGCGCGATGGCGCCCTCGGTCGCGCCGGGCCAGACGCCCAACCTGACCGCCTTCCAGCGCGATGTCGTCGCGCTCAACAGCAATCCCAATCGCCGCGTCACGCCGGAACTACGCGCCGGCGAAGCGCCCGGAACGCTCGATGTCGTCCTCAAGGTCGAGGAAAGCTCGCCGTTTCACGCCTCGGCGGAACTCAACAATTTCAGCTCCTCGGCCACGACCGATCTGCGGGCATCCGCGACGATCCGCTACGACAATATGTGGGGACGCGGAGATTCCTTAAGCCTGTCCGCACAGACCGCCCCTGAGCGCACCGACGACGGTACTGTCTTCTCCGGCAATTATCTGATGCGGCTGGGGCAAGGCACGCAGCTCCTGCTCTACGGCGTCCACTCGGACAGTGACATCGCAGTGGTCGGTGGGACCAATGTTGTCGGCAAGGGCAAAATGATCGGCGCCCGGCTGATCCAGTCGCTTGGCTCCAGCGAAGGCTTCTATCATTCGCTGACGCTCGGGTTCGACTGGAAGGATTTCAAGGAGGATGTGATCCTCGGGTCCGACCGCGCGTCTGCCCCGATCGAATATTTCCCGTTGATCGCGAGCTGGCGCGGCGACTGGGCGGGCGATCGCTCGAACAGCAATATCACCTTCTCGGGCACTTTCGGCATCCGAGGTCTCGGCGATCCCTGGGAGCGCTTCGACGCCAAGCGCTACATGGCCCGCCAGAGCTTCATCGCCTTGAAGCTGGACGCTGAGACCACGCGAACCTTCGGGCCTGATCTTCAGCTCAACGCGCGGTTCTCCGGCCAATGGTCGCCCGATCCGCTGATCTCGAACGAAGGCTTCTCGCTCGGCGGCATGTCGAGCGTACGCGGCTATTATGAGTCCGAGGCCATCGGCGATTATGGCTTCGCCTATCAGACCGAACTGCGCTCGCCGGATTTCGCCCGGATGCTGGGCAGCGACCTCATCAATGAGCTGCGCTTCCATGCCTTCATCGACAGCGGTTATGTCGGCATCCATCAGCCGCTGGAAAGCCAGCTTGCGACCCGCAACACCTGGCTTTCCAGCGCCGGCCTCGGCGCGCGGCTCAAGCTCTTCAACCATCTGACCGGCGCGATCGACGCCGGTGTTCCGCTTCGGTCGGGCTCGGAATCCGAGTCCGGCGACATCTTCGTTCGCTTCCGCATCCAGGGGGAATTCTAATCATGTCTGTTATTGCACGTCTCAAAAAGGGTGCGGTTGCCGGTGGCATCGCGCTGGCCGCGACTGTCGCATTCGCCGCACCGGCTCACGCCTGGTGGGAGGCCGATTACAGCTACCGCACCAGGATCAATCTCAACGTCGATGCGGCCGGCATCACTGGCGAAGTCACGCGCGCGCCGGTGCTGGTCCGCCTGCACTCGGGCAATTTCAGCTTCAAGGATGTGAAGGCCGACGGTTCCGACCTGCGCTTTGTGGCTGGCGACGATCGCACGCCGCTCAAGTTCCACATCGAGCGCTGGTCGCCGCAGGACGAACAGGCGCTGGTCTGGGTTGATGTCCAGGGCCTTCAGCCGGGTCAGACCTCTGCGATCTATGCCTATTACGGCAATGAAAGCGCCGCGGCTGCGCAGGATGCAGCCGGCACGTTCAGCACAGACTATCGCCTTGTCTATCATTTCGACAACGAGGGAGCCCCTCGGGACGCCACCGCCAATGACGCCCACGCCACTGGCGGAGAAGCGCGGAACGCGGGCGGCCTGATCGGATCGAGCCTCATTCTCGATGGCGCGAGCCCGGTGACGCTGCCTGCGTCCGCCTTCGCTTCCGGTCCGCTTTCCATCAGTTTCTGGGTGAAGCCTTCGGGCGATGGCGCGATCTTCAGCCTGCCCGGTGCCGTGAGCCTCGTCGCAGAAGGCGGCCAGCTGTTCATCGACGCCAATGGGACGCGCAGCAATGGCGGCGCTCTGGCGGCCGATAGCTGGGCCAATGTCGCGCTGGTGAACGACGGCGCCAAATCGACCCTCTACATCAATGGCCAGCCTGCGGGCGAACTGGCGGGCGCGCTCCCGGCAGCGACCGGCGCCGCCGTCATCGGTCAGGGCTTCACCGGTGAGATCGACGAATTCCGCGTCGCCGGCGTCGCTCTGCCGCAGAGCCTGTTCCAGCTCGCCGCCGCCAGCGAAGGCCAGGCCTCGCGGCTGGTGACGACCGATACGCCCCAGCAGGTCGAGACCGGCGGTGGCCACAACCATTTCGGCATTCTCTTCTCGGCTCTGACGCTCGACGCATGGATCGTGATCATCATCTGCGCCTTCATGCTCGCGATCGCCATTGCGATCATGATCACCAAGGGCTTGCTGATCAGCCGCGTCCGCAGCGCAAACGAGGCCTTTATTGGCGCCTATAGCCAGATCTCGCGGCGTGCAGGCGATCATGATGGCCTCCCGGCGTTCGATCCGGGCAATGCCGCCGCCGACTCCACGCTTGGCCGTCTCTACAATATCGGGCGCCGTGAGCTCACCGAGCGCCTGCGTGAAGGCAAGGCCACCGGCAGCCGCTTTGCGATCCGTGCCCAGTCGATCGCGGCGATCCGATCCGCCCTCGACGCCGGACGCGTCCGCGAAAGCCAGAAGCTCAACTCGAAGCTGGTGCTGCTGACCATCGCCATCTCGGGCGGCCCCTTCATCGGCCTGCTCGGCACGGTGCTGGGCGTCATGATCACCTTCGCGAGCGTTGCCGCTGCCGGTGAGGTCAACATCAACGCCATCGCGCCGGGTATCGCCGCCGCGCTGCTCGCGACCGTCGCGGGCCTTGCCGTCGCGATCCCGGCCCTGTTCGGCTACAACTATCTGCTTAGCCGGATCGAAGAGCTCACCGCCGACCACGACATCTTCGTGGACGAGCTGGAGAAGCGCATCGCCGAGACCTGGCAGGATGTCGGTCCCGCAGGCGGGCCCGCTGGGCAGGATACGCCCGCTCCCGGACCCGTCCCCGCCAAAGCGGCTTGACCCGAACTTAAGGAGATCAGGCCATGGGCATGCAGGTAGGTGGCGGCAAGAAGCCGTATAACGAGATCAACATCACCCCGTTCGTCGACGTGGTGCTGGTGCTCCTCATCATCTTCATCCTGATGACGACGGCGGCTGTTCAGGGGATCAAGGTGGACCTGCCGTCCGCCTCCTCGGCCAAGACGCTCGAGGCGCAGAAGAGCCGGGTCATCGCGGTATCGAACGACGGGACCGTGTCGATCGACGCCATCCCCGTCTCTATGGCCGAACTGGAGAGCCAGCTGCGGTCTTCGATCGCGACGACACCGGACCTGGCGGTGATCCTGCGCGGCGACCGGGCGGTTCAGTACGACAAGGTCATGCAGGTCCTCGACCTTTGCTCGAAGGTCGGCGTCCCCAGCCTTGGCATGGCGTCCACGCGCCCGCCGAGCGCGAACTGAGGCGGAGGGGATGATGGACCATGCGTGTCAAACGCTCCCGAAGCCGCTTTCGTCGTCGCAATCGGCGGCCCTGGTTTCTGCTGGCGCTGGCGATCCTCTTGATGCTTGCGGCGATCTCGATCGTCCGGCTGACGACCTAGGGAGGCGATCATGGCCGCAGGCGCATTGATCGCCCCCGGAAGCCCCAATGGGCCGCGGGGCCGCCGCAAGACATCGCCCATCACCTTCGGCCGCGTGCTGGTGGTGGTCGGCGTCGGCCTGGCGATTGTGATCGGCTACAATTTTCTGGGCAAGCAGACCGTCTCCGATCGTCCCAATGAAATGCGGACGACGCAGGTGATCCTCCCGCCGCCACCGCCCCCTCCGCCGCCGCCCGAACCCCAACAGGTCGAGCAGCCGCCGGAGCCGACCATCGCGCCGCCGATCGAGCAGCCGCTCGATACGCCGCCGCCGCCCGACGCCAGCAATGATCCTGCCCCCGGCGACAATGCGCTGACCGCGCGCGAAGGCGCAGGGCCGAGCAATTACGGGCTGGCGCGCGGAGACGGATCAGGCACCCGCATCGGTGGCCGCCCCGGCGGCGGCAATCCGTTCGGAGCCTATGCCTCGCAGGCGCAGAGCTGCATCCAGCGGGCCGCCCAGGCTGACCGTGAACTGACACGCGGCCGTTATAGGGCCGAGCTTGCCGTCACCATGGCCGCCAATGGCCGGATCGCCGACGCCCGCGTCAGCGGGGTCGATGACCGCCGCGCCGCGCGCATCCGTGCGGTGCTTTCGGGAACGACCTGCCCGCCGCCGCCGGCGGGGCTCCCGGTCATGCGCCTCGAAATCAACAGCCGCTCGGGAGGCTGATCGCATGTCCGCGCAGCACCCAGTGACCACTCTCTCGAAGGGGATAGACATAATGATGAAGGTTCCCGGCCAGACAGGCCGCCTTAAATCTCTGCTTTTGGCGGCGTCCGCTGGCGCTGCGCTTCTCGGCTCGCCGGCGTTCGCGCAGGACGATACGGGCATCGACCCGCGTCAGCTCATCGAACAGATGGTGGCCGAGAATATCATCACCCGCGAACAGGCCGATCGAATGATCAGCAATGCGCGGGCCGCCACCATCCAGGCGCGGGCCCAGGCACCGGCGCCGCTCCCGCAAGCGGGCGTCGCCGCCGATGGCACCCAGACCGTCACCTATGTTTCGCCTGTCGTGCGAGAGCAGATCGCGCAGCAGGTGCGCGCCGAGCTTGGCACCCAGGCCCAGGCCGAAGGCTGGGCCCGCCCCGGCGAGACGCCGGAATGGACGCGCCGCATCCAGCTTTACGGCGATGTGCGCGTGCGCGGCGAAGCGCGCCGCTATGACGACGCAAATGGCGACATCTTCTGGGACTATGATGCGATCAATGGCGGGCAGCCGCAGAACGTCAACGCCAGTTCGACCGGCTATATCGATGCGCCGTTCCTGAACACGCTGGAGGATCGCCAGCGCTTCCGCCTGCGCGCGCGTCTTGGCGTCAAGGCCCAGATCACCGACTGGATCACCGCCGATATCCGTCTCGCGACAGGCGCGAGCAGCTCGCCGGTCTCGACGAACCAGACGATGGGCGCCGACGGCAGCGGCAAATATCATCTCTGGCTCGACCGCGCGTCGATCCGCCTCGCGCCGACCGAGAATGTCGCGCTGGAGTTCGGCCGTTTCGCCAATCCGCTGTGGATGTCGGATCTCGTCTTCGACAACGACATGAATTTCGACGGCGTCGCGATCTCCGGCCAGGGCGCTGTTGCGGATGGCGTGCGTCTGTTCGGTACGCTCGGCGCCTTCCCGGTGTTCAACACCGATCTCAACTTCGGCACCCGCAATGCGCCGACAATCATCGACCCGGAAACGGGCGGCGAGATCGGCACTGGACGGCCGTTCAAGAGCGAGGATCGCTATCTGTTCGCGACGCAGGCAGGGGTCGAGTTCAATCCGACCGAGCAGATCAATGTGAAACTTGCCGGCGGATATTATCATTTCGACAATATTGCCGGGCGTCTGTCCGAGCCCTGCTACTGGACCGAGCTGGTCTGTTCGACCGACGCCCTGCGTCCGGCCTTCCAGCAGCACGGCAATACGATGATGGCGCTGCGCGATCCGCTTTATATCGGCTCGCCCAATCCCGAACTGGAGCCGGATAATCAATATTTCGGGCTCGCCTCGAAGTTCGAGCTGCTCCACATCCGCGCCCAGGCCGAATACCGGGCCAATGAACGCTTCGGCGTCCGGCTCGAAGGCGATTTCGTCAAGAATCTCGGCTGGGACCGTGATGCGATCTCCGCCATCGCTTGGAACAATCTCGGCCCCAATGGCGACACCTATAATGGTCGCTACGATGGCGGCGATGCCGGCTGGCAGGCCCGCCTGACCGTTGGATCGGTGATGAACCTCAATCTCGCCGGCGACTGGCAGGCAAAGCGCGGCGACTGGAACGCCTGGGTCGCCTATCGGCGCCTCGAAAGCGATGCGGTGGTCGACGCCTTCGCAGACAGCGATTTCCACATCGGCGGCACCAACAATCGCGGCTGGCAGATCGGCGGCAATTACGCAATCGCCAGGAACACCATCCTCGGCTTCCGCTGGCTGTCGGCGGAAGAAATCGCCTCGGCGCCGTTCAGCGTCGATCGCGGCTTCATCGACCTTATGACGCGGTTCTGAGGCCCGGATAGGCCCATGTCCACGTCAACGCTCCTGATTGTCTCGGCCGCGCTGCGCTCCCACGGCGCCGGCCAT
Source organism: Aurantiacibacter xanthus (assembly GCF_003584015.1). Lineage (GTDB taxonomy): Bacteria > Pseudomonadota > Alphaproteobacteria > Sphingomonadales > Sphingomonadaceae > Alteraurantiacibacter > Alteraurantiacibacter xanthus. Next base: position 18,995 of record NZ_QXFM01000048.1, read on the forward strand.
CGCAATCGTCCGGTTCCGTCCGGCCCCCTCAACGGGCGGAGCCGGGCGTTGACACATCTTATCCAGATCTCCGGCGCCGCTACTCGCCTGATCCGGTCCGGTTCCCCCAAAGACGGACAGGACCAGGTTGCGGTGCAGGAGGCCGTCACGGACCGGCTATGCCAACGGCCGGCCCGTGCGGCGGGAGCGGCGCTGGCCATCGGTCAGCGCCCGCTCACCCTTTTCCCGAACCCGCGCGCTGGTTCACGCCAGTTCCTGCGCCGCGCGGCGACGGCGGGCTCGCCCGACACCCTCTTCATCGGGCGAGCCTCGCTTGCGCTGGCGTCTTTCGCCACACTGTTCTTCGCCGGCAGCGCCCTTGCCCAGACAGCCGAGACGAGCGCGGAAGCGCCGCCGCTTGTGATCGAACTCGATCCGGCCGAAGTGCGCGCGCCTGCGCCGCAGCGCATCGGCGGCTCCGGCCCGCAGCCCTGTGTGATCGTCGATATCGCGGGCACGCGCGCCGGGCATCTCGACTGCGCGA
>NZ_QXFM01000049.1 GCF_003584015.1 Aurantiacibacter xanthus
CGAGGAAATCGCCCGCCGCCTGCGCCACGTTGAGGCTGTGCAAGCGGCGCGCCACGACCGCGGGGGTGAGGAAATTGCTGCGCAGGAAGCTCGCCATTGTGTCGGCGATGCGATCCTTGTTCTGCGGGATGATCGCGGTGTGCGGAATCGGAATGCCGAGCGGGTGGCGGAACAGCGCAGTAACCGCAAACCAGTCGGCCAGCCCGCCGACCATCGCCGCCTCGGCAAAGGCCAGCACATAGGGCCAGACGGGGTGGCTGTCAGCCTGGTTGTGCGCGACCAGAAACAGCGCCGCCATCGCCACCAGCAAAAGGCTCGCCGCGCGGCGCATGGCCTTCGCCTTGTCGGCCGGGACGGTTGACACAGTGCTCATACGAGCAGCGGTAGCAAATGCTGGCGGGCCGCGCTGCCCCGGATTTCGACGGGCAACCTTATTCCGCTGGCCTCGCCGCAGGTGACGACTCGTGGTTGTCGCCCGGCTTGTAGGTCAGGAACTTGTCGCGCGCCCAAGGGCCAAGCCGCTTTTCGAGCCCGTCGGCAAGGCTGAAGCCCGCCGGAACGATCAGCAGTGTGAGCATGGTCGAGAGCAGCAGCCCGCCGATCACCACGGTGCCCATCGGCGCGCGCCAGGCCGCATCACCCGCCAGCGAGAGCGCGGTCGGCACCATGCCCGCGGTCATGGCGACGGTGGTCATCACGATCGGCTGGGCCCGCTTGTGCCCGGCCTCGATAATGGCCTCGAACTTGTTCTTGCCGGTCTCCATTTCCTCCAGCGCGAAGTCGATCAGCAGAATCGAGTTCTTGGCCACGATCCCAAGCAGCATCAGCATCCCGATGAACACCGGCAGCGAAATCGGCTGCCCCACCAGCCACAGCGCGATGAACCCGCCCAGCGGCGCGAGGAACAGCGAGCCCATGTTGACCAGCGGCGATACGATCCGGCGGTAGAGCAGCACCAGCACCGCGAAGACGAGGAACAGCCCGGTCACGATGGCGACGACGAAGCTGTCCTGCAACTCGCTCTGCCACTCGTCCGAGCCGACGGGCTGGTTCGACACGCCCGAAGGCAGGTTCTGCATGATCGGCAGGCGGTTGATCGCTGTCATCACGTCGCCACGGGCAGCGCCGGGGGCCAGATCCACGCCGACAAAGATACGGCGGCTCTGGTTGTAACGCTGGATCGAGGTAGGCCCCATGCCGAAGCGGATGTCCGCCACCCGGCTCAGCGGCACCGAACCGCCCGCCGATGTCGGCACCGGCAGGTTTTCGACATTGGCGATGTCGCGCCGGTCGCCTTCGGCAAGGCGGACCCGGATCGGAATCTGCCGGTCCGACAGGCTGAACTTGGCCGCGTTCTGGTCGATATCGCCCAGCGTCGCGATGCGGATCGCCTGACTCAGCGCCGAGGTCGTGACGCCAAGGCTCGCAGCCAGATCGAGGCGCGGTGTGATCAGCAGTTCGGGACGTTGCAGATCGTAGTCGATCCGCGGCGCGACCGCGCCTTTCACCGAAGCCATCTGCTCGACCAGCGTGTTGGCCGTGGTGTTCAACAGTTCAGGATCGGATCCGGCCAGCATGATCGAGATCGCACGGCCGGTGCCGCCGCCCCCGCCCTGCTGGTCCTCGAAGCTGGCGCGCGCATCGGGCACGCTTTGCAGGAACGGCGTCATCTCCTGCTCGAAGGTCTTGGTGTCGCGCACCCGATCCTTCTTCATGACCAGACGGATCACGCCTCCGCTTTCGAACGAGATGCCCAGCGCCAGCTCGACTTCCTGCTCCTTGCTCAGCCGGTCGGCCAGCGCATCGACGACCTTTTCGGTCTGTTCGAGCGTGGTGCCCGGCACCATGGAAATGCGGATGCGCGAGAAGTCGCTGTCGTTGTTGGGGAAGAACTGCTGCGGCAGACTGCTCGCGATCACGACGGTGAGGCCCAGCGCAGCTACGCCGAGCATCATCATCCACACCCGGTGATCGAGGAAGCGCGCCGAAAGGTAGCGCGCCCGCGCGAGGAAGGGCGTCGAATCGTAGCCGACCAGCAAGCCGATCAGCATGGCGATCAGGAAGTTCACGATGCCGCCGAGCAAATAGAGGCCGAGCAGGGCAAAAGGTATCAGCAGCACCGACAGATCGAAAATCGAACGGCCGAGCGTGACAAAGGCAGCAAGGCCTTCGACCCGGCCATCTTCGCCCGGCATGGCAAGGCCCATCACCAGCGCCACGATCACATAGCCCATCGCGAGCGCGAACAGATGGAACATCGGCTTGGTCGCTACCACGCCGGTGCGCTGGCGCATGCGCAGGAAGGCGCTCTTGTCGAGCGACCAGCGCAGCACCTTCATGTAGCGGTCCATCATCGGGCCTTCGCCGTGCTCGGCATGGCCATGCGCCTTGAGGAAATAGGCCGCCGCCATCGGCGTGATCATGCGCGCCACCAGCAGGCTCATCAGCACCGAGGCGACCACTGTAAGACCGAAGTTCTTGAAGAACTGACCCGAGACTCCCGGCATCATCCCGACCGGGAAGAACACCGCGACGATGCACAAGGTGGTGGCGACCACAGCAAGGCCGATCTCGTCCGCCGCATCGATCGAGGCCTGATAGGCGCTCTTGCCCATGCGCATGTGTCTGACGATGTTCTCGATCTCCACGATCGCATCGTCGACCAGCACGCCCGCCACCAGCCCCAGCGCCAGCAGCGAGAGCGTGTTGAGCGTGAAGCCCATCAGGTCCATGAAGAAGAAGGTCGGCAGCGCCGAAAGCGGGATCGCCAGCGCGGCAATGATGGTCGCGCGCCAGTCCCGCAGGAACAGGAACACCACGATCACCGCCAGCACCGCGCCCTCGACCATCGCGGCCATCGAGCTTTCGTACTGCGCCTTGGTATAGTCGACCTCGGTGAACAAACGGGTGAAGCGGATGCCCGGATTCTCTTCCTCGAGCTGCTGCAGCACCTTCACCGCCTCGTCATAGACGGTAACGTCGGATTCGCCGCGCGCGCGGCTGATGCCGAAGGTGATCACCGGCTTGCCGTTGATCTTGGCCACCGACGTCACTTCGCCATAGGCGTCCTTGACCGAAGCGATTTCCGCCAGCTTGACCGTGCGCCCGCCGCCGAGCGAAATCTGCGTCTGGCTCAGCTCGTAAGCGGTGGCGGCATTGCCGAGCACACGCACCGACTGGCGCGAACCGGCAATTTCGGCGCGCCCGCCCGCGGCGTTGGTGTTGATCTGCCGCAGCGCCATGTTGACCTGGCTGGCCGTGACGCCGAACGACTGCATCTTGGCCGGATCGAGGATCACGAGAATCTCGCGGTCCACCCCGCCGTTGCGATTGACCTCGGCGAGGCCATCGACCGACAGCAGCCGTTTGGTGAGCGTATCGTCGATGAACCACGAGAGCTGCTCGATGGTCATGTCGTCGGCCTCGACGCCGAAGAACACGATCGGCTGCGAACTGGTCTGCTGCTTGGCGATACGCGGCTCGAGAATGCCGTCGGGCAGTTCGCCGCGGATCTGCGAAATCGCCGATTCGACCTCGTTGACCGCCGCGTTGATATCGGTGCCCAGTTCGAATTCGACGCTGGTCCGGCTGGAGCCTTCGGACGCGGTCGAATTGATGTTCTTCACCCCGTCGAGCGTCTGCACCGCCGCTTCGACGCGCTGGGTGATCTGGTTCTCGATCTCGCTCGGCGCGGCGCCGGGCTGCGAGATGTTCACGTTGACCAGCGGGAACTCGATGTCGGGCTGATCCTGAACGTCCATCGACTGGAAGCTCATCAGGCCCGCCACCACCAGCCCGACAAAGGCAAGGATGGGGACGATCGGGTTGCGGATCGACCAGGCCGAGATGTTGCGGAAGTTCACAGCGTGCGCCTCACTGCGCCTTGTTCATGACCGGGCGCACCTGCTCGCCCGGATTGAGGAAGCCGCCGGCGCGCAGCACCACGCGCTCGCTTCCGTCGAGGCCGCTGGCAATCGCGATGCCGTCGTCCGAAATCATGCCCACCTTTACATCGCGGCGCTGCACCGTGTTCTTGCCATCGACGATGTAGACATAGCTGCCCTCATCATCGGACAGGATCGCGCTTTCGGGCAGGCGCGGAGCGTTGATCGTGCCGCTGGCCAGCTCGACCATGGCGAAACCGCCCGGCCGCAGCGCCTCGTCATAGCTCATCGCGCAGCGTACCGTACCCTGGCGGTTCTCGCGGTTGATGACCGGAGCCTTCTGCCACACCTGACAGCTCAGCACCTTGTCGCTACCCACCGGCGTCACCTTGCCGGTCGCACCGAGAGGAATCTGCGCCAGTTCCCCCTCGCCCACCTGCGTCAGCACTTCCATCTCGCCGCCACGGGCAAGACGGAACAGCACGCCCGAGCCGGGGCTGACCACCTGACCCGGCTCGACATTGCGTTCGAGCACGAGGCCCGCCGCCGGGGCCACGATGTTGAGCTGCGCATTGCGCGCCTGCCGCTCGCCCAGTTGTGCGCGCGCCACGCGGACACGGGCGACAGCGGCATCGCGGGTGGCGGTAAGCCGGTCGATGTCGGCCTGGCTGATGAAGCCGCGCTCGACCAGTTTGAGCGCGCGGTCGAGATTGGCCTGCGCAAGGTCGGCATCGGCCTGCGCGACGGCGATCTGGGCCGACTGGCCCGCCGCCTGCTGCGTCTGCACCGAACGGTCGATCACCGCGAGCACTTGCCCCGCGCGCACCCATTCGCCCGCTTCCACCAGCACCGACTGGACCCGGCCGCCTTCGCCAACCACGCCCACCGGCATCTCGCGCCGCGCCGCCAGCGTACCCGTGGCGTTGATCCGGCCCTCGATGGTCGTGCTGCCGGGTGCAAGCACCGTCACCGTCGCCAGTTCGCCGGAGCGGTCAGCCGTGAAGGGCTCGGTTTCCTTGCCGCCGGTCAGCAGCACCGCCGCCAGCACCAGCGCGGCCACGATCGCCAGGATGACCCACAGCCGCTTGCGCGACGACGAGCCTTCGGCGCTTTCGCCGCGCTCGTGGTCCACCGCGCCCTCGTCGGCGGTAGCCAGGTCCATCTTGGTCTCGTAATTCATGTGTTAAACCAGCCCTCGTAGGAACGGCAAAGGCCGCGACCTCCCGGTGCGCGGCGTGTCCGGCAGGACATGGCCATTCTTGCCCGCTCGCACATATACCCGAGCGCTTGCGAGGCGCAATCCATCGCTCTGCCAATGGTCTACTGGGTTCGTCTAACAGCATCTGTTTGTCATACAAAAAGGGGCGCAAACCCGTTGGTTTGCGCCCCTTTCGTTGTGATTGTAACAAATTGTCAGCGAACGCGACCGCGCTGAATGAGGTTGACGATCGCCAGCAGCACGATGGCACCGGCGATGGCAATCAGCAGACCGGTCAGCGAGAAGGCCTGCACGGTGCCCTGCACGCCGAGCAGCGGCCCGGCCAGCGCATTACCGATCAGCGAACCGACACAGCCGACGATGACATTGGCGATAATGCCCATGGAGGCATCGCGGTTCATCACCATCGAGGCCAGCCAGCCGGCGACACCGCCGACGATGATAGCAATAATCCAACCCATTACGATTCCTCCTGTTTGACTATACCGGAAATACTGGCGATCATCGGGTCCGTTCCGCGCAGGCCCGTTGTTGCGGTGAACCGTGCCTGTCTTGCGACAAACCGAAGATCGCTGGTATTATGTCAGGAGGAGGGGCGGCCCAGCCACCCGTTGTATCAGTACTTTAGCTGACGTTCGTAAAGGTCACGATAGTGCTGGATCCGCGTGACACGCAGGCCCTGCATGCCCGAACGGTCGACCGCCCGCTGCCAGCCGGCAAACTCTTCCAGCGTCAGATCATACCGCTCCAGCACCTCGTCGATGGTCAGCAGGCCGCCATTTACGGCAGCCACGACCTCGGCCTTGCGCCGCACCACCCACCGCTTGGTGTTGGGCGAGGGCAAGTCATCAAGCGTCAGGGGTTCGCCAAGAGGGCCGATTACCTGCGCCGGGCGGATTTTCTGGTTCTCGATCATTCTTTACCTCGGGTGGCCGGTCGCCAGTCTTCATGTCTCCCCGCGGTGTTGCCATCCGCGCGTTTGCCATAGGTTGAATGATCATGGTTAATGCGATTGTTACCATCGGGTTCCGCAGGTTCGTGCAAATGCGCGACATGACGTGCGAACTCGGCATCGAAACTGGCCACATCGCCCGCGCCCTCTTCGCCGAACGCAATGCGCAGCTCACGCGCGGCGGTCAGACGCGCGTTCAGTTCGCCCCACGAAACCGGGTGCAGGCCATCCTGTACCTCGCTTTCGCTCGCGTGCCCCGTATTATCGGGCGCAAAGGGATGTTTTGGCTCGAACATGGGCTGATGATAGCCACACAAGTGTCAAGAAGCGGTAAAGTGCGCGTTTACCACTCTTGCACCCTGCCGGTGGGGTCGCGGCGCAAGGATTGGCGAGCGCCTCGACATTCTGTATGGGCGCATGATGCCCGACAGCCCTGTTCTTGCCGCGCCGCGCGATGCGGCCCGCCTGTTCGACCTGCCCCGCCCTGCGAGCGAATGCCGCATCGTGGTCGCGATGTCGGGCGGCGTGGACAGCTCGGTGGTGGCCGCGCTTGCCGCGCAGAGCGGGGCCGAAGTGATCGGCATCACCCTCCAGCTCTACGACTATGGCGCGGCGACCGGGCGCAAGGGCGCCTGCTGCGCGGGTGACGATATCCGCGATGCCCAGCGGGTCGCCGACCGGCTCGGCATCGCGCACTATGTGTTCGACCATGAAAGCGCCTTTCGCGAGGAAGTGGTCGAGCAGTTCGCCGACGACTACCTCGCCGGACGCACGCCGATCCCCTGCATCCGCTGCAACATGGGGCCCAAGTTCACCGACCTTTTGACGATGGCGCGCGAGCTGGGCGGCGATTGCCTCGCCACCGGCCACTATGTGCGCCGCGAAGAGAGCGGCGATGGCCCGCTGTTGCTGCGCGCGACCGACCCGGCGCGCGACCAGTCGTACTTCCTCTATGGCACCACCAGCGCGCAGCTCGACTATCTGCGCTTCCCGCTCGGCGGACTGCCCAAGCCCGAGGTGCGCAAACTGGCCGAAAGCGCAGGGCTCGCCGTAGCAAGCAAGCCCGACAGTCAGGACATCTGCTTCGTACCCGACGGCGACTATGCGAAGATCGTGAAGTCGGTGCGCCCCGAAGGCGGGCGTGCGGGCGCGATCGTCCATGCCGAGAGCGGCGAGGTGCTGGGCCAGCATGCGGGGATCATCCACTATACGGTCGGCCAGCGACGCGGACTGGAAATCGGCGGCCAGCCCGAGCCGCTCTATGTGGTGGAACTCGATGCCGGGAGCGCCGAGGTCCGCGTCGGCCCCAAGCGGCTGCTGGCGGTGGGCGCGGCGCGGATCATCGAGACCAACCGGATCGGCCCGCTTCCCGCAGGCCCGCTGACGGCCAAGGTCCGCTCGCTGGCGAAGCCGGTGCCGATCACGCTGGAAGGCGAACTGGGCAACGGCAATGCCTGCACGATCCGCTTCGCCACGCCCGAATATGGCGTCGCGCCGGGGCAGGCGGCGGTGATCTATGCCGGCGAGCGGGTGCTCGGCGGCGGCTGGATCGAAGCGACCGAAAGCGCCGTAAACTAGGTTACCCGCCGACGCGTTCGAGCACGCAGCCGAAGCCTTCGCGATATTGCGCGGTGTGGCTGGCGATCAGTGGCACACTGGCGGTGACCGAGCGGGTAGCATCGTCCTCGCTCAGCATGACCAGTTCCATGCCGGGCAGGAAATCCTGCTCGCAGCTCTTGAGGTCACGCCCGCCGATGTAGCGGCACGAACAGGCCCCCTTCGCACCGTAGGCCGTGCCAACTGAGGCATAGCCCATCGCCTGTTCACCCCAGGTCCACCACGCCGCAGCGCCCGCCACCACCACGACCAGCGCAATGGTGGCCAGCGGCGGCGTGCGGCGCTGTTTGCGCGAGGCCGACGATCTGCGTTTTGCGGTTGCCATTTACCCGGTCCTGTTCGATTGCCCGCGACACTCATGCTGCGTTTCGCCACCCTTTGCCCCAAGCCCGTCCGCAGGCCAAGTCCAAGCCATTGGGGTCTTACCGCATTGGCGCTGCCAATCGCCCTGCTGGCATCCTGCTCGCAGGACGGCCCGCCCCCCTTGCCGCCGCTTCCCGCCGGCGCATTGGAAGCCGTGGTGACCGATCCGGGTGTGCCGCGCGAACAGCTGGCGCGTGCAGTCGATGACCTGTTCACCGCCGAGGACATCGGCACCACCTATGCCGTGGTGGTGGTGCACAACGGCAAGATCGTTGCCGAACGCTATGCCGAGGGCATGAGCGAGGATACCCGCTTCGTCGGCTGGTCGATGAGCAAGACCGTCACCGCCGTGCTGATCGGGATGCTGGTGGCCGATGGCCGGCTCGAACTCGACGAGCCCGCCCCCGTGCCCAGCTGGCAGCGCGCGGGCGATCCGCGCGGCGAGATCACGCTGCGGCAGCTGCTACAGATGCGCTCAGGGCTGCGCCACAATGAGGGCTATGACCCGCCTTACGAATCGAGCGAGGTGCAGATGCTCTACCTTGCCGGGCACGACGACATGGCCGCCTTCGCCGAAGCGCAGGCGCTGGAGACCGCGCCGGGTGAGCAGTTCCGCTATTCCACCGCCACCAGCGTGATCCTCGCCGATATCGCTACCGACCTGATCGCACCCGATGGCACCCCGGCGCAGCGCCAGCAGGCGATGGCGACCTTCCTCGACGCGCGCCTTGCCGCGCCGCTGGGGATGGAGAGCATGATCGGCGAATATGACGCGGCCGGCACGCTGACGGGCGGAAGCTCGATCTGGGCCACCGCGCGCGACTGGGGCAAGTTCGGCGAGTTCCTGCGCCATGGCGGCTCGGTCAAGGGCGCGCAGATCGTGCCGCGCCGGTGGATCGAGTTCATGCGCACGCCCAGCCCCGCCTCGCCCGACTATGGCGCGCAGACCTGGCTTAACCGCCCGTCGGGCGGTGAGCGCAGCGAGCTGTTCGCCGCGCGCGGACCGGACAGCGCCTTCGCCGCCGTCGGCCATCTGGGGCAATATGTGATCGTCTCGCCCGACCAGAGCCTGACCGTGGTCCGCCTCGGCAAGACCGACGGACCGGAGCGGCCCGCGCTGGTGCAGCAGCTCGCCGATATCGTCCAGCTCTATCCGGGCAGGTAGTAAAGCCCTTCGGCCATGGTCACGCACTGCCCGGTGAGCATGGCCTTGTCGCCCGCCAGCCGAACCCCGAGATCGCCGCCCCGCTCAGAGGCCTGATGGGCGCTGAAGCTCTCCGTGCCGAGCCGCGCGGTCCAGAACGGGGCCAGAGCGGCATGGGCCGAGCCGGTCACGCTGTCTTCGGGAATGCCCGCGCCGGGCACGAACACACGGCTGACCACGTCGGTCTGCTGCCCACGCGCGGTGGCGATAAAGGCCATGTCGCCGAGGCTGGCGAGCTGCGCCATGTCGGGGGCAAGCGCGCGCACCTCGGCCTCGCTGCCATAGCACGCGATGAGATAGCCCTTGTCTGACCACGCCAGTTCAGCAGGCTCCGCGCCAAGGCCCTCGGCAATTCCGGCAGGCGGCGCATCGTCGGTGGGAATCGCAGGCAAGGCCAGCTCGTAACCCGCGCCCGCACGGCTCACCGCCAGCACACCCGCCTTGCGTGTGGCGAAACGGATCACTTCGCGCTCAGCGTCCTGCCGCAGCACCACGTGGCCCGCCGCAAGCGTCGCATGGCCGCACAGTGCCACCTCGCAGGCGGGCGCGAACCAGCGCAGTTCGAAGTCGGCCGCCCCACCCGGCGTGGGCACGAGGAAGGCGGTCTCGGCAAACATGTTCTCCGCCGCGATCTGCTGGAGCAGCGCGTCGGGCAACCACTCGCCCAGCACCATCACCGCCGCCTGATTGCCGCTGAAAGCGCGGCTGGCGAAGGCATCGACATGGACATAAGGCACACGCATCATCGGGGTGGCTCCTGTTCCAGCCGTTTGAACTCGTTTTCCTCGACCAGCATGTTGTCGGGCTCGTCGAGATGGCCGGCGGGATCGATATGGATCAGCAGCTCCAGCCCCGGAAACTGCGCGCACAGATCGGTCTCGACCCGCTCGGTGATCGCATGGGCCTCAGCCACGGTCAGGCTGCCGGGCAGATCGACGTGGAACTGCGCAAAGTCGGTCTCGCCGCTGGTGCGGGTGCGCAGATCGTGCAGGCGCGACAGCTCGGGGTGTTTCGCCGCCGCCGCCACGAAAGCGGTGCGCTTTTCCTCTGGCCATTCGCGATCCATCAGCGCGTCGATCGCGTCGATCGAGGCGCGCCAGGCGTTGAACAGCAGCCAAACCGCGATAGCGAGACCGAACAGCGGATCGGCCATGGCGAGGCCGAGATACTGGTCGAGCACCAGAGCCACGATCACCGCGCAGTTGAGCAACAGGTCGGACTGGTAGTGGACCGAATCGGTGTGAATCGCCAGCGAGCCGGTCTTGCGCACCACGTGCCGCTGCCAGGCGACCAGCGCGAGCGTACCCACAATGGCGACCACCGAAACGACGATCCCCTGCTCCGCCCCGCGCGTTTCGTTGCCATTGGCGAGATGCAGCACCGCGCGAAAGGCGATGGCCGAGGCAGACAGCGTTATCAGCAGGATCTGGAACATCGCCGCCAGCGCCTCGGCCTTGCCGTGGCCGAAGCGGTGTTCGCGGTCCGCCGGTTGGGCGGCCACCCACACGCCCGCCAGCGTGGCCAGGCTGGCGACCAGATCGAGCGAGGTATCGGCCAGACTGCCGAGCATCGCGGTCGAGCCGGTCTGCGCCACGGCCCAGAGCTTCAGCGCCCCGAGCAGCAGCGCCATCGTGATCGAGGCAAAGGCCGCCGAGCGAGTCAGGCGGGCACGTTCGTCGCTCACGGGTACAGCAGCGTGCTGGTCCAGCCGCCCCCGCTGCGGGTGAACCGGCGCCGCTCGTGCAGGCGGTTGCGTTCGGCGAGCCAGAACTCCATCCGCTCGGGCGCGAGGCGGAAGCCGGTCCAGTGCGGCGGGCGCGGCACTTCGGCGCCGTCAAGCTCAGCCTCCAGCGCCTGTACCCGCGCCAGATAGGTGTCGCGCGAATCGAGCGGACGCGACTGGTCGGAAGCCGCCGAGCCCAGCTGCGAGACCAACGGGCGCGAGTGGAAGTAGGCGTCGGCCTCGGCGCTCGTCACTTCGGTGAGCGGGCCTTCGATGCGGATCTGGCGGCGCAGGCTCTTCCAGTGAAACAGCAGCGCGACGCGCGGATTGGCAAGGATTTCACCGCCCTTGCGGCTTTCGCTATTGGTGTAGAACACGAAGCCATCCGGCCCGTGCCCCTTCAAGAGCACCATCCGCACCGAAGGCACCCCGTCCGGCGTCGCCGTGGCCAGCGCCATGGCGTTGGGATCGTTGGGCTCGCTTTCCTGCGCTTCGACGAACCACTGGTCGAACAGGGCAAAGGGGTCGGTGTCGGGAATATTCTCAAGCAGTTCGGTCATGCCGCCAGGCCTTTCATCCGTAGCGCCGTCTCAAGGGGCCGGAACGGAGCGTGTCATATCGGCTGGCTTGTAGACAGCAGGTGCACGCGAGGGAAGGCCGATCCCTTGCTAAAAACCCCTGTATTACCTAGCTAGACCACCATGGCCGATCCCTATACCACCCTTGGCGTTAGCCGCAGTGCGACCGAGAAGGACATCAAGTCCGCCTACCGCAAACTGGCCAAGGAACTGCACCCCGATCGCAACAAGGACAATCCGCAGGCGGCGGACCGTTTCAGCCGCGTAACGCAGGCCTATGACCTGCTGTCGGACAAGGAAAAGCGCGGCCAGTTCGACCGCGGCGAAATCGACGGCGACGGCAACCCGACCATGCCGTTCGGCTATGGCGGCGGCGGCGGCGGTGGCGGACCGTTTCGCGGCGGTTCCGGCGGTGCGGGCGGCGGGTTCGGCGGCGAGGAAGTGGACCTTGGCGACCTGTTCGAAGGCCTGTTCGGCCGCGGCGGCTCGCGCGGAGGCGGCGGGTTCGGACGCGGCGGGCCGCAACCCCGGCCCAAGGGCGCGAACATCAATTATCGCCTTGCGGTGAGCTTCACCGATGCGGCCTCGCGCGCCAGGCAGCGCATCACGCTGGCCGACGGCAAGACCATCGACCTGTCGCTGCCCGAAGGCGTCGAGAGCGGCACCCAGATGCGGCTCAAGGGCAAGGGGCAGGAAGGTCCGGGCGGAGCGGGCGACGGGATCGTCACCATCGACGTGCTGCCCCATCCCTTCTTCACTCGCTCAGGCGACGACGTGCGGCTCGATCTTCCGATCACGCTCGACGAAGCGGTGAACGGAGCCAGGGTCAAGCTGCCCACGGTCGATGGCGCGGTGATGATGACGGTCGCGCCGGGCACCAGTTCGGGCAAAGTCATGCGCCTCAAGGGCAAGGGTTTCTCGCGCAAGGGCGGCGGGCGCGGCGATCAGCTCGTCCGGCTCGAAATCGTGCTGCCTGAAGATTTGACGGACCTTTCCGGGCGGCTCGATGGTTGGAGTGACAGCAGCCCCGTTCGCTCCAGCCTGGGAGTCTGAGGGCGCGGATCGTCCGATCTTCAGGAGCAACCATGACCGATGCGCCAGACGACCCTGAATTCGAACTGCCCGGCGACGAAGAGGAACCCGTCCCCGATCTGACGCCCGAAGCGCGGCGGCGCGAGGCGCGCAGACGGATCAGGCTTGGCCTGCCAGCCAGCGTCAGGCGCGAGGTCGGCCCCGGAACCCGCGTCTTCGAGGTCGGCAAGCGGGTGCTTGCGGGCACCTTTGCCGATGGCTTCATCCACGCCGGCAACCTTGCCTATCTGGCGATGCTGGCGATCTTCCCGTTCTTCATTTCCGGCGCGGCGCTATTCTCGCTCATCGGCGAGGAACACGAGCGCGCCGCCACCATCTTTGCCGTGCTCTCGGCGTTCCCACCGGTGGTGAGCGAGGTGATCGGCCCGGTTGCGCACAATGTGATCGAGCAGCGCAGCGGCTGGCTCCTGTGGCTGGGCGGACTGTTCGGGCTGTGGACCGTGGGCGGGCTGATCGAGACCCTGCGCGACATGCTGCGCCGCGCCTTCGGCACCAAGGCCGAAAAAGCGATGTGGAAACGGCGGCTCGCCTCCACCGGCATTATCGTGGGCGCCGTGGTGCTGTTGATGCTCAGCCTGCTGGCCAACGTCCTCATCAACACCGCGATGCAGGTGATCGCCGCCTATTTCCCACAGCTTGAAGAGCTGCTCGGCAGCCTTGCCTGGTCGCGCATCGTGCCGGCCTTGGGGCTGTTCGGTTCGCTCTACGCGCTGTTCTATTCGCTGACGCCAGCCCGCTATCGCAAACGCGACTACAAGAAATGGCCGGGCGTATTGCTGGTGACGACGTGGTGGATTCTGGTCACACTCGCGCTGCCACCGCTGCTCGGCATGGTGTTTTCCTACGATGCGACCTATGGCTCGCTGGCTGGCGTGATGATCGTGCTTTTCTTTTTCTGGCTCATCGGACTAGGACTGGTGATGGGCGCAGAACTGAACGCTGCTCTGGTGGAAAGCCCGGAAGAGCAGGACTGGATCGGCCAACAAGACAATCGCGCCAGAGCGGCGCAGGCAAGAATGACGGAGAATCCCGAGGGATGAACGGTTTGATGGAAGGCAAGAAGGGCCTCATCATGGGGCTGGCGAACGACAAGTCGCTGGCCTGGGGTATCGCAAAGAAGCTGGCCGAACACGGCGCCGAACTGGCCTTCTCCTATCAGGGCGAAGTGCTGAAGAAGCGGGTCGAGCCGCTGGCGGCGCAGATCGGCAGCGATTTCCTCGTCGAATGCGACGTCTCCGACATGGACGCGATGGACGCCACCTTCGCCGCCATCGAGGAGCGCTGGGGCAAGCTCGACTTCCTCGTCCACGCGATCGGCTTTTCCGACAAGAACGAGTTGCGCGGCAAATATGTCGACACCAGCCTCGACAACTTCCTGATGACGATGAACATCTCGGTCTATTCGCTGGTGGCCGCCGCCAAGCGGGCGCGGCCGCTGATGAAGGACGGCGGCTCCATCGTCACGCTGACCTACTATGGGGCGGAAAAGGTCGTCCCGCACTACAACGTGATGGGCGTGGCCAAGGCCGCACTGGAAACCAGCGTGCAGTATCTCGCCAACGACATGGGCCCCGAAGGCATCCGCGTGAACGCGATCAGCGCGGGCCCGATCAAGACGCTGGCGGCCAGCGGGATCGGCGATTTCCGCTATATCCTCAAGTGGAACGAGCTGAACTCGCCGCTGCGCCGCAATGTCACCATCGAGGATGTCGGCGGCGCGGGGCTCTATTTCCTGTCCGACCTGTCCTCGGGCGTGACCGGCGAGACGCACCATGTCGATGCGGGCTATCACGTCGTCGGCATGAAGCAGGAAGACGCGCCCGACATTTCGCTGGTCTAGTCCATTTGTTCTTATTATGTTCCCTCCTGACGCGAATCAGGAGGGAACATAATGGTTTCAGGTGGATGCCGCTGCGGCGCGGTCCGTTACGAGGCTGAGGGCGACTTTGCGCACCACGCGCTGTGCCATTGCCGCGATTGCCAGATGGCGCATGGCGCGCCGATGGTGGGCTGGATTGCCTTCAAGGCCGATCAGGTGCGCTTCTCCGGCGCGGAGCCCGTGCGCTACACCGCGCCGAGCGGATCGACGCGCAGCTTCTGCGGCACCTGTGGTACGCCGCTGGCCTTCGTGAACGAGGAAACGCTGCCGGGCATCGTCGACCTGCCTTCGGTCACGCTCGACGATCCGGATGCGCTTGCTCCGCAGGCGCAAATCCAGGTGGCGGAACGGCGGGCGTGGATGGCGGATCTTGCCACGCTGCCCGCCTTCGCGCGCTATCCCGGCGAATAGCGCCGCCTATTCGCCCGGCGGCGGGGGAACGTTGGCGGGGTCGACCACCTGCGGCAACGCCTCGTTTTCGCCCTCGTCGGGCAGCGGGGCGGCGCGCTCGGCTTCCAGCCGCTGCATATAGGCACGTTCGAGTTCCTCGACGCGTTCCTGCGTGGCGGCGGCCTCGCCGTCGATTTCCGACAGGCGCTCCTGCCGGGCTTCGTTGATGAGCTGGCTGAAGCGCACGTCGCTGCCTGCTTCGCGTTCGCGGTAGGCGGCTTCGATCATTTCGACCGTGCAGCCCAGATCGCCGCCGGCGCCGGCGGGCGAACACGACATCGGGCCGAACTTGCCGACCGTCTCAAGGCTCTGCGCCCGCTGCGACCAGGCTTCGTTCTGCGGAGAGTTGCTCTGACGCAGGTTACGCGGGATGCGATAGCGCTCGCTTTCGGGATAGCGCGCGCAGACCGTGATCGTGTCACCGTCCGACTGCGGACAGGCATCGTCGCCATAGACATTGATCATGTTGACCCGGCCGCCAGCATCGTCCTGCGCCGAAGCGGCAGCGGGCATGAAGCCGAGCGTGGCGGAAATGGCGGCAAGAGGGGCAAGGGGGGCAAACAGTCGGGTCATGGCTTTCCTCTGGGTCGGCCCTCCGGGTCGGTGGGGGCAAGGCCGGAACTATTACTATTCGTCTGGTCTATTGAACGCGCGATGAAGCGCCATTGATCCAGAACAACGTTCAGACGCGCTCGGCGAGCTTGATCGCCACCCGGCAGCCAAGCCGGATCGCACCGGACAGCAGCGGATAGGCCGGCGCCTGCTCGGCCCCCGCGGCAAGCGCGGCATCGCGGTGTTCGCGTTCCTCCTCGCGGAACTGCTCGACCAGCGCTGCGAGTTCCGGATCGTCGCCGTCGGCCTCAAGCTCGTCGAGCTGGGCCGTGTAATGGCGGTCGATCTCTTCCTCGACCGCGGCAGTGCAGGCCATCGCCGCCTCCGGCCCGATCAGCGCGGTGCCCGCGCCCAGCGCAAAGCCCGCCACCGACCAGAACGGCTGCAAGGCCGTCGGCCGCACGCCGCGTTTGGCCATCAGCGCATCGAACTTGGCGCGGTGGACCTTCTCCTGCTCGGCCATGTGGCGGATCTGCGCGGCATGCGGGCCGCGCTCGCCAATCACGGCCAGCTGCCCGGCATAGATGCGCGTGGCACCGAACTCACCCGCCTGATCGACTCGGATCATCGCGCTGCGGTCTTTCATCGTGTGCGCTCCTTCGCCAGCAACAGTACCCAGATCGCCACCGCACTACCAAGCGAGAACAGCGCATTCCACCCCGCCAGCGAAATGCCGAACAGATCCCACTGCGCAACATCGCAGCGGATGATCGGCGAGTTGAGCACGGCTTCAAGCGCATTGCCCGTGCCGCTCACGGTGGTGGCGCAGCCGGTGATGCCTTCCCACCAGCCATATTCGACCCCGGCATGGAACAGCCCGATCGCGCCCGAAACCGCAATCGCCAGCCCCGCAAGCGCAGTCCATAGCCGCTTGGGCGGCACAACGAAGGCGAGCAGCGCCAGCACCACAGCGACGAAATGCGGATAGCGCTGCCACCAGCACATCTCGCAAGGGTAAAGGCCAAAGCCATATTCCGACACATAGGCCCCGCCGAGCAAGGCCAGCGGAACGATCAGCGCCAGCAGGCGTGCATTGCGGTCGGAGAGATCGGACATCGCCTAGCCCCTAGCGGTTACGCGCCGCGAGCGGGCTGCCCGCCGTGCGGCGCAGCGTGCGCAGCGCATAGTCGAGCTGGAAGTCGTCGATCCCCTGCTCCTCCAGCTGCTCGGCGGTGAGCTGGAAGCGCGGATCGTCGAGCCGGTCGCGTTCGAGCGCCTCGTCCTTGGCCGCGACTTCGCCGATCAGGTGCCCGCGCAGGTCGCTCTCGCGCAGCGCGAGGCGCTGGCGGCGTTCGGCATCGGGATCGCTCAGCTGCGGCACGCGGATATCGGGCTCGATCCCGCCTTCCTGCACCGAACGGCCCGAGGGCGTGTAATAGCGCGCGGTGGTGAGCTTCAGCGCAGAGTCGCGCGTGAGCGGCAGCAGCGTCTGCACGCTGCCCTTGCCGAACGAGCGCTCGCCCATGATCAGCGCGCGGTGGTGATCCTGCAACGCGCCCGCCACGATTTCGGAGGCCGAGGCCGAGCCTTCGTCGATCAGCACGATCATCGGCAGGCCCGCCGCCGCGTCGCCGGGGAAGGCGCTTTCGGCTTCGTAATAGATCGTGTCGCGGCGGGTGCGCCCGCGCTGCGACACGATCTGGCCATTGGTGAGGAACAGGTCCGACAACGTCACGGCTTCATCGAGCGAGCCGCCCGGATTGCGGCGCAGGTCGAGCACCAGCCCGGACAGCCGCCCGGTCGCCTCGGTCTGCAGCGACTTGATCGCCTCGGCCACGTCCTTGCCGACATTGGCGGAGAACTCGTTGACCGAGATATAGCCGATATTGCCGCTCTTCAGCTCGAAGGTGACCGGCTCCAGTTCGATCAGGCCGCGCGTCACCGACACTTCGAAGCTGGCGTCGCGACCGGGGCGCACGATGGTCAGCTCGATCGGGCTGCCCGCAGGGCCGCGCATCTGGGCCACCGCGTCATTGATATCGAGCCCGTAGATCAGCTTGCCATCGATATGAGTGATATAGTCGCCCGCCTTGATCCCGGCGGCATCGGCGGGGCTGCCCTTGAACGGCGAGACGACCTTCACCACGCCCTCTTCCATCTGCACCGAAATGCCGAGGCCCTGATAGTTGCCGTCGATCATGGTTTCGAGCCGGTCGAGCGCAGCACCATCGAGATAGGCCGAATGCGGATCGAGCGCGGCCAGCATGCCGTCAATCGCGCCGCGGATCAGAACATCGTCTTCCACCGGGTCGACATAGCTCGCCTTGATGCGCTGGTAGGTCGCGAAGAACTTGGCGAACTCGGGCGAGGCGCGGCTTTCGACCTGTGCGAAACCGGCGGTCGTCGCGGGCACGAGCGCCACGGCGGTGCACAGCGCGGCAGCGCGGAGGGCACGGGCGACGGGGAAGCGAAATGTCATGCGGCGATTGTCCTGCTCTGGTCCCGATGCGCTTCTATCGCAGCTGCGGGGTTAACGCCAGATGAGGCGCGTGCCCCGCTTAGGCAAGGCCTGCTGGCGTCACTCGGCAATGCTGAGCGGATTGACCGGCTCGCCCGCCTTGCGCAGTTCGAGCGTGATGGTGGGCCGACCGGGGCCTGCCACGCCCAGCGGCGCGCCCGCCGCGACCTGATCGCCCACCTTGGCGTCGGCGCGGGCCAGCCCGGTGACCAGGCTGGTCCAGCCGCCCGCGTGTTCGACGATCACGATCTGGCCATAACCGCGATAGGCCCCGGCAAAGGCGATCCGCCCGGCTCCGGGCGCGACCACCTGCGCCCCGGCGATGGGCGCGAGGGTAAGGCCGGTGCTCGCCCTGCCCCCGGCACTGGCACCAAAGCCGGTGACGAGCCTGCCGGTGACGGGTAGGATATAGGGTGAGGGTCCGCCGCTCTGCGCCGGGGCAG
>NZ_QXFM01000050.1 GCF_003584015.1 Aurantiacibacter xanthus
CCCCCGCTCCAGTCGCAACCGCTCCGACGCCGGCTGCGGGCGGCGACGTTGCCCGGCTCAAGGGCGTCGGCCCCAAGCTGGTGGCATTGCTCGCCGACCTCGGCGTCACCAGCGTGGCGCAGATCGCTGCCTGGGACGACGCCGAGATCGATCGCATCGACGCCCAGCTCGGCCGCTTTTCCGGGCGCATCCGCCGCGATGCGTGGGTCGAGCAGGCCCGCCTCATCGTAGGCGGCGACACCACCGCCTACGAAAGCCGCTTCGGCAAGGGCTGAGCCAGCGCTCCCGATGGGTTGGCCGGGGTGCCCCGACTCGCTATTGTAGTTTCAAAGGAGACTGGTTTGATGGCGGCCATGGCACAGTTCGATTGGGCGGACCCGTTCAATCTCGATACCCAGCTGAGCGACGAGGAGCGGATGATCCGCGATGCCGCGCACGGCTTCGCGCAAGGCGTACTGCAACCGCGCGTGATCGCGGACTTCGCCGCCGAGGCCGACGCGAAAGAGCTGTTCCCGCAGATGGGCGCGGCGGGCCTGCTCGGCGTGACGATCCCCGAGGAATTCGGCGGCGCGGGAGCGGGCTACGTCGCCTATGGCCTCGTCGCGCGCGAGATCGAGCGGGTGGATTCGGGCTACCGCTCGATGGCGAGCGTGCAATCGAGCCTCGTGATGTACCCGATCCATGCCTATGGCTCGGACGAACAGCGCGCGCGTTATCTGCCCGGCCTCGCCTCGGGCGACCTGATCGGCTGCTTCGGCCTGACCGAGCCCGACGCCGGTTCCGACCCGGCCGGAATGCGCACCGTCGCCAGGAAGGACGGCGACGATTATGTGCTGTCGGGCAGCAAGACCTGGATTTCGAACGCACCCTTTGCCGATGTCTTCGTGGTCTGGGCCAAGAGCGAGGAACACGGCGGCAAGATCCGCGGCTTCGTGCTCGAAAAAGGCATGGCCGGGCTGGAGGCGCCCAAGATCAAGGGCAAGCTTTCCCTGCGCGCCAGCACCACCGGCATGATCATGATGGACGAGGTGCGCGTGCCCGCCTCGGCGATGCTGCCCGGTGTCGAGGGCATGAAAGGCCCGTTCGGCTGCCTGAACCGCGCCCGCTACGGTATTTCCTGGGGAGCGCTGGGCGCAGCCGAATTCTGTTACGCAGCTGCCCGTAACTATGGACTGGAGCGCAAACAGTTTGGCCGCCCGCTCGCGGCTACCCAATTGTTCCAGAAAAAGCTTGCTGACATAGTCACCGAGATCACGCTGGGACTTCAGGCGAGCCTGCGCGTTGGTCGCCTGATGGAGGCAAATTCGTTCGCGCCCGAGATGATCAGTATGGTTAAGCGGAACAATGTCGGCAAAGCGCTCGATATTGCGCGGGCGGCGCGCGATATGCACGGCGGCAACGGAATTTCCGAGGAATATCAGGTACTACGCCACGCGCTGAACCTCGAAACGGTCAACACCTACGAAGGCACGCACGACATTCATGCGCTGATTTTAGGCCGCGCAATCACTGGCTTAGCCGCATTCTGACCGCCCGAAAGCGATATGTGACAAATATGTCGCACCTGTAAAAGACCGACACAACAAATATCAATTTTATGGAACTGTAAGCAGATCTAGGCATTCGGGGGTTGTTACAGGGCATGAGGCTCTGTCCAACTAGTGAGGATTCATATGCAAAGGTTGCTAATCACAGCGTCCGTCATGGCGCTCGCGATCCCCGGCGTTGCACACGCCGGCGAGACCTATATCGGCGTGAGCGCCGGTGTGAACACCACCAACACCGAGAACGACGGCCTGCTGACCTCGGCCCTCCCGGCGACCCCGAACTTCCCGGCGGTTCCTGCGGGCAACGAGATCGCCTTCAACACCGATGGCGACATCGGCTGGGGCGCTGGCATCCAGATTGGCCACCGTTTCGACAACGGCTTCCGTCTCGAACTGGCTGGCGACTACAACTCGACCACCGTCGACGACCACTTCGGTGCGACCCTCGCCGGTCAGCCGATTCGCACGCTGGACGCTTCGGTCCTGACGCGCTCGGCCGCTCTGGAAGGTCGCGCTGTCGGTCCGTACCTCAACGAGGACACGGGCAGCGACATCGAAACCTACGGCCTGTTCCTGAACGCGCTGTATGACTTCAACGCCGGCGGCACTTTCAGCCCGTACATCGGCGGTGGTCTCGGCATGATGGTTGTCGATGTCGACTACCTCGCCGGTGGCGACGTGATCGCCGACGATTCGGACGTTGCGCTCGCATGGCAGGGCATCGCCGGCTTCTCGAGCCGTCTGTCGGACAGCGCGGAGCTGTTCGCCGAGTACAAGTATCGTCACACCTTCAAGGATGCGGCGAACATCGAGCCGACGGCTTTCCCGATGGACCCGCTGAACGTTCACGTCGAGCAGCACCTCGGTGTGGTTGGCGTGCGCTTCCTGATGGGCGCGCAGACCCCGCCGCC
>NZ_QXFM01000051.1 GCF_003584015.1 Aurantiacibacter xanthus
TCTCCCGCGCCCGGTGCGGCTGGACCGACCGCCAGCCCGGTGATTCAGCCCCTGCCCGGTGCGGGCGAAGGCACTGCGGCCGTGCGAGGCAGCGGGATCGCCTTGCCCGCCGGTTTCCCCTCGCTTGCCGAGCTGGAAGCGATGGACCCCGACGAGATCGATCAGGTTCTCGGCCTCACGCCCAAGTTCGACATTCCTCCCGGTGCGCGCCGTTCGATGGAAAAGGTTGGCGTGATGTCGAGCGAGGAGGGCGGGTTCCACTCGCGCAGCCTCGCCGGACAGCCCGCTCAGCTGGTGAATGCCGCGCTGACGGCCGCCAAGGGGCCGATGCTGTCGCGCTGGGGGCACATCCTGCTGCGCCGCGTGCTGGCAAGCCGACTCGACGCGCCCGAGGGTATGGACCCGGCGACCTTCGCCGCCATGCGTGCCGCTGCGCTCAATTCGATGGGCGAGGAGACGGTCGCCCGCGCGCTGGTGCAGGATGTCGATGGCTCGAACTATAACCTCGCGCTCGCCGATGCGGCGATGGACAGCTATCTCGCCACCGGTGACATTCTCGGAATGTGCCCGGTCGCCCGGCTTCAGCCGCTGCTGCGCGAGGATGGCGAATGGGAGATGATGCAGGGCCTGTGCCTCGCCTATGACGGGCAGGTGCGCAGCGGTGAACGGCGCTTGCAGAAGGTGCTCGGCACCCAGATGGCCCCGACCATCGACGTGCGGCTTGCCCAGCGTTTTGCCGGAGCTGCGGGCGAGGGGCGCCGCGCCGTCAATATCGAGTGGGACGGGGTGGAAGATCTGAATGCCTGGCGTTTCGGTCTTGCCCGTGCTCTGGGGGCGGACATTCCCGAAAGCCTGCGCAGCCCCGGTCAGCAACCCGATCTCGATCTCGCCGAGGTCCAGATTCCGGCCAGTCCGCTGCTGGACCGGATCAAGGCCGCCAACGTCGCCGCCGCACGCGGCACCTTGTCGTCTGCGGCGATGGTCGATCTTTATTCGCTGCTGTTCGCCAGCGATCTTTATGATGCCGGGGCCAAGGCTCCGGCTCGCCAGCTGCGTGCCGCCTATGCCGCCGCCGATGTCGCTCAGCGGATCGCGGCGATGCGCAATCTGTGGACGGCCAACCCCGGTTATGGCGCCAAGGTGCTGACGGCCTATGCCGCGGCACGGATCGAACCGTCCGACGCTCTGGCTGATGATGCGGGCGATCTGATCGCCTCGATGCTCACCGCCGGGCTCGATCGCAATGCGCTGCGCTGGGGCCAGGTGGTCGACGAAGGCTCGCTGGGCTGGGCGCTGCTCGTCCTCGCGCAGCCCTCGCGCGAATCGGATGTGTCTGCGAGCGCGGTGCAAGACTTTGCCGACGTGAGCGAGCGCAAGGCGGAATTCCTGCTGGCCGGTCTGGCCGGGCTTGGCCGCCTGAGCAATGACGACGCGAGCGATGTTGCCGGTACGCTTGGCACCTCGCTCAATCGCACCGGGGCATGGCGCAGCAAGATCGAACGTGCCGCCGCCACTGGCAATGCCGGGCTGGTCGCGTTGCTCGCCGGGGTCGGTATGCGCGGGGAGAGCTGGGCGGCGATGACACCGCGCCAGCTGTTCACCATCGTGCGAGCGCTCGATCAGGTGGGGCTCTCGGCCGAGGCGCGCATGATCGCCGCCGAGGCGGTTGCGCGCGGCTGATGGCGACGCGCGCTGCCTCCGGCGCGATTGCCGCTTTCCTCGATATGCTCGCCGCCGAGCGCGGCGCGACCCGCAACACGCTCGATGCCTATGGCCGCGACCTGCGTGCCAGCGAGGAGGCAATTGGCGACCTGTGCGCAGCGGGCCGCGAGCAACTCGCCAGGCTGGCCGGACAATGGGCGCATCTGGCGCCGTCGTCGGTGGCGCGGCGGATTTCCGCGCTGCGGCAGTTCTTCGCCTTCGCCGTGGACGAGGGTTGGCGCGACGACGACCCGTCGACCGCGCTGGCCCGCCCGCAAACGCGCCGCCCACTGCCTAAGCTGCTGTCGCATGATGATGTGGCGAAGCTGTTCGCCGTGCTGGAGGAGGAGGCCGAGACCGGCACCCCGGCAGCGATTCGCATGCTGGCGCTGGTCGAGCTGCTCTATGGCTCGGGCCTGCGCGCGAGCGAGCTGGTGTCGCTGCCGCTCTCTGCCGTGCCGCGCGATGCACCGTTCCTCTCGCTGGTGGGCAAGGGCGGGGTGGCGCGTATGGTCCCGGTGTCGAGCCGCGCGCGCATTGCTCTGTCGCGCTGGCTGGAGGTGCGCCCGCAAGGATCGAAGTTCCTGTTCCCCTCGCGCGAGGCCTATCTCAGCCGAATCAGGCTCTATCAGCTGATCAAGGAGCTGGCCGCGCGCGCCGGGCTCGATGCGGACAAGGTCAGCCCGCACGTGCTGCGCCATGCCTTTGCCACCCACCTGCTCGAAGGTGGCGCGGACCTCAGGCTGCTGCAAACGCTGCTCGGCCATGCCGATATTTCGACCACGCAAATTTACACTCATGTCGATGCCGCGCGGCTTGTGGCACTGGTAAACGCACGTCATCCTCTTGCGGGCGACGGACGGGCGAGCTAGCGCGGCTGTCATGGTAGCATACCTCGAATTTGAAAAGCCGGTCGCAGACCTTGAAATCAAGATTGCCGAGCTGCGCGCCGCAGCAGGCGAAGACGGCGACGTCGATATCTCGCGCGAGCTTGAACGGCTTGAAGCGCGCAGCGCCAAGCTGCTGGCCAGCACCTATGCCGGGCTGTCGCCCTGGCAGAAGACGCAGGTGGCCCGGCATCCCGGTCGCCCGCACTTCCGTGACTATGTCAGCCTCGGTTTCGACCACTTCATGCCCTTGGGCGGCGACCGCCTCTATGGCGACGACCGCGCGATCATGGCCGGCCTGGCCACGCTGCGCGGGCGCAAGGTCATGCTGATCGGGCACGAGAAGGGCCACGACACGGTCAGCCGGCTCGAACACAACTTTGGCATGGGCAAGCCCGAAGGCTATCGCAAGGCGATCCGCCTGATGGAAATGGCCGACAAGTTCGGCCTGCCGGTGGTGACCTTGGTTGACACCTCGGGCGCTTTCCCCGGCATCGAGGCCGAAGAACGCGGTCAGGCCGAAGCCATCGCCCGCTCGACCGAGGCCTGCCTTGCGCTCGGCGTGCCGATGGTGGCGGTGATCGTGGGCGAGGGTGGCTCGGGCGGCGCAGTGGCGCTGGCGAGCGCCGAGCGGGTGCTGATGTTCGAACATGCGGTCTATTCGGTGATTTCGCCCGAGGGCTGTGCTTCGATCCTATGGCGCACGGCAGAAAAAGCGCCCGATGCGGCCGAGGCAATGAAGCTCACTGCGCAGGATCTGGCCGAACTGGGCGTGATCGACCGGATCGTGCCCGAGCCGGTCGGCGGTGCGCAGCGCGATCCGGCTGCCGCCGTGGCCACGCTCGCCGATGCCATCGACGCGGAACTCGAAGCGCTGGTGAAGCTCGATTCGGCCACCTTGCGCAGACAGCGCGAGGAGCGCTTCCTCGCGATCGGCCGGAACCTCTGACACTTCAGGCTGTTTGGCTTAGGACGCTTGCGGTGCTGCGGGGTGCAGCCTAGCCAAGCGGTCATCAGGTTAGGGAACTGGCAAGGGCAGCGCGCGCTTCCTCTTGCCGTTTGAGGAGCATCGTCACATGTCGCACCGCGTCCGCGCAGTCCGTTTGTCCACCCGCATCAAGGGCTTGCTCGTGGCGAGCAGTGCCTCCCTGGGTCTCGTCGCCTGCGCCACGGTTCCGGGGGCGAATGTCGCGCCGGGTGCGCCCATCACGCAGGCCGAAGCGCAGCAGGGCGCGCAGTATCACGAACAGTTCGTGGCCGAGTTCGGCGGTGCGATGTCGGGGCCGCAGGCGCGTTACGTTTCGCAGGTGGGCCAGAACATTGCGGTCCAGTCGGGTCTGGCGACCAGCCCGACCGCGTTTAACGTGACGCTGCTCAATTCCTCGGTGAACAACGCCTTCGCGGTGCCCGGCGGCTATGTCTATGCGACGCGCCAGCTGGTCACGCTGATGAACAACGAGGCGGAACTGGCCGCCGTGCTCGGCCACGAGGTCGGTCACGTGGCGGCGCGCCATTCGGCGCGGCGGCAGGCTGCGGCGCAGCGTAACCAGCTCGGCGGGTTGGGGCTGGCGATCCTCAGTCAGGTGCTGCTTGGCAACAGCGCGCTTGGCAACACCATCGCGCAGGGGGCGATGCAGGGCTCGCAGATGCTGACGCTCAGCTATTCGCGCAGTCAGGAAACCGAAGCCGACGCGCTCGGCATCGATTATCTCAATTCGGCAGGTTACGATCCGCACGCCATGGCAACCCTGCTTGCCAGTCTCGCGGCGCAGAACGCGCTCGATGCGCAGTTGCAGGGACGCGCCAATGCGACGATCCCCGAATGGGCGAGCACGCACCCCGATCCGGCCAGCCGTGTGCAGTATGCGATGCAGCTCGCGGGCAACGGCACCGGCGTTGTGAACCGCGACAGCTTCCTCAACAACATCGACGGGCTGATGTACGGCGACGATCCGGCGCAGGGCGTGATCGAAGGCCGCCAGTTTATTCACCCGCAGCTGCGGCTGAGCTTTACCGCGCCTCAGGGCTTTTACATGGTCAACGGCACCAGCGCCGTCAGCATCAACGGCGATGCGGGCAAGGCGCAGATGACGACTGCGGCGTTCTCGAACAATCTTGACAGCTATATCCGCTCGGTGTTCCAGGCGATCGGCGGGCAGAATGCCAATCTGGCCCCGGCTTCGATCCAGCGCACGACGGTCAACGGCCTTCCGGCAGCCTTCGGCATTGCGCGGGTGAACAACGGGCAGCAGCAGGTCGATGTGACCGTGTTCGCCTATGAGTTTGCGCCCAATCAGGCGTTCCACTTCCAGGCGATCACGCCGGCGGGGCAGGCCTCGGTGTTCAACGAGATGTTCAACTCGATGCGCCGCATCAGCACAAGCGAGGCCAATGCCGTGGTGCCGCGCCGGGTCGACGTGGTCACCGCGCAGCGCAGCGATACAGTCGCCACGCTTGCGCGCCGCATGGCCTATCCCGATGCGCAGGAGGCGCGCTTCCGCGTGCTGAACGGGCTTTCGGGCAACGCCACGCTGGTTCCGGGCCAGCAGTACAAGATCGTGGTGCGCTCGAACTGAGGGCGCTGCCCACAAAGAAAAGGGGCGGCAGGTTTCCCCGCCGCCCCGAATTCCTGCTGTGACTGGCTAGTCAAAGCTTGGCTACGCCAATGTTCTTACTTGCTGCCGGTGTCGACAGCGCTGTTGCCCTTGGACATTTCGGTCGTCACCTTGTTGAAGGTCGAGCTGAGCTGGTTGCCCAGAGCGCCCATCGCGGTGATCGCGGCAACGGCGATCAGGGCGGCGATCAGGCCGTATTCGATTGCGGTAGCGCCAGCTTCGTCGCGGGCGAGCTTTTTGAAGAAGGTCATGGTTGTCTCCTGAAATTCGAAGTCTTCGGTACCCGATCCAGCTGGTTTCCCGTCCGGATAAGCGGCATTCTAAGGGTGATTCGTTGACAAAGAGCTAATTCGTGCTCGCTCCCAACACCTTGCCTTTTACATTTTCCCACATGCCCACCGTCATATCGGCGACGCCTTGCAAGGAAGCGACCATGGCGAGCACAATGAGGCTCAGAATCAGGCCGTATTCCACCGCGGTGGCGGCTGTGTCATCGGTCATAACCCGTTTGAAAACTGCACAGATTGCCACGGATATCCCCTGTCGTGGACCAATTTGAACAGACAATGGCAGCAAAGCCCTAAGGAAGAATTATGACGCACCCCTCGGAGGTTATCGCTGCTGCATGGTTGCCGGTGGTGGCGCTGGCGCTGGTCGATGAGGCTGGGCGGCTACTGCTTCAGCAGCGCCCGGTGGGCAAACATCATGGCGGTCTGTGGGAGTTTCCTGGCGGCAAGGTCGATGCCGGCGAATCGCCACGCGAGGCATTGGCGCGTGAAATTTCCGAAGAACTCGGCATCGCGGTGAAACCCGCGGATTGCACCGCCTTGCTGCTTGCGGAAGAGGCGCGGGAGGAACAGCGGCCCGTAGTTCTGATGCTTTATCAAGCCACTCGCTGGCATGGTTCACCAAGGGGCTGCGAGGGGCAGTCCTGGGGCTGGTTCACCCGCGAACAGGCGCTGGACCTGCCGCTTGCCCCGATGGATCGCGATTTCGTGAAAAGAATGTCGATTTAGGGGTTGCCAAGCCGCACCACGCTCCGTATTTGCCCGGCCTCCAGAGCGCACCCGTAGCTCAGCTGGATAGAGTACCTGACTACGAATCAGGTGGTCGGAGGTTCGAATCCTTCCGGGTGCGCCAATTTTCCCAACGACTTGGATTGTCCAGCTGCACCCTTCGGGGTGTACCAGGTCGCGCTTGTGCGGAACGGACCGCCTGTCGCAGTGTTACTCTAGGGAACACCCGATACAGGAAGGCCCTCATGCAACACGACATCTTCGCGCGCCTCAAGCGCGACCACGACAAGCACCGCGACCTGCTCGACAAGATGGGCAAGACCCACGGCGAAAGCGACGAGCGCAAGGCGCTGCTCGAAGAGTTCACCAAGGAAGTGAAGAGCCACGCATCTGCCGAAGAGCAGGCGCTCTACTCCACGATGCTGCGCAAGCCGGACACCACCGACGAGACGCGCCATTCGGTCGCCGAGCACCACGAGATCGAGGAAGCACTCAATGATCTCGCCGCCACCGACATGTCGTCCTCGGCATGGATGGCCAAGTTCAAGCAGCTCGACCATGACTACCGTCACCATATCGACGAGGAAGAGCAGGATCACTTCCCCGACTTCGAGAACTATCTGACCGATGACGACCGCGAGTATATGCAATCGGTCTTCGATCGGCGTAAGGAGGCCGAGAAGACCGATGCCGAGGTGACCCCGGAGAAGGCAGAAGACGCCAAGGAATAGCGCTCCTGTCTCGCCGCAGTCGATGGCGGGGCGAACAGGGGGCCAGCAGGAGCGATGATGCCGATGGCACGCGGAACGGCTGAAGCGCAGAGCCAGCTCAGCGAGTTCGACGACAGTTCGGTGGAGCCGGGTGTCTGGCGCTATGCCAGGGCCCGGCGCGTTCGCGTGGCCGTGGATGGGGAGGAATACTTCGACCTCGTCCAGCAAGCCATGCTGCGCGCGCGTCAGCGCATTTTGCTGATCGGGTGGGATTTCGACACCCGCATTCACCTCACCCGCGGACGCCGCTGGTATCAGCGCCCGTTCGACGGCTCCTATCCGTCGCGGCTCGGCAGCTTCATCCTGTGGCTGAACCGGACCAAGCCGGGGCTTGAGGTGCGCATCCTCAAGTGGAGCTATTCGGTCTTCTCGCTGATGATGCGCGGCACCATGCTGTTCGACCTGATCCGCTGGGCGCGCCATCGGCGGATCGACTTCAAGTTCGATACCGCGCATCCGCTGGGATGCAGCCACCATCAGAAAATCGTCGTCATCGACAAGCAGTTCGCGGTTTGCGGCGGGATCGACATGACCGGTGGCCGCTGGGATACCCGCGCGCACCATACCGACGATCCGGGGCGGAAGCTGCCGCGCGGGACGCACTATGGCCCCTGGCACGATGTCACCATGATGATGGAGGGCGAGGTCGCCGGCGCGCTGGAAGACCTTGGCCGTCAGCGCTGGATCGCCGCCGGGGGCAAGCCGCTAAAGCCGTCCGAGAAATGTGAGGAAAGCGCCTGGCCCGAAGGGCTCGATGCGCATTTCGAAGAGGTCGAGATCGGCATTGCCCGCACGCGGGCCGAGCACGGTGACCTGCCCAAAATCGACGAAATCGAGACGCTGTTCTGCAAGCAGATCCTTGGCGCCAGGCGCTTTATCTACGCAGAGAACCAGTATTTCGCGAGCCGCGCCGTGTGCGAGGCGATTGCCCAGAGGCTGGCTCAGCCAGACCCGCCTGAGATTGTGATCGTGCATCCCAATTCCGCACAGGGCTGGGCCGAGGAGCAGGCGATGAACCCGGCCCGCGCCGAACTGGTGAGCGCATTGGCCGAACTCGACCAGAACCACTGCTTTCACCTTTATGTGCCCTATACCGACGACCGGCCGATCTATGTCCATGCTAAACTGCTGATCATCGATGACGAGGTGCTGCGGATCGGATCGGCCAACTTCAACAACCGCTCGATGGGCCTCGATTCGGAGTGTGACGTGTTCATCGACGCGCGCCGTCCCGGCAATGACCATGCGCGCGAGCCGATCGCGCGTATTCGCCATTCGCTCTTGGCCGAGCATTGCGGGATCGATGAAGAGGCGGTGCCGGGACTGCTCGCGACCTATGGCTCGATGGCGGCGATGATCGCGGGCGTAAACAGTCGCGGCGAGGGCTTGCAACGCCGCCATTTGCGCCCGTTTCATCCCGAACCCATGGACGAGACCAGTCGCGAACTGGCCTTGCGCGAAACGTTGGACCCCGAGGAGCCGGGAGACGTGTTTGCGATACTGCCGGCAAAGAATGGCCTTTTCCGTCCCGGCAGCCTATTGGCAAAGGCGAGAGCCAGGGCACGGGCCCGGCTGAGAAGGATACGCCAGGTCGATTGATGAGTTGCAAGCACGAGGAAGAGACTGTCGGCAACGGTAAGATGCCGGTTCCCGAGGACGTTCAGGAAGCTATCCGCACGCTCATTCGCTGGGCGGGCGACGATCCAACGCGTGAAGGGCTGACCGATACTCCGGCGCGGGTCGCGCGGGCGTGGAAGGAATATTGCCAGGGCTACGAGGAAGATCCGCGCGTTCATCTGTCGCGGGTGTTCCACGAGGTCGGTGGCTATGACGAGATCGTGCTGCTCAAGGACATCCCGTTCCAGAGCCACTGCGAGCATCACATGGCCCCGATCATCGGCAAGGCGGCCATCGCCTATCTGCCGACCGATAAGGTGGTGGGCATCTCCAAGCTGGCGCGCGTGCTGCACGGTTATGCCCGGCGCTTGCAAATTCAGGAGCGGCTGACTGCCGAGGTCGCGCAGTGCATCTGGGAAGAGCTTCATCCCCGCGGCGTGGCCGTGGTGATCGAGGCGAGCCACGCCTGCATGTCGGCACGCGGTGTGCGCACGCAGGGCGTCGGCATGGTGACGAGCCGGGTCATGGGTCTGTTCCGCTCGGACCACCGCAGCCGGGAAGAAGTGCTCAAGCTGATGGGCTATTGAAGCAGCGTTGAGCGTGCTTCGGCAAAGTAAGGACTAAGACAGAATGACGGCATTGCGGGTTCGCGGCGGGCAGAAGCTGAGCGGACGGATCGAGCCTTCGGCCAACAAGAATGCGGTGCTCCCGGTGCTGTGCGCGACGCTGCTGAGCGACGCGCCGATCATGCTGCGCAACGTGCCCGAGATCACCGATGTGACGCGCATCCACGCGTTCTTCTCTGAACTCGGCAGCACGGTGGAGTGGGACAAGGCGGCCAAGACCTTCGCTATCGACCACTCGACCATTTCGTCCAATGCGCGGGCTAGCCTGCCGCAGGCGATGCGCGCCTCGATCATGATGATCCCCGGCCTGCTGGCGCGGCTCGGCGAGGCGCGGCTGGAGCACGAGGTGAAGGGCTGCACGCTCGGCGCGCGCGAGATCGATCCGCATGTCGAGGTGTTCCGCAACTTCGGCGCGGAGGTGTCGTCCGAAGGCCGCCACATCGTGTTCCGCCAGCGCGGCGCGGGCGAGGCGACACGGATGTGGCTCGAATATGCCTCGGTGACCACGACCGAGAACTTCATTATCTCGGCGCTTAACGCCAAGGGCACCAGCCAGATCGTCAATGCGGCCTGCGAGCCGCATGTGCAGGAGCTGTGCGCTTTCCTCGAAAAGATGGGTGCGCGGATCAAGGGCAA
Organism: Aurantiacibacter xanthus; assembly: GCF_003584015.1. Taxonomy (GTDB): domain Bacteria; phylum Pseudomonadota; class Alphaproteobacteria; order Sphingomonadales; family Sphingomonadaceae; genus Alteraurantiacibacter; species Alteraurantiacibacter xanthus. The sequence goes on from NZ_QXFM01000051.1 coordinate 9,869, forward strand.
GGGCACCTCGATGGTCAGCATCGAGGGCGAGCCGAGCTTCACCAGCGTCGATTACACCTTCGCCGACGACTATCACGAAGTGGCGACCTTCCTCGCTTTGGCGGCAGTGACGGGCGGCGACATCTCGGTGCGCAACGGCTGCCCCGAGCACTTCATGCTGATCGACCGCACGTTCGAGAAATTCGGCGCCCACGTCGAGCACAAGGATGGCTGGTCGCGCATGGAAGCGCCCGAGCGGCTGAGCGTGAAGAACAACTTCACCTCGCACCTCACCGTGAAGGTGGAAGCTGCGCCCTGGCCTTATATTCCGGCCGACCTGCTGCCGATCTTCATCGCGCTCGGCGTCAAGGCCGAGGGGCAGGTGATGTTCTGGAACAAGGTCTACGAAGGCGGGCTGACCTGGCACACGGAGCTGTCGCTGTTCGGCGCGCACACGCTGCTGTGCGACCCGCACCGGTTGATAACCTTCGGCGGCGACAAGCTGGTGCCTGCCACGGTGACCAGCCCCTATATCATCCGCGTCGCCATCGCGATGCTGATGGTGGCGGCGAGCATTGACGGCGAGAGCACGATCCTTGATGCCGACCCAATCCGCCGCGCGCACCCCGATTTCGTGAAAAACATCGATTCGCTCGGGGTCGATGTGGAATGGGACGGCTGATCCGCTCGTCTTGCTTTCGGCCATAAGAAAGGGCGGCGCTCCGGCAGGAACGCCGCCCTTCTTTATTCAGCGCCAGGCTCAGAGCTGGCCGAGCATGTGCTCCGCGCTCGAAACCTTGAACTCGCCGGGGCCTTCGACGTTCAGCTCTTCGACCACGCCATCGTTGACGATCATCGAGAAGCGCTGCGAACGCGTGCCCATGCCATAGCCCGAGAAGTCCGCATCGAGGCCGATCGCCTTGGCGAAGTCGGCGCTGCCGTCGGCGAGCATCGTCACATCGGAGGAGCCGGCGTCCTTGCCCCAGGCGCCCATCACGAAGGCATCGTTGACCGAGACGCAGGCGATCTCGTCGATGCCCTTGGCCTTCAGTTCGGCGGCCTTTTCGACATAGCCGGGCAGGTGCTTGGCCGAGCAGGTCGGGGTGAAGGCACCGGGCACCGCGAACAGCGCCACCTTCTTGCCGGCGAAGAACTCGCTCGACTGCACGGCGTCGGGGCCGTCGGTGGTTGCCTTGACCAGCTTTACGTCGGGGAGTTTCTCGCCTTTGGAAATCGTCATTGCAGGATCCTTGGTTGTGAGGGTCGGGCGAGACATAGGAAGCCCTGCGACGGGTTGCCAGCGATGATTTGCCACTGGTGATCGGCGGAGGCGACAAGGGTTTACCTCGCAGGCTGAGGCTCCTATGGCTCCGCGCACCAATTGTGCCGCGCGGAGCCCCGGCGGCGCTCATCCCTACATCACAGGAGAAGTGCGCGTGGCTGACGCAAAGAACGACTATATTGTTAAAGACATTGCTCTGGCCGACTATGGCCGGGCCGAGATCGCCATTGCCGAAACCGAAATGCCGGGCCTGATGGCCACGCGCGCCGAATTTGGCCCGGCGCAGCCGCTCAAGGGCGCGCGCATCACCGGCTCGCTGCACATGACGATCCAGACCGCCGTGCTGATCGAGACGCTGACCGCGCTCGGCGCCGATGTGCGCTGGGCCACCTGCAACATCTTCTCGACGCAGGACCACGCCGCCGCCGCCATCGCCGCGCAGAACATTCCGGTCTTCGCGGTGAAGGGCGAGAGCCTCGCTGAATACTGGGACTATGTCGGCGAGATTTTCGACTGGGACAAGGACGGCTCGGGCGAGACGGCCAACATCATCCTCGACGACGGCGGCGATGCCACCATGTTCGCGCTGTGGGGCGCGCGTGTCGAAGCGGGCGAAGAGCTGCCCGCGCCGGGCAATGCCGAGGAAATCGAGTTCCAGCGCGCGCTCAAGGCCTTTATCGCGAAGAAGCCGGGCTACCTCACCGAGACCGTGAAGAACCTGCGCGGCGTGTCGGAAGAGACCACCACCGGCGTCCACCGCCTGTACTCGCTGGCCAAGCAGGGCAAGCTGCCGTTCCCGGCCATCAACGTGAACGATAGCGTCACCAAGTCGAAGTTCGACAACCTCTACGGCTGCCGCGAATCGCTGGTCGATGCGATCCGCCGCGCCACCGACGTGATGCTCTCGGGCAAGGTCGCTTGCGTGGCCGGTTATGGCGATGTCGGCAAGGGTTCGGCGCAGTCGCTGCGCAATGGCGGCGCGCGCGTTCTGGTGACGGAAATCGACCCGATCTGCGCTCTGCAGGCAGCGATGGAAGGCTATGAAGTGACCACGATGGAAGACGCGGTGACCCGCGCTGACATCTTCGTCACCACCACCGGCAACGAAGACGTGATCACCGCCGATCACATGAAGGCGATGAAGCCGATGGCGATCGTCTGCAACATCGGCCACTTCGACAGCGAGATCCAGATTTCGGCGCTCTCGAACTACGAGTGGAACGAGCTGAAGCCCGGCACCGACCTCGTCAAGTTCCCCGATGGCAAGGAGATCATCGTGCTCGCCAAGGGCCGTCTGGTGAACCTCGCCTGCGCCACCGGCCACCCCAGCTTCGTGATGAGCTGCTCGTTCACCAACCAGGTGATGGCGCAGATGGAGCTGTGGGAAAAGCACGAGAGCTACGAGAACGACGTCTATGTGCTGCCCAAGCACCTCGACGAGAAGGTCGCCGCGCTGCACCTCGACAAGCTCGGGGTGAAGCTCTCCAAGCTCAGCCAGAAGCAGGCCGACTACATCGGCGTGCCGGTGGAAGGCCCGTTCAAGCCCGAGCACTATCGTTACTGATCGGGCGTTACTGATCGGGCGCTATTGATCGGGGGCTATGCCCCGCAGGCAGCTTGCATCGCGGGGCTGCCGGTCATAGCTGACGGAAGATGGAACTCACCCCTCTTGCCGCGGCTCTGATCGGCCTGCTGCTGGCCGCGTGGACCGGGCTTGCCGCCTGGCTCACGTGGCGAGCCCGTGCGCGGGAACGCTCGGCCCGCGCGGCGCTGGTCAAGTCGCGCCGCCTGACGCGGATGATCGAGGAATCGCCCGCCGTGCCGCTGCTGGTGCGCACCGATGGCCGGATCGAAGGGCCGGACCGGCTTGCCGCATGGCTCGGGCTCGATCACCTGCCCGAATTCCTGTCCGAACTCGATGGCGGCACCGGCGGTCTTGCCCCGCGCGAACTCGACAAGCTGCGCGAGGCGCTGCGCCGCACGCACAAGACGGCGGCGCCGTTTACGCTCGCCCTCCATCCGCATGGATCGAGCCGTAGCCTTGCGGTGAGCGGCAGCCTTGCCGATCCGGCCGTGGCGACCGGCGGCGCGGCGCTGACCTGGTGGTTCGACTTTTCCTCAAGTCAGGTTGAGCTTGAGCGGCTGCGCGAAGATGCTGACCGTGCACGCGCCGATTTCATCGCGCTGATCGGCCTGATCGAGGCAGCGCCGATGCCGATGTGGTTTCGCGGGCCCGACATGCAGCTGCGGCTCGTCAACAGCGCCTATGTCGAGGCGGTCGGTGCAAACGATGCGCACGAGGTGGTCGCACAGCAGATCGAGCTGGTCGAAACGGTCGAGGGCCGGACCGCCGCCGATGTGGCCATGCAAGCGCACACTGAAGACGAGGCGGTGGAGCGGATCGTTCCCGCCACCATCGGCAACCAGCGCCGCTCGCTGCGGGTGTCCGACCTGCCACTGGGCGAGGACGGAGTGGCGGGCTATGCCGTCGATATCGAGGATATGGAGGAGCAGGGCCGCGCCTTCCGCGCCTTCCGCGAGGCGCAGCGCTCGATGCTCGACCAACTCTCCGTGGGCGTGGCGCAGTTCGATCCCGACCGGGTGATCGCCTTCGCCAACCAGCCGTTTGCGCGCATTTTCTCGCTTCCGGCGCCAGCTCTGGCGCGTGGGCTCGACTTCGAGCGTTTCCTCGACATCGCCCGCGACAAGGCACGGCTGCCCGAGGTGCGCGACTTCCCCGAGTGGCGCGGGCAACTGCGCAAGTGGTTCGTCTCCGACAGCGCGGTGGAAGACGCCTGGACCTTGCCCGATAACACGCACCTGCGGCTTGTCGCGCAGCCGATGCCCGATGGCTCGCTGGTGCTGGTGGCGGAGGACCGCACAGAGCAGCTCGCGCTCTCGGCCACGCGTGACACGCTACTGCGTACCCGCACGGCGACCTTCGATTCGCTGTTCGAGGCGCTCGCTGTGTTCGCGCCCAATGGCGAGATCCAGCTGTGGAACCGCACGTTCCCGGCCACCTGGGGCCTCGGCGAGGACTTCTTCGACAAGCACCGGCATGTCGATGCAATGCTCGAACAGCTCGCCACGCGCCTCGCTCGCCCCGGCCAGCGTGCAGCGATTGGCGAGGTGGTGCGCGCCGCCACGCTCGACCGCCAGCGCAAGAGCGGGCGGGTGCTGATGGCCGACGGACGTACGCTCGAATTCGCGGGCGTCCCGCTGCCCGATGGCAACGGCCTGCTGACCGTGCTCGACGTGACCGATTCGACCAAGGCCGAGGCGGCGCTGCGCGAACGCAATGCCGCGCTCGAAGAGGCCGATGCGATGAAGACGCGCTTCCTCGCCAACATGTCTTACGAATTCCGCACCCCGCTCACCTCGATCGGCGGCTTTGCCGAGTTGCTGGCGAGCGGGATCGCGGGCGATCTGAGCGATCAGGCGAAGGACTATGTGAACGCGATCATCACCTCGGTCGAACGGCTTACGCAGCAGATCGAGACCGTGCTCGACCTGACCCAGAGCGAGGCTGGCCTGCTGCCGATGGCGCAGGATGAGATCGGCCTGTTCTCGTTCCTCACCCGCATCGTGCGCGAGCGTGAGGAGGCTATCGAAGCCAAGAACCTCACGCTCGATTTGCGCGGTGACAAGTCCGCGGGGTCGATCACCGGCGATGCGCGGCAACTGGCGCGTGCGGTGGGCAACGTGCTCGACAACGCGATTGCGGCGACGGGCACCAAGGGCCGCGTGCTGGTCGCCTTGCAGCGGCGCAAGTCGGGGGTGCAGATCGTGATTTCTGACAACGGCGCGGGGATGAAGCCTTCCGAACTGGCGCGCGCTCTCGATGGCTATCGGCGGCCCGGCACCGGCGAAGGGAAGGCGGGCAAGCGCGGCCTGGGTCTGCCGCTCGCCCGGCAGCTGATCGAGGCGCACAATGGGCGGCTCGAAATCCAGTCGGAGAAGGGCGTGGGCACCACTGCCACGATCTTCCTGCCATGACCATACAGGTATCGCTCCCCGATCTCCCCGCGATGGCGGCGCTGGGTGAGCGGATCGCGCACCTGCTTCAGCCGGGCGATGTGGTGGCGCTCGAAGGCGATCTCGGCACGGGGAAAACAACGCTGGCGCGCGCGATCATTGCCGCGCTGGGGCACGAGGGCGAGGTGCCGTCGCCCAGCTTCACAATCGTTGAGACATACGATCACCTGTCCCCCCCGCTGGTCCACGCCGATTTCTACCGGCTTGAGCACCCTTCCGAAGCCGACGAGATCGGGCTCGACGATTATCGCGAGGGTGCGGCGTTGATCGCCGAGTGGCCGATGCAGGCGGGCGGCTTCGCCCATGAGCCTGTCTGCCTCGCCATTACGCTCCGGTTTCACGACGAAAACGGGGAAGGTGGCCGCATGGCGATTGTCGAGCCGGGGCAAGCTTGGCTAGGGCGGTGGGGATGACCCAGACTCTCCCGCGCCATATCGACGAGTTCCTGGCGGAATCGGGCTGGGCCGCGCCTCAGGTCGAGCCGCTGCCCGGCGATGCGAGTTTCCGCCGCTATTTTCGCCTTGCCCATGAGGGCAGGGCCGCCCTGTTGATGGACGCGCCGCCGCCGCACGAGGATGTGCGCCCATTCCTCCATGTCGCGCACTGGCTTAACGGGCACGGAATGCGCGCGCCGCAGATCTATGCTCAGTGCGACGAGCGCGGGCTGGTCCTGCTCGAAGACTTCGGGTTTGACCGGATGCGCGACTGGCTCGACGAGCATCCCGCTGACGAGATGAGCGTCTATACCGCCGCCATCGATGCGCTGGTGGCGCTGCACCAGTGCCCGCCCGGCCCCTTTGCGCCCTATGATATGGCGGTCTACTTGCGTGAGGTCGCGCTGCTGCCTGACTGGTTCTGCCCGCAGGCCGGAATAGAGGTCGATGCGGCAGGGTATGAGGCGGCCTGGCGCGAGGTGCTCGAACCCATGCTGGCGCGGCAGGAGCCCGGTGTCACCGTGCTGCGTGACTATCACGCGGAAAATATCATGCTGCTGGCCGACGGCTCGCAAGGGCTGATCGACTTTCAGGATGCGCTGGTTGGCCACCGGGCCTATGACCTCGTCTCGCTGTTGCAGGATGCGCGGCGCGACGTGTCGGAGGAGCTCGAGGCGGCCATGCTCGAACACTATTGCCAGAAGGCCGGGTGCGACGAACATTTCGCCGCCGACTATGCCCGGCTCGGGGCGCAGCGCAACGCCAAGATCGTCGGCATCTTCGCGCGGCTTAATCAGCGCGACGGCAAGCCGCGCTATCTCTCGCTAATCCCGCGCGTGTGGGCCGCGATGGAGCGCGATCTGGCGCATCCGGCGCTGGCCCCGGTCGCGCGCTGGTTCGACGCCAACATTCCCGCAGAAGTGCGCGCCAACAAGGGCAAACTCACCGCATGACCACGCTCGCTTCCGATACCGCCATGGTGCTGGCGGCAGGCATGGGCAAGCGGATGCGTCCGCTCACCGCCTCGATGCCCAAGCCGATGGTGCGGGTGATGGGCAAGCCGCTGATCGACCACGCGCTTGACCGGCTTGCCGATGCGGGCGTGGCCAAGGCCTTGGTCAACGTCCACTACATGCCCGACACGCTCGAAGCGCACTTGGCGGAGCGCAAGGCCCCGGCGATCACCATTTCGGACGAGCGGGCGCAGCTGCTCGAAACGGGCGGCGGGCTGATTAAGGCGCAGGATCAGTTGCCCGACCCGTTCTTCTGCCTGAACTCGGACAACATCTGGCTCGATGGCCCGCGCAACTGCTTTGCCGACCTCTCGGCTCGCTGGGACCCGGAGCAGATGGACGCGCTGCTGCTGGTGGTCGCGCACAAGGGCGCGGTGAACTTCCGTGGGCTCGGCGACTTCCACATGGACGCTGCGGGCCGCCTGCGCCGTCGCCAGAAACCGCGTGTTGCGCCTTTCGTCTTCACCGGCATTCAGCTGGTGGCGAAACGGTTGCTGCGCGATGCGCCCGAGGGCCCGTTCTCGACCAATGTCCTGTGGGACCGCGCGATCGAGGAAGGGCGTTTGTTCGGCCTGCCGTTTACCGGCCAGTGGTTCGAGGTTGGCACCCCGCAGATGATCGCGCCGACCGAAGACGCGCTCAGGAATGTCTGAACGGCCCGGACCGAACGTCTATTCCATCGCCGCGCACCGGGGCTTTGCCGATGCGCTCGTGGCGGGGCTGGTCCCGCGTTATGGCGACGACAGCTTCGGCCTTGCCCGGCTGACCTTGCTGGTCCCCTCGACCCGCGCCGCGCGCACGATCACCGAGGCCTTTGTGCGCCATGCGGGGGAGACGGGCACTAGCGGGCTCTTGTTGCCGCGCATGGTGCAGGTGGGCGATCTCGATCTCGACGAGGCGCTCGGGCCGCTGTTCGATTCGCTTGGTGCGGGCGCGGCGGTGCCCCCGGCGGCGGACCCGGTGCGGCGCACGCTGAAACTCGCGCAACTGATCGGCGAGGTGGAGGGCGACGCCGCTTCGACCGGCGCGGCGCTGATGCGGCTCGCCGCCGAGACCGGGCGGGTGATCGACCGTTTGCTGATCGAGGATATTCAGCCGCAGGATCTGCTCGGCGAGCGGGTGCTCGGCATCCTTGCGGCGAACTCCGACCACTGGCGTAGCAACCTCGCGCTGTTCGCCAAGGTGCAACTGCTGTGGCGCGACCAGCTCGACCAGCGCGGCGAAATCGACATGTCGGCGCGGCGCAATCTGCTGTTCCGCACCGCGGCCCGCCGCCTGCGCGAGGCTGCGCCCGGGCACCCGATTGTGGCGGCGGGCGTGACCAGCGCCGCGCCTGCGCTCGCGGAAATGCTGCGCACAATCGCGCATCTGCCACAAGGCGCGGTGATCCTTCCCGACTTCGACCTGTCGATGGACGCCGAGGTGTGGGACGAACTGGGCCACGCGGGCGACCCGGCGCTGGAAGAGCCGTTCGGGCGCGACGATGCGATCACTCACCCGCAGTATCATTTGAAGCTGCTGCTGGGGCGAATGGGCATTGCGCGCGAGGAGGTCCGCGCCTGGCACCGGGCCGGTCTCGGCAAGGGCCCGCCCGAGCGCAGCCATGCCATTTCGAGCCTGTTCCTGCCGCCGCTCGCAAGCCGCCGCTGGGCCGCGCTTCCGGCGAAGCAGCGGCGTCTGGCGGGGGTGCGGCTGATCGAGGCGGGCAACCCCGAGGAAGAGGCGCAGGCCATCGCCTTGCTGGTGCGCGAGGCTCTTGCCACACCTGAACGGCGCGTCGCGGTGGTGACGCCCGACCGGGGGCTGGCCGCGCGGGTGTCGCAGCATTTGCGGCGCTGGAACGTGCGGGCGGACGATTCCGCCG
>NZ_QXFM01000052.1 GCF_003584015.1 Aurantiacibacter xanthus
CCCCCCGGCACACCGCCGCGTTCCAGGCCGGTCTGATCTCGCAGGCCTCAGGATCGGAAGCGATGCCATTGTCGATCACGATATAGGAATCGGGCACACCCCCGACGGAACCGTCCTTGTCGTGGAACACCGCACCCGACCAGCCCGAACGGCTCCCGAAGTCCGACCCCCACCGCTGCTCAACCGCCGGGAAATAGACCGGCTTGGCATCGATGAACGTCAGCCCTTCGACCGAGTTCTCGGTGCTGATCCCGAAGCTGGTGTAAAGCAGATAGGATATCGCCCCGACCTTGCGGGTGTCGTTGTCCTCGAAGTTCACGAAGGTGACGTTCTCAAGCTCCTGCCGGAAATCATAATATTCATAGCCGCGGATCGGGTAGTCGGCCTGTTCCTGCGGCAGGCTGCGGCCATAGGCGATTTCAGCCGCAGTGGCCGGATTGCCGACATTGGCCGATTCCCCGACGAACACGGAATCGACCACCTTGGAGGAAAACGCGTTCGAGGCGAGATCGCCGGCGGCGTGGGTAAAGCCGATCGCATTGTCGGCCAGACGCAGGTTGCGGAACAGGTGCATCTTCCCGCGCCCCCAGATCGCCCCATGCCGGTTCTTGTAGCCGGTGAAGTCCTCGAACAGCGATTCGATCCGTTCGCTGTCCGGGTCGGTCGGGTCGACGCGGGCCGTGTGATAGTTGCTGCCCACCACGCTGAAGGTGTTGTCGGGGTTCGGGCCGCGATCGAACATCATGCCGTCGAAGTTCGAATGGGCGACGTTGCCCCGGAACTCTCCGACCGGGCTGCGGCGGGGGAAGGTGTTGAGGCCCGTGGCCGTATCGTGGAACTGGCCGATCCCGTTCACCGGGAAGGCGTACCAGAAGCCGATCTGATCCGAGCCTGCCGCCACATTGCCCACGAAACGGTTGTTGGGATTGGTGATCCAGAAGGTCGACGCCGTGTTGTCGGAGGGGAGCAGGACATGCCCGGCCCGCTGGCCCTCCGCCCCATATCCCGGCGGCTGGCCTCCGGGTGCCAGATGAGTCGGCTGGCACGGCAGCGTGGGGTGACACTTGGTCATGATCCCCAGATTGCTGACGAACTGGTTGCCCGTCTCCACCCCGTCCTCAAGGAAGAAGCAGTGGCCGACGGTGTCGAAGGTGACATTGTTCTCCACCCGCACATTATGCGTGCCGTGCACGGTCACGCAGCGGCTGTAGGTGTGATGGATGGCCGAGTTGCGGATATATTGCCCCTGCCCCTCGCCCACGAGGTGCCAGTGCATCGGATAGCGCGCGAGGTGCATGTTCTGCCCCATCCGTTGCAACTCGATGCCGGATATCCGCACCTGCGAGCCGGGCATCGCCATGATGTGCCCGCCGAAATAGTTCTCCTCCGCGTCCTCCGAGGCCTGAATGCGGATATTGCGCGTCAGCAGGCCGACCTCGCCGCGCTGGTCCACGCCGAAGGTGATCTCGCCGAAGTGCATGTAGTCGAGCGGCCGGTCGAGCGTGAGCGCATTGCCATCGATCGCCGCAATGGTGCGCTTCTCCGCCTGCCGCGGATTGAAGTCGGTTGAGGCGAGGACAATCTCGTCGCCCACCCGCCAGCCGCTGGCATCCAGCACCTCGATGCCGGTACTGCCCGCTTCGGCGGTTCTCGCAAGCTTGCTCCAGGTGTGCTCGCGGTCGCCATGAAGGCTGAGCGTGCCGCCCATCAGCACGATCCCCCGGTCGCCCATGGTGTTGATGTCTTCGCCCGGAACCTCGTCGGTCAGCGTGATCGAGGCCTTGCGGGTATAGGGCCGCTCCTCGCTGCCGATGTGCAGTTCGCCGCGCCGCAGGTAGATCCATTCGGTCGTCAGTTCGAGATCGGCCTCGTCCGAGAAGCGCAGCTTGCCATCGACGGTGAGGCTGCGCAGCGCGGGCGGGCTGACATCGAGCACCACATCCATGTCCCGCGCGATGGTGACGGCATCGCCCGCGCGCGGCACCCGCCCATCGGGCCAGGCGGAAGGGTCCGACCAGCGCAGGCTCCGCACGGCTGCGGGTGCCGCCACCTCGGCGGGTTCAGCGTGGGCATGGGCATCCTGCGCGGCAGCGCCGGTGGCTGCGCCAAGCATCAGGCTGGCCGGAATCAGCGAGCCAAGCAGGTAATGACGAGACTGTTTGCGCATGAGGAAGTTCTCCTGAATCGTAACTGGATGGCGGCAGGCGACGGCTAGAAGCTCACGGTCGCGCCGAGCGAGAAGCGGCGGCCCTGCACGTCATGGAACAGGCTGTAGTTCCCGCCCGGAAGCTCCCCGAGCGAGCGGTCGATATCGGTGTCGATGCCGGTGATCGGCGGCTTGATGTCGAACACGTTGTCCGCGCCGAAACGCAGCCGCAGCCTGTCGTTCACTTCGAAACTGGCGTTGAAGTGGAACAGATTATAGGCCGGAAGGCCGCTGTTGTCGGTGCCAGCCGGTGCCAGCCCGTTGAGGAACTGCGCCTCGCCGCCGTCTTCGGTGGCCGGGATATGCTGCCACTGGAACGAGGCCCGCGCCGGCCCCCAGCTGTAGCCGAGGATGCTGAGCAGACGATATTTGAACGACGAACCCGTGCTCACCCCGAGGGCGCCGATCCCGGTGGTGCCGGTGTAGTCGATGAGCGGCTGCCCGTCGAAAGCGCGGATGCTCGAATCCAGCGTGTAGTTGGCGTTGACGTTGAGCGACAGCCGCCCGGGCCCGGCCGGGATGCTCCAGTTCAGGTTGGCATCGATACCCGACAGCTTGATCTGCCCCTCGTTGCCGTAGGTACTGATGACGTCGCTGACCCGGAAGCCGCCGGTCTCGCCGCCCACCCCGTCGCTGCGGAAGCGGTAGACATCGCCGCAGGTCGATTCCGAATTGGCGATCGCCGCCTGCGCCCGCGCCCGGATTTCCGGCGTGTTGAGGTCAGCCGCGCTGTTGGCCCCGGCGGCAACGCCTTCGGCAGCCGGGTTGTAATAGGGGCTGATGCAGCGCAGCAGCTGCGCCCCTGCGCCCAGCACCGAGATCGGGTCGTTGATGGTGATATTGTAGTAGTCGACCGTGAGGTTGATCCGCGACAGCAGCGGGCTGGTGAACGGAGAGCGCAGCACCACGCCCAGCGTCCAGGTGTCGGCCTTCTCGCTTTTGAGCAGCGTGGCGTTGGGATTGTAATCGCGCCGGAACACCGCATTGCCGACCCGCGGCGAGAACGAGAAGATCGTGCCCGTCCCCTGCCGCGCCTGCGCATCGGCGGGGTTGTAGAAGCTGTTGGGATTGGGCGTGCCGTCGCCATTGACGATCGGCGCGTAGACACCCCCGTTATCGCGCGCCATCAGCTCCAGACAGATCGCCTGCACATCCAGCGCGCTGGAGGTATTCGTGTTGGGGTTGGCCGAGAAGATGTTGCCGTTGCGGGTCGAACAGCCATCGCCGATGGCGTCGAGCGAGATCCCGGTCTGCCGTTCGAGCATCTGCTCGGCGACGTTGGGCGCGCGTTCGGCCCGGTTGTAGCCGCCGCGAATGCGCAGCCAGGGCGTCACCGCCCAGTCACCGAGGATCTTGTAGGTATAGCTGGTTCCGCCGGGGCTGTAGCTGGAAATGCGCCCGCCGACTTCGAGATTGAGCCGCTCGACGAACGGCAAATCGGCGAGGAGCGGGATCAGCAGTTCGCCATAGACTTCCCTGGCGTCGATCCCGGTGTTCTCCATGATGGTGTTGAACGGGCCGCCGACGATAACGTCCTGAAACTCGCGCCCGGCCGAAGCGCCAGCCGCCGGGAGGAACGAGTAGCGCAGCTCGCGGTAGCTCGCGCCCGCCGCAAAGCGCAGCTCGTCGCCGGTCCACGGAATATCGATCAAGGCGCCCTGCACGTTGCCTTCGACGATGGTCTGGCGCGAGGTGCCGATGCTGGTGTTGTCTTCGGCGATGGCCTCGCGGCAATCCTGCGTAATCCCCTCGTATCCGCCGAAGAAGTTGAGCCCGCTGGTGCAGGTTCCGGTCGTTGCGCCGGAACCGTTGCCGAAGGCGTTGCCGGTGCCGGTGAAGTTCTGCCCGAAGTTGGGGGCCGACATGACCGCGCGCAAACGGTTCAGCGAGTAATAGCCGACCTGACGGCTGATCGTGCGCGCCTTGCCGTAGTTGACGAAGGCCTCCCAGGTCCAGTCGGTGCCCGGAACCGAGCCCTCGAGGCCCGCGATCAGGGTGAAGGTGGTCACGTCCTGATAGCTCTGGCGCGGATTGGGCAGCGGCCCTGCCAGCTGCACGCGCCCGTTCGGATTGGCGCGGGCGTTCAGCAGTTGCTGGATGTCCTCGGGCACCACCGCCTGAAACACCTCGGTGTTGGTGCAGCCGGTGGGGTTGTAGCCCGCGCTTCCCGCCGTCGCGCAGGGGAGAATGCCGTTGTAGATCGCATTGAACGCCGGATTGGGGGCATAGGTCGTCACGATCTGCCCGTTCACCACGCTCTGCGTGGGAATGACGGCGGATGGCACATTGGGGTTCTGGTAGACGGCGCTCGAAGGGGTCGCGCCGGGAATGGCGCCGGTATACTTGCCCGTGCCCCACGGGATGAACAGGTCGCCTGCCGCGCTGGCCTCAAGCTGGGTGAAGGTGCTGCTGCTGCTGAACAGCCCCTGCCCGAACACGCCGATCCAGTCGTTGATCGCGAAGTTGCCCCGCGCGAGGAAATTGTAGCGCGTGGAAGGCACGGTCTGCACCGTGTTGGTGGTCACGGCGGCCAGCGTTCCCGATGACAGGGTCTTGAAATAGTAGCCGTTCTTCTGGTCGAGTTCGGGCCATGGCTGGAAGAAATCGCCCGCCCCGCGCGAGGCAAAGTTGTTGAGGCCGGAGAACAGCGAGCCGTCCTTGTTGAGATAGACCGCGGTGATATTGTTGGGCACACCCGGCGAGGCTCCGGCGAAATAGTCGGTTATCACGCAGCCGCGCGGGCTCGCCTCGCAGGCCGCCGCCGGATTGGCGAGCGGCGCGCCGGTGGTCGGGTTGACGAGGTTCGCGGCAAAGGTGCCGTTCGGAAAGGCCACCCCCGGCCGGCCCGAGCCGAGCGCCGCCGCAGCGCCCACCGTGGTCTCCGGGTTTTCCCAAAGGCGGGGGTAATTCGGGTTGTCACGCTGAAACAGCTCCTCGCGGGTGTTCATCGACATCGCCAGGCTGACATTGCCCTTGCCATCGGCAAAATCGCTGCCGATGATGCCCGACAGCTGGTATTCGAGGCCATTCCACTCGTCGCTGATGCCCATCTGGCCATCCAGCTCGACGCCCTGAAAATCCTTCCGCAGGATAAAGTTCGTGACCCCCGCAATGGCGTCGGCGCCATAGGTGGCCGAGGCACCGCCTGAGATGATTTCGACCCGCTGAAGCGCGGCGGAGGGGATCGTCGAGACATCGACCGTCCCGTTGGCATTGCCCGGCGTGCCGCGACGGCCGTCGATCAGCACCAGCGTCCGGTTGGCCCCCACACCGCGCAGCGAGACCGTTGCCGCGCCCGGCGTGCTGGTGGCGCTGGGCTGGATGCTGGTGCCTGCCGCCACCGGGCCGCCGGTCCCGGCCACGCCGTTCAGCGTGGTCGACGACTGCGCGACGACGAATTGCGGCAGCCGGTTCAGCTGCTCTTCGATGGCGGCGGTTGACGACTGTTCGAGGAACTCCTCATCGACCGTCACGAAGGGGCTGCTCGCCTCATAGTCAGGACGCGCGATGCGCGAGCCCGTCACCACGATGGTGCTGTCATGCGCCGGCGCCGGAGAGAAAGTGCTGGTGTCGCAGGCCGGGTCGAGCGGATCGGCCCGACAATCCGGGGCGGATGGGGCCTGCCCCTGCGCCAGTGACGGGCTCGCCACCGTGATCGATCCGGCAGCACCGGCGAGCAGCAGGGCCTTGAAGACCGCAGCCTTGGTCGAAACGCGCATTTTGTTCTCCCCCTTGCAACAATGAAGCCTGGCCAGTTTGCTGGCCGTCACATGTTCTTCCCGCCGTCCGTCCCACTCGGACGGCGAGCCTTGCGATCGAACCGCATCGAGCGCCTTTCGCGCTGCAAATTTCCGGATTTCCCTGAGCCCTGTGCGACCGTCTGTGTCGCAGGTCTTGCCGCCAGGTTGCGCCTCAGTGATCCCCTGTTTCCGGTGTTCCGGATCAGTCAGGGTTAGGCGGACTCCGATGACAGGCACATGGAGAACGAATGAAACCGGCCTTATCGGAACATTAACATCAGATGAGTTTCGGTCATTTCCTGTGGCGCTCGACGGCAAAGCAATTAAGGTGCTGACATGACCCGAAAACGGGCAGTGACCGGCCTTGAAACGGCGGGTTTCACTTGGGAATGAGAGGATGGTTATGCGCGCCTACCGCTGGCTCCAGTCATGGAGCCTTCGCGGCCGGTTGAGCGCGACCGCGCTGGCTGGTCTGGCGACAAGCGTCGTGCTTACGGTCCTTCTGTATCTGACCGCCTCCTGGGCAAACGACGTGGTCATCACCGCGCAGCGAACGCATGAACAGGTGCGCGTCTATTCGCTGCTTCAGGATGCCGCGCGCGGCTATCAGGTCGCCAGCTATGCTCGCGTTAATCAACCGGAATCCACCAGCCAGAAATCGGTCGATGAAGCACGCATGCGGGTTGAAGAGTTGCTGACCGAGGTCGAGCAGCTGCCCAAGGCCGACGCGCGCGAGCAGAGCGTCAACCAGCTGATCATCGTCCAGGGCCGGGCTTTGGTCGAACACTTCCGCGATCCGGCCGCGCTGATCGCGCGCGTTGCCCGCGTTGACGAGATCTACCGCTCGCTCGGCTCGCAACCGGCGATCCGCGAGGTGGCGCGGATCACGCGTCCGGTCGTCTCGCTGCAGGAAACGCTCAATGGCGAGATCAAGCGCGGCAACGGCGCGGTCGCCTCGGCCACGCGCCACGCCCAGTCGCTGATCAGCGCGGCGATCTATGCATCGGTGGGCGGGATCGTTCTTGCGCTGCTGTTCTCGCTCACCGTGCAATATCTGTTGCAAGCCCGCCTTGGCCCCGCCCTGCGGCGGCTGGAGGAAGGCGTGGTCGCCTTCGGCAAGGGCGATTTGCAACACCGCGTCGGATTGTCCGGGCGCGACGAGTTCGCGCGGCTGTCGCACGCCTTCGATTCCATGGCCGCGACCATCGCCGAAAAGCAGGAGGCCCTGCGCCAGATCCAGCTCGGCCTCGAACGGGCAGTCGCCGAACGCACCGAAGAGCTGGAACAGGCCAATGCCCAGCTCGCCGCCGCCGACGAGCGCCGCCGCGCCTTCCTCGCCGATGTCAGCCACGAACTGCGCACCCCGCTGACCATCATTCGCGGCGAGGCGCAGGTCGCGCTGCGCACCTGCGACCGCAGCTGGATCGAGCCGCAGGAAGCCTTCGACCGCATTCTGCAACAGACCCACGATCTCAGCCGCATGGTCGATGAGCTGCTCCTCATCGCGGTAGCCGAGGCCGGGCATCTGCCGCTCGAACGCGAGGTGCTGGATCTGCGCGAACTGGGCGCCCAGGTGGCGCTCGATTTCGAGACGCTGGTGAGCGAGATGGGCGGCTCGATCCGCTCGGTGCCGGGCCGCGCCATCCTTGCCTATGGCGATCATGACCGCATTCGCCGCGCGCTCGCCGCGCTGATCGAGAATTCGCTGCGCCATTCGCCAGCGGGCGTCGACATCACGGTCGAGGCCTTTGCCACGCCCGACCATGTGGCGATCTGCGTGCGCGACACCGGGCCGGGGCTCGATTTCGCGCAGGCGAACCGGCTGTTCGAACGGTTCCATCGCGGCGAGACGCGCGGGGAAGGATCGGGCCTCGGCCTCAGCCTCGTCAAGGCGCTGGTGCTGGCGCATGGCGGCCATACCGCGCTGGCCCCGCATCCGGCTGGCGGGACGGTCGCCACCTTGTATTTCCCCCTGCCCGCGCTGGACAAGGTGGCCGCCTGATGGAGCTGCTGCTGGTCGAAGACGACGAACGTGTCCGCCGCTTCGTGCGCCGGGGCCTGGAGGCCGAAGGCTATGTCGTGGCCGCCGCGAGGGACGGGATCGACGGGCTGCAAAGGGCTCAGGCCGAGAGCTACGACGTGATGATCCTCGATGTCATGCTTCCGGGCCTCAATGGCCGCGAGGTGTGCCGGCAGCTGCGCCAGTCGGGCGTGCCCACGCCGATCCTGATGCTGACCGCGCTCGACCATACCGAGGACAAGGTCGAATGCCTGCGCGGCGGGGCGGACGACTATCTCACCAAACCGTTCGACTTCGAGGAGCTGCTCGCCCGTCTGGAGGCCCTCGCGCGGCGGGGGCGCGGCTATACCTGCGGCGCGCCCGCGGTTCTGGAACTGGGCAACGTGCGGATCGACCGGCAATCGATGCAGGTGTTTCTCGATCAGGAGCCGATTGACCTCACCGCCAAGGAGTATCAGCTGCTGGACCTGCTGCTATCCTCGCCGGGGCGGGTGTTCAGCCGCACCCACATCCTGAACAAGGTCTGGGGTTACGATTCCGATCCGCTGACCAATGTGGTGGACGTCTACATTCGCCGCCTGCGCAGCAAGATGCGGTGGGACCGCGATACCGGCTGGATCAGGACCATCAGGAGCTATGGCTACCGCCTCGATCCGGCGATGGACCTGCCCGAGCCTGCCCTGAAGCGTATCGGATAGGAGGCGGCCGTCAGCCACCCCCGCCCGCTCACCGCGTGGCGTCGAAGGCGAAGCTGACATTCACGCTTGAGGCAACGCTTGCCGCCGCATCGCCGGTGCCGACGTTGAACGCCTTGCGGTCGATCGTCGCCGTGCCGGTGACCGAGCGCCGCGCGCCGCTGCCGCCAAGCGTGAAGGCAATCCGCTGCGGGCGGCTCGCCCCCTTGAGGGTGAGCGTGCCCTCTGCGGTGTAGCGATTGCCGCTGACCCGGCGCACGCTGGTCGACCGCCAGGTTGCCGTCGGGCTCGATCCGGCGCCGAGGAAGTCCGGCCCCTTGAGCATCGCATCCTGCGTTCCGTCGCCGAGCGAGGCGCTGGCAAGGTCGATCTCGATGGCGATGCGCGCGCTTTCGGGCGCTTCGGGGTCCATCGCGATGGTGCCGCTCCAGCGCGAGAAGCTGCCATTCAGCGCCATGCCGCCATTGTCGACGTTGAAGCCGAGCTTGCCGCCGGGCTGGATCGTCCACGACGGCGGCGGGCCAGCCGTTTCGGTCGCCTCAGGTTCGGGCTCTGCCGCGGTCGCGGCCTCCTCGGCGATGGCCTCTGCCTCGTCTTCGGCAACCGGCTCTGCCGCCGCTTCGTCAGCCGCGAGCGCCACGCGGCCATCGGCCTGCGAGCCATCGGGCGGCAGCGTGGTTTCCTGCGCCTGCTCTTCCTCATGCTCGTGATCGTGCCCGGCGCCGCCGCCCAGCCCGAAATAGACCGCCGCCCACAGCCCGATCACCGCGACCATGAGCGCCAGCGACACCGCGCCCGCCCCGCCCGGCGCCATGCGGCCAAGCAGCGAATCGCGCATCAGGAAATGGTGCCGCAAGGCCCCGGCCACGTGGAGCACGAAAAGGCCGATGCCGACCTTGGCGAGAATCTCGTGCGCCTCTTCGAACGTGTGGTTCATCGCCCCATCAAGCGGCAGGTGCGGCCAGGGCACGACACCGAAGATCATCGTCGGCACGCTGATCGCCGAGGTCGAGACAATCGCCCAGCCGGTCAGCGGCACGCCGACCATCAGCACATAGAAGCCGACATGCACCGCGCTGGCGAGGAAGCCGTTAAGTCCGCCCTCCATCTTCGGCGGGCGCTTGTGCGTCATGCGCCAGCCGAGCCGCACGAAGGTCAGCAACAGGATCGTGATGCCGATGGACTTGTGCAACTGGTACAGCTCGAACCCGCTGGCATCGCGCGGCATGGCAAAGCCCAGCGCCAGCTCGCCCGCCAGCAACAGCGCGAGAAGCCAGTGCAGCAGGATCGCCCCGCCGGAATACCGTTGTTGTCCACCACCCAGCATCGAAAGCCCCTCTCGCGTCCCGCAAGTCCCGTAACGATTGGGGTGATAACCGATTAAATGACACGATCAAATAGCAAACCGCTTTCCTACACAAACCGTTATGGTTCACGCACCGAGCGACTCTAACCTAAGGACACGGTTCATGGCTCTGCTCGAAACCCTGATCGGCCCCATTGCCTCGCTGATCGACAAGATTATCCCCGACCCGCAGGCGCGCGAACGCGCCAAGCTCGAACTGCTCCGCCTCGAAGGAACGCAGGAGATGGAGGCGATCAAGGCGCGATTGGCGGCTATCGTCGCTGAAGCGCAGTCGTCCGACCCGTGGACCAGCCGGGCGCGCCCGAGCTTTCTCTATGTGATGTACGTGATGCTGCTGTTCGCGCTGCCGATGGGCGTGCTGGCCGCGTTCAATCCCTCCACCGCGAAGGAGATCGCCAGCGGCATGAACGCCTACCTCAATGGCCTGCCCGAGCCGCTCTATGCGTTGTTCGGCACCGGCTATCTCGGCTACACGGCGGCGCGCCAGTGGGGCAAGATCAAGGGCATCGACCAGTAGGCCGGTTGGAGGAAGGTGTGACAGCGTCCGCTTTTCCCGTCTGGACACTGTCACACCTGTCACACCTTGGCCGGACCACGCCATCACCCTTTGCGCCAATGGCGAGTGCGGCTATGCAGGGCGCCATGACCCAGACTGTGTACGTACTCAATGGCCCGAACCTCAACCTGCTCGGCACGCGCGAACCCGAGATCTACGGCTCCGACACGCTCGACGACGTCGCCGCCCGGCTGGATGAACGCGCTTCCGCGCTGGGGCTGGTGATCGAGATGCGCCAGTCGAACCACGAAGGGCACCTGATCGACTGGCTGCACGAGGCGCAGGCCGATGGCGCGAGGGCGGTTATCCTCAATGCCGGGGCCTATACCCACACCAGCCTTGCGCTCTACGACGCGATCCGTTCCATCACCACGCCGGTGATCGAGGTCCACATCTCCAACCCCGCCGCGCGCGAGGACTTCCGCCACCATTCCTATGTCGGCATGGCCGCTAAGGGCGCGATCACCGGCATGGGCGTTTACGGATACGAACTGGCGCTGGAGGCAGCAGCGCGGTTCTGATTGCCCCACCTGCACCGAGCGCAGACTTGCCATGCGCGACGACAGGCACTAGCGCGGGCGGTCATCACAAAGACGTTAGTACTGAGGAATTGCATGGCAGATTCTAAGCCGGCTTCTGGCCGTAAGTCGGGCATGACGGTAGACACCGCGCTGGTGCGCGAGCTGGCCGAGCTGCTCGCCGAAACGGGCCTGACCGAAATCGAGGTTGAGGAAGGCGATCGCAGCATCCGCCTTTCGCGCGAAGTGATCGTGGCTCCGGCCGCCGTCAGCGTCCCCGCCCCAGCCGCCGCCGCTCCCGTAGCGGCCCCCGCACCTGCTGCGGCCCCGGCAGCTCCCGCACCGACCGACCTCGCCAATGCAGTGAAGTCGCCCATGGTCGGCACCGCCTATATGGCGTCCGACCCGAACTCGCCGGCGTTCATCGCGGTGGGTGACAAGGTGAAGGCGGGTGACACGCTGCTGATCGTGGAAGCGATGAAGGTGATGAACCCGATCACCGCCCCCAAGGACGGCACCGTGGGCGAGATCCTCGTCGGCAATGCCGAGCCGGTCGAATTCGACCAGCCGCTGGTGATCCTGAACTGATGGCGATCAAGCGCATACTGATCGCGAACCGCGGCGAGATCGCGCTGCGCGTTCACCGGGCCGCGCACGAAATGGGCATCGAGACGGTCGCGGTTCACTCGACCGCCGATGCCGATGCCATGCACGTGCGGCTGGCCGACCATGCCGTGTGCATCGGCCCGCCGTCCGCCACCGACAGCTACCTCAATCAGGCGGCGATCATCTCGGCGGCGGAGATCACCGGCGCCGATGCGATCCACCCCGGCTACGGCTTCCTCTCGGAGAACGAGAAGTTCGCCGAGATCGTCGAGGCGCACGACCTGATCTGGATCGGCCCCAAGCCCGAGCATATCCGCACCATGGGCGACAAGGTCGCCGCCAAGAAGACCGCCGGTGCGCTGGGTCTGCCGCTGGTGCCGGGATCAGCCGGTGCGGTGGAGACGATGGACGAGATCCGCGCCGTGGCCGCCGAATGCGGCTATCCGGTGCTGGTCAAGGCCGCAGCCGGTGGCGGCGGGCGCGGCATGAAGGTCATTCCGGGGCCGGAGAACCTTGAAAGCCTCGTCAATCAGGCGAAGTCGGAAGCCAAGGCCGCCTTCGGTGACGACACCATGTACGTCGAGAAGTACCTCGGCAATCCGCGCCACATCGAGTTTCAGGTGTTCGGCGACGGCAAGGGCAACGCGATCCACCTCGGCGAGCGCGACTGTTCGTTGCAGCGCCGCCACCAGAAGGTGTTCGAGGAAGCGCCCTCGCCCGTCATCTCGCCCGAAGAGCGCGCGCGCATGGGCGGCATCGTGGCCAAGGCCATGGCCGACATGGGCTATCGCGGCGCGGGCACGATCGAGTTCCTGTGGGAAAACGGCGAGTTCTACTTCATCGAGATGAACACCCGCCTGCAGGTCGAACACCCGGTGACCGAAGCGATCACCGGCGTCGACCTCGTGCGCGAGCAGATCCGCATTGCCGACGGCAAGCCGCTGTCGGTCACGCAGGACGAGCTCGAGTTCAAGGGCCACGCGATCGAGTGCCGGATCAACGCGGAAGACCCGTTCACCTTCGCCCCGTCACCGGGCAAGGTCACGGCCTATCACCCGGCGGGCGGCATGCATGTGCGCGTCGATAGCGGGCTCTACTCGGGCTATTCGATCCCGCCTTACTACGATTCGATGATCGCCAAGCTGATCGTCTACGGCCGTACCCGCGAAGGCTGCCTGATGCGTCTGCGTCGGGCGCTGGAGGAGATGGTGGTCGAAGGCGTGAAGACCTCGATTCCGCTGCACCAGGCGCTGGTGCGGAACGAGGACGTGATCAACGGCGACTACACGATCAAGTGGCTCGAAGAGTGGCTGGAGACCCGCGAGGGCTGAGGCGAACTTTCAGTCTACGCCCCAAACGGAAATGCTGCGACGATCACAGCCTTCCGGTTCTTCACCTTCCTGAAACAGGCGCACACGGTCGATAGCCTCGATCTGTGCGTCTGTTATCCGGGAGCTGGATCGAAAATAGGCCGCGCCCTGCCGACCATTCCACAAGGCAACGACGTACTTCCCATTGGTTCGTCGTTCGCCGAATCGAGCTGGCAGTTCTGCACTTGCAGGTCGTTCAATCCGTCCTGATGGACGACCTGCCCAGCCGATCCCATCGACTTCAAGACTTCCAAAATTGCCATCCCAACGGAATCGCCCGGCGTGGATGCCCGCGTCGAGCGTCGTAATTTCCTCACCCGGCTGCAAATCTATGATGGGCGAATAACCGCAAAACCGGCCAGGCCCTGCAATATCGGTGGCCGAGGCCATTTCGGCAAAAAGCAAAGCCGAACAAACGAAAAGCGAGACTGAGCATCTCACCCCAGGTCAGCCCAGCGGGACCCCCGGTTCGTTCTTCGCAGTGCGGATCGTCAGCGAAGTCTTCACGCTCGCCACGTTGGGCGCGGGGGTCAGCTTGCTGGTGAGGAATTCCTGAAAGCTCTGCAAATCGTGGCTGACGATCTTCAGGATGAAGTCGATCTCGCCATTGAGCATGTGGCACTCGCGCACCTCGGGCAGCCCGCGCATGTGCTCTTCAAAACCGCGCAGGTCTTCCTCGGCCTGGCTGCGCAGTGACACCATCGCGAACACCGTGATCGCATAGCCCAGTTTCGAGGGATCGAGGTCGGCGTGATAGCCGCGAATCACGCCCTCTTCCTCCAGCGCGCGCACCCGGCGCAGGCAGGGCGGCGCGGTCAGCCCAACCCGGCTGGCGAGGTCGACATTGGTCACCCGGCCCTCGGCCTGAAGTTCAGCCAGCAATTTCCGGTCGATAGCGTCCAGCGTGCCCATGGCCCTGCCCCCTTTGCTGATCACGGCCATTGTGCGGCACTCTCCTGCACCGAACATGCGCCCCGATCTGGATCCAAGTGCAACTTTCTTGAGGAAACAACCGGAATGCGCAAGCCTGTTGTGCGGAAATGTTATTATCTGCTCTTCAGCCTGTCCCTTTTTGCGACGCAGCCTGCCAGCACCAATGCCAAACACGCGGTTGCGAGGTAACGCCGTATTCGTCCGGATGCCTCATCCCTTTCGCGGAGCGCTTTACCCTTGTTCGACGACCGTCTCGCCACAGTGCTGCGCATGACCGCGCTCGGGCAGGCGGGGCAGCCGACGCAGTTCCGCCAGTTGCTCGACCTGCTCGGCACGCTGCGTGAGGAGCAGGCGACAAGCCCGCTCGGCACAGACGGATTCGCGCGGCTGGCCGAACTGCGCCAGCTGATCGCCCCCGAAGAGCAGGTCCGCATCCTGCGCGAGAGCGGGCTCAGGCTGCGCAATCCGCAGTTGGTTGCGCTGCTGGTGGAAGGCGAGCCGCGCATCGGCGCTGCCGCCATGGCCACGGCGCGGCTGACCGAGGCGCAATGGCTTGATCTGATCCCCCGCCTGCCGATCTCCTCGCGCGGGTTCCTGCGCCATCGCCGCGACCTGCCCGCCAGCGCCAATGCGCTGCTGGCTCGGCTCGGCGTCGGCGATCTGGTGCTGGGAGACGCGAGCCATGACACGCGCAGCGCGCCAACTGCGCAGGCCGCTCCTGCCC
>NZ_QXFM01000005.1 GCF_003584015.1 Aurantiacibacter xanthus
CGGCCTTCACTGCCGCTGGCGGGGCGGTCGGGGCGCTGGCGGTGTTGCCCATGGCGGCGATTGCGGGCGACGACTGGGAGAGGCTGCCGCTCGCCATCGTGCGGGCGGTTGTCGGCGTGGCTTTGCTGGTGACTGGCGTGGTTATTGGCTGGATTGCAATATTTTGACCTTACAATCGGTTCTCTCGATCAGGACAATCGTCCATTTCGAGGAAACGCCGGGCCCTGTCCGGTGTTATCTGCAGTGAACATCATAACGAAAAGGGGAACAGCAATGGCTTCCACAGGCGACAATTCGAAACAGGCTCTGGTCGAAGGGCTGAACGGCCTGCTGGCCGATCACTTCGCGCTCTACATCAAGACCAAGAATTTCCACTGGCACGTGAAGGGTCCGCGCTTTCGCGACCTGCACCTGCTGTTCGATGAGCAGGCGGTCCAGATTCAGGGCCAGATCGACATCATCGCCGAGCGCGTGCGCAAGAACGATGCGAAGACGCTGACCTCGCTGTCCTCGATCATGGCCGCCACCAGCGTCGCCGAGGAGAACAGCACCGAGGTCGACGCCGATGCCATGGTCAAGCAGCTGCACGACGATAACGCCGCGCTCGTTGCCAGCCTCAAGGCGCTGAAGGAAGCCGCCGACAAGGCGGGCGACAACGCCACCGACGGCCTGATCGACGACTGGACCGACATGGCCGAAGAGCGCGTCTGGTTCCTCAAGTCCTTCCTCGGCTGAGCCTCACATCAGCCAGGGCGCTTGCACCGCGGCTCGCCATTGCGCGAGCTGCGGTGTAGGCAGCGGCCATGACTACTGTAAATCTTGTCGAACGGGCGGATGACGCCGCCATCGCCGCCTTCCTCGAACGCCTTATCAACGCGCATCCGCGCGAGGATGGTCGCCCCGTCGCGATCTGCCTTCCCGGCGGATCGACGCCGTTTCCCATCCTCAGGCTGCTCGCCCAGACCCTGACCGACTGGAGCGGAATAGAGGTGTGGCCGGGTGACGACCGGATAGTTCCCGAGGATCACGCGGCCAGCAACACCGGCAAGCTGCGCGCTCTGCTCGAACCGCTCGGTGCGCGCGTCGTTGCGCTGGAAGAAGGGGCGAAGCCGCCGCATTTCGCGCTGGTCTGGCTCGGCATGGGCGCGGACGGGCACATCGCCTCGCTGTTTCCCAACACCGATCCGCAGGTCGACGATGCGGTGCCGGTGCGCCGCCTGACGCCCGACCCGCTCCCGCCCGAAGCGCCGTTCGACCGGCTGACGCTCACCATCCCCGCGCTGCTCGACACCGACGAACTGATGTTCGTGATCCGCGGTGACGACAAGCGCGCGGTGTTCGATGCGGCGCAGGCCGCAGAGCATGATCTGCCCGTGGCGCGGCTGCTCGGCGCGGCCAGCCAGACGGTGACATGCTTCGCCTGATTCCGCGGGCGCCGATGCGCCTTGCCTACCGCATCGCGCACCGCTTGCGGCTGATGTACTGGCGTCTGCGCAAGCCGACCGTGCACGGCTGTTCGGTGATCGCGCGCAACCGCGCGGGCGAGCTGCTGCTGGTGCGTCCGAGCTACGGCGGCTCGCAATGGCAGTTTCCCGGCGGGGGTATGGGGCGGGATGAAGACCCGCTCGCAGCCGCGCGGCGCGAATTTGCCGAGGAGACCGGACTTGTCCTTCAGGCGGCGCGCTCGCTGGGGCCGCAGCGGCGCAAGTTCCATGGCGCGACCAACATCGTCCACTTCGTGATCGGCGAGGCCGAGGGCGCGCCGCAAGGCGATGGCCGGGAGATCGTCGAGGCCGGCTGGTTCGGGCGCGCGGCGTTGCCCGATGACCGCAAGGCGAGCGTCGGCGACGGCATCCGCATCGCGCGGATCTAGAGCAGGATGACATGGCTTGACCCGCAAAGCCCTTCCCCTTGGGGAGGGGAGAAGGGTGGATCAGGGTAATGTCATGCCGATCTAGAGCAGGCTCAGCTGCGCATCGTCGCGCGCGGGCTCGTTGCCATCGCCGCGTTCAAGGTTACTCAGCGTCAGCCCCATCAGCCGGATCGGTTGTGGCAGCGGCAGCTCCGCCTCCAGCAGCGCTTCGGCCAGTTGGGTGAACTCGTCGCGCCCGCTCACCCAGTGCGGGAGCGAGCGCGAGCGGGTGGCGGACTGGAAATCGCGATATTTGAGCTTCAGCGTCACCGTGCGCCCGCGGGCCTGTTTCTCGGCGATCCGCTCCCACACGATGTCGACGATCCGCGCCAGCGTTTCGCGCAACGCGTCGGGCGCGGAAATGTCTTCGGAAAACGTCCGTTCGCCGCCGATCGACTTGCGTACCCGGTTCGAGCGCACGGGCCTCAAGTCGATCCCGCGTGCGGCGCGGAAGAGATAGTCGCCAAAGCTGCCGAAATGGGCCGTGAGCCAGGCGCGGTCCCTGGTCGCAAGATCGGCGCCCGTTTCAATGCCGAGCCGCGCCATTTTCTCCGCGCCCTTGGGGCCGATCCCGTGGAACCGCCGCACCGGCAGCGCGGCGACAAACTTCGCGCCCTCGCCGGGGCGGATCACACACAGGCCGTCGGGCTTGTTCTGGTCGCTCGCCAGCTTGGCGAGGAACTTGTTGTACGACACGCCCGCCGAGGCGGTCAGTTGCGTCTCCTTGCGAATTTGCGCCCGGATCAGTTCGGCGATGCGCGTGGCCGAGCCGATCCCGCGAATATCGTCGGTCACATCGAGATAGGCCTCGTCGAGGCTCAGCGGTTCGACATGCTCGGCAAAATGATCGAAAATCGCGCGAATCTGCGCCGAGACTTCGCGATAGACATTGAACCGGCTTTTTACGAAAATCAGCTCGGGGCAGCGCCGCTTGGCCGTGACCGAGGGCATGGCGCTGCGCACCCCGAACTTGCGCGCTTCGTAGCTGGCCGCTGCCACCACGCCGCGCCCGCCCGCCCCGCCGACCGCCACCGGACGCCCGCGCAAAGAGGGATCGTCGCGCTGTTCGACGCTGGCGAAGAAGGCATCCATATCGACATGGATGATCTTTCGCAGACCCTCAGCTTCTTCGGGTGCCTCGGCGTGATCGTCCATCATGGCTGCTCAATTATGGTGCGTTTTGTCGTTTGCGGCAATGCAACAGAGCCGATAAGGGCTATGCAATGCCCAAGCGCAAATCCTCCGACATTCAGATTGGCCGCCGCGAACTGGTGGTTCTGCTCGCACTGATGATGAGCCTCAACGCGCTCGCCATCGATGCCATGCTGCCGCTGCTCGACGAAATGGCGCGTGACCTTGCGGTGGTTGACGAGAACCGGCGCCAGTTGGTGGTCGGCGTCTATACCATTGCGATGGGGGTTGGCGCGCTGTTGCCGGGCAGCTTTGCCGACCGCTTCGGCCGTCGCCCGGTTATCCTCACTTCGCTGGCTGCCTATTGCGCGCTGTCGCTGATCAGCGCCTTCCTCACCGATTTCGAGGTGCTGTTGTGGGTGCGCGGGATCACGGGTGTGTTGTGTGCGGGGCTGATGGTGATGCCGATGACCATCGTGCGCGACATCTATGAAGGCGACGCGATGGCACGGCTGATGTCGCTGGTCTCGGCGGTGTTCATCACCGTACCGGTGGTGGCTCCCAGCCTTGGCGCTGCCATTGCCGCAGTGGCGGGATGGCGCTTCATTTTCGTGGGGCTGGCCGTGATGGGCGGGGTTGCCGCCACCTGGGTGTGGTTCCGCCTGCCCGAGACGCTGACCGAGGATAACCGCCAGCATATCGACGTTCCGGTGATCGTGCGGAACATGCGGCTGGCGCTGATCAACCGGCAGGCGGTGGGCTATGTGTTCGGCGCGGCGCTGCTGATGGGCGGCGTGTTCGGCTATGTGAACTCGGCGCAGCAGCTCTATCAGGATTTCTTCGGCGTCGGCGCGTGGTTCCCGGTGCTGTTCGGCGGAACGGCGGCGATGATGGCGTTCTCCAGCCTCGTCAATTCGCGCATTGTGATGCGGTTCGGCGCGCGCCGGGTCAGCCATGCTGGCACTCTGATGTTCATCGTGGTGAGCGCGACGCAGGTATGGTCGTCCTATGCCCATCCCGGCAACATCTACTGGTTCCTGCCGCTGATGAGCGTGAACCTCGGTCTGCTCGGGTTCCTCGGCGCGAACTTCAGTTCGATCGCGATGCAGCCGTTCTCGACCATCGCGGGTGCGGCCTCCAGCGTGCAGACCTTCTTCCGCATGTTCGGCGCGGCCATGGTCGGCGTGGTGATCGGGCAGGCCTATGATGGCACGGCGCTGCCGTTCGCCTGGTCGCTTCTCGGCACCTCGGTGGCGGCGCTGCTGCTGGTGCTGTTCAGCGAGCGGGGGGTGCTGTTCCGCCGCCTGCATCAGGTTCCGCAAAGCACGGTGCCGGTGCGGTGAGCGCCTTGTTCGACCTCATCGTGATCGGCGGCGGGGTCAACGGCGCGGGCGTGGCGCGCGACGCTGCCGGGCGCGGGGCCAAGGTGCTGCTGCTCGAAGCGGGCGACCTTGCGGGCGGCACTTCGAGCAAGTCGACCAAGCTGATCCACGGGGGGCTGCGCTATCTCGAATATGCCGAGTTCGCGCTGGTGCGCGAGGCGCTGATCGAGCGCGAGCGGCTGTGGGCCATCGCGCCGCATACCGTCTGGCCCTTGCGCTTCGTGCTGCCGGTGAGCGAGGGGATGCGCCCCGCCTGGATGCTGCGCGCCGGGCTGTTCCTTTACGACCACATCGGCAAGCGCGAAGACCTCTCGGCCACGCGCACGATCCGGCTGAAGCGCGATCCGGCGGGCAAGGAGCTGCTGCCGGGGCCGACCCACGGGTTCGAATATTCGGACTGCTGGGTCGACGATGCGCGGCTGGTGGTGCTCAACGCGAAGGACGCCGCGCGCAAGGGCGCCGAAATCCGCACCCGCGAGGCCGTGACCAGCGCGCGCCGCGACCGCGATGGGCTGTGGCAGGTGATGACGGGGCAGGGCACCTATCGCGCGCGCGCGGTGGTCAATGCGGGCGGACCGGGGGCCGACGATGTGGCGGGAGCGATGGGCCGCAAGCCCGCGTTCGGCGTGCGCCGGGTGCGCGGCTCGCACATCGTGGTGCGCCGCCGCTTCGGGCATGACCGGGCCTATATCCTGCAATTGCCCGACACCCGTATCTGCTTTGCCATTCCCTACGAGGGCGAGTTCACGCTGATCGGCACCACCGATGCCGATCATGATGGGCCGCTTGATCAGGTGGAGGCGAGCGAGGCTGAGATCGTCTATCTGATCGAAGCCTTCAACGCGAACTTTGCCGACCCGATCGCGCGCACCGATGTGGTCTACAGCTATGCCGGGGTGCGCGCGCTGGTCGATGAAGGCGAGGACCGGCCCGAGGCGGCGACGCGCGGCTATCGCCTGTCGCTCTCGGCCAAGAGCGAGGGCGCGCCGGTGCTCGGCATCTATGGCGGCAAGATCACCTCCTATCGCCATGTGGCCGAGGAGGCGGTGGATATGCTCGGCACCCGGCTTGATTGCCTCGCCAAACCTGCATGGACCGCCGATGCGCCGCTGCCGGGGGGTGATTTCCCCAAGCTTGCGCAGCCGATCCTCGTGCGCGAATTGCAGGCGGACTATCCGTTCCTGAGCGAGGCCGAGGCTCTGCGGGTGGCCCGCGCCTATGGGCTCGATGCGGTGCTGTGGCTGGGCGAGGCGAAGGCGTGCGCCGATCTGGGCCGCGACTTCGGCTGCGGGCTGAGCGAGGCCGAGGTGGACTACCTGCGCCGCGAGGAATGGGCGCAGACGGCCGAGGATATTCTCTGGCGGCGCACTAAGCTGGGCCTGCATATGAGCGTGGAGCAGCAGGCGGGGCTTGAGGAATTTCTCGCGGGTTAGACCCCACACCCGCTCGTCCTGAGCTTGTCGAAGGACTGCTCTTCTCTTGGAACTCCGCGCCAGCCTCAAGGGGAAGGACAACCCTTCGACAAGCTCAGGGTGAGCGGATGTGGGAGAATGGGTCCGCTTAGGGCGAGCGGATGTGGGGGATTGGGGCACTCAGGGCGAGCGGGAGGATCAATCCTCCTTCTTGCGCACATCCTCATCGCGCAGCGGCGTGAACTTCACCTCGGCGGGCCTCCCCGCCATCCTTGCACGCACCATCAGTTCGCCGCGGGTCCAGCGGGGCATTTCGCTCGGCGGCCAGGCCCCGAGCCGGGCCTCCTTCAGTGCCGACAGCACATGCCCCAGCTTCTCCAGCTTCGTGGTGTGAATGCGGTGGTCCCAGGCCAGCTCCGCCTGCTCGACCACCTTGCGCCCGATCGCGCCATAGATGTTGGTCGCCGCCAGCACCGCCCAGCGCTGGCGAAAGCGCAGGTGCCGCGCGCCCAGACGCGCCGCTGCCTCGTGGCTCTCGGCCAAATGCACCAGCCGCCGCGCCAGCGTGACCAACTGCGCACGATACATCGGCTTCATGTGCTGGCCCGGAGGAATGTCCATTTCCACCAGCCATTCGACCGGCAGATAACAGCGCCCCACCGCATCGTCTTCGGACAGGTCGCGCGCGATGTTGCTGAGCTGGAACGCGAGCCCGAGGTCGCAGGCACGGTCGAGCGTCTCGTCCTCGCTGTCGGGCACGCCCATGACCTTGGCCATCATCACGCCCACTGCGCCCGCGACATGGTAGCAATAGCGCATCAGGTCTGCCTCGGTGCGCGGACGCCAGCCCTCGGCGTCAAGCGCGAAGCCGTCGATCACATCGTCGCACATCGCCTGCGTCAGCCCGCATTCGGAGGCGACCAGCCCCAAAGCATCGAACGCGAGGTCCGAAGTCGGCTGGCCATCGAGCGCGCGGTGGGTGAGGATGCGGATCGCCTCGACCCGGTCATGGCCCTGCTTCTCGTCGATGCTGAGCGGGCCGCCGTGATCCTGCCCGTCGGCGATGTCATCGCAGCGGCGGCACCAGGCGTAAAGCAGGTGCGCGCGCTCACGTGTGGCCTTGTCGAACAACAGCGAGGCGCTGGCGAAACTCTTCGAGCCGAGTGCGATGGATTCGCCCGCGCGCTTCACCAGTGCGGCACGGCTGCGCCCGCCACCTGCCGCGCGATAGGGCTGGTTGACCACGAGGCTGGCGACCAGCGGGCGGGGGGCGATGCGCTTCACAGGTCGTCCACCCGCATCTGCACCACCGTTTTTGCCGGTGTGAAGTTGGCCATCTTTTCCAGCAATTCGTCGAGGGTGTCGGCGGAGATCAGGATATCGCGGTGTGCGCTGCGAACGAAGCCGACCTCGGCCATATGCGCGTTGAAGGCGAGCAGCCCGTCATAATAGGCAAAGGCGTTGAGCAGGCCGACCGGCTTGGCGTGATAGCCGAGTTGCGCCCAGCTGATCGCTTCCCACAACTCGTCGAGCGTGCCCACGCCGCCGGGCAGGGTAACGAAGCCGTCGGAGAGGTCGGTGAAGGCCTGCTTGCGCTGGTGCATCGTTTCCACCACGTGCAGCTCGGTCAGACCCCGGTGCGCCACTTCGAGGTTCACCAGCGCCGTGGGAATAACGCCGATCACCTCGCCGCCTGCGCTCAGCGCGCCGTCGGCCACCGCGCCCATGAGCCCGGCCTTGCCGCCGCCATAGACGACGCCGATCCCGCGCTCAGCCAGCGACGCGCCGACCTCGTGGGCAAGCGCCATGTAGCGCGGGTCAGCCGGGGTGGCCGAGCCGCAATAGACCGCGAGCCGCTTCATCGGGTGAGCCTCCGGGTGTGGTGTGCTCGGGGCGACCGTAGATTTTTGCGCTCACAGAGGCGCAGAGGCGCAGAGGGCCTTGTGCCACCGGAGGTGGCCTTCAGCGGATCTACAGAAGCGCAAGCAGCTGGGCCAAGAGGATGAGAGCGGCTTCGCCGCAAGCGCGATCTCTCTGCGCCTCTGCGCCTCTGCGAGCGCATAATGAGCGTGCCTTCCGTTCTCATTTCAGATCCTCGATCATCAACCCCGCAGTCGCCTTGGCGCTGCCGACCACGCCGGGGATGCCCGCGCCGGGATGGGTGCCCGCGCCCACGAGGTAGAAGTTCTCGATCACGTCGTCGCGATTATGCCCGCGGAACCATGCGCTTTGCGTTAACACCGGTTCGAGGCTGAAGGCGCTGCCGAGATGCGCGTTGAGATCGCGGCTGAAATCGGTCGGCGCATAGTGGAAGCTGGTCACGATCCGGTCGTGGATATCGGGGATCAGCCGCCGCCCGACCTCATCGAGAATGCGCTTTTCGAGCTGCGGGCCGATCACCGACCAGTCGATCGCCAGCTTGCCCTGATGCGCCACCGGCACCAGCGCGTAGAACGTGCTCTTGCCCTCGGGCGCCATGCTGGGATCGGTCACGGTCGGGTGGTGGAGGTAGATCGAGAAATCCTCCGGCAGCACGCCGTGGGTATAGATGTCGTCAAGCAGGCCTTTGTAGCGCGGGCCGAACAGGATCATGTGGTGCGGAATGCCCGGCCAGCTGCCCTCGACCCCGAAGTGGACCACAAACAGGCTGGGCGAGAAACTCTTCTTCGCCAGCGCCTTGCCCTGTGTCTTGCCGCGATGGCTGTCACCCAGGAGATCGCGGTAGGAGTGGACGATATCGGCGTTCGAGGCCACGGCGTCGAACTCGCCGTACCAGCCGCTCTGCGTGTGAACGCCCTTGGCCCGTTTGCCCAGCGTCTCGATCCGGCTGACCGGATCGCCGAGCATCATCGTGCCGCCGATCCGCTCGAAATGGCGGACCATCCCGGCGATCAGGCGGTTGGTGCCGCCGCGCGTCCACCACACGCCTCCGTCTTTCTCCAGCTTGTGGATCAGCGCGTAGATCGCGCTGGTCTTCATCGGGTTGCCGCCCACCAGCAGCGTGTGGAAGCTCAGCGCCTGACGCAGCTTCTCGCTGCGAATGAACTTGCTCACCATCTCATAGACGCTGCGCCAGGCCTGATACTTCATCAGCGCGGGCGCGGCCTTGATCATCGATGAGAAGTCGAGAAACGGCACCGTGCCGAGCTTGACATAGCCTTCCTCGAACACCCCGGCGGAATATTCGAGGAAGCGTTCGTAGCCCTGCACGTCGGCGGGATCGAGCCGGGCGATCTCCTTGCGCAAGGACGCTTCGTCGTTCGAATAGTCGAAGTTGCTGCCGTCGGGCCAGTTGAGGCGGTAAAACGGCATGACGGGCATCAGCTCGACATCGGCGGCCATGTCGTGGCCCGAAAGCGCCCACAGCTCCTTCAGACAAGCGGGATCGGTGACGACGGTAGGCCCGGCATCGAAGGTGAACCCGTCGCGCTCCCAGAAATAGGCGCGTCCGCCCGGCTTGTCGCGCGCTTCGATCACCGTGGTGGCGATCCCCGCGCTTTGCAGCCGGATGGCGAGGGCGAGCCCGCCGAAACCGGCGCCGATCACGCAGGCGGTGCGGCCTTCGGGGCGGGTCATGGGTAATCCTTGTGTTCGGGCACCCGCAGTGGCGGGGCAGGGCGTGTCAGGGCGGCGACAGCCCGAGATACGGGAACAGGGGGCTTGCCCGCAAGCACTCTTGCGCGATCGGCCAGTGTTGAGCGCCCGGCATAGAACCGCTCGATCAGCCGCTCAGGCAGGCGATAGAAGCGTTCGAACACGCGGTAGCGCTCCTCGGGCAGGGCCGCGCCGAACAGCATCCGTCCGAGCAATCGGTAAAAGCCCATGGCGCGCCAGTGCTTGCGGGCGCGC
>NZ_QXFM01000053.1 GCF_003584015.1 Aurantiacibacter xanthus
CCCGCGCCCGAGGCCGAGCAGACCGAGGTTCCCGAAGAACTCCAGCAGCCCGCGCCCGCGCCGGGTGAAGGCGCGCTGGCGGCCGAAGGGCAGGGCACCCCGATGGCCGAACGCGTGGCCACGCTCGGCATCGTCAACAAGCGCAATTCGCTCACCCGCGAGATCGAGATGAAGCCGGGCGAAGCGCGCCGGATCGACGATCTGGTGATTCGCCTGTCTGCCTGCGAGAAAACCGCGCCGTGGGAAGATCCGCCCGAAACCGGCGCTTTCGTGCAGGTCAACGTGAACGAGCGGCCCGATGCCGATAGCGAAGCCGTGTGGACGCGGGTGTTCTCGGGCTGGCTGTTCAAGAACTCTCCCGGCCTCAATGTGGTCGAGCACCCGATCTACGATGTATGGGTGAAGGACTGCGCGATGAGCTTTCCCGGCGAGGAAGAG
>NZ_QXFM01000054.1 GCF_003584015.1 Aurantiacibacter xanthus
CACCGTCGGCTCGACCGGACGTGTC
Organism: Aurantiacibacter xanthus; assembly: GCF_003584015.1. Taxonomy (GTDB): domain Bacteria; phylum Pseudomonadota; class Alphaproteobacteria; order Sphingomonadales; family Sphingomonadaceae; genus Alteraurantiacibacter; species Alteraurantiacibacter xanthus. Next base: position 26 of record NZ_QXFM01000054.1, read on the forward strand.
ACCTCGGGCTCGGCCGGTTCGGGCGCGGGCACGTCGGCAAGGGTCGGCGCATAGGCGGCGGCGGGCTCGGCGCTGGGATCGGGCGCGGTCGATTCGAGGCTGATGTCGGTGGCAAGGCTCACGTCGATCCGCTCGGGCGGCGCGCGCTTTATCGGCGCACTGTCGTGCAGGACCAGAAAAGCGCCCAGCGCCACGTGCAGCACCACGGCTGTGCCGAGGCCGACATATTCCTCACGGGTCAGGGTGGCAGTTTTGGCCATAAGCGGTCCGGGCTATGGAGCTTCGGATGAACTGTTGCTGACGAGCGAAATGGCAGTGAAGCCCGCCCGGTTCAGCTCGCCCATCACCGCAATCGCACGGCCCCAGTCGATCGCGCGGTCGGCCCGCAGCGTGACCAGCGGACGCTCCGCACCGGGCGCACCGGCAATCGATTCGAGCGCGGTCGGCAATGTGCCCGGTTCGATCAGCACGTCGTCGATATAGACGAAGCCCTCGTTGTCGATCGATACGGTGATCTGGTCGGGCGTCTGTTCGAGCGCTTCGGCGCGGCTGTCGGGCAGATCGATCGGCACCCCGCTCGCCATCATCGGCGCGGTGACCATGAAAATGATGAGCAGCACCAGCATCACGTCGACGAAGGGCGTGACGTTGATCTCGGCCATCGGCGCGCGGCGCGACGAACGCCCCCGCCCGCGGCTGTGCTTGAGGACGCCCATCGCCATCAGATCGATTCCATCTCGCGGCTGATCTCGCTGCCGACGCGGTCGGCAAAGCGCTGGAGGCCGGCCTCGAACAGGCCGACCTTTCCGCTGAAGCGGTTGTAGGCGATAACAGCGGGGATGGCCGCGAACAGGCCGATGGCGGTGGCAAACAGCGCTTCCGAAATGCCCGGCGCCACCACCGCGAGCGACGAATTCTGCTGCTGCCCGATCGAGAAGAAGCTGTTCATGATACCCCAGACGGTGCCGAACAGACCCACAAACGGTGCAACCGCCCCCGTGGTGGCCAGAAAGCCGAGCCGCGCGGCGAGACCGTCAGCCTCTTCGGCGACCTGCCCCTGCATCGCCAGCGCGATCCGTTCGCGCGCGCCTTCGCGGTCCTTCAGGCCCGACTTCTGCGTGCGGCGATATTCGGCCACCCCCGCATAGGCGACCCGCGCCGAGGGGCTTTCCTTGCGCCGCCGTGCATCGAGCAGCGCATCGAGATTGTCGTTATTCCAGAAGTCGTCCTCGAAATGGGCCGACTTGCGCTTCAGCCCGGCCAGCCGCAGCGTGAAGCCGACAATGATCGTCCAGACCCAGATCGAGGCCAGCAGCAGGCCAATGATCACCGCCTGCACCACGAAATCGGCATCGAGGAACAGCTGCATCGGATCGAGCCGGGCGGGCGCAGAGATGCTGGTGGCGGCAAGCAACGAAAGCGTGGTCATTTAGGGACTCTTCCTTAGAATTCTGCGGCCTCGGCGAACCGGGCAAATTTCGCGCGCCATTCCTCGGGCTGGCGACGCGGACGACCATCGGGGGAAACAAAGCCGATGCGAAGGTTCACCTCGGCCAGAACTTCGGCACTCTCCAGCGTTGTCGGCGTTTCCGCCGCCGGACGCAGGACGCGTTGATACATGCGGACACTGGCCGCACGCAAGCTGGTTGCGCGCGTTTCCACCACCAGCCCGTCGCCAAGCCTGGCCGGGAGCTTCCAGGCGATCTCGGCATCGGCGACGGCATAGGCGCCCTCACCCGCTTCCTGCGCCGCACGCTGGTCGACCACGAGGAGATCGAGCAGGTCCGAACGCGCGCGTTCGCAGTACTTCAGGTAATTGGCGTGATAGACGATGCCGGAGAGGTCGGTGTCCTCATAGAACACGCGCAGGGCATAGTAATGGCAGGCGCCGACAATGCGCCCGCTGGCTGGCAAGGGCAGGTCGATCATCGGCGGCTAGCGCGCCAGCATCGGGCCGAGCGGCCCGCCGCCGAACAGGTGCACGTGCAGGTGCGGCACCTCCTGTCCGCCGTGGCCGCCGACATTGGCGAGGAGGCGATAGCCCGGCTCGACCAGCCCCTGCTCGCGCGCGACGTGGCCCACGGCGCGGATGAACCCGGCGATCGCGGCCTCGCTCGCGCGGGCGGAGAAATCGTCCCAGCTGACATAGGCGCCCTTGGGGATCACCAGAATATGGATCGGCGCCTGCGGAGCAATGTCATGGAAGGCGAGCACATGCTCGTCTTCGTAAACGGTCTTGTTCGGGATCTCTCCGCGCAGGATCTTCGCGAAGATGTTGCTGTCGTCGTAGGGCTGGGTTGCGTCGATGGCCATTATTCGCTCCTCGCTGCTTTCTCGGCGAGGCCGCTCATGCCCTCGCGCCGATCGAGTTCGGCCAGCACCTCTTCCAGCGCAACGTCCTTCGCGCCGAGCAGCACCAGCAGGTGAAAGAGCAGGTCCGCCGCCTCGCCGATCAGTTCCTGCCGTTCGCCCGCAAGCGCGGCGATGACGGTTTCGACGCCCTCTTCGCCCACCTTCTGCGCGATTTTCTCCAGCCCCCTGGCATGAAGTTTCGCGACATAGCTTTCATCGGGCGAAGCGGCGCGGCGGGTGGCGATGGTCTGTTCGAGGCGGGTCAGCGTATCCATGGCGCAAGGCCATGCGCGCTGGCGAGGCGCCCCGTCAAGCCGGGTGTGCGACAAGCAGATGCGTTCTGACGGCGATCAGTCGTCGTGCTGGCAGTCGTCGTGGTGCTGGCTGCGTCCGCGCATGGCGGCGTGGCGCCCGATCAGCACGCCGGTCGCACCGATCGCGAACAGCAGCGTGGTCGACGCCTCTTCCACCTGAACCGCGCCAGCCGCGTGGGCCGCCGCCGGAATGGCAAGCAGAATCATGGCAGATGCGAGGAAGCGGGCAGTCATGGCCGCGCTAAAGCACCAGTTTTAACCAATTTTCAACCATAATGACGCGGTCGTCCCGATTCGGGATCGTCAACCGCGTGCAGGCAGCCCCGCCGCGCGCAGGGCCGCATGGGCCTCGGCAATCGAATGGGTGCCGAAATGGAAGATGCTGGCGGCCAGAACAGCACTCGCCCCGCCCTCTGTCACGCCCTCGACAAGGTGCTGAAGATTGCCCACCCCGCCCGAGGCGACGACCGGCACCGAGACGGCATCGGCAATGGCGCGGGTCAGCTTGAGGTCGTAGCCCTTCTGCGTGCCGTCGCCGTCCATGCTGGTGACGAGCAGTTCGCCCGCGCCGAGATTGGCGAGCTTCACCGCATGCTCGATGGCGTCGATGCCGGTTTCGCGGCGGCCACCGTGGGTGAAGATTTCCCAGTGATCGTGCACCCAGCGTGCATCGACCGAGGCGACGATGCACTGGCTGCCCATCTTCTCGGCAATGTCGGCCACCACTTCAGGGCGCGAGACGGCGGCGGAATTGACCGCAACCTTGTCGGCCCCCGCGAGCAGCAGCGCGCGCGCATCTTCCACCGTGCGCACCCCGCCACCAACGGTCAGCGGCATGAAGCAGACCTCGGCGGTGCGCTTGACGATATCGAGCAGCGTACCGCGGCCTTCGTGGCTGGCAGAGATGTCGAGGAAGCACAGCTCGTCGGCACCGGCCTCGGAATAGGCCTGCGCCTGTTCGACCGGATCGCCGGCGTCCTTGAGGTCGACGAAGTTGACGCCCTTGACCACACGGCCATCGGCGACGTCGAGACAGGGGATGACGCGGATGCGGACGGTCATGCTGCGCTGGTCTCCTGATTGGTATCACGCGGAGACGCGGAGACGCGGAGACTGTTCCGCGGCGCAGCCGCTTTCTCATTTTGCGCTCGCAGAGGCGCAGAGGCGCAGAGGATGTCGGCACAGACTCTCTGCGCCTCTGCGCCTCTGCGAGCGCAATTATTGCTGCGCCTGCGGCGCGATGTGATCTCCGCGTCTCCGCGTCTCCGCGTGAATCCCATCACGCCCGGTCCGCCATCTGGATCGCCGCCGCCAGATCGAGCTTGCCCTCATAGAGCGCGCGGCCCGTGATCACGCCCTCGATCCCGTCATCGGCATGGACCGCCAGCATCCGGATATCGTCGAGCCCCTTCACGCCGCCCGAAGCGATCACCGGAATATCGACGCTGCGCGCCAGCTCCACGGTCGCATCGATGTTGCAGCCCTTGAGCAGCCCGTCGCGGCCAATGTCGGTGAACAGCAGCGAAGCCACGCCCGCATCCTCGAACCGGCGGGCGAGATCGCGCACCGGCACGTCGGACACTTCGGCCCAGCCCTCGGTCGCGACCATGCCATCGCGCGCATCGACCGCAACGACGATGCCGTTCTCCCATTCCTTCGCCATCTGTTTGACGAACTCGGGGTCTTTCAGCGCTGCCGAGCCCATCACCACGCGCGAAACGCCAAGGTTGAACCAGCCTTCGACCGCCGCCGCATCGCGAATGCCGCCGCCCAGCTGAACATGGCCGGGGAACACCTCGAGAATGGCCTCCACCGCCTCGCGGTTCTCCGCCCGGCCCGCGAATGAGCCATCGAGGTCAACCACGTGGAGGAACTGCGCCCCCGCCTCGGCGAAGATCATCGCCTGTGCAGCAGGGTTGTCGCCGTAGATGGTGGCGCGGTCCATATCGCCTTCGGCAAGGCGCACGACCTGTCCGGCCTTGAGGTCGATTGCAGGGAATACGATCATCGGGCAGCAACCCCCTCTCCAACTGCGGCTATGCTCGTTCCTCGCCAAGCCTTCGTATCCTCTCCCCGTGCGGGGAGAGGGTTAGCGCAGCTTGCCTGCTTGCAGGCTAGCGAAGCTGGGAGAGGGGCGTTCACGGTTTCCACTCCAGAAAGCGGGCGAGCAGGTCGAGGCCATAGCGCTGGCTCTTTTCCGGGTGGAACTGCACGCCGATAATGTTGTCGCGCGCCACCGCCGCCGCCAGTCCGCCGCCGTGGTCGGTCATGGCGGCGACATCGTGGCCGTTCTCGGGCGCGAAGTGATAGGAATGGAGGAAATAGGCCTCGCCCGGTTCGAGCAGGTCATGGTCGCCGTGATGCGGGGTAAGCGCCACGTCGTTCCAGCCCATGTGCGGCACGCGGATGGCGGGATCGGTGCGCTCGATCTTCTCGACTTCGCCCGCGATCCAGCCCAGCCCCGGCGTCTCGCCGAATTCGAGCCCGCGGTCGGCCAGCAGCTGCATGCCCACGCAGATGCCGAGGAAAGGCACGCCGTTGTCGATCACCTGTTCGGTCAGCGCCTCGACCATGCCGGGAATGCCGAACAATCCGTCACGGCAGGCCTTGAACGCGCCGACACCGGGCAGGACGATCCGCTGCGCGCCGCGCACGAACTCGGGATCGTCGGTCACGGTGATGAACTCGCTTCCGGCAGCGGTCAGCGCATTATGAACCGAGTGAAGGTTGCCCGCGCCGTAATCAATCAGGGCAACGCGATTACCCACCAAGCTGCCCTTTCGTGCTCGGGATCGCGCCGTTCTTACGCGCGTCCAGCTCGACCGCCTGCCGCATCGCACGGGCAAAGCCCTTGTAGAGCGCCTCGCAGATATGGTGATTGTTGGTGCCGTACAGCACCTGACAATGCAGCGTCAGCCCCGCCGCCTGCGCGACCGACTGGAACCAGTGCTCGATCAGTTCGGTGTCCCACTCGCCCAGCTTTTCCTGAGTGAAGCGGGCCTTGAACACACACCACGGGCGGCCCGAAATATCGACCACCACCCGCGCCAGCGTCTCGTCCATCGGCGAGTGCGCCTCGCCATAGCGGCCAATCCCGCCCATGTCGCCGAGCGCCTGTGCCAAGGCCTGACCCAGCGCGATGGCGCTATCCTCGGTGGTGTGGTGCTGATCGACGTGGAGGTCGCCCTCCACCTTCAGCCTGACATCGATCAGCGAATGGCGCGAGAACTGCTCGACCATATGATCGAGAAAGCCGATCCCGGTCGAAATGTCATAGGTTCCCGTGCCATCGAGACAGACCTCAACGGCAATGGAGGTTTCCTTCGTGGTTCGCTCTATCCGGCCTTTGCGCATGGGCTCGCCTATAGGCCGCTGGGCCACAGGTGCAAGATATCCCACAGCCATGCACGCTTTGACGCTTGACCTTGGGCGCGCCCATAGTCACCTAACCCGTCATGAGCGACGAAGCGCCTGACAGCCTGATCCCCTATGATGAAATCGTGCAGGAAGCCCTGCGCGCCGTGGTCGGGCGTGTGCTCGGCTCGGTGGAGCAATCCGGGGGCGAACTGCCCGGTGGCCACCATTTCTACATCACCTTCAAGACCGCGGCGAGCGGGGTCGACATCCCCTCGGCGCTGCGCGAACGCTTCCCCGACGAGATGACGATCGTGCTCCAGAACAAGTTCTGGGACCTGTCGGTGAACGAGACGGGGTTTTCGGTGGGGCTGAGCTTCAACCAGATCCCTTCGAAGCTGGTGATTCCGTTCTCCGCTATCACCGCCTTCGTCGATCCGGCGGTGGATTTCGGCCTGCAATTTCAGGCCGCCATCGAAGATATCGCGCCGACGGCAAGCGACGACGCGGAGAACGACCTTACCACCGCCGAGGGCGAACCCATCGCCAAGAGCGAAGACGGCTCGAACGTGGTCACCGTGGATTTCGGCCGCAAGAAATAGGACCACTTGCGCTCATTATGCGTTAGACTGTGCATATGAGCCGCAAATCCAAAGCCAAGCACACCGCCGAAGCCGAAGATGGCAAGCCGATTGCCCATCCGATCCTTGCCGAAATCCTGATCGTGATCATTGCCTCGCTCTTGCGCAATCTGGTCGTGAATGCCCTCTCGAAGGGAAAATTCATCCAGAGCGAGAACGACCGCAAGCTGCTCAGGAGCAGCCCCGCTCGCCGGGTCGGGCTGCTGGGGGCGAAGTATGTCGCCCGGAAATCGGTGCCCGGAGCCGTGGTTATCGGCGCGGGAATCGTCGCCAATGCCCTGATCAGGGGCCGCGCCGGAAAATAGCGCCGGCTCGTCGATGATCCGGGGTTGATCGGTCGGGGCCCCTTGCGCCAGAAGCGCCTATGACCGAATCCGAGACCCTGCCGCGCCGCGGCTTGATGTTCATCCTCTCCTCGCCCTCGGGCGCGGGCAAGACCACCATCGCACGCAAGCTGCTCGCCGCCGAGCAAAGCCTAGCGATGTCGGTCTCCGTCACCACCCGCCCGATACGCCCCGGCGAGACCGAGGGGAAAGACTACTTCTTCACTCAGCGCCCCCAGTTCGACCGCATGGTCGAAGCCGGTGACTTCCTCGAATGGGCCGAGGTGTTCGGCAATTGCTACGGCACGCCGCGCGCGCAGATTTCCGAAGGCCTCGCCGCCGGGCAGGATTACCTGTTCGATATCGACTGGCAGGGCGCGCAGCAGCTCTCGCAGGCCGCCGGGCCGGATGTGGTCTCGGTGTTCCTGCTGCCGCCGAGCATCGGCGAACTCGAACACCGCCTGCGCTCGCGCGGAACCGACAGCGACGAGGTGATCCGTGGCCGGATGGACCGCGCCCGCGCCGAAATCAGCCATTGGGACGCCTACGACTACGTGCTGGTGAACGAGAATGTCGACGCCTGCTTCGAGCAGGTGCGCACCATTCTCCACGCCGAACGGCTGAAGCGCGAACGCCAGCGCGGCCTGATCGAGTTTGCGCGCGAATTGATGCGCTGACTTGTCTCGCGCGGGGTCAGGCGCTAGCCGCTCTGGCAAACACATAAGAGGAATTCCCCAGATGACCGCCGAGCTCCAGACCGCCATCGAAGCCGCTTTCGAAGACCGCGCCAATGTCACCCCCGCCAGCCGCGAGGTGGCCGAGGTGGTGAATCAGGCGCTTGAGCTGCTCGACAGCGGCGCGGCCCGCGTGGCCGAGCCCGACGGGAACGGCGGCTGGCAGGTCAACCAGTGGCTGAAGAAGGCCGTGCTGCTCTCGTTCCGCCTGCGCGACAACGTGGTGATGGAGCACGGCGCGGGCGGCGCGCCCGCTTTCGACAAGGTGCCGAGCAAGTTCGCCGGCTGGGGCAACGAGATGTTCTCCGAAGCGGGCTTCCGCGTGGTGCCCGGCGCGGTGGTGCGCCGGGGCAGCTTCATCGGCAAGAACGTGGTGCTGATGCCCAGCTTCGTAAACATCGGCGCTTTCGTCGATGAAGGCACGATGGTCGATACCTGGGCGACGGTCGGCTCCTGCGCGCAAATCGGCAAGAACGTGCACATCTCGGGCGGCGCGGGCATCGGCGGCGTGCTCGAACCGTTGCAGGCCGGCCCGGTGATCATCGGTGACGGCGCCTTCATCGGCGCGCGTTCGGAAGTGGCCGAGGGCGTGCGCGTCGGCGAAGGGGCGGTGCTGTCGATGGGCGTCTATCTCGGCGCCTCGACCAGGATCGTCGACCGCGCCACCGGTGAGGTCCATATCGGCGAAGTCCCGCCCTATGCGGTGGTGGTCCCCGGCACCATGCCCGGCAAGCCGCTGCCCGATGGCACGCCCGGCCCCAACCTCTATTGCGCGGTGATCGTGAAGACGGTCGATGCGCAGACCCGCTCGAAGACCGGGATCAACGAACTGCTGCGCGACTGACCGCGCCTGAGACGAGCCGCCCCGCCAGCTTGTGGATCGAGCTGGCGGGATGGCGAAGACCTGCTCGTCCGCCTCTCCCTTCTGCATCACGGCATCCATCGTTCCCCGCCCTGCCGGAACCAGCCGGGCCCTGCGCGCGTAGTTTCCATAAGAACGCAAGCGAAAGGCAGGAACATGCAACGGGATAATCAACAGCTTCACGTCGAGACCGACGCGGTACGCGGTGGGTCTTCGCCAAACATCGTGCGCTGGGTGCTTGGCATCAGCCTTCTTCTCGCGGTGATCGCCATGTCGGTGATCTGGATCATCCCGGCCCTCAGCTAGGCAGCCGGGAGACGGACCCATGAAAGCCCAGTCCAAGGCTCAGCAGAAGGCCGCCGGGGCGGCGCTCTCCGCCAAGCGCGGTGAGAGCGACCCGGCAGACCTTCAGGGCGCCTCACGCGACATGTACGACACCATGAGCGAGAGCGAGCTGGAGGACATGGCCTCGACCAGCCGCAAACGCTTGCCCGACCGCGCCGACGATTAGCTGACCGGCGTTTCGATCGGCGGTACATTGGCCTGACTGGCGGCGTAGGCTTCCGCCTTTTTCAGCACGCGCATCATGTTGCGGCTGGCGATCTTCTCGAGGTCTTCCTTCGAATAGCCGCGCCGCGCCAGTTCCACGAACAGCGCCGGATAGCCGGTCACGTCCTCCATCCCGACCGGGCCGCTCGCCATGCCATCGTAGTCGCCGCCGATGCCGATGTAGTCGACCCCGATCACGTCGCGGATGTGGTCGATGTGATCGGCCATGTCGGTGATCGTCGCATCGGGCATGGGGTTGGCCTGATCCCACGCAGCCAGCCCGGCTTCGACCGCCGCCGGATTGCCCTGATTGAGCGATTCCAGCCGCGCCTTTTCACCCGCACGGTTGGCATTGCGCTGGCGCTGGGGCTCGCTGATGTAGCCGGGCAGCGCCACCACCATCACGATCCCGTCATGCTCCGGCAACCGCCGCAGCACCGCATCGGGCACGTTGCGGGCATGGTCGGTGACCGCGCGCGCGCCCGAATGGCTGAAGATCACCGGCGCGTCGGTCGCGTCGAGCGTGTCCATCATCGTCGCCTCGCTGACATGGCTGAGGTCGATCAGCATGCCGAGGCGCGCCATTTCCTGCACCACCTTCACGCCCCAGTCGGTCAGCCCGTCATGCTCGGGATCGTCGGTCGCGCTGTCGGCCCAGCTGGTGTTCGCCGAGTGGGTGAGCGTCATGTAGCGCGCGCCGAGGTCGTACATCTGGCGCAGCACGGCGAGGCTGGTGCCGATCGAGTGGCCGCCCTCCATCCCGATCATCCCGGCGATCTTGCCCTCGGCCAGCGCCCGCTCGACATCGGCGGAGGTGAGCGCCAGCGCCATGTCATCGGGGTTCTCGGCGATCAGGCGCTTGAGCACGTCGATCTGCTCGATGGTGGTCTGCACCGCGACCGGCTCTTCCAGGCTGGCCGAGACGTAGACCGACCACCACTGCACCCCGACCTTGCCCTCGCGCAGACGGGCAATGTCGGTGTGCATCTGGCCGGGCGTCCAATGGTCGCCTTCGAGCGTATGGGTGAAGTCGAAATCGCCGATCATGCTGTTGAAGCGCCAGCGCAGCTGCCCCGGCATGTCGTTGTGCCCGTCCCACACCGGCGCCTCGTCGAGCGCGGCGGCCGCCGTCTCTTCCGGGGTCTGCGCCGCGGCGGGGAGCGCCAGCGCGATCAGCGAAGCGGCGAGCATCAGACGGGAAACGGACATGCGACCTCCTTGGATGGTTTCACTGCATATCATCCCAAGTCGGTTCATGTTGCAAGGCACAATGACGCTTGTGGGCCGGCAATCGGCAAGGCATGACCGCGCCCATGGCGAGAACCACCCTGCGCTGGCTGTTGGCACTGCTCTATCTGGTGGCGGGCTACTTCCACCTTGCCAGCCCGCTCACCTTCCTTGCGATCATGCCCGGCTGGGTGCCTTACCCCTTGCCGGTCATCTACTGGACCGGCCTTGCCGAAGTGGCTGGGGCGGTCGCATTGGCGCAGCCGTTCGGGCCATGGCTGCGCAAGGCGGCGGGCATTGGCCTTGCGCTCTATGCACTGTGCGTGTGGCCCGCCAACGTCCAGCACATGCTGATCGACCTCGCCCGGCCCGACCACGGCTGGGGCCTTGCCTACCACGTCCCGCGCATGATCGCGCAGCCGCTGTTGATCTGGCTCGCGCTGTGGACCGCGCGGGTGACCGACTGGCCCTTCGCCCGCCGGAGCCGATAGCACCACCTGCCGGTGTGCGCGGGCAAGGTGTGACAGGTGTGACAGTGTCCTGAGCAGAAACTTTCGGGGCACTCTGCGGCGCGCGCATTCTGTGGCAGCGGAGAGCATTTTTGCGATCATACCAGAAGGCGAGCACTTTACGCCCGCTGTAGGAAAGCGAAATGCTCGGCTCAGCCCGCGAAGGTGATCGCCCGCCGGTAAAGATGCCAGGTCGCATGGCCAAGCACCGGCAGCGCCACCAGCAGCCCGAGAAACCACGGCAGCAGCGCCAAGGTCAGCAGCACCGCCACGATCACCGCCCAGCCCAGCATCACCGCGCGGTGCCGCCCGACAAGGCGCAGACTGACAAAGGTCGCGGTGAGGAAGTCGACCTCGCGGTCGACCAGCATCGGCAGGCTGGCCACGGTAAAGGCGAAGAAGACATAGGCGACCACCGCCCCCACCGCGCCGCCGACCACCAGCATGGCAAGGCCAGCGGGCGTGGTGAACAGGTCGAGCGAATGGGTGCCGATGCCCGATTCGGCCATGAAGATCGCGAAAATGCCGTGGGCAAGGATCATCCAGAAGCTGAAGCCGACGAACAGGAACCCGCCCATCATCAGCAGCTGGTCATCCCCCTGCCCGCGCAGAGCGCCGAGCACCTGCGGCCAGCTTGCCTTGCGCCCGGCCTCGCGTTCCCGGCTTGCCTCGTAAAGCCCGACGGCGGTGAACGGGGCGAGCAGGGGAAAACCCGCCGCGGCGGCGAAGATCCAGCTGCCCCCGCCGCCGGTCAGCAGCGCGTGCGACATCAGGTTTCCGGCGATGACGTAGATGATCGCGAAGAACAGCCCGAATTGCGGGCAGGCGAGAAAGTCGCGCGCGCCGGCGGCGAGCGCCGCGCGCAGATCGCGCCATTCGAGCTTGTCGCAGACCATGGGCACCGGCCTCGGTGCCGCCCCCTCTTCAGCCATCTCAATTCCCCCAGTGTTATTTGCATTGGTCCGTAGTGCGTGCACATTCCGTAAGTCAGGTCAAATGGTGGAATGGAGTTAGCGCATGACGTTGGCCTGCGGCCTGACCCCGCTTCCGACAAGCTCAGGCCGAACGGGTGTGGTGCGATGTGCTCGGCGCAGAGTCTATCGCCGAAGCACCCAGTCCCGCTCAGCCTGAGCCTGTCGAAGGCCAGCCACCAAGGCTCGCCCATAGCAATGCCCTTCTCCGCGTACCTGTTGCGCTGCAACGATGGCAGCTACTACGCCGGGCACACGGACGACATCGACCTGCGCATGGCCCACCATGCAACCGGCGCACTGGGCGGCTACACGGCCAAACGACTGCCGGCGCGCCTTGTCTGGTCAGACAGTTTCCCAACCCGTGATTACGCCTTCGCCGCCGAGCAGCAGATCAAGGGTTGGAGCAGGGCAAAAAAGGAGGCGCTGATCGCGGGTGACTGGGAGCGCGTTTCGAGACTGGCGCGAAATCGGCAGGGCGATTGAGGCCAACTTTCCGCGTGTCCTTCGACAGGCTCAGGCTGAGCGGGGTTGGGGATGGCTGAAATGGGGTGGGAAGCAGTCATTGCGCTACACGAACGTGATTGCTTCAACGCAACTGAGCCAGGTCTCCAGCGCGAATAAGAGTTTCAGCGTGATAAACTGCGAAAAAGCCCGCGAAAGTAAACGAAATGAGCGCGAGCGATGTGAGTCTATTCCACCAAACGCTCTCCGCATGTGTGATCCATTCAGCTTTTGAGCGGCGAAAGACGACTGCTACGATCATCCAAAGCACCCAGTTGGCTGCGATGAACGGAAAAAGGGGCGCTTGCGGAAAGACGAGAGGGGCGAGAGCCATGGTAGCTGATGCGGTCAAGCAAAGCCCGACAGCTATGGCGAAGTTCCGGAATGTGACGAGGCTGCGCAAGCTTACTAACCCTATTACTTTGAGGGCAAGTTAGTCCTTAAGCCGATCTCCGCAATGGGGTCGTTAGCCGCCGCTACCCGTTACCCGCTCCGCCCTCACCGATCGCCCGCGCCATCCAGCAAGCGGCCTCGCCATAGCCCCTGACCTTCTCCGCCAACTCGCGCGAGACCGGTTCCGCCACAAAGCCAAGCTTGCCCCAGTACCCCGCCGCGCCTTCAACCGCGATCAGCTCCGCCCTGCGCAGCCCATCTTGCGCCGCCAGCGCAAAGGCCCGCTCGACCAGCTTGCGGCCAATCGCAAGGCTGCGTCCGGCAGCCGCCACCGACAGATCGTGCAGGAACAGCACCTCGCTCGGCCCGCCATCGCCAAGCACCGCCCCCACCGCAGGCGGTGACTGCCGCCGCCAGCCATGCGCCAGCAGGTAGCCCAGCAACTCCCCCTCCCGCCGCGCGGCAAGGCAATAGGAGGCGCTCAGCGCGATCCGACTCGCAAAGGCGCTCTCGCCTTCGCGCAGGAACGGCGGATAGGCCTCGGCCTGAATCGCCAGCGCGGCGGGCAGATCGGGCAGACGCAAAGCATCGACAACAACGGTTCGGCTATCGCAGGACATCGGCGGCTTATCGCCAAGCGCGCGATCAGCCGCAAGCTGCTGGCGCGCTCAGTCTTCCTTGCCCGCCACGCCGTAGTTGATCGCCGCGTTGCGGGTCTTCTGGAACTCGGGGACGGTCAGGCCCTTCATGCTGGCATAGATGTCGATGTTGCCGATGCCGGTCACCGCGCCGAGCTTTTCCAGCATGAAGAAGATCACCCCATAGTGGATCATCCCGATCCAGTCGCGATCCCGCACCAGCGCCTTTTCCTCCTCGGTCAGGCCTGCCTGCTCGTAGGCAGCTTCCTCGTCCTCGCGGAACAGCTTTCGCACCTTCGGATCGGTCAGCGAGTGCAGGAAGCGGTTGAGGCGAAAACCCTTTACGCTGCGCGCGATGGTGAAGGGATAGGTGCCCGCCATCTCCTCGGCGCCGACATAGTCGTGGTCGGCCCGCGCGCGGGTCACTTCGGGGGCTTCGACCGGCGCATCGGGGGTGCGCTCTTCGAGGATCATCGTCGCGATCGGGCACATCGAGGGCAGGAAATAGGTCTTGTGCGTGCACTCGACATCGGCCGAGAGCGCGCCGCGCATCATCAGCCACATCACCACCTCGGCCCCTTCCCAGCCGCCGAGCCGGGCGAGATCCGCCACGGTCATGTCGAGCAGGCCTTCGGGGTCTTTCTCCAGCCGCTCCATGAACTCCATGTCCCAGTCGGGATTGTTGAAGCCGCAGCCCTCGCCGTGGACCTGATGGCTGAGCCCCCCGGTGCCCGCAATGGCGACCTTGATATCCTCGGGGTACGACAGGATCGCCTGCCGCAGCGACTTGCCGAACTTGTAGAACCGCCGCGCCGAGGGCAGCGGCACGGTCAGCACGCCGCAGACCACCGGCAGGATCTTCGTCGCCCAGCCGTGTTCCTTGTCGTGATCGACCATCACCGACAGCGGCGAAAAGGCCCCGTGATCGAGGCCCTTGCCCTGAAAGTACGACAGGTCGAACTCGTTGGCGACCATCACTCGCGCGACGTGTTCGGCAAACTTCGGGTCGCCCTTGATCGCCGGAATATCGCGCGGGCCGCCGCCCTCGTCCGCCGCCTTGAACTCCTCGCCCACGCCGAGGGCAAAGTGGCTGTAGTGGTCGAAGAACGAGGTCATGTGGTCGTTGTAAATATAGACCAGTACGTCCGGCTGCTTCTCGCGGAACCAGTCCTGCACCGGCTCATAGCCTTCGAAGATCGGCTTCCAGACCGGATCGTCCTGCTTGCCGCCGTCCTTGGCGAAGGCGATGGTGGGGGTGTGCGAGGTGGCGACGCCGCCAACGATAGTGGCCATGTAATCTCTCCGTTCGGGCAGGCTCAAACCTGCTCACATCGGCGGCGATCATGGCATAGCCAAAGCGCGCAGGACAGAGCTTTGTCCCACCGGCTGAACTTTTCGGATATGCGAAGAGGAGGGCCGGTCAGCCGTCCGGGTCGAGCAGCTGCGCCTTGGATGCGAAGTGCGCGACCAGCGCGTCGATGGTCGAGCGCATCCGCGGCATCTTGTGCAGATCGGCATGGACGCCGAGCCAGATGTCGCGGCGCAGGTCGGGCAGCTCGGTGCGGATGCGCAGCAGGCGCTCGTCATGATCGGCGCGGAAGCGCGGCAGCATCGCCACTCCGCCCCCGTGGCAGGCGGCATCGTGCTGCACCTCGCGGCTGTTCGATTTGAGGCCCACCGGAAGGTGCGCGAACTGTTCGGCCATGGCCCGGGCCTCGGGCAGGTGCGCCTGATCGTCGAGCACGGTGATCACCCGCTGGGGCTCGGGCTGCGTCCGCACGGTATAGAACGACAGGGCCAGCGTGCCGATCCTACGCGCCACGATCAGGTCGCCTTCGAAGCGGGTCATGCGGATCGCGATGTCCGCCTCGCGCCGGGAGAGGTTCAGCGACTGGGTCGCCGCGAGCAGCTCGACCACGATGCCGGGATGCTCGCGCTGGAGATCGAGCATGGCCGGCGCAACGAAGGCCCCCGCCAGCGTGTCGACCGTCGTCAGCCGCACCGTGCCTTCGAGCCGCGCGTCGCAACTGCGCGCGAGGAGCTGCGCGGCATAGGCTTCCTCCTCCATCCGCTCGGCCCGCGCCAGCATCTGCTCGCCCAGCGCGGTGAGCACGAAGCCCTCGGGCGTGCGCAGCAACAGCCGCGTGCCCAGATTCGCCTCCAGCGCGGCGAGCCGGCGGCCCATCGTCGGCTGGGTGACACCGAGCGAGCGCGCCGCCCCCGAAAGGCTGCCATGCCGCGCGATGGCGAGGAAGTTTTGCAGATCGTCCCAGTTCACAAGCTCAAGCCTATACGAAAACGCATGAGCATTAGAGGATTTTCGGCAATTCCGAAACGCATTCGTTGAACTATATGGACAGCAGAAAACTCAGGAGTTCCTTATGTCCCGCACATACAAAGTCGCCGTCCTCGTCGGAAGCCTGCGTCAGGATTCGCACACCCGCAAGCTCGCCAAGGCCATGATCGCCGAAGCGCCCGCAAACATCGACGCAAGCATCGTCGAAATCGGCGACCTGCCGCTCTATAACGAAGACCTCGAAACCGACACCCCGCCCGCCGCCTGGACCCGTATGCGCGAGCAAATCGGCGCTGCCGATGCCGTGCTGTTCGTCACCCCCGAATACAACCGCTCGGTGCCCGGCGCGCTCAAGAACGCGATCGACGTCGGCTCGCGCCCTTGGGGCGAGGCCGTGTTCAACGGCAAGCCCGCAGCCGTGGTGGCCGCATCGCCGGGTGCCGTGGGCGCATTCGGCGCGAACCATCACCTGCGCCAGTCGCTGGTGTTCTTCGACATGCCGGTGATGGGTCAGCCCGAGGCCTATATCGGCAACCTGTTCGGCCTGTTCGACGAAACCGGCGCCGTCGCCAGCGACGAAACCAGGGCGTTCCTGCGCACCATCATGGATGCCTTCGCCAACTGGATCGAGCGCACCGCGCTGCCGGCCAGCGAAGGCTGACCGCAAGCCCTGTCGTTTCCGGCCCCCGCCGGAATGCAAAACGGGCAGGAAGCGCCATGCTTCCTGCCCGTTTTCGTTCATGCCTATAAGGCAATGACGCTTAGCTGAGGTGCTTCGACACCGCTGCGGTCATCTTGAACATCGAGATCTGATCGTTGCCGATCACGGCACCAAGCTTGGCGTCGGGATTGATCTGGCGCTTGTCCTTGGCATCCTGCAGGTCGTTGCCCTTGATGTATTCCCACACCTTCGAGGTGACCTGCGCCCGCGTCATCGGGCCTTTGCCGATCACGTCTTCCAGCGCCGGCGACAGGGTAACCGGCTTGCTCAGCGCGTTGTTCTTGGCAGCCATAATCTCACTTACGTCCTTTACCGTTTGAATCGGAACTATCCGCTTAGCGCGCCCCAAAGCCCGCCGTCGCTATGCTCCACTGCGTAATCCACCGGTTTTTCACAGGTTCCCTACATGAGAGGTGGATCAATTGCCGTCAAAGTCGATCGAATCGATGTCGACGTCGTCCCATTCGCCTTCTTCTTCGTCCGCGTCGGCACGGGTATAGTTGGCCGAAAGCATCGCCGAGGCAATCACATGCCCCTCCATCGCGGCAATCAGCTCGGCGCGGCTTGCCCCCGGCATCAGCGCCAGCGGCACGTCGAGCGCGAACAGCTGGAACACATATTCGTGCGCCTCGTCGCCATGCGGCGGAGCGGGCAGCGCCCATTCGGAATTGCCGAAGGAGTTCTTGCCCACGCGCGGCGGCACCTCGCCTTCGAGCAACTGACCCTGCTGCGGGGCGAGCCCCCAGACCAGCCAGTGGCAGAACGGCTCATCACCCGGCGCATCGGGATCTTCGACGATCAGCACCAGTTCGGCCGCTTCGCCCGGAGGCGCGCTCCATTCGAGCGGCGGGGCGACCGCATCTTCCTCGTCGGCGGTGAAGCAGGGGTCCAGCTCCTCGCCCTGTTTGAACGCGGCCGAGGACAGGCGGAACCCGCCCTTGCCCATGGTTTCGGGGGTGGCCAGTTTCGCCAGAGCCAGCTGTGCGCGCGTGTTTCCTGCCATGAATGATCCTTTCACCCGGAGGGCTTTGTCTGCTTGGGGCGGATATGGCCCCTGTGGCGACTTGACCTCCAAAGCGCAAGGATCGGCCCCGGAGTTCTCCGCCTTGCAGCAAGCTACGCGCGAACCCGGCGTTCGATCCGCCTCCGGCCACGGCTTCAGGCTCTTTATCAAGGCCGCGCCGTTACCCTTGTCACGGCCCCGCCCCTGACCTAGCACCTTGCATCAGCGGGCGGCGACGCGCCTCGCCTTTCGGGAGTCCAGAGCAACCGCCATGCGCGCTTCACCCTTCGCCGCTTCGCTCGCCAGTCTTGCCCTGCTTTCATCCTGCGGAGGCGGCGGATCGGGGTCCGGCGGCTCGGCAACGCCCGCACCCGGAGCGAGTGCCCCGACGCCGACTCCAGGCCCCACCAGCGCACCGTGTTCGCTCATCAGTCGGGCCGCCGCTTTCGACGAAATCATCGACGACTGGTATGTGTTCCCCGATCTGCTCGCCCGCCCGTCGATCGCGTCCTACACCAACCTCGACGACTACATCGACGCCCGTGTCGCGCCGGCCCGCGCGCAGAACAAGGATCGCTATTTCACCTACCTGACCTCGATCGCCGAGGAGAACGCCTACTATTCTTCGGGCGCGAGCGCGGGGTTCGGCTTCCGCCTGGCTTACGACACCTCGGCGCGCCGGGTGTTCGTGGCCGAAACCTTCGAGGACACGCCCGCGCTGGGCGCGAATATCGACCGCGGCTCCGAGATTCTCGCCATCGGCACCTCGCCCTCGACGCTTCAGCCTGTCAGTTCGCTGATGGCGACCGGCGGACCCTATGCCGTGCTCAACGCGCTCGGTGCGAGCGACCCCGGCGTGACGCGGGTGCTTCGGGTGAAAGATCAGTCGGGCATTACCCGTGAGGTGAGCCTCGCCAAGACCGACTTCGCGCTCGATCCGGTGTCGGACCGCTATGGCGCGAAGGTGATCGACGATAACGGCAAGAAGGTCGGCTATTTCAACCTGCGCACCTTTATCGAACCGGCCATCGCCGACATGCGCGAAGCCTTCGCCGGATTCCGCGATCAGGGCATTACCGAGTTCATCGTCGACCTGCGGTATAATGGCGGCGGCGCGCTGACGGTGTCCGAGGTGCTCGGCGATCTGCTGGCGCGCGATCATGTCGGCGAAGTGTACTACAACCTCTCGTTCCGCCCCTCCCAATCGAGCCTGAACGAGACCTACCGCTTCGCCAGCCGTGCGCAGTCGGTCGCGCCGACCCGGATCGCCTTCATCGGCACGGATTCGACCGCTTCGGCCAGCGAACTGGTGATCAACGGGCTTGAGCCTTATCTGAAGGACAGGCTCGCGCTGATCGGCTCCAACACCTACGGCAAGCCGGTCGGCCAGCGCGCCTTCGACCTGACCGCGTGCGACGACCGGCTGCGCTTGCTGACCTTCAAGATCGAAAATGCCGAGGGCAATGGCGAGTACTTCGACGGCCTCGCCAGCTCCATCCCCAACACCTGCCGCGCCAGCGACGACCTGTCCTACCAGTTGGGCGATCCGCGCGAGGAAATGGTGGTGCGCGCGCTCGATTTCCTGGCCGGACGCTCGTGCACACCGATCTCGGCCGCCACCGATGACGCCATCGCCTCGACCGGGCGCACGGCGCTGGGCCAGCGCGGCCTGCTCACGCGCGAGCAGCCGCAGACCACCGCCGAACGCGAGGTGCCGGGCCTGTTCTAGGCGGGCCTGTTCTAGACGGGCCTGTTCTAGACGGGGCTGTCAGCCGGTTCCTGGGCCGGGTCGGCGGGCGGATGGCTGGCGCGCCAGGCGCAGCCATCGAGCTGCCGCCGACCGAATTGCAAGGTCGCCACGAACGGATAGCTCCGGTCGCTCATACCGTCGGAGCAGTGGCCCGGCGTGATCATCAGGTCGAAGCTCTGCCCTTCGAGCGTGCCCGACCACGTAACCCCGCCCCGCCCGGCAAAGCGGTCGACCGCAATCGTGGTGCCGTCGATATTCTCGGGCGTGGTGTAGGTAAGGCTCTCGCCCGCCACCGAACCGCCCCAGAACGGCTCGGTGCCGGTGAAGCGCATTTCCTCGTCGGGGCCGATCTCGGAGAAGGGCCGCGTGTCCTCGGCATCGCCCGGCACACTGCCATCGTGGCCCGAACAGGCGGCCAGCAACGCCAACGGCAAGACGGTTGAAAGGAGCTTTTCAGCAACGCAGGGCATGACGACTTCCTCTGGACGATCCGGCATTGCCTCTTTCCAGCAAAGTCCGCTCCTGCCAAGGGCACATGCACGCAAACGGGAGCATTTACGCATGAGCGGTGACAACGAAGACTACGTCTACGACGAGGAAAGCGGCGAATGGATGCCGGCCTCGGAACTGGCGGCCAAGCAAGCGGCGGCCAACACGGTCGAAGTGCGCGATGCGGTCGGCAATGTGCTGGCCGATGGCGATCAGGTTACGCTGATCAAGGATCTCGAGGTCAAGGGCGCGGGCCAGACGCTCAAGCAGGGCACGCTGATCAAATCGATCCGGCTGACCGGCGATCCGCAGGAAATCGACTGCAAATATCCCGGCATCAAGGGCCTGGTGCTGCGCGCCGAGTTCGTGCGCAAGCGGTAAGGCGCCGCGCGCTACTTGCGCGCGCGTGACAGGCGGCGCTTGTTGGCGCGCACGGGCTTGCGATAGTGTGCCAGCGTCTTGTTGGCCACAGCTTCGGCCTGCGCGCCGCTGGCCATCATCGGCCACAGCGCGAAGGGCAGGCTCGCCCCGGCGGCGACCTTTTCGCTGACCATCCGCCGGGCCTCGCGCTCGGCCAGTGCGCCGCCGCCCATCAGCCGCATCGAGCGCAGCCAGATGACGTTCGCCGCCTCCAGCCCGAGCATCCAGCTGTCGAAAGCGACCTGGGCGGGGGTGGCGGGTGTCTTGCGCGTCATGGCATTCTCCGATGGAGGGGGCCATGGACCAACGCAGCCGAACCCGATTGGTTGCGCCCGGTCCCGCCGTGGGGACCGGGGCGCTCACCGATTACCCTCCCGAGAGCGCGCTGGCAGGCACGCCGCGGGCCGAAAGCTGCGAGACCGCGTGCTGGCGCGCGGTGGCGAAGCAGGCGCGGGCATCGGGCAAACGGTCGACCTTCGAGCCGCCGTTGATATCGCAGACTTCGCGCGCGGCATTGTCGATGCGGATCTGCAGCGTGTCACGGTCGTAGGCGCTGGTCATGTCGAGATCGGCGGTTTCGATCGTCACGGCGTTCTGGTCGAGCGCCTGACGCACCAGCACTTCACCATCGCTGGCGAAAGCGGGAGCCATGGCCGTGAGGCCGATCAGACTGGCGGCAACAATGGCAGCCCCGCGCGGGGCCTTCGAGATATTTGGCATCGTACTCTCCTGCGGGTCCGCCGGGCGTTCATGCGCGCGGCGTGACGGATGAGGCGGCGCATCTTGCTCCGCTCGAAAGCAAGATGCGCCGATCACCCTTCAATTCCAGCATTTTCGCACTGCGGTATCGACAGAACGCCCCGCAGCAACGACGAACCGTTCGCGATCAGTCGTGCTCGCGGTCGCCTGCGCCCATGTAGAGTTCGCGCCCGGTCTCTTCGTAGACCTTGCTCATCTCTTCCATGCCCTTCTCGGCCTCCTCGGCGGCGACGAAACCGTCGCTCGGCTGGTTCTGCAGCCTTGCGAACTCGCGCACTTCCTGGCTGATCTTCATCGAGCAGAACTTGGGCCCGCACATCGAGCAGAAATGCGCCGACTTCGCGCCTTCTGCGGGCAAGGTCTGGTCGTGATACTGCTCGGCCGTGTCCGGGTCGAGCGAGAGGTTGAACTGGTCGCGCCAGCGGAACTCGAAGCGCGCCTTCGACAGCGCATCGTCGCGCACCTGCGCCGCCGGGTGGCCCTTGGCGAGGTCCGCCGCGTGGGCCGCCAGTTTATAGGTCACCACGCCGACCTTCACGTCGTCGCGGTCGGGCAGGCCGAGGTGTTCCTTCGGTGTGACGTAGCAGAGCATCGCCGTGCCATACCAGCCGATCTGCGCCGCACCGATGCCGCTGGTGATATGGTCGTAACCCGGCGCGATGTCGGTCACGAGCGGCCCGAGCGTGTAGAACGGAGCCTCGCCGCAGGCTTCGAGCTGCTTGTCCATGTTCTCCTTGATCTTGTGCATGGGCACGTGGCCCGGCCCTTCGATCATCACCTGCACGTCCTGCTCCCAGGCGCGCTTGGTCAGCTCGCCCAGCGTATAGAGTTCGGCGAACTGGGCCTCGTCGTTGGCGTCGTAGATCGAGCCGGGGCGCAGACCGTCGCCCAGCGAATAGGCGATGTCGTAGGCCTTCATGATCTCGGTGATCTCGTCGAAGCGCTCGTAAAGGAAGCTCTCCTTGTGATGCGCGAGGCACCACTTGGCCATGATCGAGCCGCCGCGCGACACGATCCCGGTCATGCGCTTGGCCGCCAGCGGCACATAGGGCAGGCGCACCCCGGCGTGGATCGTGAAGTAGTCGACGCCCTGTTCGGCCTGCTCGATCAGCGTATCGCGGAACACCTCCCAGGTCAGATCCTCGGCAATGCCGCCGACCTTTTCGAGCGCCTGATAGATCGGCACGGTGCCGATCGGCACCGGCGAGTTGCGGATGATCCATTCGCGGGTGTCGTGGATGTTGCGGCCTGTGGAGAGGTCCATCACGGTGTCCGCGCCCCAGCGGATCGACCAGACCATCTTGTCGACCTCGCTCGCCACGTCGCTCGCCACGGCGGAGTTGCCGATATTGGCGTTGATCTTGACGAGGAAGTTGCGCCCGATGGCCATCGGCTCGGCCTCGGGGTGGTTGACGTTGGAGGGGATGATCGCCCGCCCGCGCGCCACTTCGTCGCGGACGAACTCAGGGGTGACATAGTCGGGGATGGCGGCGCCCCACGAATTGCCCTCGGGCCGTTCGCGCAGCTTTGCCCGGCCAAGGTTTTCGCGCTCGGCGACATATTCCATCTCGGGCGTGATGATGCCGCGGCGGGCATAGTGCATCTGGCTGAGGTTCGCGCCGGGCTTGGCGCGCAGCACCGTTTTCGCGACGTTCGGAAACGCGGGCACCCCGCCCGAGCGATCCGGCCCGAGCTGGCCGTTATCCTCCGGCTTTACCGTGCGCGCGGCATATTCCTCGACATCGCCACGCGCGAGCTGCCACTCGCGGCGCAGTTGCGGCAGGCCTGCCTGAATGTCGATGGTCGCGTCAGTGTCGGTATAGGGCCCGGAGGTATCGTAGACACGCACCGGCGGCTCGCCGCTGCTCGGCTCAAGGTCGATCTCGCGCATGGCCACCTTGAGCGGCCCGACGTGGACCTTGCGGCTGCCACGGATAGGACCGGTGGTGACACCGATCTCGAGCTTGCTGTTGATGTCGGCCATGCAAATTCTCCTCGTTGCCGGAGAAAAGGCCGCGTTTTTCCTGGTCGAGAAAACCGCTTCCCTCCCTCCGCCGGTCTTAACCGGATCAGGTTCAGCGGGTCGGCGGCTCGTGCCGCCCTCTCAAGCGCCGTGCCTGATGCGATCAGGCAGCGCTCCCCCGGGGCAAGTGGACCTTATAGAGGCCATTCCGCCGAGAAGATAGGGACCAGTTTGGGCGGATCAGATAATCCGGGCAAAGGTGGCGACGATCAGCACCACGCCGCCCGCGACCAGCGCATAGGCCCAGCCCTTGCCCCGCACGCCGACCATACGCCGCCCGAGTGCCATCATGCGCTCGCCAACGGCCACAAAGGCCAGCCCGGCGGCCACCACCGCGCCGCCCAGCGCTGTCGCGAACATGGCCAGTGGATCGCCCACCTGCCACGGGTTGACGAGATAGATCGCCGCTCCGCCCAGTACGAAGACGACACCGGTGAGGAAGCGCAGCCCCGGCGAATGCTCCCATTCGGACAGCAATTCGAGATAGAACCCCCGCACCCGCAATTCGGCAAAGCCAAGCGCGAGAGCAAACAGGCCGGCAAAGAACGCCAGACCGCCGGCAAGATCGGTGAATTGAGCCATGGCCGCCGATACCGCTGGCAGAGCTCCGGGTCTAGGCGGCGCGGAAAAGTTCGAGCGTGTGGTTTCGCCCCCATTGCGGACATTCTTCCAATGGCCCATTCGTCGCTCCTGTAGACACCGGTGGAACTGGGGATGGATGAATGGAAAAGCCTGTGCGGTTTGTCGCTACTTCCGTCTTGATCGTAGGCGCATTTGCGATGGGATATGCGGTCGGCAGACCCGGCAAGCCGACCCAATTGCTGCAGATCGGGGAAGTGGGAGATGATTGGCGCGACAAAGACGCGCAAGAGGTTTCGCCTGCGGTGAGAGACGCGGTCGGACGATGGAAGGCCAAGACTGGCGAAAATCTGCGCGGCAGGAACGTTCAGATAATCAGCTTACCCGATCGAATGTGCATCAAGCTTGCTTTTGAAGACCTCTCAATCGGAGGAGAACCGGTTTACTGCTATAAGGCAAGCATAGTTGAAGGCCTTTACAGAGAAACGACGGAGCTGGTCTACGATGGAAGCAACGTCGAATAACCAAATGACCGCTTCGCACCCCATTTAAGTCGATTCAGTCCCTTTCGAATTCGCTTCCCAGCAAGCCACACCATGACTTTTCTTTTCCGCCTCGACGCCGATGCCCGCACCATCGCCCGCCAGTTCGGCGCTTATAGCGGCAATGACCCGTGGGCGGGCGGCCATGTCGCGCCCGGAGCCTTCGCCCCGGTCATCACCGAGGGGCGCGAGTTCG
>NZ_QXFM01000055.1 GCF_003584015.1 Aurantiacibacter xanthus
TGGCCCGAGAAGTTGAGCCCGACCGCGATCCGCTCGACATCCTGCTCGGCGAAAGTGACCGGGCGCTGGTTGATGCTGATAATCTGGCCAGTCACCAGATCGCGCGTCACGCGGTCGGGGAAAGCGGCTTCAATCGCCGGGGTCAGCGTCGGGAAACTGCCGCTGACGTTCTCCGAATGGTTGCGGATATAGTCGATGGTGAGGTTCGAGCGGTCGAACACCGGAACTTCCCATTGCAGGCCGACCTTCCAGTCGCTCTGGGTCTGCTTCGCGAGGTTCGGGTTGCCGCCCGAGATGGTCTCGATGAGCACCGTCTCTTCGCGCGCAAGGTCATAGAAGGGCACGTTGGGCGTGCGGATCTCGGGGCTACCGAGTTCGCTCAACGAAGGCGCATCTTCGCGATTGATGTAGCTGGCGTTGAGCGTCAGCTTGTCGGTCAGCCCCCAGGTTACGCCTGCGGTCCAGTTGGTGAGCGTGCCGAAGTCGGTAAGATCGTCCACCCCGGCGCTGAGGTTGAGGCTGATATCGCCGAGCGCCCCAAGAAAGTCCTCGTCGCGGCTGGTCAGCGGCACGCCGAGGTTGACGCCCGCCTGCAAGCGCCCGCGATTGAGGTCGGTCGTCACACCGGGGTTGCGCGTGTCCTCGCTGTCGATGCCGTTCCAGCGATAGCCGGTGGTGAGCGTGACCGAGAGATCGCCCGCCGGCAGGTAGAGCGGCAGGCTGCGGGCGGTCAGCAGCGTGTTGATGGTGTAGGTGTCGGTCAGCGCGGTGTCGCTGCCGGCGGGGTCGAACAGGCCGGTGAGATCGGCATCGAGCGGCAGCGTGCCCGCCTCGGCGGCATCGCGCATCGCCTGAGTGCCCTCGCTACCGATCCGCTGCCCGATCACGCTGCGCGCATGGGCGAAGGTGGCGTCGGCGGTGCCGGTCATCTCCCAGTCGCCCAGCCCGAAATTGAGCGTGGCCGCGCCTGAATATGTGTCGGTGCGCCGATCGACAGTGATCGGATTGCCCTCGTTGAACGCGCGCAGCACGGTGTCGGTGCCATCGGTCAGCGTCACCGTATCGAGACCCTGCAGGCGCAGGCTGTCCTCGCGCTCGAACGTGCCGTTAACGCTGAGCGAGGTGCCTGCGCCAAGGCTCATCGCCCAGTTGAGCGTCGCCTCAAGGCTGGCGCTGTCGGCGACGAGACTGCGGTAGTCGGCCGGATCGGGGTCGGTGGAGAAGGTGGGCTTGCTGCTTTCAGCCTGGAGTACGCCGCGTTCGCCTTCGGTCAGCAGGCTCGAATTGTTCCAGTCGAGATTCAGGTTGAGGCGGCTCGGCCCGTCGATGCGGACATAGGTGCCCTCCAGCTCCTGCGTCGAGAAGCCTCCGTCGAACGGCTGGCCATATTCGACCTCGATTTCGCGGCTGGAGAAGTTGTCCTTGAGGATGAGGTTGACCACGCGCTGATTGGGCGAATAGCCATATTGCTGCGCCACTTCCTCGCTGAACACCTCGATCTTCTCGATCGCTTCGGGCGGAAAGCTGCGCATCTCGCGGAATGAGGCGATGCGTACGCCGCCGACGAGAAACACCGGCCCGCCGCTACCGCGCCCGCGGCTGCTCGACACGTCCGAGCCGAGTGCCTCGATCAGCTCCGACAGCGAGCCAGCGCCATAAGCGGCGATATCGGCAGCATCGAGTTCGAGGATCGGCGGCTGCGGCGCATCGACCTGCCCGATGACCCGCGCACCGCTGACGACGATGGTATCCTCGTCATAGGTCTGATCGTCGGGTTCGGGGCCGGTTTCGGGCTGCCCCCCGGCCTGCGCGGCAGGCGCGCTCTCGGCGGCGAGCGGAAAGACCGGCACTGCGGCAAGCGCCACGGCCAGCGTCAGCCGACTGACTTGATGGGACAACGACAAGCTTACCTCACGCAATTGAAAGTATGTTTCCCGTCCCCCGCGATGGCGTATGTGCTGCGGGGCAACAGGGCACAAGCAATGTGGGGTAATAAAGTGTCGCAATTGTATCGCAGATTGCACGCAGGCTAAGGCTCTGTGCAGGAATGTCGTGGCAATTTGCCGCCCCTCTTCCCTTTTGCCCCTTGGCAGTCTATGGCGCCGCGCACTCGCCTCCCGAGTTACAGAAAGCACCGGACGTTATATGGCCAAAGAAGAACTCCTCGAAATGCGCGGCAAGGTAGTCGAACTGCTGCCTAACGCGATGTTCCGGGTTGAGCTTGAAAACGGTCATGAAGTTCTGGGTCACACCGCCGGGCGTATGCGCAAGAACCGCATCCGCGTGCTGGTGGGCGATGAGGTGCTGTGCGAGCTGACGCCGTACGACCTTACGAAGGCGCGCATCACCTATCGCTTCATGCCCGGTCGCGGCGGCCCGCCCGGCTACACCGGCTAAGGCGCGCGGCATGGCCGCAACACCTTCCGCTTCCACGCCCGCACGGCGCCTGATCCTCGCTTCGGCGAGCCCGCGGCGGCGCGATCTGCTGGGCCGCCTCGGCCTTGCGCCCGATGCGGTTGCCCCCGCCGAGATCGACGAGACCCCGCACAAGGGCGAGCTGCCCCGCCCCTATGCCGAGCGCATGGCGCGCGAGAAGGCGCGGGCCGCGCACGATGGCAGCGGCTTCGTGCTGGCGGGCGATACGGTGGTTGCCTGCGGACGGCGCATCCTGCCCAAGGCCGAGGACGAGGCGACCGCGCGCAAGTGTCTGGCGCTGATTTCCGGCCGCCGCCACCGCGTGCTCTCCAGCGTGGCGCTGATGGCGCCTGACGGCAGCATGCGCGAACGGCTCAGCGAGACGCAGCTGAAGTTCAAGCATCTCTCCGACGAGGAAATCGAAAGCTACATCGCCAGCGGCGAGTGGGAGGGCAAGGCCGGCGGCTATGCCATTCAGGGCCAGGCTGAGGCGCTGATCGAATGGATCAGGGGCAGCCATTCGGGCGTGATGGGCCTGCCGCTGTACGAAACGCGCGCTCTGCTCAAGGCCGCCGGGTTCGCTCTTGGCTGAGTGGCTGATCGAGCGCGGGATCGGCGAAGACCGCGCGCTGCTGGTCGAGGGCGACCGGGTGCTGGCGGCGAAACTGCAATGGCCGGGTGAGCTGGTGGCGGGCGCTGTGGTGTCCGCCAGGTTGATCGCCCGTCAGGCAGGCGCAAAGCGCGGCACCGCGCTCACCGATAACGGCACCGAGGTGCTGGTCGACCGCCTCCCGCCCAGCGTGACCGAAGGCTCGACCTGCCAGATCCTGATAACCCGCGCCCGCATCGCCGAGCGTGGTCGCCTCAAACGCGCGCAGGGGCGGCTTTATGAGGGACAGGCTGCCAGCCCGTCACCCTTTACCGAGGGACGCGAGGTGCATCGCTTCCCCGCAGGCATGTGGGAAGAGGTCTGGCACAATGCCTCATCGGGCGAAATCGCCTTTCCCGGCGGCGCGCTGCTGTTCAGCGCCACCCCGGCGATGACGCTCGCCGATATCGATGGCGACCTGCCCCCGCGCGAGCTGGCGCTCGCTGCTGTCCCCGCTCTGGCGGAAGCCGTGCCGCTGCTCGATCTGGGCGGCTCGATCGGGATCGACTTTCCAACCCTCGCTGCCAAGGCCGACCGCAAGGCTGTCGACGAGGCTCTCGGACAGGCACTGGAAGGCTGGCCGCACGAACGCACCGCGATCAACGGCTTCGGCTTCGTGCATATCGTGGCACGGCTCGAAGGCCCGTCGCTGCTGCACCGCTTCGCCACCAGCCGCACCGGGCTGGCCGCGCGCTATGCGCTGCGTGTGGGCGAGCGGGTGGACGGTACGGGCGCAATACTCGCACTGCGCGTCCACCCGGCGCTGAAAGCCAAGATAAAGCCCGAATGGCTCAATGAGCTGGCGCGCCGCACCGGCAAGCAAGTCCGGCTGGAAGTGGACCCGGCCCTTGCGCTGGAGGCCCCGCAGGCCCAGCTACTCACATCATGACTGCAAGCACACGTCCCTGCCCGATCTGCAAGAAACCCCGCAGTGCGGAGTTCTCCCCGTTCTGCTCCAGCCGCTGCCGCGACCGCGACCTCGCGCAGTGGTTCGGCGACGGCTATGCCTTGCCCGGCCCGCCTGCCGATCCCGAGGATCTTGCTAAAGAGGGATAATTCACACCGCTCCCCTTGAGGGGAGTGGTGCCCGGGGGCGGAGTCGAACCACCGACACGACGATTTTCAATCGTCTGCTCTACCACTGAGCTACCCAGGCATTGCTCCTGCGTCGGACATCTTCGAAGCGCCCGGCGAGCAAATTGGAAGCGGCCCTATGGCGAAGCTGCGCGAGCTTGGCAAGAGCCTTCCAGCGCTTTTCTTGCGATCATTGCAAATTTTCCCAAAGCCGGAACCTGGGCGGGGTCTCGCCCATTGCCTCTGGCAACCCCTCCAAACGAAGGAAACCTCATGGCCCGCGTTCTCGTGCTCTATTATTCGTCCTATGGTCACACCTCGCAGATGGCTGAGGCGGTCGCAGACGGCGTGCGGGAGAGCGGCGCCGAATGCGACATCCGCCGCGTGCCCGAAACCGCCCCTGCCGAGATCGTCGAGAACTTCGGTTTCTCGCATAACGAGAACCATCCACTGATCGAGGGGCCGGATGCGCTCGGCAATTACGATGGCGTTGTGTTCGGTGCTCCCACCCGCTTCGGCCGCCTGCCGAGCCAGATGGCCTCGTTCCTCGACACCTGCGGCGGCGTCTGGGCTTCGGGCGCATTGATCGGCAAGCCGGGTGCGGTGTTCACCTCGTCGAACTCGCAGCACGGCGGACAGGAGACGACGCTGTTCTCGATGATCACCAACCTGCTCCACTTCGGCATGACCATCGTCGGGCTCGACTATGGCTTTGAGGGCCAGAACGGCGTCGACGAGGTCAAGGGCGGCGCACCCTACGGCGCAACCACCATTGCCGGGCCCGATGGCAAGCGCCAGCCGAGCGACACCGAACTGGCCGGAGCCCGCTACCTCGGCAAGCGCGTCGGCACGACGGCGGCCAAGCTCGCAAGCTGATCGCGAACACCGATTGGACATAAAATCGTCGCCAAGTTGCCCGCAAACGGACCACTGGACGTCAAAATGATCCCCTAATTCAGGCACACCAGTTCCTGAATGGGGGTCATTATGTCCAATATCTCAATCGGCTACAGCGACGGCGACGTCGATACCAACGAATCGGGCAACCGCTCGCTCAACGCCATTATCGACGATCGCTATTCGCGTCGGCAGACCATTCTCGGCGGTCTGCAGGCCAGCGCTGTTGCCGTATTCGGCACCGCCCTCCTCTCGGCCTGTGGCGACGACGATGACGCACCCAAGGGCTCGGCCATCACCGTCAATGCAGGGGCCGATGCCGCCACCACCTCGGGCAACTACGTCACCCTCAAGGGCACGGTCACGGGCGGCACCGGCGGCAACAGTTGGTCGCAGGTCAGCGGCGTGCAAGTCGCGCTGATCCAGATCGACCAGAATACGGTCGCCTTCGTCGCCCCGGCGGTCGCTTCGGCCACCCCGCTCACCTTCCGCTTCTCGGCTGAGAACGGCACCAAAAGTGACGAGACGGTCATCACCGTCAGCCCGGCGGCGCTGAACTTCAATGCAGTGGCCAAGAACCTCGACGACGTGGTGACGGTTCCCGCCGGATATTCGGTCAGCGTGCTCACCGCGCTGGGCGACCCGATCATCGCGGGCACCTCGGCCTATGCCAACGACGGCACCGACACCGACTTCGCCTCGCGCATCGGCGACCATGGCGATGCGCTGCACTTCTTCGGCCTCAACGCCGCCGGCGAGCGTGACTACAGCGCCAGCGCGCGCGGCATTCTGGTGCAGAACCACGAGAACATCACCGAGACCTACCTCCACCCCAACGGCCCGACCAACCTTTCGTCCGGCCCACGCCCCGCTGCCGAGGCGATCAAGGAAATCGAGTGCCACGGCCTCAGCTTTGTCGAGGTGAAGGATGATGGAACGGGCAAGTGGTCCTACGTGCAGAACAGCGCGTTCAACCGCCGCGTGACCCCGAACACGGCCACCACCTTCAAGGGCCCGGTTGCCGGGACCGACTACCTCAAGACCAAGTACTCGCCGTCGGGCACCGCCGGGCGCGGGACGATCAACAACTGCGCCAACGGCTATGCCGCCTGGGGCACGATCATGACCTGCGAAGAGAACTGGGCCGGCTACTTCAAGCGTCCCAGCTCGGGCCCGGAGGAGGATACGGCCAACCGCAGCGACCGCGAGCAGACCGCGCTTGCCCGCTACGGTGTGCGCAGCTCCACCGGCAACTATGCCTGGTCGAGCGCCACGCCCACGCAGGACATCTTCACCCGCTGGGACGCCCGCGCCGGCACCGGCGCTGCCACCGACGACTATCGCAACGAGCCCAACCAGTTCGGCTGGGTGGTCGAGATCGACCCGTACAACCCCGGCACCACGCCGCGCAAGCGCACCGCGCTGGGCCGCTTCGGTCACGAAGGCGCATGGGTGGGCAAGCTGACGCCGGGCAAGAAGGTGGCCGTCTACATGGGCGACGATTCGCGCCGTGAGTACCTCTACAAATTCGTCTCGGCGACGAACTGGGATGCCGCCGACGCCAACGCCTCGAACCGCCTCGCGGTGGGCGACAAGTATCTCGACAATGGCACGCTCTATGTCGCGAAGTTCAATGCCGATGGCACCGGCAACTGGCTCCCGCTGGTGTTCGGCCAGGTGCCGAACCGTCCGGCGACCGGCGGCTTCCCCGAATATGTGTTCGAGAGCCAGGCCGACATCCTCGTCAACCCGCGCCTTGCGGCCGACGCGGTGGGCGCGACGCCGATGGACCGCCCCGAATGGACCGCGGTGAACCCGGTCAGCGGCGAGGTCTACCTCACGCTCACCAACAACAACGCCTCGAACCGTCCGCTGAACGGCACCGATGCGGCCAACCCGCGCCACTACAACGACCCGAAGGGCAGCTCGAACCAGTACGGCAACCCCAATGGCCACATCATCCGCCTGCGCGAAGCGGGCGACGATGGCGCGGCCACCGGCTTTGCCTGGGACATCTACCTGTTCGGTGCCGACTCGGCCGATGCCGACGCCAACGTCAACATCTCGGGACTGACGGCCGACAACGACTTCTCCAGCCCCGACGGCCTGTGGTTCTCGCGCGATCAGAATGCGGCGGGTCAGATCAATCCGCTGCTGTGGATCCAGACCGACGACGGCGCGCTGACCGACCGCACCAACTGCATGATGCTGGCCGCGCTGCCGGGCCATGTCGGCGATGGCAGCAATGTCACCATCACCAACAAGGACTCGACCGGCGCGACCGCGCAGCAGACCACGATTGCCGGTGCCGCAGCCACGGCGGCGACGCTCAAGCGCTTCCTGGTGGGGCCGAAGCAGTGCGAGATCACCGGTGTGGACAGCACGCCCGACGGGCGCACGCTGTTCGTGGGCATCCAGCATCCGGGCGAGAACGGCACCTACGATGCACCGGGCAGCAACTGGCCGCAAAGCCAGAGCGGCACCGCCTCGGGCCGTCCGCGCTCGGCGGTGGTTGTCGTCAAGCGGGACAGTGGCGGGATCGTCGGCCTCTGAGGCCTGCGCCACCGCCACATACGAAAACGGCGGGGAGCGATCCCCGCCGTTTTTCTTTCCGGTTTTCAGACGGGCTCAGAAATCCAAATCGAGCGCCACGCCGAGCACGCGGCCCTTGGCCATCGGCGAGAAGGTGCCCTGCGCCGGGTGCGGATCGAACGGGCGATCCACGCCATTGGAATTTGGCCCACCCGAGAACGAGAGCGGGACATCGCCGCCAAACTGCACCTCGTCGAGCAGGTTGCGCCCGAACAGGCTCAGCGTGATCCCGCAGGTGCGGCACCCGAAGGCGAGTGTTGCGTCGACCCGGTTGGCGGCGTCATTGTAGCCGAAGTTGTTGTCCGAATAGGCGAAGCGGTCGCGGTGCTGGAAGGTCGCGAAGGCGCGGACGAACTTGTCGCCCCACAGGTCGGCTTCGTAGGTGAAGCTGCCGCCCCAGGTCCAGCGCGGCGCACGCGGCAGTTCGAGTGCGACGTCAGCGCCGTCAATCGCGCCATCGCCCGAGATGTCGTAAAACACGCGGACATAGTCGGCGTCGATGAACCCGAGGTTCGCGGCCAGATCGAGCCCCGGTGCGGCGCGGACCGTAGCCTCGCCCTCGAAGCCGGTGATGCGCGCATCGGCGGTGTTGTAAACCGACTGCGCCAGACCAGAGGTGGCGCTCGCCACCACGACCTCGCGCTGCATGTTGTCAACCTCGCTGCGGAACACGGCACCCTGCAGGAACACCGCGCGGCCCGGCGATTGCCACTTGGCGCCCAGCTCGAAGGTGTCGACCCGTTCCTCGTCATAGGCAGGCGAGCCGAGCGCGGCAGCGACCTCCTCGAAAGAGGCGGGCTGAGTGATGCGGAAGTTGTAACCGCCCGAACGATAACCGCGCGACCAGCTGGCGTAGACCCGCGCGCCCTCGCTGGCGGCGTAGCTCGCGACCAGCCGGGGCGACCAGTTCTCCCACGCGCGCTTGTCGGCAAAGCCGTTGTTCTCGTCCGGCACCCGCTCGCCGGTGATCGGGCAGGTGCCCGCGATCACCGAACATTCGGGCCGCGCGCGCACGTAAGTCACCTCGGCGTCCTTGACCTCGCGCGACCAGCGCAGGCCCGCGGTAAGCGTGAGCCGCTCGGTCAGATCGAAGCCCAGCTCGCCGAACAGGCCGAGCACGTCGTGCTTCTGCTTGCCCCCGCCGAACTGCGGCGTGGCGAGGTTGCGGATCTCGTCATAGCCGACATCCTGCGTGAACCAGTAACCGCCGGTCGAGAGCCGCCAGCCATCCCTGGCGAGTGAATAGAGCAGCTCGTTCGAGAACTGCTCCTGCGTGGTCAGGGTGTCCGACGAGAAGATCGGATTGGGCGAGCTGTCGATATCGTTGCGGGTGGAGATATCGTAGGATCGCCAGCCGAAGATGTTGGTGAGCTTGCCCTCGCCCAGCTCCAGCTCCGCGCGGACGACCGCAAAGCCGGTCTCGCTGTCGTGAAAGCCGCGCTCGTCGAGCGAAAGGTCGAAGGTGTCGCGCGGGAACAGGCCGTTGTTGTGGCCCGCCGCGCCGTCGCCGGTGACATCGGTATATTCGCCCTTGGCGGTGATCGTGAACGCGGGGCTGAGCCGGGCACGGATCGCGCCGCGCAGCACGGTGGTTTCGGTCTTGCCGAAGTTGCTGCCGTCGAACTGGTTCTTGAAATAGCCCGCATCGTCGCTGTGCAGCGCGGCCAGCCGGATCGCCACGGCATCGCTGATCGGCCCGGAGACCACGCCGCGCGCGCTCCACATGCCCGCGCCGCGCCCCGAATCGACCGGCCCCTCGTAAGCGAGGCGCGCATGGCCTTCCCATTGGTCGGTCGGTTCACCCGTCTCGACCAGCACCGCGCCGCCGGTCACATTGCGGCCGAAGGCCACGCCCTGCGGCCCGCGCAGGATATCGACCCGCGCGATATCGACCGAATCGAAGACCGTGCCAGCATTGACGCCGAGATAGACTCCATCGACGAACAGCCCCACCGCGGGATCGATCGAGGCAATCGAGGAATTGATGCCCAGCCCGCGAATCGCAAAGTTCGCCACGCCCTTGAAGGTGCCGATGGTGTCGAGCGCCACGTTCGGCGCGGCATAGGAAAGCTGGGAAATATCGGCGATGGCGCGGGCCTGAAGCTCGCTCTGGTCGATGGCGGTGACCGCGCCCGGATAGTCGATCAGCGCGGTCGGCTCGCTTTTCACGGTGACGACAATCACATCGTCCTCGTTCGCCCGATCACGCTCCTGCGCCAGCGCGGGTGCGGCAAGCTGCCCGATGGCAAAAACCGTCGCCACGCCGAGCATGTGTGAATATCTCATAACACTCCCCTGATCGTTCGCCGCCCCCTACCCGCATCGGCACCATGCCGCAATTGCCAGAGCGCCACGCCGCGTGTATAGGGTGCCGCCTAGCGCCCCGGCTAATGCGGAGACAGTGAGTCTTCGTTCGCCGGGGCGCTCGCTTTTGTTCGCAGACATTGTTCTCCAATCACGAGGTTTGCCCCATGTCCCGTCGCCGCCAGATCTACGAAGGCAAGGCCAAGATCCTCTATGAAGGCCCCGAACCGGGCACGCTGATCCAGTACTTCAAGGATGACGCCACCGCCTTCAACGCCGCCAAGAAGGGCACGATCAACGGCAAGGGCGTGATCAACAACCGCATCAGCGAGCACGTGTTCACGCGTCTCGCCCACATCGGCATCCCCACCCACTTCATCCGCCGCCTCAACATGCGCGAGCAGCTGGTCCGGCAGGTCGAGATCATTCCGCTTGAGGTGGTGGTGCGCAACGTGGCCGCCGGGTCGATTTCCAAGCGCCTCGGGATCGAGGAAGGCGAGCCGCTGCCGCACACGCTGATCGAGTACTACCTCAAGAGCGACGAGCTGAACGACCCGATGGTCGCCGAAGAGCACATCGCCTGCTTCAACTGGGCCGGCCCCGAGGAAATGCAGGACATCGCCGCGATGGCGATCCGCGTGAACGACTTCATGTGCGGGATGTTCGCCGCCATCGGCATCCGTCTGGTCGACTTCAAGCTCGAATTCGGCCGCATCTTCGACGGCGACTACAGCCGGGTGATCCTCGCCGACGAGATCAGCCCCGACAACTGCCGCCTGTGGGACTTCGAGACGGGCGAGAAGCTCGACAAGGACCGCTTCCGCCGTGACATGGGCGGCGAGCAGGAGGCCTATCAGGAGGTCGCCCGCCGCCTCGGCCTGCTGCAGGACGACGACAACGGCCCCGGCGAAGTGGTCGACATGAACGCGATGCGCTCGCGCATGCGTCCGACGCCGGGCAAGCCGAAGAAGTAAGGGCCCCCGCGCGCGCTGTCATTGCGCAATCATTGCAGGTTCAGCTCATTGCCGCCACAAGGGCGGCAATGACACGTCCTGCCTATCGCGCGCGGCTCTTCGCGACGCTTTCCCCCGCGCTCGCCCTCTCGCTTGCCCTCACCGCCCCGGCGGCGGCACAGGCGCCCGAATATGCGGCCGAGGCCCCGGTGGCCGCTGCCGCCGATCCCTGGCCTTTCGCCGCCAGCGATCTGCCGAAAGACCCTGCCTATCGCACCGGCGTGCTCGCCAACGGGATGCGCTACATCATTCGCCCCAATGCCACCCCGCCGGGGCAAGGGCTGGTGCAGCTGTGGGTCGACTTCGGCTCCGCAGCCGAAACCGACGAACAGCAAGGCTGGGCGCACTATATCGAACACATGGCCTTCAACGGCTCGACCCACTTGCCCGAGGGCGAGATGGTGAAGCTGCTCGAACGCGAAGGGCTGGCCTTCGGGGCCGATACCAATGCCTCCACCGGGTTCGATACCACGCTGTACCGGCTCGACCTGCCGCGCAACGACACTGCACTGCTCGACACCGCGCTGATGCTGATGCGCGAGACTGCCAGCGAGCTGACCTTCGACGAGGAGGCGGTGGCGCGCGAACGCGGGATTATCCTCTCCGAAATCTCGGTGCGCGACACCTATCAGCAGCGCTCGGCCAAGGATTCGCTGGCGTTCAGCTATCCCGGCTCGGCCATGGCGCAGCGCTTTCCTGGCGGCCTGCCCGAAACCGTCAGCGCGGCCACCGGCACCGGACTGAAGGCCCTGTGGGAGCGCTATTACCGGCCCGACAATGTCGCGCTGATCGTCGTTGGCGATTACGATGCCGACACGGTCGAGGCGATGATCCGCGAGCGCTTCAGCAGCTGGCAGGCCGAACCGCCGGTGCCCGCCGCAAGGATGGGCCCGGTAGACGTCAACCTCGCCGGCAAGACCGCCATCTATCTCGACCCCGCGCTCGCCCAGCGCATCACGGTCAGCCGCCACGGCCCCTGGCTCGGCGGGCCCGACACCGAAGAGGCGCGGCGTGTCAGGCTACGGCGCGCCATCGGCTACGACATCATCAACCGGCGGCTTGAACGGATGACCCGGCGCGACGATCCGCCGTTCCGCGCGGCAGGGCTGTCCACCAGCGATGTCGGCAAGGAGGGGCGCACCACCTCGCTCACCGTCTATGCCATCTCGGGCGCGTGGGAGCGCGGGCTGGAGGCGGCGCAGGAGGAGTATCGCCGCGCGCTGACCTTCGGCTTCACCGAAGCTGAAGTGGCCGAGCAGCTCGCCAACTATCGCGCCGCGATCACCGCCAATGCAGCAGGCGCTGCCACCCGCCCCAATTCGACCTTCGTCACCGGCGCGGTCACACTGCTGCGCGACGGACAGGTGCCGACCACGCCCGAGACGGCGCTCGAACGCTTCACCGCCCACGCCCCCGAGATCACCCCCGAGACGGTGCTGGCCGCACTGCGCGAGGAGGTGGTGCCGCTCGACGATCCACTGATCCGCTACGAAGGCGAAGCTGCCCCCGAGGGCGGTGCCGACGCGCTGCGCACGGCATGGACCGAGGGCATGGCGCGCGAAGTCAGTCCGCCCGCCGACGAGGCGCTGAGCGCATTCGCCTATCAGGATTTCGGCACCCCCGGCGTGGTGGTGAAGGATGCGCGCGTACCAGAGCTGGGCATTCGCGAAATCACCTTCGCCAACGGGGTGATGCTCAACCTCAAGCAGACCGCCCTTCAGGCCGACCGCGTGCTCCTGCGGCTCAACCTCGATGGCGGCGACCTGCTCAACACCCGAGAAAACCCGCTGGCAACCGGGCTGGCCTCGTTCCTGCCGCAGGGCGGGCTAGGTGAGCACAGCTATGACGAGCTGCTGTCGATCCTTGCCGGGCGCAACGTGTCATTCGGCTTTGCCTCGAACGAATCGCGCTTCCAGATGGGCGCGGGCACGACGCCCGACGATCTCGAACTGCAACTCGACCTGTTTGCCGCCGCGATCAGCGATCCGGGCTTCCGGTCGGCAGGCGAGGCGCAGTCGCGGCAGAACGTGCGCGCCTTCTTCGCCCGCCGCAGCGCCACCCCCGCCGCCGCGCTCGGTTTCGAACGCGGCCGCATCATCAGCGATGGCGACCCGCGCTTCTCCTTTCAGGACGAAGACGCCTATCTCGGCATGACGTTCGCCGAGCTGCGCGCAAGCATCGCCGACCGGCTCGACCACGGCGCGATCGAACTCACCATCGTCGGCGATATCGACGAAGACCGCGCGATTGCGCTGGTGGCCCGCACGCTGGGCGCCCTGCCTCAGCGCGAGGCTGCGTTCCGGCCCTATACCGAAAACCTCACGCGCACATTCACGCAGGATCGCTCGCCGCGGGTGGTCTATCACGATGGGCCCGCGGATCAGGCCAGCCTGACGATGATCTGGCCGACCACCGACGACAAGGATCACGACACCAACCTCAGGCTCGAACTGTTGCAACGGGTGGCGCGGATCGCGCTCACCGATTCGCTGCGCGAGGAGCTGGGTCAGACCTATTCGCCCTCGGCGAATGCCTCACAGTCGCGCACCTATCCGGGCTACGGCACCTTCGGCTTCTCGGCCTCGCTTAACGCGGAGCATGTCGACGAAGCGCGCGAGGCAATGCTGGATACGCTCGGCAGGCTGCGCGATGGCGGGATCGACGATGACCTGCTGCTGCGCGCCCGCCAGCCGCTGCTGGAGGCCTACGACAACCTGCTCAAGACCAACGCCGGCTGGCTACAGGTCGCCGACGAGGTTCAGTCCGAGCCATGGCGGACCGAGCGGTTCCTCACCGGGCGGGCCAAGATCGCCGCGCTCACCGCGGCGGACCTCACCGCGACGGCGCAGCGCTTCCTCGTGCCCGACGAGCGGCTCGAAATCGCGGTGATGCCGCGTCCCGGCGAGTAGCCACCTCTGCCGTGCGCAGCGCATTTGTCACATCGGCTGTGGTTCACGCCACCTGCCCCCTTGTGCGCAGGCGCGGCAATAGCCATAGGCCGGTCACACCCGGTCCGAAATTCCATTCGCGAGAAAGCCCATGAAAGTCCGCATCCATGTCAGCCTGAAGCCCGGCGTGCTCGATCCGCAGGGTCGCGCTGTGCACCACGCGCTTGATGGGCTCGGCTTTGCCGGCGTCGAGGACGTGCGCATCGGCCGCCTGATCGAGCTGGAAGTGGCCGACACCACCAGCGACGAAGTGCTCGCCGACATGTGCGAGAAGCTGCTCGCCAACACGGTGATCGAGAACTACCGCATCGAGAAGGTTGCCGCCTGATGCGCGCCGCGGTCATCACCTTTCCCGGCTCGAACTGCGACCGCGACATGGCGGTGGCAATCGAGAAGATTTCCGGCACCGCGCCGCTGCGCGTCTGGCACGGCGATGCCGAGTTGCCCGACGGGCTCGACTTCATCGCCCTGCCCGGCGGCTTCTCCTACGGCGACTATCTGCGCTCCGGCGCGATGGCGGCCAACAGCCCGATCATGCGCAGCGTGGTCGCGGCGGCGGAGCGCGGCGTGCCGGTGCTCGGCGTATGCAACGGCTTCCAGGTGTTGACCGAGGCCGGACTGCTGCCGGGCGCGCTGATGCGCAATGCCGGACAGACCTTCGTCTGCCGCACCGTGCCGCTCACGGTCGAGAACGGCCAGAGCCTGTTCACCAGCGGCTATGAGACCGGATCGACGATCCGTATCCCGGTCGCGCACCACGATGGCAACTACTTCGCCGATGCCGAGACGCTCGACCGGATCGAAGGCGAAGGCCGCGTAGCCTTCCGCTATGGCGAGACGGTGAACGGCTCGCAGCGCGACATTGCCGGTGTGCTGAACGAGGCCGGCAACGTGCTCGGCATGATGCCGCACCCCGAACGCGCCATCGAGGATGCCCATGGCAACAGCGACGGCCGCGCCATGTTCGAGAGCATTCTCGCGAGCCTCGCGGTCGCCTGAGGCGACTGACCGCCAGTTACGATCTTCGCTGCCGAAGGGCCGCAAGCGCGGCCGCGCGCCCGCAGGAGAGCCTGTCCTGAGCTTGTCGAAGGATGCCCCGTAACTAGCGAGGGATTCGCAGCCGAGGATGCTCGCCCGAACGAGCTACGCCGCTTCGCGCTTCATCCGCAGCAGTTTGCGGGCGTCTTCGGCGGCCATCGGGCGCCCGAAGTAATAGCCCTGGATCTTGTTGCAGCCGAGATCGCGAATCATCCGTGCCTGCTCCTGATCCTCCACCCCCTCGGCGGTGGTGGTCATGTTGAGGCTGCGCGCCATGGCGACCACGGCGTTGATGATCGCGACGCTTTCCTGGCTCCCCTCGCTCGCGCCGAGCACGAAGCTGCGGTCCACCTTGATGGTCGAGAAACGCAGGGAGCGCA
Source organism: Aurantiacibacter xanthus (assembly GCF_003584015.1). Taxonomy (GTDB): domain Bacteria; phylum Pseudomonadota; class Alphaproteobacteria; order Sphingomonadales; family Sphingomonadaceae; genus Alteraurantiacibacter; species Alteraurantiacibacter xanthus. The sequence goes on from NZ_QXFM01000055.1 coordinate 15,311, forward strand.
GATAGCCGAGCGAGCTATAGCCGGTGCCGAAATCGTCGAGCGCCACCGTGCAGCCAAGCGCGAGGATTTTCTCCAGCGTCTCGCGCGCGGTGCGCCCGTCGCGCAGGAACACGCTTTCGGTGACTTCCACTTCGAGCCGCTGCGGCGGCAGGCCCGATTCGGCCAGCGCCCGCACCACCTCGTCGGCGAAGTCGGGTTCGAGCAGCTGCTCGCCGGATACGTTGACCGCGATCTTCACCTGTGACGGCCATTTGGCCGCCTCGCGGCAGGCGTTGTGCAGCACCCAGTTACCGATCGGCACGATCAGGCGCGTATCTTCGGCAAGCGGGATGAACTTGGCCGGACTGACCATGCCATGCTCGCAGCTGTTCCAGCGCAGCAGCGCCTCGAAACTAACCACATCCTCGCTGTTCGCGTCGACCACCGGCTGGAAGTTCAGTTGCAATTCGTTGTTGGCAATCGCGCGGCGCAGGCTCCCTTCGAGCACGCGCCGCTCCTCGGCCTCGGCGTGAAGCGAGGGGACATAGCTGAAGTGGACGTTGCCGCCCTCGTCCTTTGCCCGATAAAGCGCCAGGTCAGCATTGCGCATCAGCGTTTCCACCGTCGAGCCATCGCGCGGGCCCACGGCGGAGCCGACGCTGGCGCCGATGAACAGGGTGTGGTGATCGAGGTTGTAAGGCTTCGACAGGCTGGTGATGATCGCCTCGCACAGCCGGGCGACATCGCCGATCTTGCCCGCATCGCGGATCACGACGGCGAATTCGTCACCGCCGAGGCGGCCGCACATCTCGCCCTCGCCCAGCACCGAGGCGAGCCGCTGCGAGACCTTGGCCAACAGGCGGTCGCCCATCTGGTGGCCAAGCGAATCGTTGATCGACTTGAAGCGGTCGAGGTCGATCATGAGGAATGCGCAGCGCGTCTTCCACTGCTCGCAATAGCGCAGCGCGTCGCCCAGAGCCTCGTTCAGCATCAAGCGGTTCGGCAAGCCCGACAGCGTGTCATAGCGCGCGAGGTATGCGATTTTCTCGTCGCGATCGCGCTGGGCGGTCACATCCGAGCCGACCCCGCGGAACCCGCGGAAATTGCCCTTTTCGTCAATGATCGGCGCGCCTGAAAGCTGCCACCAGCGATGGCCGTCAGGCAGCTGCACCTGCACCAGCAGGTCGGAGAAATTCTCGCATCGCTTCAGGTTTTCGGCCAGCTGGCGCAGGCCTTCCTCTTCAGCCGCCTCGCGCGGGCTCTCGCCCGCGATCAGGCGCAGCAGCGGCACGCCTTCGATTGCCGCACGATCCCGGCCAAGCGCATAGGCAAAGCGCGGAGAGGGCGAGCGGACCTTGCGGTTGATGTCGATCTGCCACAGCCAGTCGGCCTCGTTGGCCTCATGCTCGCGCAGCAGCAGCGAGACGACCTCGCTCTTTTCCGCCACCCCCACCTCGGCAATCCGCGCGGCAAGGTGGACCCGACCGGTCGAAACCGCACTGCCAACGGCGATGCAGGCAAAGGAAGCGCAGACCGCCACGAAATACCAGTCACCCGCCACAAGGAACGAAATCGTGCCCGCGATCCCGGTCATGAAAGCAAACAAGGCCGGGCTCGCCGGAGCCGGGTTCAAGGTCGCCGAGGCGCCCGCAACCAGCATGGCCACGATCGCCCACAGCGCGAAATGGTCAACCAACTCGCCCTGCGGCACGAAATCGAGCAGGGCAAAACCCCACAAGGCCGCCAGCGCGCCTATGGCGAGCATGTGACCATAGAACTCGCTGCGCAGCATCGGGCGGCTATCGAGGCTGGCGAACTTGCGATCGATCCGAACGAGGATCAGCATCACCGAGAGCTGCGCCAGGCTCCACAGGAACAGCACCACGCCGTTCACATGGGTGGAAAAGATCGAAATCGCCACCAGCACCGCCCCGGCATTCGCCACGGCGCGGGCAAGCGCCTCCTTGTACAAGGAGGCATACTGGAGGCTCCGCAGGCGCGACCAGTCACCGCCCTTGGTGTCCTTCAGTCCCAGAACCTGCAATGCGCTCAGGCGCAACGGCAGCTTCGGCAGATCGGAATGCCCGTCACTCACCCCTCGCCAATAGCGAGCAATTGGTTAGTGCCCCGTAAAGCGCCTGAGCCAGAAACCGATTATATTGATCTATTCGACTGTTACCGACTTGGCGAGGTTGCGCGGCTGGTCGACATCGGTGCCCTTGGCGCAGGCGACATGATAGGCGAGCAGCTGCACCGGCACCGCATAGACGAGCGGCGCGATCAGCGGGTGGACCTTCGGCATCGGGATTGTGGCGATGCAGCCCTCGCCAGCCTCGGCGATGCCCTCTTCATCCGAAATCAGGATCACCTGCCCGCCGCGCGCCTGCACCTCCTGCATGTTCGAGACCGTCTTCTCGAACAGCGGACCCGAGGGCGCCAACACGATCACCGGCACCTTGTCGTCGATCAGTGCGATCGGGCCGTGCTTCATCTCGCCCGAAGCATAGCCCTCGGCGTGGATATAGCTGATTTCCTTGAGTTTCAGTGCACCTTCGAGCGCCAGCGGGAAGTCCGGCCCGCGCCCGAGATAGAGCACATCGCGCGCCGGGGCGACGAGGTGCGCCATGGCGGCAATCGTCTCGTCATGATCGAGCGCGGCATTGAGCGCGGCAGGCGCTTCGAGCAGATGACGCACGATCTCGGCCTCTTCGCTGGCATCGAGCCGCCCCTTCTTCACCGCGAAATGCGCGGCAAGCGCGGCCAGCACGGCCAGCTGACAGGTAAAGGCCTTGGTCGAGGCGACGCCGATTTCCGGCCCGGCGTGAGTCGGCAGCAGCAGGTCCGCCTCGCGCGCCATCGAGCTGGTCGGCACGTTGACGACGGCGGCGATGACCTGCCCTTCGGCCTTGCAGTGCTTGAGCGCGGCGAGCGTATCGGCGGTCTCGCCGCTCTGCGAAATGAACAGCGCCAGCCCGCCCGCCTCCAGCACCGGCTCGCGGTAACGGAACTCGGAGGCGAAATCGATGTCGACCGGCACGCGGGCGAACTGTTCGAACCAGTATTTCGCCACCATCCCGGCATAGTAGGAGGTGCCGCAGGCGACGATGGTTACGCGGTTCACCGCCGAGATGTCGAAGTCGATCTGCGGCAGCGCGACCTGCTGTTCGACCGGGCGCAGGTAGGAGCGCAGGGTCTGGGCGACCACGGTCGGCTGCTCGAAGATCTCCTTTTGCATGAAGTGGCGATAGTTGCCCTTCTCGATCGCGGCAGCCGTTGCGCCCGAGCGGGTCTGTTCGCGTTCGACCTCGGCGCCGCTGGCGTCGAAGATCTGCGCCCCTTCGCGGGTGACGACCACCCAGTCGCCCTCTTCGAGATAGGTGATGTCCTGCGTCAGCGGGGCCAGCGCCAGCGCGTCCGAGCCGAGATAGGTCTCCCCGTCAGCGTGGCCCACCACCAGCGGCGAGCCGAGCCGCGCACCGATCAGCAGATCGGGATAGTCGCGGAACTGGATCGCCAGCGCGAAGGCTCCGCGCAGACGCGGAAGCACGGCCTGCACCGCCTCCTGCGGGGTCTTGCCCGCCTCGATTTCGCGGCTGATCAGATGGACGACGACCTCGGTGTCGGTTTCACTCTCAAAGGTGCGCCCGGTGCCGCGCAGTTCCTCGCGCAGCTCGCGGAAGTTCTCGATGATCCCGTTGTGCACCAGCGCGACCTGAGGCGTGGCATGGGGGTGGGCGTTGTTTTCAGTCGGCGCGCCGTGGGTGGCCCAGCGGGTATGCGCAATGCCGATAGTGCCCGGCGCGGGATTGCGCTCCAGCTCGGCGACGAGGTTCAGGAGCTTGCCCTGCGCGCGGCGGCGGATCAGCTGGCCATCGTGGTAGGTGCAGACACCCGCGCTGTCATAGCCGCGATATTCCATCCGCCGCAGCCCGTCGACCAGCCGCGGGGCAACCGACTGGTTGCCAACGATGCCAATGATTCCGCACATTCGAGAACTCCAGACTTACTATGATGAGCACCGGAAAGGCCGGCTGGCGGCAAGGCCGTTTCGGCTTTGCCTGCGCCTTGCCCGGCCTATTCGGTATCGTAGGTGAACAGATCGCCTGCTTCGGGCAGATGGGCGCGCGCAGCATTGACATCAACCGGTTTCAGCTCCGTCCCATCGCAGGAGAACCGGGCCGCCACCTTCCCCGAACGAAGCACCACCACGCCGTCGGTTATGGCAGGATCGTTGGTCTCGCCGGGGGTGAAGTTGGTCCGCACGACCTTGCTGTAAACCACATAGCGCACATCGCCCACGGCAAAGCTCATCTGCGCCTCACCGCCGCCCGAATACGGCGCCGAGGCCCATTCGATCTGCTCACCCGGTTTGGTCGGCCAGACCAGCTCGGGCGCAGCGCCCGGACGGCCGAAGCGATACTGCGCGAACTCGCCCTGTGCCCCTTGGGCGAGGCACACCGATGCAATCCTGCCCCCGCGCAGGGTGCAGCTGAACATCTGCGCTTCGTCGGCAGCGCATAGCGTCGTCGCTTGCGCTGCCGTCGTTCCGGCGGTGAGCGGAACGCGGCCATTGTCCGGCGCTTCCTCGTCCGGGGTGGCAGTGGCAGGCGACGGAGCCTCAGAGGCGGTGGCGACCGGACTATCCGCCTCGCTCGAACAGGCGCTCAGCACCATTGCAGTGACACCGCTCACAAGCGCCAAACCGATCGATCTCGCCATCTTACTTGCCCGACACGTCCTTCTTTTTCTTCTTCATCGCGTCGTGGAAGCGGTCGGCCCAGCCCGGCTTCACCAGCTGTTCGGCGCGGACCATGCGCAGTTCGCCATCGGCTACGTCGCGGCTGACCGCGCTGCCCGCCGCAACGATGGCATCCGCGCCAATCGTCACCGGCGCGATCAGCGCCGAGTTCGAGCCGACGAAGGCCCGCGGGCCGATCGTGGTCTTATGCTTGAAATAGCCATCGTAATTGCAGGTGATGGTGCCGGCACCGATATTCGCGCCTTCGCCCACCGTGGCATCGCCGAGATAGGTGAGATGGTTGGCCTTGGCCCCGACCCCGAGCGTGGCGTTCTTGATCTCGACGAAGTTGCCGACCTTGCTGCCCGCTTCGAGCTTCGCGCCAGGGCGCAGCCGGGCATAGGGGCCGACCTCGACGCCCTCGCCCACGCTCGCGCCCTCAAGGTGCGAAAAGGCGCGGATGCGCGCGCCGCTTGCCACCGTCACACCGGGACCGAACACCACGTTCTGCTCCACCACCACGTCGGCGGCGACCTCGGTGTCCCAGCTGAAGAACACCGTTTCGGGCGCGCGCAGCGTTACGCCATCAGCCATCGCCTCCTCGCGCTTCAGCTGCTGCCACTGCGCCTCGGCAGCGGCGAGTTCGGCGCGGCTGTTGATCCCGGCCACCTCGTCGGGCGTGTCGGTGGTGACGACCGCACAGGTGCGCCCATCGGCAATCGCGATATTGACGATATCGGGCAGGTAGAACTCGGCCTGCGCATTATCGTTGCCGACCCGCGCCAGCAGCGCGAACAATTCGTCGGCACGCGCGGCGAGCAGGCCGGAGTTGCACAGGGTACAGGCGCGCTCATCCGCGCTGGCGTCCTTGTATTCGACCATTTTGGAGATCGCGCCCGCCTTATCGGCGATCACCCGGCCATAGCGCAGCGCGTCATCAGGCTGAAATCCGAGCACCACGGCGGCAGGCGCATCCTTCGCCTCCAGCCGCGCGATCATCGCCTGCATGGTGGCGGTGCGCACGAAGGGCACGTCGCCATAGAGCACCAGCACAATACCCTCGAACCCCGCCAGCGCGCCTTGTGCCTGAAGCACCGCATGGCCGGTGCCGAGCTGCGGCTCCTGCACCGCGAAGGCCGAGCGCTCACCCAGCTTCGCTTGCACCTGCTCGCGCGCCTCGCCCACCACAGTCACCAGCCGCTCCGGCCCGAGCGCCTCGACGCTGGCCAGCAGGTGGTCGATCATCGCGCGCCCGGCAATCTCGTGCAGCACCTTGTGGCGCGCGCTTTTCATGCGCGTGCCCTTCCCGGCGGCGAGAACAATGGCGGCGATCGACGTCATGCAGCTTTCTCCTTGAGGCGGCCATGCCACCAAACCATTGCGGTTTCCACCGGCCTTCGCCACATGCCCCCATATGAGCGATTTTCCTTTCGATACGATCCTGTTCGACCTCGACGGCACCCTCGTCGATTCAAACCGCGACCTTGCCCCGGCGGTCAACCACGCACTGGCTTTCGCCGGGTACGAGCCCATCCCCGAGAGCGAGATCCGCAACTTTATCGGCGGCGGCGCGGGGCTGATGCTGCGGCGCGCGCTCGAAGCCAAGGGCGAACAGCCGAGCGACGAACGCGTGGCCGAGCTGAACGATGTGCTGCTCACGCACTACTGGGCCCATATTGCCGACAACACGGTCGCCTTCGACGGAGTGATCGCCGCCCTGGACGACCTCGCCGCAAAGGGCTGCAAGCTGGCGGTCTGCACCAACAAGCTCGAACAGCCTGCCCGACAATTGATCGAGGCGCTTGGTATGACGCGCCACTTTGCCGCGATCTACGGCGGCGATACCTGCGGCCCCGGCCGCGGCAAGCCTGAGCCCGACATGCTGCTGGCGGCGATCAAGGATTGCGGCGGCACGCGCGCGGCGATGGTTGGCGATTCGACCTATGACGTGCGCGCCGCACGCAACGCCGGGGTGCCGGTGGTGACGCTGTCTTTCGGCTATCACGATGTGCCGGTGGGCGACCTCGGCGGCGATGTGCTGATCGACCACTTTGACGATCTTCCAGCGGCGCTCGCCAAACTGGGCTAGAGCCTCGGGCAAGGCCCTTCCCCTTGGGGAAGGGTTGGGATCGAGTTTCCCCGCCAGCATCCAGCACCAAGGTCGAGCCCCCACCCCCAACCCCTCCCCAAGGGGAGGGGTTGGGGGTGGGGGCAATGTCTAAGACGCTAGTCCTCGACCGCCTTTACCAGCCGCCGCTCAAGCGGGGCGAGCACGCCGGCCAGCTCGTGACCGCGCTTCAGCACCTGCCCGTGCTCGCCGAACAGCGCCCACATGCCTTGCCGCTGGCGCAGCGCCGGGCGCTTCTCGATCCGCATCTGCGGCACGTCAGCGGTGCGGCGGAAGGCAGCGAAGCTGGCGCAGTCTTTCGAGAAATCCATCGCATAGTCGCGCCACTCTCCGGCTGCGACCATCCGCCCGTACAGATCGAGAATGCGGGTCAGTTCCAGCCGGTCGAACCCCACCTGCTGCGGCTGGCGACCGCCGGGAAAGGGAACGATAGTGGCCCCGTTACCGCCCGGCTGCATCAACAGTCGGTGCCGCTCTTGCGGGCATCGGGCAGTTGACGCTCAGCGGCCAGCGCCTCGACCAGCTGGCGCAGCTCGGCCACTTCCGCCTCAAGCTGCTTCACCCGCTCGCTCGAACCGGCTTCTCGCGGTTCTTCGCACGGCTCCTGACAAGGGGTGCCATAGGGGATGAACTCGCGCAGCCAGGTTTCCGCCGGCACCAGCGTGGAACGCGCCTTGAGCCCGATCATCGTCGCGCCATCGGGCACATCGTCGGTCACCACTGCGTTGGCGCCCACGCGCGCGCGTTCGCCCACGGTGATCGGCCCGATGACCTGCGCGCCCGCGCCGATGATGACATTGTCGCACAGCGTCGGGTGGCGCTTGCCGCCCTTGCCGTTGGTGGGGTTGGTGCCGCCCAGCGTCACGCACTGGTAAATCGTGACATTGTTGCCGATCACCGCCGTCTCGCCGATCACGGTGAAGCCGTGGTCGATGAAGAAGTGCTTGCCGATCGTGGCGCCGGGATGAATGTCGATCGCGGTCATCCAGCGGGCGGTGTGGTTCACCAGCCGCGCGAGGAAGAACATCTGCGCCTCGAACAGCCAGTGCGCCACGCGGTGCATCGCCAGCGCCCAGAAGCCCGGATAGAGCAGGATTTCCCAGCGCGAGCGCGGTGCCGGATCGCGCGCCCGGACCGAGTCCAGATAGGAAATCAGACGGTCAAACATAGCTGGCCCAGTTTCTCACCAAAACCCGCAAGGGGCAAGATCATAGCATCCGCGGCTCTTGCGGACCGGTCACTTCCTCCAGCGCGGCGCGCCAGATGCCGAGCGTAGGTGGGGTCTTTCGTTCGAGAGACAAGCGGTCGATCGCCAGCACCAGCCGCTCAAGCTCAGCCCACGAGCGGCCAGCGCGCGGCACCAGATAGTCTGCCGCGCCCGGCCCCAGCGCCAGCCCGCGCTCCTGCGCCAGCGAATGGATGAGGTCGGCGGCCATGGCGTCGTCGGGCTGGCCGATGGCGAGCTGCAAGGCCGCGCCCAGCCGCGAACGCAGGTCGGGCAAGGTGATTTCCCACGGCGGGGTGCCGCCCACGATCAACAGCGGGGTGCCCGCTTCCTGCGCCCGGTTCCAGCGGTGGAAGATCGCGTCTTCGGGCAGGTCTTGCGCGTCGTCGATGGCCTCGCCCTGCCCGCTGTCGGCAAACCAGCGCGCGAGCAGGCTCTTGCCCGAGCGCGGCGGCCCGGTGAGCACGGCCGTGCGAAACGGCCACGAACCGGGCGCAGACAGCGCCTCGGCCACGCGCGCATTGGCATTGCCGACCACGATAGCGGCAGGCCCGCTGGAGCGGGGGCTGAGCGGAAGGGCGATTTGCTCCATGACCGGGCTGCCTCGCGGCTAGCGCGTGATCGACAGCGCGCCCGTGCCCTCGGTCACCTGCCAGCCGCGTGCCCTGAGCGCCGCGGCAAAGTCCGACAGACTGCCCGCGAAGGTCACGCGCAGCACCGAGGTGCCGCCGATGGCCGTGCTGGTGACCGCCGAAGCGCTGACACCCGGCGTGCCGCGCACCGCGCTGAGCGCCGCATCGAAGGCCCCCGCATTGGGCGTGGCGACCTGCACGCTGTAGC